>NZ_JBVVNT010000003.1:0-956818 GCF_055810735.1 Priestia sp. ST2 | reverse complement strand
TGATAAGCGTGAGGTCGGTGGTTCGAGTCCACTTAGGCCCACCATATTCCACAGTAGCTCAGTGGTAGAGCTATCGGCTGTTAACCGATCGGTCGTAGGTTCGAGTCCTACCTGTGGAGCCATACTGGCCCGTTGGTCAAGCGGTTAAGACACCGCCCTTTCACGGCGGTAACACGGGTTCGAATCCCGTACGGGTCATCTTAAAAGCAGTTTGCATATGCAAACTGCTTTTTTTGTTTGTAAACGGAGTTTATTCTTTTGTCTAAACTCTATTTTTCATTTTTCTATGATTTCCTCGCCTCAAATTACATTTCTTATAGCACATCCATAAACGCTTGTTCTAAATTTCGAAAAAAAACCTACAATAGTAATAACGGCATACTGTTTGTACAAAAGGAGGGGAATGCGTGAAAAAAATTGTTTGGTGGTCCATCGGAGTTTTTCTTGTGTATGGAGCGTGTATTTGGGTGTATTTATTCTATATAAGCGATACCTCTATTCCACAATCATTAAAAGGCACCAGCGTAGACCCGGCTACGTTTATGAATACACGAGAACTTATGTTAACCGAAAAATATTCAAAAATTAGAGATGCGCTCTTTTTTATCCGAATTCCATATGAGTGGCTAGGGTTTATTTTAATTTTAGTGTTAGGTGTGTCTAAGAAAGTTAATAAGTGGTCTAAAGATGTCAGCCGTTTCAGTCTTCTCCAAACTGCTATTTATGTATTTTGGTTATCCGTTCTGCTGCTGATCTATTCTTTTCCTATGGACTGGATTAGCTATAAGCTTTCAAAGGCTTATCATATTACGACGCAACCTTTCCAGGGATGGATGAAGGATCTTTTTACAGATTTTTGGGTGAACTATGCCACCATGTTTTTAGTGATTGCTGTGTTATATGCATTCATTCGTAAGTTTTCAAAAAGATGGTGGCTGTATGCGTGGCTAGTATCTATTCCATTTACGCTATTTTTGACGTTTATTCAACCAGTGGTTATCGATCCGTTATATAACGATTTTTATCCATTAAAGAATAAAGAGCTGGAAACGAAAATTTTGCATTTAGCAGACGAAGCTCATATACCTGCTAAGCATGTATATGAAGTAAACATGTCTGAAAAAACGAACTCCCTTAATGCATATGTGACGGGAATAGGTTCTAATTCAAGAATTGTGTTATGGGATACTACTCTTAATAAATTAACGGAACGTGAAATTTTGTTTATCATGGCGCATGAAATGGGTCATTATGTAAAGAAACATATTTATGTGGGGATTGCTTCAGCATTAGTTTTATCGATCGTAGGCTTATGGCTAACGAAACATTTAGCCAGCTTTGTGATTAAGAGATGGGGAAAAGCATTAAAAATTACTTCTCTTAGTGATTTAAATTCTTTACCGCTTATTCTACTTATTTTTTCTATTCTTACATTTGCTGTGAGTCCGTTAACAAATATGCAGTCGCGTCATCATGAACTTCAATCTGACACGTACGCTATGGACCTAACAGGAGATAAGCAAGCTGCTATTAAAACGTTTCAGGACTTAACGAAATCAGGACTATCTCAGGTAAATCCGCCGTATTTAGTGAAGATTTTCCGATATGGTCACCCAACAATACTGGAAAGAATTTCATTTGTTGAGAAGTATGAAAGAAATGAATAAGTGATATAAGAAAAAGTAAAGGATATATGAAGCCTTTTATACGTAGGTATTAATAGAAAAGCCTCCTTGCGAGTAGGAAAAAAATTCTAAAAGGAGGTTTCATTTTCGAAAGTACTGTTATATAATAACGTATGTAAAATAAAAACTGTTTTATAACAATAGGGAGGAATAGTTATTTGTGATTGAAAAGATAGCAGTCAAAATTCTCAGCGTATATTCACCTCAGCTAAGTCTTACTACATGTCCTTCAACTACTTACTTATTTCATCTACGTTCTTGCTAACATTATGGCAAGCTGCTAATTTACTTCATCATGAAACAGACATATTCTAACTGCTGCGTTTTATATTTTTATGAATATAGAATTTTAAATTCATTAGGGGGTATAAAGAATGAAAGACATTCGTGTAAAAAACCTTGAAGAGAACTGGAAAAGCGATGAGCGTTGGAAAGGAATTGAACGTCCATATTCTGCAGAAAAAGTCATTGGGCTAAGAGGGTCCATTGATATTGAACATACGCTTGCTAGAAGAGGAGCCGAAAAGTTCTGGAACTTATTAAAAACAGAGCCATACGTTCATGCCTTAGGAGCTCTAACAGGAAATCAAGCGGTACAACAGGTAAAAGCAGGGCTAAAAGCAATTTACTTAAGCGGATGGCAAGTAGCTGCAGATGCAAATCTTTCAGGAAACATGTATCCTGATCAAAGTTTATACCCGGCAAACAGCGTGCCCCATGTTGTGAAACGAATCAATCAAGCGCTGCAGCGTGCTGATCAAATTCAGCATTTAGAAGGAGAAGGGGATATCGATTACTTTGCTCCAATTGTAGCAGATGCAGAAGCAGGGTTTGGAGGACAGTTAAACGTATTTGAACTCATGAAAGGAATGATTGAGTCGGGAGCATCTGCCGTACACTTTGAAGATCAATTATCCTCTGAGAAAAAGTGTGGTCATCTCGGCGGCAAGGTATTGCTTCCAACTCAAACCGCTGTGAAAAATTTGATTGCTGCTCGTTTAGCTGCTGATGTAATGGGGGTTCCAACACTTCTGATTGCTCGTACCGATGCTGATGCCGCTGATTTAATTACAAGTGATGTTGATCCTGTAGATCGCCAGTTTATTACAGGTGAACGCACCGCTGAAGGTTTTTATCGCACGAGAGCCGGAATCGATCAAGCTATTGCTCGTGGCTTAGCATATGCGCCATATGCGGATCTAGTATGGTGTGAGACGTCTGAACCAAACTTAGAACAAGCACAAAAATTTGCAGATGCTATTCATGAAAAATTCCCAGGTAAAATGCTTGCTTATAACTGTTCACCATCTTTCAACTGGAAGAAAAAGTTAGATAAGAAAACGATTGAAAAATTCCAAAGAGAAATTGCAAAAATGGGCTACAAGTTCCAGTTTGTTACGCTTGCTGGCTTCCACGCTTTAAACCACAGCATGTTTGAGCTGGCACGAGGATATAAAACAAGAGGAATGGCAGCTTATTCAGAGTTACAAGAAAGAGAGTTTGCTAGTGAAGTAAATGGATATACAGCTACAAGACATCAGCGTGAAGTAGGAACGGGCTATTTTGATGAAGTGGCACAAGTAGTTTCTGGTGGGACTTCTTCTACAACAGCTTTAAAAGGTTCCACAGAAGAAGAGCAGTTTCAGACGCATAAATAACAAAAAAACCTATGAGTGGAATGGTCGGTTACGTCCACTCATAGGAAAGATTCTACTAAAAAAGATTCTTACAGGTGTAAGAATCTTTTTTTATGTAGTAAACACGATTTAACAGACAGCTGTTCTTCCTGAGAAGAAAGGATCTGCCTGTTAAACGTACATATAAATCGTTAATATGAATTAAGCTCCTGAAATATTAAGTAGATGTTTGAAGCAGGGATTGGTACTGTGCTGATAGCTCATAAAAAGCAGTTTCATCACGTTGATCTAATGCCGTGTTAATGTTTGTTTCTAACAGTTCTTTTTGACGCTTAAAAAGCGATTCATCAATTACCATTTCGATATAAACATCCAACATACTCACAGTATCAATTACTTTTTTCTTGCGAGCGAGGGACTTCATCATTTCCGTGTACGATTTTTCATTGTTCATACCTCATCACCTCTGCACCCTTTTTATTATTATATAGATTAAAAGGAGAAAAAACAACTAATTTTCTAAATTTTTAGATTTTTATTTTTAGAAATGATAAAGTAAAAGGGAAACGCTATTTTTGTTTTTATCAATTGACTATTTGGTTTAAAAATGAGTGCTTGGGGGCGAAGAAATTGAATCATTTAAAAAAGCGTACGGTAACGATAGAGGATTTGTATGAACTGAAGTCTGTGTATAATCCTCAGATTTCCCCAGATGGTAAAAGTGTAGTTTATACGGTCCGAGAAACGAAGAAAATAGAAAACACGTATGAGACGCAGCTATTTATGCTAGATCTTGAAACGAAAAAAACAAAGCAATTAACCTACTGTAAAGGAAACAATCATTCTCCAGTATGGTCTCCTGATGGCAAGTGGATTGCTTTTTTATCCGATCGCAGTCAGACCGTTCAGCTCTACCTATTAGCAGCGGCAGGAGGAGAAGCAGAAGTACTCACAGAATTTGAAAAAGGCGTTAGTAATCCGGTGTGGTCTCCTTATAGTGACGAAATTATGTTTTCTACAAAAGTAGGAGAAAAAGCTGTAAGAGTTGAACAAAATCATGAATATCCTCAGCCTTACGAAGTGGAGCGTCTATTGTACAAATCCGATGTTAGCGGTTATTTAAAAGGTGAATATGCTCAAGTTGCCGTCGTTAAACTTAAAAACAAAGAAGTGACGTTTTTAACGGATGGACCTTATCATCACTCTGTTGGGTGCTGGTCCCCTGATGCAAACTCAATTGTATTTTGCAGCAGCCGAGGAGAGAATCCGGATTTATCATTAACTATGGACGTGTTTATTTTGCATCGCGAGACTAAAAAAGTAACATCTATTACAGCAGAAACAGGATATTTTCATCAAGTTTCGTGGTCACCGGATGGGTCATACATAGCATACATTGGAAATGAACGTACATACGGATCGGCTTCAATGAATGACATATACATTTATCAGATCTCTAACCAAAAAACAGCTTGTATCACTGCTGGTATAGACTTAGAAATAGGAGATATGGTAGCAGGAGATTTCCACTTTGGAAGAACCGCAGCGGGAATTATGTGGGGCAGTAATGAAGAATTTTATTTTGTCGTAAGTGAAAAGGGTTCTGTAGGCATATATAAAGGAAATGTGAATGGAAAGTTAGACTCTGTACTTATGGATAATGCTCACGTATATGCAGTATCTGTTCTTCCCAATTGTGAGGAAGCTATCGTGGCAATCAGTACATTTACACATCCCGGAGATCTTTATTCTCTAAATTTAAAAACAGAGGAATTAGTGAAGCTGACAAACGTTAATGACTCATTTTTAAAGCATGTGCAGCTTACACAAGCAGAATCTTTTTACGCGACTTCTACGGACGGTATACATATCCACAGTTGGGTAGTAAAAGCTGCTGCTACCAATGATGTATCTCCAACCATTTTAGAAATCCATGGAGGTCCGCATCTTATGTATGGTCATACATTTATGCTTGAATTCCAAGTACTTGCATCAAAAGGGTTCAATATCCTCTTTTCTAATCCAAGAGGCGGCAGAGGATATGGTCAAGCATTTACAGATGCGGTTCGAGGAGATTATGGAGGCATGGATTATACGGATTTGATGGCAGTGACCGACGAAGCAGTGAAGCGCTACTCTTATATTAATGAAGATAAGCTTGGCGTAACAGGAGGAAGCTACGGAGGGTTTATGACAAACTGGATTGTAGGAAGTACAAATCGGTTTAAAGCAGCGGTAACGCAACGGTCTATTTCAAATTGGACAAGTTTTTACGGCGTTAGTGATATTGGCTATTATTTTACCGAATGGGAATTAAAAGCTGATATTTATGAAAATCCGGAAAAACTTTGGAACCACTCGCCGCTTCGTTTAGCGGAGAATGTTAAAACACCGCTGTTAATCTTGCATAGCGAACAGGATTACAGATGTCCAATTGAACAAGCTGAACAGCTTTATGTGGCCCTGAAAAGAAAAGATAAAGAAGTAGAATTTATTCGTTTTCCTCAGTCTAATCATGAACTTTCTAGAAGCGGTAAGCCTAATTTACGAACGGCGAGACTAAAATATTTAACAAGCTGGTTTAAACGTTATTTAAAACAGTCTCAGTAAAAAGTGCATGGCTGTTCAACCAAATATGTATGTGTAAATAAAGGCTGTATGGCAAGCGTAAAAGGACAGGAAAGGTAAAACGCTGTAAAACTTTTGTTTGGTAAAGGAAAGTAGTACAATAAGTGAAAAGTAGCACAGTTGTTTAAATAAGGAGAACATTCGATGGATTTTGAAACATTAAAGCATTATTTGACGTTAGACGGCGTCCTCGAGTTATTAAAACAATATCAATCATTTGGAATCATTCCAGGGCTGCTGTTGCCTATTTTAGAAGCGTTTATCCCTATCTTGCCGCTTTTTGCGTTTGTAATGGCCAATGCTGCCGCTTTTGGCTTATGGTTAGGCTTTTTAATTTCATGGGTTGGCAGCTGCGTTGGATCACTGCTTGTCTTTTTGATTTTTAGAAAATATGGACAGGCGAGGTTTTTACATTTCATCAGCCGGCATGCGCAAATTCGAAAGATCATGATTTGGGTAGAAAGACACGGGTTCGGACCGCTGTTTATTATGCTTTGTTTCCCTTTTACCCCGTCTTCGGCAATTAATGTAGTAGCAGGACTATCACGTGTTAGTATGGCTCAGTTTATGCTTGCTGTATTAGCCGGTAAAATGGTGATGATATTTATGATGAGCTTTATTGGGGCCGATTTTGTTTCATTTGTGAAACAGCCTCTAAAAGCAGTACTTGTTTTAGTCATCATTTTTGTTCTATGGCTTGTTGGAAAACAAATTGAACGAAGATTAAATGAAAAATCTAAAGTGAAACAGTATGACAAATAGTTTGTTTATATATAACAAATAGTGATGAAAGACTGCTTTTTAATAGGCAGTCTTTTGTTATACATACAGCCAAAAGGGGTATTGTAAACTATAGAAAAGCCTTTTCTTATAGGGATACAACAGCATTTTTGAAAAGATCTTAAAATTTTTCTTAAAGAAGTTATTTGTCTGTTTATTCGGTTGGCAGAACAATGCATATACAGGGTATCTGTCCAGTAATGAACAAGTTTTTTGTTTATCAATTGTGAGAAATATGCTAAAATAAAAGAAAAAACTGGGAATAAATTAGACGTCTATTCCTAGTTGCACCTAAGTAATGAACCCTTTGTTTTCTAGAGATATACGTGTTTTTTCTCAACATGTATTATCACCTCATGTATTTCAAAACGTTTTCTTAAAAATTATATGAATGATTTTTGAGCTTGACTACTAAGATGTAAGTAGAGGGATCATTACTAGAAAAGCACCAAATGATCATTAAGACGTGCTTGGCGTCGTTTTGAGGAGGGGAATGCGCTACTGAGATTCAAGCGACTTGCTGATTAATCGTTGTTAGTAAGCGTCTTATAGCGCGGGTGACATGAGATTAAAAGATAAAGTGGCAATTATTACGGGTGCAGCAAATGGATTAGGATTCGAAGCTTCTCGAATATTCGCACAAGAGGGTGCAAAGGTCGCTATGGTTGACTACGATGCAAAAACGGGAGAAGAACGAGCAGCTCAGCTAAAAGAAGAAGGCGGAGATGTAGCATTTTTTCAAGTGAACGTAGCGGATCGAGACAGTGTAGATGCAATGGTAGAAGAAGTAGTGAAACGCTACTCTAAAATAGATATTTTAATTAACAATGCGGGTATCACCAGAGATGGAATGCTAACCAAATTATCAGTTGAAAATTTTCAAGCAGTAATCAACGTAAACCTTACAGGCGTTTTTCACTGTACACAAGCAGTGGTACCGCATATGATTGCTCAAGGTAAAGGGAAAATTATTAGCACATCTTCGGTATCTGGCGTATATGGAAATGTTGGTCAAACAAACTATGCGGCGACAAAGGCAGGCGTAGTAGGAATGACAAAAACATGGGCTAAAGAGCTGGGACGAAAAGGCATTAATGTAAACGCTGTAGCTCCCGGGTTTATTGAGACGGATATGGTGAAGGCGATGCCAGACAAAATCATTGATCAAATGAAATCCACTATTCCTTTACAAAGACTAGGTCAGCCTTCTGACATTGGTTATGCTTATCTGTATTTAGCATCTGATGAGTCCAACTATATTAACGGTACAACACTTCATGTAGATGGTGGAATCATGATGTAAAAGTAGAAAATAATTCGCTTTTCTAAAACTTTTCAGTGGTCTTTTGACTACTGAAAAGTTTTTTTGTTGCATCCAGCATTTCACATATCGGCAAAGTGGAATTTTGTCTGCAAGTTCAGTAAAATAATAAGGAGAGAGATAGAGAGATTTAGATGATTATCACTATAAAATTTTGACGACTGCGTCACGTGTTTACGTGGCGTTTATCCATTTTGTACTTAAACAAATGAAAACATAGAGAAAAAAATGAAGGGGTGAAAACGTGGGGCTACAGTTTTTATTAGGACGTTCAGGAAGCGGGAAAACGGAATATCTTTTAAATAGCATGCGCCAAGAGCTGTTAAATGCTCCGCTTGGGCATCCACTTATTTATATTGTACCTGAACAGATGACATTTCAGTCGGAGTATGCGCTTGTTCAAACACCTGGGTTAGAAGGCATGATGCGTGCTCAAGTTTATAGTTTTACACGTCTTGCATGGCGTATCCTGCAAGAAGTTGGAGGTATTAGCCGCTATCATGTGGATCAAACAGGTATTCATATGATGCTTAAAAAAATTATCGAACATCAAAAAGAAGAGCTTCGACTGTTTGCGAATTCTTCAGAACAAGCAGGGTTTATTGAAGAACTGGAAAAAATGGTTAAAGAATTTAAACAGTACACAGTAGATGCCCCGTCTCTCGAAGAGATGAAGAAAAAGCTTCAAGCAGAAGATGAGAAAGTCCTTGCTGATAAATTACATGATTTACATCTCATTTACGGAGAATTAGAAAAACAGCTGATGACGAAATATGTAGATGGAGAAGACTATTTGAAGCTGCTGAGTGAAAAAGTAGCGTCTTCTGGCTATCTTGCTCAAGCAACGATTTATGTAGATGGATTTCATCACTATACTCCTCAAGAATTAACCGTATTAGTAGAGCTGATGAAAGTTTGTAGAGAAGTAAAAATAGCGGTGACTTCTGATTATTCATATCAAGATTTTATTCCAAATGACTTGCACTTGTTTCGATTAACGAGCGAAACGTACCAAGAAATAATGAGCCTGGCGGCTGAAAACGGTATAGAGATTCAAGAGCCAATCGTATTTAACGAACAAAAAAGGCATCAAAACAGTCCAGAGCTTGCCTATTTAGAACGATATTATGATGAACGGCCAACGCCGGAATTTCAGTCAGAGCCCGAGCACATTCAGCTGCTGCCGGCTGTTAGCCGAAGAGCAGAAGTTGAAGGGATTGCAAGAGAAGTACTTTCACTTGTGCGCGATCGCGGCTATCGCTACCGTGATATTGCCTTGATTGTTAGAAATGCAGAAGATTACCATGACTTGCTTCAAACCATTTTTCGAGATTATGAAATTCCGTACTTTATTGACCAAAAGCGAGCGATGTTTCACCATCCACTCGTTGAATTTGTTCGCTCAGTCTTAGAGGTGGTAAGCGGGTCATGGCGATATGAAACCATCTTTCGAGCAGTGAAAACAGATCTTTTATTTCCTTTGTCATCTGATGTGCACCAGCTTCGTGAAGAGATGGATGAATTAGAAAATTATGTACTCGCTTACGGTATTCAAGGATCTAAGTGGACGAGCAAGGAACCATTTACCTACAGAAAATATCGTTCACTTGAAGACATGAACCTTGGGAAAACGGACGAAGAGCTTGCTTTTGAGCAAAAAATAAATGAATTAAAAAATATGATTGTTCCTCCTATTTATTCGCTTCAGCAAAAATTAAAACAAGGGAAAATAGGAAAAGAAAAAGCAGAAGCGCTCTATCGTTTTTTAACGAATTTAGATATTCCACAAAAGATAGAAGCGCTGCGCAATCGATGTGAAGAAGAAGGAAAGCTTCAAGAAGCAAGAGAGCACGAGCAGGTATGGAAAGCAATTCTTCACTTATTTGATCAGTTTGTTGAAATGATGGGAGAAGAGAAAGTATCGATTTCTTTGTTTGCAGATCTATTTGAGACAGGGCTTGACAGCATGCAGTTTGCACTTGTTCCGCCTGCACTGGATCAAGTGGTTGTGGCAAGTTTTGAGCGTTCGCGTTTATCCGATATCAAAGCAAGCTTTGTGTTAGGTGTAAATGACGGTGTGATTCCAGCTAAACCAAAAAGCGATGGCCTGTTATCTGAGAAGGAGAGAGAGCAGCTGCTTGAATCAGGTTTATTACTTGCGCCAACCGGAAGACAAAAGCTGTTTGACGAACAATTTCTCATTTATTTAGCACTTTCCAGCTCTTCGGAAAAACTTTATGTTTCGTATCCTCTTGCCAATGAGGAAGGGAAGACCCTGCTGCCTTCCCTCGTTATTAATCGAGTAAAAGAGCTATTTCCGCTCCTGCAGGAAAAACTGTTAATGACGGAACCTACAGATTTAGAAGAAGAAAAGCAGGTTGATTATATTACAAATCCTTTAACGAGCATCGCGCATTTAGCCAGCCAGCTGCAAGGATGGAAACGCCATTATCCGATGAGTTCCGCTTGGTGGGATGTGTATAATTTTTATGTGGAAAATCCAGATTGGAACTCATACAGTGAGAAAGTACTAAGCAGCTTATTTTATCAAAATGAAGCAAAACGGTTAACAAAGAAAACGAGTCAGCGTCTTTATGGAAGGCATATTCAAGCAAGCGTATCGAGAATGGAAAAATTTGAAGCCTGTCCATATGCGCATTTTGCTTCTCACGGGCTCAAGCTTAAAGAACGAAAAGTTTTCAAATTGGCGGCTCCTGACATAGGCGAGTTATTTCACGCGGCGTTGAAAATGATTTCAGACGAACTTCGCGGCGGTCAAAAAGAATGGAAGAACTTAACGAGAAAAGACTGTCAGCAGCTTTCTACGGCTGCAGTGCATGAGCTTGCTCCGCGCTTGCAAAATGAGATTTTATTGAGCTCGAATCGCCACCACTATTTAACACATAAGCTGCAGCAAATTATTGAACGTGCGTCGCTTGTGTTAAGTGAGCACGCTAAGATGAGCGGCTTTGTTCCCGTTGGATTGGAGCTTGGATTTGGACCTAGTGCAGAGCTGCCTTCTATGCAGTTCACACTGCCAAATGGCCATACGATGGAACTCGTTGGCCGAATTGACAGGGTAGATAAAGCGGAAAGCTCAAAAGGACTTTTACTGCGTATTGTCGACTATAAATCAAGCGATAAAGCATTAAACTTAGTGGAAGTGTACTACGGTTTATCTCTTCAAATTTTAGCTTATTTAGACATAGTCGTGACGTATGCTGAACAGCTTCTTCATGATAATAGAGGAGCATTGCCTGCTGGCGTTCTTTATTTCCACGTTCATAATCCAATGATCAACAGTACTAAAGCATTACAGCCTGATCAAATTGAAGCTGAAATCTTCAAGAAGTTTAAAATGAAGGGACTGCTTGTAGGAGACGAGGAAGCAGTAAGGTTAATGGACGAAACATTAGAATCAGGGCACTCACAGGTTATATCAGCTGGCATTAAAAAGACAGGGGGCTTTTATTCCAATTCTTCGGTTGCGAGCGAAGAAGATTTTACACATCTCCGTCAGTATGTGCGAGGTAAATTTGTGGAGGCAGGTACAGAGATTACAAATGGGAAAATTGATATTTCGCCTTATAAACTAAAAGATAAAACACCATGTGCGTTTTGTGAATACCGCTCAATTTGTCAGTTCGATGAATCAATGGAAAACAACGAATATCGTCAGCTTAGTACAGAGAGTCAAAGTGTTATTTTAGATAAAATTCGAGAGGAGGCCAAACGAGATGAGTGAAGATATACACGTAAAACCGGCCGACTCCCAGTGGACGGATGATCAGTGGAACGCCATTGTTTCATCCGGTCAAGATATATTAGTAGCCGCGGCGGCTGGCTCAGGAAAAACAGCGGTTTTAGTTGAACGTATTATTAAAAAGATTACGATGGGTGATGAGCCAATCGATGTTGATAGATTACTCGTTGCTACGTTCACAAATGCTTCTGCAGCCGAAATGCGAAATCGAATTGGAGAAGCATTGGAAAAAGAGTTAAAAAAGAATCCATCTTCTTTGCACTTGCGCAGACAGCTTAATTTATTAAACCGTGCGTCGATTTCTACACTCCATTCTTTTTGTTTAGAAGTCATTCGAACGTATTATTATTTGATTGATGTAGACCCTGGTTTTCGGATTGCAGATGATACGGAAGCCGATCTTCTGCGTGAAGAAGTATTAGAAGAATTGTTTGAAGAACAGTACAGTATTGAACAGAACGAGCGATTCTTTGATTTAATTGATCGTTATACAAGTGACAGAAATGACTTAGATATTCAGCTTATGGTAAGAAAGCTGTATGACTTTGCAAGATCTAACCCTGACCCAAACGGCTGGCTTGAAATGATCGTGAGTCAATATGATGTGACAGAAGACTCTTCTATTGATTCACTTCCGTTTCTATCTTTTCTTTTACAAGAAGTAACAACGCAGCTGATGGGCATTGAGTCGATTTTAAAACAGGGCTTAGAGTTAACAAAGCTGCCAGGAGGGCCTGCTCCTCGCGCCGTTAATGCAGAGGAAGACCTGGCTCAAATTCATCGGCTGATCAGTGCTTCTAAGCATTCTTTTGCTGATTTGCATGAGGAAATGCAGAATTTGAATTTTACTCGTTTAAAGCCATGTAAAGGAGAAGCATACGACTCGCAGCTTTTAGATGATTTCGGAGAGCTTCGCAAAAAAGCTAAAACAAGTCTTGAAAAACTTCATGCTGATTTGTTTTCTAGGCCTTTGCACGGCTACATGGCTGATTTTGAGAAAATGAAGCCCGTTATTGAAACGCTAATCTTTTTAGTTCAGCGCTTCGGTGAACGATATGAACATATGAAAAAAGAGAAAGGGTTAGTGGACTTTTCTGATTTAGAGCATTATTGCCTGCAAATCTTGAGTGTAAAAGAAGATGGAGTGCTTAAGCCTTCGTCCATTGCCCAAAAATATCGTACTCAGTTTGAAGAGGTGCTTGTTGACGAATATCAAGATACAAATATGGTTCAAGAAACACTGATTAAATTAGTGACGAGAGATAGTGAAGAACAAGGGAATTTATTTATGGTGGGAGATGTAAAACAATCCATTTACCGCTTTCGTTTAGCGGAGCCATTTTTGTTTTTAACAAAGTACAAGCGCTTTACACAAGATGGTCGCCAGTTCGGAAAACGTATCGATTTGAATAAAAACTTCCGCAGTCGTTCTCAAGTGCTTGATGCTACAAACTTTATTTTTAATCAGCTGATGGATGAAGAAGTAGGAGAAATTGCATATGACGATGATGCTTCTTTAAAATTAGGAGCATCGTATCCAAAAGCGGAAGGAATGGAAACGGAGCTTCTGCTCATTGCAAAAGAAAATGTAGAAGAAGGAGGGGAAGAAGAATCGGATTCTTCTCTCGTCGCTTTTTCAGAAGCAGAGCTTGAAACGGCTCAGTTAGAGGCAAGAGCAATGGCGCGTAAAATCAAAGAACTCGTTCAAAACCGCTTTCAAATATATGATCGCAAGCTTGATATCATGAGAAATGTGACGTATCGTGACTTTGTTATTTTGCTTCGTTCTATGCCTTGGGCTGCGCAGATTATGGATGAATTTAAGCAAGAAGGCGTGCCCATTTATGCCGATTTATCGACAGGTTATTTTGATGCTACTGAAGTGATGATTATGATGTCTTTATTAAAAGTAGTAGATAACCCGCATCAAGACATTCCGTTAGCTTCTGTTCTTCGCTCACCGGTAGTAGGGCTTTCAGATGAAGAGTTAGCTACACTGAGAGCAGAGCAAAAGAAAGGAACGTATTACGATGCGTTAAAAACGTACTTAGCGGCTTCAGATGATGAAGAACTTCGCGATAAAGTAAAGTATTTCTATGAGCAGTTAAAAGCATGGAGAACACAAGCTAGACAAAGCTCTTTGTCAGAACTGGTATGGCAAATTTACCGCGATACGGGTTTCTTTGAATTTGTTGGCGGACTTCCTGGCGGGAAACAGCGTCAAGCCAATTTACGTGCTCTTTACGATCGCGCTCGCCAGTACGAGGCAACTTCATTTAGAGGTCTGTTTCGATTTTTACGTTTTATTGAACGCATGCAGGACCGAGGGAACGATTTAGGAGCTGCTCGAGCACTGGGAGAACAAGAAGATGTGGTGCGTTTGATGACGATCCACAGCAGTAAAGGTCTTGAATTTCCTGTTGTTTTTGTAGCTGGTCTTGCTCGTCAGTTTAACTTAATGGACTTGAATAAAGCATATTTACTCGATAAAGAACTAGGTTTTGGATCTAAATATATTGATCCAAAACTGCGTATTACGTACCCTACTCTTCTTCAGCAGACCATGAAGAAAAAAATGAAAAAAGAAAGCATGGCAGAGGAAATGCGGGTATTATACGTAGCTTTGACGCGTGCGAAAGAAAAACTTATTTTAGTCGGAACAGTAAAAGATGCACCAGAAAAGCTCAGACAATGGAGCTCCGTTATGGCACATGAAGATTGGACGCTTCCAGCTCACGTGAGAAGAGATGCAAAATGTTATTTAGACTGGATTGGACCTTCTTTAATCCGTCACCAAAATGTTAGTCATATGGTTGAAGGAGAGGTCCAGCCTGCCAAGGTGATTCATCAGCATGCTTCAAGCTGGAAACTTTCAACGTTATTAGCAGATGATTTAGCCGAGCAGCCTCTTGAAGAGCAGCAGCATCATGAAGAGCTTTTAAACGCTCTTCAAAAGCATGAGCCAGTTTCAGAATCGAGCGATTATAAAGACGAAGTGTATAGACGCTTAAATTGGTCTTATGATTATCGTGTAGCTTCAGTTCATCGTTCGAAGCAATCTGTTTCTGAACTAAAAAGGCAGCAGCAGCTGACGGACGCAGGTGGAAGCGACGATCTCATTCGGGGATCTAAAGCACCTCTTGAAAATCGTCCGCTGTTTCTTCAAGAGAAATCTCTCACAGGAGCTGAAAGAGGAACAGCTACACATGCCGTTATGCAGCAGCTTCCATTAAATAAAGCTTATACCCTTGAAATGGTTCAAGACTTTATTCAATCAATGGTTACCAAAGAATTATTGACGCAAGAACAAGCGGATGCTGTTGATGCAAATGATGTAGCAGACTTTTTAGACAGTGACATTGCACAAGGTATTCGAACGGCTCGCACGCTTTATAGAGAGATGCCTTTTAGTTTAGGTGTCTCCGCTAAAGAAATCTATGATCATTGGGAGCAGGAAGACGAAACAATTTTAGTGCAAGGTATTATTGATTGTTTGTATGAAACGGAAGAAGGTCTCGTTTTACTTGATTTTAAAACCGATAACATTTCGGATCGTTTTCAAGGGGATTTTGAACGAGCAAAACCATTTCTAATTGACAGATACCGCATTCAGTTAGAGCTTTACGCAAAGGCCATTGAGCGGATTGTAAAACAACCTGTGCAGCATCGCTATCTGTACTTTTTAGATGGTGGACATGCTGTTGAAATATAAAAAAAGAAGAAGGCGATAGTCTTCTTCTTTTTCACCAATAAGGAGAGAGTAACATGCGTTTATTACATACAGCGGATTGGCATTTGGGGCGAACGTTAGAAGGTCGAAGCCGTCTAGCTGAGCAAGCACAGTTTTTAGATGAACTGGCAGACATTGTGGAAGAAGAAAAGATAGATGCTATTCTCATGGCGGGAGATGCCTTTGATACGGTTAACCCTCCAGCAGCGGCAGAGCAGCTTTTTTACGAAAGTATGTCTAGGTTGAGCAACAATGGAAAACGTCCGATTATTGTTATTGCAGGTAATCATGACAACCCAGATCGGCTGTCGGCGGCTTCTCCATTAGCTGTTCATCAAAATATTACGCTTCTTGGTTTGCCTACTACCGATGTAGAAAGCATTCACATTCCTACATCAGATGAAGTGTTAAAGGTTGCGGCTCTTCCTTACCCATCTGAAGCAAGGTTAAAGGAACTGTTAGCAGAAGAAAATGATGAGCTGGCTCTTCGAAACTCATATGATGCCAGAGTAAAAGGTATTTTTGATAAAATGAGTGAGCAGTTCACAACAGATACCGTTAATATTGCCATGAGTCATATTTACGTAGCAGGGGGAAGTTCAACGGACTCAGAACGTCCAATTGAAGTAGGAGGAGCTTATACGGTGGCGGCAACTAGTTTACCTGCTAATGCTCAATATGTAGCTCTAGGACATTTGCATCGCCCGCAAATGATCAATCGCGCCAGCACCCTTGCAAGATATTCTGGGTCACCTCTTGCCTATAGCTTTTCAGAGTCAGGCTATGCAAAGTCTGTTACCATTTTAGACGCTCAGCCAGGAAAAGAGGTCGAAATGACCGAAATTCCATTATCCAGCGGAAAGCCTTTGACACGTTGGAAAGCAAAAAACGGACTGCTAGAAGTATATACGTGGCTTGATGAACAGAAAGATGCGCAGGCATGGGTTGATTTAGAAGTTCACGTAGAAGATGCACTTTCATTAGAAGAAATCCATCGTCTTCGCAAGCTTCATCCAGGCTTTATTCATATCCGTCCAGTATTCAAAGCAGAAGAACTAGCACTTGAAACACGTTCACAGCGAGAAGTGCCGATCGAAGAACTGTTTACAAAGTTCTACAGCAGGCAAACCGGCGGAGGGGCACCTGATGATGAATTAGTCAAACTGTTTTTAACCTTGATTAACGATGAAGAAGTATCGGGAAAGGAGGATGAAAAATGAAACCTATTAACTTGACCGTTTCGGGGCTTCACAGTTTTAGAGAAAAACAAACTGTCGACTTTGAAGCGCTGTGTTCAGGCGGTGTTTTCGGAATATTTGGTCCTACAGGAAGCGGGAAATCCTCCATTTTGGATGCCATTACACTAGCTTTATACGGAAAAGTAGAGCGTGCAGCAAATAATACACAAGGAATTTTAAATCACGGGGAAAATGAACTGAAAGTATCGTTTACGTTCGAGCTGGAAAACGCTAGTCATAAAAAACGCTATACTGTTGAACGAAGCTTCAAACGAACGGATGAACTGCGTGTGAAATCAGCTTCAAGTCGATTGATTGAAATCGAAGATGAAACGTACGTATTAGCAGATAAAACGAATGATGTAAATCAGCAGGTACAGGAACTTCTCGGTTTAACTATTGATGATTTTACAAGAGCTGTTGTATTACCACAGGGAAAGTTTGCAGAGTTTTTATCATTAAAAGGGACGGAGCGCCGTCAAATGCTGCAGCGTCTTTTTAATCTCGAGCAGTACGGAGATCAGCTTAGTAAGAAAATACGCTATCAAGTTCAGCAGCTAAAAACAGACCTAGATAAGATTACGGCAGAACAAACGGGATTAGGTGAAGCTTCAACAGAGAAAGTAGCGGAAGCCCGGCAGCTTGTAAGTGATAGCATTGTACTTTTGGAAAAACGAGAAAAAGAAGCGTCTGATTTGCAGGAAAGATACGATCAGCAGGCGTCTCTTTGGAAAGCGCAGCAGGAAAAAACAATGCTAGAAGAAAAACTAGTGCATGCTTCTAAGCAGGAAGAGGAGATTAAACAAAAGCAAGATGTGCTGACGAAAGCTCAGCAGGCAGAACGTCTTTTTCCCTATTTAGAAACATTTGAACAAGCTGAAAAACAGCAGAAGCTTTATGAAGATAAAGTAGAAAAATTAAAAGCACAAATTGTTCAAAAAAGTGAGGAATATAAGCGCTCAAATAACTTATATGAGCAGGCTCGCTTACAAAAAAATGAACAGCAGCCCAAATTGGTTGTTCAAAAAGAACAGCTTCAACAAGCTTCTGATCTTCAAAAACAAATTAAAGAAGGTCAGCAAGAAATAAAAGAAGCGGAAGTTTCTCTTCAGCAAAAGCAGCAGGCAATTCAAACGAAAAATGATGAATTAATGGAAGCGGATCAGCGGTATCAGCAAGGTTTGACTCTTCAAAAAGAGTTAAAGGAAACATTAACAAAAGTGGAGATTCAACCTGATTATCGGCAGGCTGTTCAGCAAGCATTTTACCGTTATCAAGTATGGAATAACGATAAAAAAAACCTAGATGAAGGTCAAAAAACGTATAAAGAAAAAGCCGAACAGCTTAAGCATTTGTACACACAAAAACAAACACACAAAGAGAGAGATCAGCAAACAATAGAACAAAGTAAAGGGTTATTTTCAGATATTCAAGGCTTGTATCACACTGTATGTGAGCGGGAAAAAGAGTTTCAGCAGCTTTTTCAACAAGCAGATCGTTTAATGAGCGATCTAAAAAGACGCAAAGAAAAAGAATGGTCACGCCGTCTGGCTCATCAATTAGCCGAGCAGCTGACCCAAGGAGAGCCTTGTCCGGTTTGTGGCTCTGAGCATCACCCTAACCCCGTGTTACACCAACAAGAAGGTGACGTCACAACTGAATCAGCGGATCAGTTCGAAGATCAAGTTAATCAGTTGCGTGAACAGCGATTTAGCTATTCGTCGCTCAAAATGCAGCTTGAACAGCTAGCTAAACCTCTTGTTGAAAAAATACCTGAGTTAGCTGAGTTTATGAATGAAGCTGGCGAAGTTCCTGCTTTAGGAGAAATGGATACAGATGCCTTTGGGCATTATGCTAAGAAAATAGAAGTTGAAATCAAATCTCTTGAGCAGGATTATTTGCAGGTAAGTGAAAAACAGCAAGCAATTCTTGGGCAGATACAAAAGGTCCAGCAAAGTCTTGAAAAGATTGAATTAGAGCTTGCTCATTATCAAAAAGAACAAGCTGAATTAGAAGGAAAGATAAATCAGCAAAAACAGGCGCTACAAGCAGGAAAAGAAGCTTTTCAACAAGACTATCCTTCCTTTGTATTTGAAGAGATGGAAAAAATTAATGAAAAGCTGACTGAAAGAGAAAAAGAAGAGCAGACAATAAAGGCTCGAATTGAAAAAAGTAGCGTATTTTTTGAAAATCAGCAAAAGAAAATCGAACGTCTAAAAGAAGAGAAATATGCGGGCGAAAAAGAATTTACAGAATTAAAAGCAATGCTGTCTCATAAACAATCTCTTGTTCACTCGCAAATTGAACGCTTGCGTACGCTTACAGATCAAGAAGATATTGAACAGACGCTGCAAAAAACAGTTCTTTTACTTGCAGAGTTAGAGACGAATGAACAGCAGGCATATCAACATTGGCAGACTGTTCAAAAAGCGTATCAAACGCTGCAAATGGATGAAAAAGCGGCGAGCGAGTCCCTAGAAACAGCTCATATCCAGTATAAAAAGGCAGCTGAAAAATGGGAAGAAGCGGTAGGGAATTCTTTATTCAGCGAAGGAAAAGAAGTTCAGCAAGCTTTGTTATCACATGATGAGATGAAATTGTTGGATGAAACTGTTCAGGCTTATTGGGACAATATAAAACAGATGAAGTCATCAATTGAACAGTTAAATATTCAGCTGAATCACCAGTCCATAGAAGAGCACCAATTTGAAGAAACTCAGCAGCTGCTTCATGATATAAAAGCGGCTGTGAAAGAAGCGGTTCAGCTCAAGGGAGCAGCTGAGCAAACGTTAAAAAGCGTCAAAGAACGGCATGAGCGATTTTTAGTGCTTGAACAGGACCGTGAAGAAAAACAAGCGTTATTTGAACAGTATCAAAAGCTTCAAACAGTATTTAAAGGAAATGCTTTCGTGGAATATATTGCTGAAGAACAGCTGATGTCCGTTAGCCGAGATGCTTCAGAGCGTCTGGGTATATTAACACGTCAGCGCTATGCGATTGAAGTTGATTCCCAAGGCGGCTTTATTATGAGAGATGATGCAAATGGAGGCGTAAAACGTCCGGTTTCAACTTTATCTGGTGGAGAGACGTTTTTAACTTCCCTGGCTTTGGCCCTTTCATTATCTGCACAAATTCAGCTAAGAGGAGAGTATCCGCTGCAGTTTTTCTTTTTAGATGAAGGATTTGGAACGCTTGATGGAGAGCTTCTTGATACCGTGGTAACAGCGCTTGAAAAACTTCAGTCCAATAATTTATCAATTGGAGTCATCAGTCACGTGCAAGAACTTCGTGCTCGCCTGCCAAAACGTTTGATTGTTGAGCCGTCCGAGCCTTCTGGCAAAGGAACTAGTGTAAGAGTAGAAACTTTATAGGGAAGGAAATCTATATGAAGAAAAAAGACAGGCGGATAGGAACATGCGAATTATGCGGAAGGCAGGATGTCTTGACGACCGTACATCATTTAACGCCAAAGGAAATGGGCGGAGCATTTGAACCAACAGCAAACTTATGTATTCCGTGTCATAAACAAATTCATGCGTTATACACAAATGATGAATTAGCCATTCGTCTTAATACAATTTCTTTATTACAAGCTGATTCTAAAATTAGCTCTTTTATTAAATGGATTCGTAAACAGCCTTCTTCTAAATTACCTAAAACCAAGAAATCAAACAGCCGAAAATCCAGGTGAATAAAAAACCCCTTATCCGCTTTAATAGCAAAGATAAGGGGTTTTTTTAAGCATTTGCTGCTATATTTTGATCGAATAAATCTGGATCTAACGTATTTGTTCCTGAAATGCCGTTATTAGTATTAACAAAGTTACCTGTATTTAAAGAACCAGAGCCTGACGCTGTTTTAGCGGCACTTTTTGGAGAAACATAAAACGTATCTCCAAACGTTACGACACCGCCTCCGACGCTCATGATACTAACGGGTCCAATTATTGCTGGCATGAGATTCACACCCTTTTTTCATGATATTAATTTAGTATATGAGCAGCTTTTTAAAAGGTTCACTCACTGCTGCTAGCTTGTGAAGAAGCACTACTTGATGTTCCTGTTTCAGCTTCCTTTGAAGGTTCATCGTTGATCAGTTCCCGAATATGCTTAATGCGGGCTTCTGCATAAACATTGCACGTTGATCCAATATGAATAACTGATGAGAATGAGCACCCTTTTATATCAATTCTGTTAACGCGGATCAAAGGTATTTCATTCCATGTTTGAACGGGAATAGGTTCATAATCGCCATGAGGAATAGGCTCATTAAAGATAGCGTAATCATCAAAGTTTCCTTCTCGACCGTAGAAAAACGGATACTGTCTCCGATCGGCTAAAGCTTTATTAAGTAGATGAATTTCTGTTGAATCTCCAATTTGGCAAAAGGAGCTCGCCGACAAGGAATTAATTTCTATATAATTAACAGAAGATGTGCGTGAAAGCATACGTAAGCTCCTTTATGATAACGATAGTGGCACATAAGGTCCGATAATCAACGATTCAGCCGGCGTATCAAATGTTGAGGATAGAGAGATGTAATTGGCATCACCAATTAAAAAAAGAGAAGAAGAAGATACGCCTGTAATACTAACGTCTCCAACAAGCAATTCGCGGTTTACAACGTTAAAGTTCATGAAGGAGGTCCACCTTTCTTTAAAGATTCAGGTAAATACGTTAAAAATGCGTCAATTCCTTTTTTCATATCTTCATAAAGTTTACCGATAATTTGAGGTTTGATTTGTTCAAAATTTCGTTCCATTTCTTCCGGCTGAACTTGCTGTATATAAAAAGTAATCCGCTGCTGCAGCTGCTTTTTAATATCTTCTAAAATAAACTCGTAGTACGATTCATCAATCATCATCGAGCGCTCATCAAGCACATGTTGAACCATAGAAAATCCATATTGATTAAGTTCAGCTAAAATCGTTTCGTGGATATCAGAGACCCACTGTTTTTCTAGCTGGCGGTTCAACGGTTTTAAGCTAGGATTTTGCGGTCCAGGACCTCCGGGTTGTCCCGGCTGCTCACCTTGAGGCGGTTGCCCCTGTGGCTGAGCTCCTTGCGAAAACGTTACTTCTGGTTTCTCATTGATAATGATATCTTCTAAATTATCAGGTGTAAGAGGGTTTAATCCAATATTTAATGTTCCATCTAAAGAATCGATTTTTAACTGTTCAAATTTATATTCAATTTTATCAATTTTAATAGGTGGCTGTTCACCTAACTCTTTTATTTTTTTCTGAAGTTCTTGTACGTTTTTTTCAAGCTGAGCAATGCGTCCTTCTTGCTGCTGAATATACGAAGACATTTGCTGAACATACTGATGTACCTGCTGAATATAGTCCATGTTATCCACCTTCAATCACCTCAATTCCCTTATCTTCTGATAAAGAAAATAGTTATATATATACATATGGCGATGAAGGTTGTAACATGTCAGTCGTTGTCTCGAACTGGGGGAGTTAACGACTGTGAGAAAGGAGCTGGGGCAGTGCCCGCACCGGTTCCGGGAGTAAAGGCAGAAGGAGAAACAGATCCAAGAATGCCTTTTTTTGTTTCAGTAGGTGCAGCGCCTGTAAACCCTCCTGTATTAAAGAGATTTGAGTTCGGTTTAATAACACCTACGCTTCCAATTTGAAGTACTGAAGAGTTACTTACGGCACTGATTTTCATACTTTGAATACAGATACTTTGATTCACGTAAAAGTTCATAAGCATCCTCCTGTATGAGCTTCATTTCTATTATAGATTTCCAGCAACATTTTGGTCATTTACATCATTGTCTGACGTATTGGTTGAGCTCTGCTGATTCACAACATATAAGCCGTCACCTGTATTAAACGAACCTGCGCCAGCAAATGTTTTAGCAGTGGAAATAGGGGCTATTGTATAAACATCTCCAATATGAAAGACGCTGGCTGAACCAACACTGTTAAGATTAACAACACCAACAATGGCAGGCATAGGCAAACACCCTTTTAATTTAGTCTAGTAACAGCATATGAAGCCTAGACAAAAAGGTGATTAATGCTTTTTCTTTATCTATATGCAGGGAGGAAGCAAAACATTAAAGAGAGGAATGGAAATAGTAAACATTGAAGAAAAACTTTTGCGTTCGATATAATGTGAAAGCAATAATGAAATAATGTAAGGTGTGAAAGAATGAAACGTTTCAAAATGAACGCAGCTGATAAAGAACAGCGCATTGAGGCAGCAGATGTATTAAAAGGAATCGCGCTTATTGGTATTTTGCTCATAAACATGCCGAATTTTTATTCACCTGCTTCCTATTACGACCATAATTTGTTGGACGGTTCAAGAATGAACTATGTTGCTAATGGATTAGTTGATGTAGTTGTAGGGCAGACATGCTACGCGCTGCTCGCTATTTTGTTTGGATTTGGTTTTATGAAAATGTTCCAGCGTACATACGAAAGGCAAGTAAGCTTTACTCCTTTTTATGTACGAAGAATCACGGCTTTGCTTCTCGTTGGGGCTATTCATACTTTATTTATTTGGCACGGTGATATGATTGTGATGTACAGCTTCTTTGCTTTGATCATGCTATTTTTTCAAGAAGCAAAGAAAGAAGTGATATTAGCGTGGGGAACCGGAATATTTAGCATTTATGCTGTGATTATGATTGTTATTTTAACAGTAGCGGCTTTGGTTAACGAAGGAGAGACAGCAGCGGG
The DNA here is from genome assembly GCF_055810735.1 of Priestia sp. ST2. NCBI lineage: Bacteria > Bacillati > Bacillota > Bacilli > Caryophanales > Bacillaceae > Priestia > Priestia sp. ST2. The sequence goes on along the minus strand of NZ_JBVVNT010000003.1, from coordinate 933,339 downwards.
AATTCACCAGCCTATTATTGACCAAGCGCTTCAAGCATATGGACACGGAAGTTTTGCGTCAATCTTTCATCAGCGCTTGCTTGATTGGTACTACGCGTATAATTTAAATACGGTTCCTTTTCTGTTTTTATCGCTATTTCCACTGTTTTTATTAGGCGGTTTTATGGCAAAAAGCGAGTGGTTCGAAGAAATAGAAGAATATATAGTGGAGACAAAGTGGCTTTGTCTTATTTCATTCATCGTGTATGCAGCATCATCTGTATTGCCCTATGTTTTAGATCACAATGTAGCGACATCGTATATTCACGATACAATTGGAGGAACGGCAGGAGCAATTTTTATTGTAACGTTGGTCACATTAGCTATGCGAAGTGTATCTATTCAAAAAGTCATGCAGCCATTTGCCCTTTTGGGGAGAATGATTTTAACTAATTATATTGTCCAGTCCATTGTATGCACATTTCTTTTTTACTCATATGGGTTAGGATACTACGGACATATTTCAATTGTAGAAGGTTTGGCTATTGCGGGGATTATCATTTTTATTCAACTGCTGGGAAGCCGGATATGGATGAGCCTATTTTCAGATGGACCCCTTGAAAAACTCATTCGGTATGCTACTTATGGACGCGGTCGCTAAAAATCCTTTTTCTTCCTTATATTATTGGTGAAGGAAAGGTTTTCATGATATGATATTTTCAGAAAGGACGTGAGATGAATGGCTCCACTACATATTCATGTAACGCTTTGGACATTATTAATTATCTCGTTTGTGGTTTCGTTGATTTTACATCGAGCAGGTAAAGCTAAAGGTCAAAAAATTCTACATATGGTGGCGAGACTCCTATACTTATTAGTATTAGTATCAGGTCTGCATATGTTAGCAGCTTGGTACCATTTTCAAGGCGCAGCGCTCATTAAAGGAATTGCCGGAGTGTTAGTGCTTGTGGGAATGGAAATGGTACTTGTTCGTACTGAAAAAAGAAAGCGTACAGGCGTTGCTTGGGCAGTTCTTGTAATTGCGCTTATCTTAGTATTCTATTACGGATATGTCGTACTAGGATAAGAAAAAAGCTATCTTGGATAAGATAGCTTTTTTCTTTTGCTTTAATCTAAAAAAAGATTCATTGAACGTTCTCCATCATTAACGGTATATTCAAATCGATCTAGGTGATGCGTGCCTCGTTCGAATAAATGCTGAACGGCACAAATTTTCTCCTCATTGTCATAAATGATAAAATTAGCACCTTTTGTATCACCGTCTGTCGGTAAAAAACATAATGTGTTGTGACAGTAAATACAATCATAAAGAGAGAATTTTAATGAATTTAAGTGCTGAGTGAATGATAAAAAGGTCTCTTTCGGTAGCGATTGAAGAAGCTGTTCGTATGCATAAGGTAGCTTTTTAGTCAGTCTTAGCTTATCCCCATTTCGCAATAAATAAGTTCCATCGTGAAGCTTTATTTGACGGTCATCAACCATAATGGCTTTTTCCCAGCGTGTATCAATAAGAAGTTCTAATGTATCATCCATTACTTCATGGAGCATGGAAGCTTCGTCACTTTCATCTTCAAAGAAAATCCACTGTGAATCAACACATTCAACCGTACCAATCACGAAGGAACGCGGCTGATTGTTCAGAGCTTGTTGTTTAGAATAATGAGTCATAATCAAACCTCCGTGTGAAATTTATCCATATTTTTTTATTGCCTAAAAAAGCTCTCTTTATAACTCGAAAGTGAAAATAAAATATAAGGACAATTCAACTGTAACTATTGCGTGCATACAATGGCATTATTTCATTCATAAACAAGAGCGTGAAAGAAAGGATGATAAACGATGTGTGGTATAACGGGTTGGGTCGACTTAAAGCGATCGCTTTTAAATGAAACAGCAACAATAACAAAAATGGCTGACACTTTATCGAAAAGAGGTCCTGATGACACCAACGTATGGACACAGCAGCATGTTGCTTTTGGGCACAAACGCTTAGTTGTAGTAGATCCTCAAGGCGGAAGACAGCCCATGACAAGAGAAAAAAATGAACAGCTCTATACGCTTTGCTATAATGGAGAGCTTTACAACACGGAAGATATTCGGAAAGAATTACTAAAAAGAGGTTATCAATTTCAGGGACATTCAGATACGGAAGTACTTCTAACATCTTATATAGAATGGAAAGAATCATGCGTAGATCATTTTAACGGTATCTTTGCTTTTTCAATCTGGGATGAAGCCAATGAAAAGTTATTTATAGCACGGGACAGAATGGGAGTGAAGCCCTTATTCTATCGATCTTATGAAGGTGGAATTCAATTTGCATCGGAATTAAAAGCGATATTAGCTCATCCTGAGGTGAAAGCGGAAGTAGGATTAGATGGATTAGCAGAAGTGTTTGGCTTAGGACCTTCTCGTTCTCCCGGCCACGGCGTATTTAAAGAAATAAATGAATTGCGCCCGGCTCACGCGCTCACGCTTACTCGTAACGGGTTGAAAATTTGGCGATACTGGAACGTGAAAAGTGAGCAGCATACAGATGATTTAGGTGAAACTACAGAAAAAGTTAAATTTTTAGTGCAAGACGCGATTGTAAGACAGCTAGTGTCGGATGTCCCGGTTTGTACATTTTTATCAGGTGGAGTAGATTCAAGCGCCATTACAGCAATTGCTGCAAATGCGTTCAAAGAAAGCGGCAAGGGCTCTCTTCATACGTATTCTATCGATTATGAAGACAATGATAAATTTTTTAAAGCAAATGAGTTTCAGCCAAATTCTGATGGAACTTATATCAAGCTCATGTCGGATACGTTTCAAACAAATCATCACCGCTGCATTATTTCAACGGAGGACCTTGTGCAGCATTTAACAGAGGCTGTAGAGGTGAGAGACCTTCCTGGAATGGCTGATGTAGATTCATCGCTGCTTTGGTTTTGCCGTGAAATCAAACAAGATTTTGTCGTGAGCTTATCAGGAGAATGTGCGGATGAAATTTTTGGAGGATATCCGTGGTTTCACCGAAAACATGATTTGTCTTCGGATACCTTCCCGTGGATGCGTTCATTAGATGCTCGAATTGATTTGCTGCAAAGTTCATGGAGAAAGAAATTACAGTTAGAAGATTATGTGCGTGCAAGATATGAAGAAACATTAAAGGAAGTGCCTGAATTAGAGGGTGAATCGTTAGAAGATGCGCAGCGGAGAAAGCTGTTTTATTTAAATCAGATTTGGTTTATGACAACTTTATTAGATCGTAAAGATCGTATGAGCATGGGCGCGAGCTTAGAAGTACGGGTACCTTTTGCAGATCATCGCCTTGTGGAATATGCATGGAATATTCCGTGGGAGATGAAAATGACGGGCAATAAAGAGAAGGGGATTTTACGAAAAGCGCTTGAAGGAATTTTGCCTCATGACGTTCTTTATCGCAAGAAAAGCCCTTATCCTAAAACGCATAACCCAGCTTATACAAAAGCTGTAACTGTATGGCTTCAATCTCTTTTACAAGATAAACAGTCACCTCTTCATGAATTTTTTGATAAGCAACAGTTAAAGCATATTATTGATACAGGCGGAGAAGGATTTAAAGCACCGTGGTTTGGTCAATTAATGACAGGACCTCAGCTGCTAGCTCATCTAGCTCAAATTCACGTCTGGTTTACTCACAATAATATTCAAATTGTGGAATGACAGGACCCTCTCAGTACAGAGGGTTTTTTTTATGAAATAAAGTCATCTGTTTCTCTTTTTTGTACGTTTAACTAGAGAAGAAGACCGCAGTCTATTTTTGTATAACTTTACATAGATATAAAATAAAAGCTTGAAAGCACCGAATAAAGGGAAAGTGTACTGAAACCCTGGAAAAATGGTACAAATGTCATATTTTAATGGTTTAGTTATTGGTAATTTTATGATTCGAATAAAGACAAGCAGTTTATCGTTGTGTTTAATAATAAAGCTTTGTATAATGTTTGTATAACTATTGTATAGGATTAGGAGTGTATGTATGCAAAAAAACGTAATCGTGATTGGAGCAGGTCCAGGAGGACTAGCGGCAGCGATGCTGTTAGCAAGTCATGGCTATAAAGTAGATGTATATGAAAAGCAAGGATACGTGGGCGGGCGAAATTCAGCGATTAAAATGTCGGGTTATACGTTTGATATGGGTCCTACATTTTTGAGCATGCCACAGATTTTTGAAGAATTATTTCAAGCTGCTAATCGCAATGCGCATGATTATATGGACTTAAAACGTCTAAATCTCATGTATGAGCTTATTTTCGATGATGCGCAGATTCAGATGACGGATAACCATAAAAAGATGAAAGAAGAAATCGAACGTTTATACCCAGGAAACGGAGAAGGTTATGAGCGCTTTATGAAAGACACCGAAGCAAAGATGGCGGCTTTGCTTCCTTTATTGCAGGGCGAGATGGATCGTTTTCATCACTATTTAAAGCCTGAAGCAATTCGAGCACTGCCGCACTTATCCTTAGGTAAAACGCTCTATGATGTACTTGGCAAGTATTTCAGTGATGAGAAATTGAAATTAGCTTTTACTTTTCAATCGAAGTACTTGGGAATGTCCCCTTGGGAATGTCCAGGAGCCTTTTCTATTTTATCGTTTATGGAACATGCTTACGGTATCTTCCATCCAGTAGGAGGAGTAAACCAACTATCTCAAGCAATGGCAAAAGTAGTGGAAGAACATCAAGGGCACATCCATTTAAACCAAGGTGTCCAAAAACTATGGGTTGAAAATAAGAGAGTAAAAGGAATTATTCTAGAAAATGGAGAGCGAATAGGTGCAGACGACGTCATTATCAATGGAGATTTTGCTCATGCGATGACGAATTTAATAGATGAAGGTACCCTTAAAAAATATGCAGTTAAAAAACTTGAAAAGAAAAAATACTCTTGTTCTACTTTCATGATTTATCTAGGCATAGACAAACAGTACAAAGATCTGCCTCATCACACGATTGTGTTCGCTGAAGATTATAAAAAAAATGTAGAAGAGATCACAAAAACGCTAGCTCTTTCAGAAGACCCTTCTATCTACATTCAAAACCCTGTGGTAACGGACCCAACTTTAGCACCAGAAGGAAAGTCTGCTCTTTATATTTTAGCGCCGGTTCCAAATAATTTCAGCGGCGTAAACTGGGATGAAAAACAAAAAGATTTCCGGGATGCAGTATTAAGAATTGTAGAAAAGAAAACGGGCTTCAAAGATTTAGAGAGTCATATTGAAGTTGAAAAAATCATTTCACCAAAGCAGTGGGAAGAAGACGTGCTGGTCTATAAAGGAGCGACATTTAATCTTGGACATCAGCTCACTCAAATGATGGTGCTGCGTCCGCATAATAAATTTGAAGAATTAGAAAACTGCTGGCTAGTTGGAGGAGGAACTCATCCAGGAAGCGGTCTACCAACTATTCTGGAATCATCTCGCATTACGACAAAGCTCATCTTAAAAAGAGACGGACAATTACTGAATGAGCCGTTTAAAACCATGAAGGAAATGGAGAGTGCATTATGAGAACCGCAATTGTTGGAGGCGGCATAGGCGGTTTGATTACCGCTTTGTTATTAAGCAAACGAGGATTTTCTGTTGATATTTTCGAAAAAGAAAACAAGCTGGGCGGCCGGTTGGCGTTTGTAGAAAAAGATGGTTATAAAATTGATGAAGGTCCCACGATTGTCTTACTGCCTTTAATGCTTGAACGTATTTTAGATGAAGCAGGCATTTCTGCTTCTCAATATGAACTAATACGCTGTGATCCACTTTATGATATTCATTTTCCAGACGGTACGACCTATACAAAAAAAGCGACTGAAAAAGATCAGTTAGAGGAAATTAGCCGTTTGTTTCCAGGCGAAGAGCAAAACTACCGGCGTTTTATGACTGAATTAAAAAAGCGATTTGAATTAGGAAGTAAGGCATTTTTGGAAAAAGCATTTGTAAATAAACGAGATTTTTGGACATGGCAAAACATCAAGGCATTAAAAAAAATGAATGCAAATAAATCAATGAGAAAATTTGTTTCAACGTATTTCCATGATGAACGTCTAGTAGATGCCTATTCCCTGCAATCTCTCTATATTGGAGGAAATCCTTATTCGGCGCCAGCTATTTATTCCCTTGTTCCTTACAGTGAGCATGCTCATGGCATCTATTACGTAAAAGGCGGATACGCAAGTCTTGTGCCACTTCTTGAAAAGGCGCTGATAGAGCAAGGTGTAAACATTCATTTGAATAAGGCGGTTCAAGAGCTTTCTATATCAGGAGACAAAACGGAAGGGGTTATTGTTGACGAAAAACTTTATCCATTTGATCAAGTTGTTTTAAATGGCGACTTTCCTAATATGGCGAAAATTGCTCGAAAAAAAGAAAAGAAGTATGTGCCTTCGTCCAGCTGTCTGCTGCTTTATCTTGGTTTGAAGAGAAAATATGATCATCACAATGTGCATCAATACTTTATGGGCAATGATTTAGCTAAACATATGGAAGCAGTGTTTAAGCATAAAACGATTCCTGAAGATCCCGCTATTTATACATTTAATCCCTCTGTTATTGATCCATCGTTAGCCCCTGAAGGGAAAAGTGTGCTATATGCACTTATACCGGTTCCATCAGGCGGCCACATTGATTGGAGCAATCAGCAAGATTTTGTTGATGGAATCATTCGAACTTTAGAAGAAAAAGGGTTTGAAGAGCTTCGTAAAGAACTAGAATGGGTAAAAGTACGCACGCCAAATGATGCTCAAGCATTTGGACTTTACGAAGGAGGAAGCTTTGGTATTGCTCCTGAGCTGTTTCAATCAGGCGTATTCAGACCCCAGTACCAGCCGTACGAATATAAAAATGTTTTTGCAGTCGGAGCATCTATTCATCCAGGCGGAGGCGTGCCAATTGTTATGCAAGGAGCAAAAATGTTAGCTGATCATCTTATTGAACAATCATCTGTTCAAACGGTTGCAAAGCTTTCTTAAGATCTTGTAAGCCATAAGGAAATGATGGTTTATCCTTTAATAGAGAAAGGGGTCCTATATGATGAACATTTCGTTAGACAAAGCGTACAATCAGTGTGAAGAAATTATTAAAGAAAACTCAAAAACGTTTTACAAAGCTTTTTCCATGCTGCCGTCAAAACAAAGAAAGGCAGTATGGGCAGTATATGCATTTTGCCGTCAAGTCGATGATATTGTAGATGAAGGATGCAACCCTGAAATAGAGCTGCAGCAATTCGAATCAGAATTTGCCCGATTTAAAAATGGAGAACTATTAAACGAAAGCGCCATGTGGGTAGCTCTGCGCAATGTATTTGAACAATATGAGATGAATGTTCAAGCGTTTGATGATATGATTACCGGCCAGAGAATGGATTTAGTAAAAAAAGAATACGATACGCTTGATGAAGTGAAAACATATTCTTATCATGTAGCGAGTACGGTAGGGTTAATGCTTTTACCGATTTTAGCTCCAACTACTCATAAAGAATTAGAAGAAGAAGCAGTTGCATTAGGCATTGCGATGCAGCTGACCAACATTTTAAGAGACGTTGGGGAAGACTTAGAGCGAGGGCGCATTTATTTACCGAAAGACCTTATGAATTCTTACGGATATACGCGCATGCTATTAGAGAACCGGTGGGTCACTTCTGAATTTATAGAGATGTGGGAGCACCTGGCTAAAGAAGCGGAGATGTATTATATAAAAGGACTTCAGTCGATTCATAAATATCCGGTCGCTTCTCGTTTGCCTCTCACAGGAGCGGCGCATTTATACCGAGCGATTCTTGATAAAATTCGAAAAGAAAATTATGACGTATTTACAGAAAAGCACTTTGTCACAAGTCAAGTGAAAAAGAAAATTATGACATCTATTTCTACGGGGTAACGCAAAGGAATTACTTTTCCTTTGCGTTACTTTTTTTTGAAAAGATATGAAAGCGTTAACTATTATGTAAATAAGAAAAAAGTCTCAGCCAAGAAGAAATTGCTGGTTTAGATTTTGCTGAACACGGTTCATCCGCATACGAATTTCGTGAAAGTTTCGTAGCGACAGCAGATGGTAACCTTCATCCTGAATTTGGTGTTGGATTGATTGATCGATTAAATAAAGTTGGTAAAGTATCGGATAAACCTCATATCTCGAACGTAAATGAGACGGTATAGCAGCATATAGATGGAAAAAAGTGATTAAAAGTAAAAACTTTTAATCACTTTTTTTGTTTTTATCAACTTATTTAACAATAATGTAAGCGTTAACGTTATAATGGAAACAAAAGTGAGTTTGAAACAGTTCGTCTATAGGAGGGGAATAGATGAAATGGAAAAGGACAATTATGCTGCTTATACTACTATTGCTTTTTGGAAGCAGTGCCTCAGCGCAAGATCATAAAGATATACGTGATGAGGTAATATACTCATTGATGATCAACCGTTTTTATAACGGAAGTGAACAGAATGATCGAAATGTTAACTATGAACGTTCAGATGCCTATTATGGAGGCGATTTACAGGGAATAGCACAAAAGTTAGACTATATTCAAGAGATGGGATTTACCGCTGTTTTATTAACTCCTTTTATGGAAAATGATGAGACAGGCTATCATGGATATGCGGTGACCAACCATTATAAAATAGACGATCATTTTGGAACGTTAAAAGACTTACAAAATCTTGTGAAGAAAGCACACGAGCGCAATATAAAAATTATGGTCGAATTTCCTTTGACAATCAGTAACAATCATCCCTGGGTAGCAGATAAAGAAAAACAAACATGGATAAGTAATAAATCCGGTACAGATAACGAAGTAATTAAAGCATTGCCTCACCTTAATTTAAACGAAAGCGCTGTGCAGAAATACCTTATTAAAAATGCTGCTTGGTGGGGCAAACAAGCAGATATTGACGGATATTACGTTAAAGATATCGATCAAGCCCCTTCTGCATTTATTTCATCCTTTTCTAAGACGCTAAAAAGCATGGATCCTTCTTTTCTATTAATAGGAGAAATAAACGGGGAACCATTTAAAAAAAATGAGCAGGCTGATTCGTTAGGAGTAGATTTGCTTGTAGATAGAACGCTAGCCGAAGCCACTGCTGCTACGTTTAGCGGTACTAATCGTCCGCAGAAAATGTTGTATGACAAGTGGGGAAAAGGAAGTAATCAGCCTTTAGCCAATTTTTTAGATGATGTTCATAGCACGCGTTTTACAGCACAAGCATTAAAGAGTGAAAATCATCCTGGAGCCCGAACAAAGCAAGGGCTTTCGTATCTTTATACTTCGCCGAGTGTACCAATCGTTTTTTATGGAACGGAAATTGCGCTGAATGGGGGAAAAGGAGCAGAAAATTATGGCATGATGAATTTTTTAGCTAATCCCGATATTATAGATCATTTAAAAAAACTGGCTGAACTTAGAGCAAAGTCGCCTTCTCTTCGAAAAGGAAGCTTTACCCTTGTGTCTGAGCAACAAGGTGTGGCTGTATACAAGAGAAGGTATAAGGACGAAACGACGTTTGTTGTGATTAATAATACAAAGGAAACGTCGGCCATTAATGTCCCGCTTAAAAAAGTTGGAAAAGAAAATGAACTAAGAGGGTTAATAACGGAAGGAATTATACGACCCGTTGACGATGTATACAACATTTCATTGGAGCCTGAGACCACAAATGTATATAAAGTAGTGAAAAAGTCAGGGGTTAATATTGGATATATCGCAGCGGTTGCTGCTGTTTATACGGGATTTGGCATTTTTTTGTACAAAGCATCTTCAAAAAGAAGAAAAGAAAAGAAAATTTCTCAATCTCGTAAAAAGGACAGCGCGTCGTAGTTGTCAAATTATATTGGATAAGTATTATAAGTATTAATGAAGAAAACATAATTAAGAGGTGGAATTATGGGTGTAACAATAAAAGATGTGGCAAATTTAGCAAATGTAGCCCCTTCGACGGTATCTCGCGTCATTGCAGACAGCTCAAGAATTAGTGAAAAAACAAAACAGCGCGTGCGATCGGCTATGAAAGAACTTGGTTATCACCCAAATATTATTGCGCGAAGTCTAGCAAATCAAACGACAGAGGCAGTCGGCCTAGTGATGCCGAGCTCAGCAGACAAGGTGTTTCAAAATCCGTTCTTTCCCGAAGTGCTAAGAGGAATCAGCACCGGAGCTCACGAAAACAAAAGAGCGATTTATATGTCCACTGGAGAAACAGAAGAAGAGATTTTTGCAGAAGTTGTTCAAATGGTACAGGGAAGACGAGTGGATGGATTAATTTTGCTGTACTCCAAAGTTGATGATCAAGTACTTTCTTATTTGCAAGAACAGAGCGTGCCGTTTGTAGTTATTGGAAAGCCGTTTAAACATAGTGAAAGCATCACGTTTGTTGATAATGATAATTTTAAAGCTGGAAAAGAAGCGACGGAATATTTAATTGAATCTGGACATGAGCGTATTGCTTTTATTGGCGGAAGTCTTGAATTAGTCGTTACCATTGACCGTTTAACAGGCTATGATAAAGCGATTCAAAAAGCAAACATTCCTTACCGGGACGAGTATGTAATTCATGAAGAATTTCTACAAAAGGGAGGAAAAGAAGCTGTTTGCGAACTTTTATCTCTAAAAGAACGTCCAACAGCTCTGGTAGTAGCAGACGATCTAATGGCATTAGGCGTTTTAAATACATTGGATGAAATGGGGATTTCGGTTCCTGAAGACATTTCGATTGTCAGTTTTAATAATGTTCTGATCGCCGAAATGGCTAGACCTGCTCTCACATCTATTGATATTAATATTTTTGAACTTGGTTATCAGGCTGTACGCTGCTTGATTAAGCAGATTGAAACGCCATATGCTGTTGCAGAACAAGTGCGCGTTCCCCACAAAATGATTGAAAGACAATCCTGTAAAACCATTCAAATGACGAAGAGATAACTTTATATACAAAGAGAAAAGAGGCTGGGACAAAAGTATTGTAGTTGAAGGAAGATCCGAACGAGTTTGATTCTTGATGGAGAATCAAACTTGTTCGGATTTTTTCGTTTTTAGATTGGATTGATTTTGGTATGTCTCAATATATTTTCTGTGCCAAAGATATTGGCGTTTAAAGTGCAAAAAAAATATACACGTGCCAATTATTTTTTTCTTTATCAAAAAGAAAGAATGATATAAGTGGTGAAAACCTTGATGACAAATAGGCTGTAAAGTTTTATTAAAAGTTGGCACGCTATTTGCATAACTATAAAGTAAACAAAGATTTGCATACTAGGAGGTATATATCATGGTAGTTTCTTATTCTCATGAACCATTTACAAATTTTAAGGACGAAAACAATAAAAAGGCATTTCAAGAAGCATTAACATATGTAAATACACAGCTTGGCAAAACGTACCCGCTTGTGATCGACGGTGAAAAAGTGGAAACTGAAGAAAAAATTACGTCTGTTAACCCAGCGAATATAAAAGAAGTGATTGGATATGTCTCTACAGTAAATAAAGACTTAGCAGAACAAGCGATGCAGTCAGCTTTAAAAGCTTTTGAAACGTGGAAAAAATGGAAAGTAGAACATCGCGCGGATATTCTTTTCCGTGCAGCGGCCATCATCCGTCGCAGAAAGCATGAATTTTCTAGTTATCTTGTAAAAGAAGCAGGAAAGCCTTGGAACGAAGCAGATGCTGATACAGCAGAAGCAATTGATTTTTTAGAGTACTATGCACGTCAAGTCCTGACGTTAAAAGATGGTTCTCCAGTACAGAGTCGAGACGGTGAGTATAATCAGTACAATTATATTCCACTTGGCGTAGGTATTATTATTTCACCCTTTAACTTCCCGTTAGCTATCATGGCTGGAACAGCAGTAGCAGCTATCGTAACAGGCAACACGATTTTATTAAAGCCAGCTGATGCCACTCCTGTAGTAGCAGCGAAATTTGTAGAAGTAATGGAAGAAGCAGGTTTACCGAAAGGCGTATTAAACTTTATTCCTGGTGCTACACCTGAAATCGGTGACTACTTAGTTGAACATCCAAAAACACGTTTTGTTTCATTTACCGGCTCGCGCGCAGTAGGTTGCCGCATTTACGAAAGAGCAGCAAAAGTACAGCCGGGCCAAAAATGGCTAAAACGCGTTATTGCTGAAATGGGCGGAAAAGATACGGTGGTTGTAGACAAAGATGCGGATCTTGATTTAGCTGCTTCTTCAATTGTATACTCTGCATTTGGTTTTGCAGGGCAAAAGTGCTCCGCTGGTTCTCGTGCTGTTGTGCATCAAGATGTGTATGATGAAGTGCTTGAAAAAGCAGTTGCGCTAACAAAAACATTAACTGTTGGAAACCCGGAAGAAGTTTCAACTTATATGGGACCTGTTATTCATGAGGCGTCGTATAACAAAGTATTATCGTATATTGAAATTGGAAAAGAAGAAGGACGGCTTGTTGCGGGAGGAGAAGCAGACAATTCAACTGGATACTTTATTCAGCCAACTATTTTTGCGGATGTAGATGAAAAAGCTCGTCTCATGCAAGAAGAAATTTTTGGTCCGGTAGTAGCATTCTCTAAAGCGCGAGATTTTGATCATATGATGGAGATTGCAAACAATACAGAATATGCATTAACAGGCGCTTTATTATCAAACAACCGCGAGCATATTGAGCGCGCTCGTGAAGAGTTCCATGTTGGAAATCTGTATTTTAACAGAGGATGTACAGGAGCGATTGTGGGTTACCAGCCTTTTGGCGGATTTAATATGTCAGGAACGGATTCAAAAGCAGGCGGACCGGATTATCTTGTTCTTCACATGCAAGCAAAAACAACATCTGAAACATTCTAATTAGAAAATAAGGAGGAGTAAATATGACAACTGAAACACAAAAAACGGTGAAAATCATTGAGCAAACAGAAAAATTTGGGGCACACAACTATCATCCGCTGCCGATTGTAATTGAAAAGGCAGAAGGCGTATGGGTACACGATCCAGAAAATAATAAATATATGGATATGCTAAGTGCTTATTCCGCTGTTAACCAAGGACATCGTCATCCAAAAATTATTGAAGCATTAAAACGTCAAGCTGATAAAGTAACGTTAACGTCACGAGCTTTTCATAATGATCAGCTTGGTCCATGGTATGAAAAGATTTGTAAATTAACAAATAAAAATATGGCTCTTCCAATGAATACGGGAGCAGAAGCGGTGGAAACAGCCATTAAAGCTGCACGCCGCTGGGCTTACGATGTGAAAGGCGTTGCTGAAAATCAAGCACAAATCATCGCATGTGTGGGCAACTTCCACGGTCGTACAATGACAGCTGTTTCCTTATCGTCTGAAGCAGAATATCAACGTGGTTTTGGACCGATGCTTCCAGGGCTTCAAACCATTCCTTATGGTGATTTAGAAGCGTTAAAAGCTGCTATTACACCAAATACAGCCGCATTTTTAATTGAGCCAATTCAAGGTGAAGCAGGTATCGTTTTACCTCCAGAAGGCTTCTTAAAAGCTGCAGCTGATTTATGTAAAGAACATAATGTGCTATTTATTGCTGATGAAATACAAGTTGGCTTAGCGCGTACAGGCAAAATGTTTGCTTGTGATTGGGAAGGCGTAGAACCAGATATGCTAATTTTAGGTAAAGCGCTTGGAGGAGGAGTTTTCCCTATTTCTTGCGTAGTCGCTAATGAAGACATTTTAAGTGTCTTTAACCCTGGCTCTCATGGTTCAACATTTGGAGGAAACCCGCTTGCTTGCGCCGTATCATTAGCTGCTTTGGAAGTAATTGAAGATGAAGAACTTCCAGCGCGTTCATTAGAATTAGGTTCTTATTTCAAGCAGAAGCTCCAAAGCTTAAGCAATCCAGTTATTAAAGAAGTGCGCGGCCGAGGTCTATTCATTGGGGTAGAATTACACGAAGAAGCTCGTCCTTATTGTGAAAAATTAAAAGACCAAGGTTTGCTTTGTAAAGAAACGCACAGTACGGTTATTCGTTTTGCTCCGCCGCTAACGATTTCAAAAGAAGAGTTAGACTGGGCAATTGAACGAATTGAAAAAGTATTTGCTGAGTAATCGGTTTAAAATAAATAAAAATAGTACGATATGTATATATCGTACTATTTTTATTCATATGCAGCTAAATAACGTTTTTATTTGATAGGCAGGAGGAATAGAAGTGTATATCCAACTCTCACAGCTAAGCATGGAAGAGCAAGTTGAATGTTTAACAAAAGCGTTAGTGAAAATCAAAAGTATCAATGGGACAAGCGGCGAAGTAAAGATTGCTGATTTCATTAAAAACACGCTTCAAAGTTTTCCTTATTTCAAAGAAAATCCCCTCCACGTTTGGGAACAGAAAATTAATGGCGATACGCTAGGTAGAAAAAATGTATTTGCTTTTATTCAAGGCAGCAAAAAAAATGCTCAAACAATGATTTATCACGCTCACTTAGATACGGTTGGCATTGAAGATTTTGGTCCATTAAAAGACATAGCATTAGATCCAGAAGAACTTCAGCGCTATTTCTCTACGCATAACATTAATGAAGATGTACAGCGAGATGCTCGCTCAGGTGAATGGATGTTTGGAAGAGGAGCCGTTGATATGCAAAGTGGAATTGCTGTACATTTAGCCAATGTGCTGCATTTTACTAAGCATCCAAATAAATTAGAAGGAAACGTCCTTTTTATGGTCAACCCAGATGAGGAAAGTCAGCATGCTGGAATTATTTCTGCCGTTTCTGAACTGAACCGTTTGAAAAAAGAAAAAAATCTTTCATATGTAGCAGCGATTAATACCGACTTTATTACACCTCTTTACGATGGAGATTCCACGCGCTATATTTATACAGGAGCCGCTGGGAAACTGCTTCCATGTTTTTATATTTACGGAAGGGAGGTACACGTAGGAGATACGCTTGCTGGTATAGATCCTAATTTGATTGCATCTGAGATTACAGGAAGCATCCATAACAATATTAATCTAGCTGAAAATATTGAAGGAGAGCTGGTACTGCCACCTTCCTGTCTGTATCAACGAGATAATAAAGAGGCTTATAATGTGCAAACTGCTGTAAGCAGTCATTTGTATTTTAACTATTTCATCTATGAACGAACGGCAAAAGAAGTGATGAGTCAATTAATTGGATTATCAATCGAAGCATGTGAAAAAGTGGAGGAAAAACTTTCTGATTATTACGAACTTTTTGTTCAGAGAACGAATTTACCAAAGCGAAACTTGTCTTGGAAAGTGGATGTTGTGAGTTTGGAAGATTACCTGGAAGAATTGGATCAAAAAGGGATAAATGCTCAGGCTTGTATTGAACGAGCTTTCGAACAGTATGGGCATTTAGAACTTAGAACAAGGTGCTTTAAAGTAATTGAAGAACTTCAAAAGTTAGATCCGCATCAAAGTCCGCGCGTAATTGTCTTTTTTGCACCGCCTTACTTGCCTCATAATCACTTGAAGAAAGACGAAAACAGGGATCAGCAGCTTCTTTATCCCTTGCAAGCAGCTGTGGAGAAGGTTGGAAAACAGACGGGAGAGACGTTTCAGTTTAAAAAATTTTTTCCCTACCTAGCGGATGGCAGCTTTTTATCTCTTCATGAGACAGATGAGGAAATCGATGCTTTTACACGTAACTTTCCGGGGTGGGGGATTGCAGGGGCGATTCCTTTCCGTGAAATTCGAGAGTTAAATATTCCGTCCATCAATATAGGAGTATATGGGAAAGACGGACATAAGTGGACAGAGCGAGTGTATAAGCCTTATTCGTTCGGAGTTCTTCCTAAGTTGATTCAAGAAACAACTGTTCAGATGCTAAAAAGTAGGCATGCTTGTACAAACCACATATAAGAAAATGAAGAACGGAGGTACGGATGAATAGACATACAGAACAAAACCAATTACAGAGAACAATGAAAAGCAGACATTTATTTATGATTGCGTTAGGAGGCGTGATTGGAACAGGCCTATTTTTAGGTTCGGGTTTTACTATTAGCCAGGCAGGGCCGGGAGGAGCCATTCTTGCATATGTAATAGGCGGCTTCCTCATGTACTTAGTTATGCTTTGTTTAGGAGAGCTAGCGGTAGCAATGCCGGTTTCAGGTTCCTTTCAAGAATACGCTACAAGGTTTTTAGGGCCTTCTACAGGCTTTATGATTGGATGGCTGTACTGGTTCAGCTGGGCAAATACGACGGGGCTTGAATTTACGTCAGCAGGAATTTTAATGCAGAGGTGGTTTCCTGATGTACCTATATGGTCATGGTGCTTGATTTTTGGCGTCATTACATTTTTAATTAACGCTCTTTCTGCTCGAAGCTATGCTGAAACTGAGTTTTGGTTTTCGAGTATTAAAGTTACGGCTATTATTCTATTTATTTTAATTGGAGGAGCTGCTGTTTTTGGTTTTATCGATTTCAAGGGAGGAGAACCCGCACCGTTTCTTTCACATTTCACCCAAGGCGCAGGTCTTTTTCCAAATGGAATACTGGCAGTTTTATTGACTTTAGTAACGGTTAACTTTTCGTTTCAAGGAACGGAGCTTGTCGGCATTGCAGCAGGAGAAAGTGAAAGTCCTGAGAAAACGTTGCCGAGATCTATTCGAAACGTCATTTGGAGAACGCTGTTTTTCTTTGTGTTAGCTATGTTTGTTTTAGTCTCTATTCTGCCATACAAAACAGCAGGCGTCATTGAAAGTCCGTTTGTTGCCGTATTAGATCAAATTGGCATTCCATACGCAGCGGATATCATGAACTTTGTCATTTTAACAGCCGTTCTATCAGTGGCGAACTCCGGCGTTTATGCTGCTTCTCGTATGCTTTGGTCACTGTCAAACAGCAATATGGGGCCAAAACCTTTGAAGAAATTATCTTCAAAAGGTGTTCCAATTAACGCATTAATTGTGACAATGATTATTTCAGGGTGCTCGTTGATTACAAGCGTCGTGGCTGCTGAAACCGTATATCTTTGGTTTATTTCGATTTCAGGAATGGTGACCATTATTGTTTGGATGTCCATTTGTGCCTCTCAATTTATGTTCCGCCGTCGTTTTTTAGCGGAAGGAGGAGACATAAAGGAATTGAAATTTAAAACGCCGCTTTATCCGTTCGTTCCTATTCTAGGTTTTTGTTTGTATGGACTTGTATTAATCAGCTTAATTTTTATTCCGGATCAACGAATTGGTCTTTACTGTGGTGTCCCTTTAATCATTGTGCTCTACGTGTATTATCACGTAGGAATCAAGAAAAATATTGATCAAAAACAATCGGATTCACCGGTTTATAAAGCAAAATAAAAAAGAAGTGCACTGTGCACTTCTTTTTTATTTAGAGCGGATGTTTAATCGTTTCATACGATACTGCAAGCTTTGTCTAGTCAGCCCTAGTATCTTAGCACTTTTTGAGATGTTGTGGCTGTGTTGTTCAAGCGTTTGTTTAATACATTCTGCTTCGAACGCTAACAGCTGTTCCTTTAAAGGAAGAGAAGGGTGAAAAGCGCTTGGATAAGAAGGTGCGTCACTGCTTGCTTTATTTTCAAAATGTTCATGCTGCTTTAGCTGGAACTTCGTTCTGTATTGGAAAGGAAGGTGAGAATAGTGAATAACATCTTCGTCCATTACTAAGTTCATTGCACCTTCAATAATGTGTTCTAATTCCCGTACGTTCCCTGGCCAGTCATAAGAGAGAAAAGAAGACATGACTTGGTGATCTACGGTTTTTACATTCATCTGAAATAAATCATTGTATTTTTTGATGAAAAACTTTGTTAATTCAATAATATCTTCTTTTCGTTCACGAAGAGGAGGAATAAAAAGCGTCACGACGCCAAGTCGATAATATAAGTCTTTGCGTAATCGGTTTTCTGCAATTGCATCGATTGGATCTTCATTCATGTTCGCGATCACTCGAACGTTAACCGGTTTGTCCACTGTATCCCCAATTCTTCGTACGGTTTTTTCCTGCAGCACTCGAAGAAGCTTAGCCTGAAGATTTGGGTTTAACGAGTTGATTTCATCTAGCAGTAATGTGCCTCCTTGCGCTTGTTCGAAAAGGCCAGGATTATCCATTGCACCTGTAAAAGCTCCGCGCTTCGTACCGAACAAAAGGCTTTCAATTAAATTATCCGGTAGCGCAGCACAGTTTTGTGAAATAAAAGGAGCAGAAGAGCGGCTGCTGCCATTATGTATGCTTTGAGCAAACAGTTCTTTTCCCGTGCCTGTTTCTCCAATGATTAAGACATAAGAAGGAGTTCTAGTAGCGCGCTTGGCGTCTTCAATCACATCATGAACCGCTTGACTGTTTCCAATGATGCTATCAAACGTAAAGCGTGTGTTTCCTTTTTGCCTAATGTTTTGCCGGATTAGACGCTCTAGTTTCGTCACGTCCTGAGCAATTTCAACCGCTCCTTGAATGACCCCGTCTTTTAAAATAGGGAAGGTATTATTAATCGTCGTAATTTCTTGTCCTTGATTGTTGAAATACGTCTGCTTGACGTTAACCGTTTCTTTTCCTTTTTGCAGCGCCTGTACAAGCGTGCTTTGCTGATTTTCTTTGAACATAAACACATCTAACAAGTTTTTATGTAAAACGTCTTGTTCATCCATCAGCTCCATCTTTGTCATCTTTTCATTATAAATAATAGTTTTTCCTGTTTCATCGACCGCATGGATACCGGCATCGACTTTATTTAAAATGGTTTCGTATATATGTTTAAGAGTGCTTAATGTATCGGTCATTCAAATACTCTCCTTTAGCGGTGTTCATATCTCTATTTAAACAAAAATAGCTGAATTCTGATAGTGTTTCCACATAAAAATAAATGAATGACCGAAGAGAAATGTTATCCGTTTACAATAGATCCCCCATTAATGTGCAGAACTTGCCCGGACATATAAGAAGAATCAGAGCTTGCTAAGTATACATAGGCCGGTCCGAGCTCAGAAGGCTGTCCTGCCCGTTTCATAGGTGTATTAGACCCAAATGTCGCAACTTGCTGTTCGTCGAACGTAGACGGAATAAGAGGTGTCCAAATGGGTCCCGGAGCTACGCCGTTTACGCGAATGCCTTTTGTTGCGAGCGAAGCTGATAAAGAACGTGTAAAAGCAACGATAGCACCTTTGGTTGAAGAGTAATCAATCAGCTGATCATGCCCATGGTAAGCTGTCACAGACGTTGTATTAATAATAGCGCTTCCTTGTTTTAAATGAGGCAATGCAGCTTTGGTCAGATGAAAAATTGAAAAAATATTCGTTTGAAACGTACGAGTAAGCTGTTCAGTCGTAATATCCGTAATACTTTTTTGAGGATGCTGTTCAGCTGCATTATTGACTAAGATGTCTATTTTTCCGAAAGTCTGAATCGCCTTTGAGACGACTTCTTGACAAAAATGCTCATCTCCTATATCGCCAGCAAGCAATAAACAAGAAGCTTCCATTCGTTCAACTTGTTTTTTGGTTTCATTTGCATCATCGTGTTCATTAAGGTAGGTTATGACAACATTTGCGCCTTCTTTAGCGTAATGATAAGCGACAGAACGTCCGATACCGCTGTCTCCTCCGGTGATAACAGCTACTTTGTTCTGTAATTTTCCGCTTGCCTTATAGTCTGGAGCGATAGAGGTAGGGATTGGATGCATATCTTTCTCAATACCTGGCTGAGTTTGCTGATGCTGAGGAGGGAAGTTTTGTTTTTGATTTTGATTCATTGGTATACACTCCTTAATTAATATGAGTATGTAAGCGTATACTAGTATTTGTTAAGAAAGTGTATCTATGCATAGGAATAAGCCTGAACGAATAAAAAAAGGCTTTAAAAGAAAAAATGAATGCCGGAGCATCCATTTTTTTAGCGGTAATTAATAAATTGTACGTCAATAGGTAAATCAGCGCTGCGAATAGCTGAAATAATTTGCTGCAGGTCATCACGATTTTTACCGCTTACGCGAAGCTGATCATCTTGAATCTGGCTTTTTACTTTTAAACCGGTATTTTTAATAATTGTATTTAGCTTTTTAGCGTTGTCTTTGTCGATACCTTGAATTAGCTTGGCGCGTTGTCTAACCGTTCCTCCAGAGGCGTTCTCAATTTTTCCATATGAGATATTGCGTGTAGGTACGCCGCGTTTAATAAGCTTGGAGATCAGTACGTCTTTTAACTGTTCAAGCTTAAATTCATCATCAGAAATAAGAACAAGCTCTTCGTTTTCAAGCGAGATTTCGCTTTTACTACCTTTAAAATCGTAGCGGGTTTTAATTTCTTTTGTTGCCATGGTAATGCCGTTTGTTACTTCTGATAAATCGACTTGTGACACAATGTCAAATGAACTATCTTTAGCCATAATAACCTCCATATGTAAAGAGTTTGTTCTTTTATTATAAATAAAACACAAACTGTATACAACTGATATTGAATAGAGAGCCGGTAATTGATACAATACAAGTTATGCTTTTTGTTGTAAGCTATAGAAGCAGCTTTTTTAAACAATGCATGCATTTAAGTTGATTTGAAAGTTAAAATGCTGTTCGATGCAAAGTGAGAAGGTATGTGGTGACGGAATAATCACTACTAATTTATATAAAGGATGGATAGAACGATGAATGTAGAAGCTGGGATGAAAGCGTATTTAACAGTAAACCGGGAAACGCCGATTGGTTATATGTTAGCAGAAGGTGAAGAAGAAATTTTGCTACATAAAAATGAAACAACAAGAGAACTTGCTGAAGGAGAAGAAGTAGAAGTTTTTCTATACCTTGATCAGCATGACCGTTTAACGGCAACGATGCACTTACCTCTTGTTGAAGAAGGTGTTTATGAGTGGGTCGAGGTCGTAGATGTTAATCCAGGTTTGGGCGTGTTTGTAAATATCGGCATGAACAAAGATATGTTAATTGGTTCAACAGACTTACCTGCCCTAGAAGATCTGTGGCCAGAAGTCGGAAACAAGGTTTACTGTACAATGAAGATTTCAAAGCGCGGTAAGATGTACGGAAAAATTGCTACAGACGATGTGATGAAAGCAATGGCATTAGATGCTCCGCCCGAACTTTTTAATCGTGAAGTGAGCGGATACATCTATCGCGTACTGCGCGTAGGTTCATTTATTATGACAGATGAAGGATATGTTGGATTTATTCATGAAAGCGAGAGACGCAAAGAACCAAAGCTTGGTACGTATGTAACAGGCCGCGTAATTAATGTAAAAGAAGACGGAACGCTAAACGTATCGCTTCTTCCGCGCAAGCAAGAAAGCATGGATGAAGATGCACAAGTACTATACGATTACATGGAAAGCCGCGGTGGCGTTATGCCATTTTGGGATAAAAGCTATCCGGAAGATATTCGCGAGCGCTTTAATATGAGTAAAGCTGCGTTCAAACGTGCGCTTGGTAAACTGATGAAAGAAGGAAAAGTTTATCAAGAAGAAGGATGGACATATTTTAAAAAAGAAGAAAACTAAAAGGAGAAGCCGCTGAAAATTCAGCGGCTTCTTTTTATAAGTGATCAGTTTTTTTAGAAAATGAATGTTTTCCAAGCTCACGGTTATGCTTAGCTTGCAGATTCTTTTCGTGAAGCTTTGCGTTATTATCTTTTGCTTTTTTATCGTTATCGCTCGTTTTTGGCATTGTGATACACCCCTTTTTGGTCGTATCTTTAGAATGCCCTGACCTCTTTAAATTATTCGATGGTTTCATTCAAAAAGAAGACTGCAATCGTCCCTGGGCCAGAGTGAGAACCTATGGCTGCACCAATAATATTAATAATAAAATGTTTGGTTCCAAAACGTTCTTGAATCATCTCTTTCAGCTGAAGAGCTGTTTCTAAATCATCTCCATGGCTAATTCCAATGGTTTGAGAAGAGAGGTTTTTTCCTCGCTCTTCCATTACATCAAGCATGCGCTTAAATACTTTTTTACGGCCGCGGATTTTATCGATTGGAATCAATTTTCCATCTTCCACATGAAGCAGCGGCTTAATATTAAGCAGACCTCCTACAAAAGCAGAAGCTTTGCTCACGCGTCCTCCTTGAGCAAGAAAATCTAAGTCATTGACCGTAAAAATATGTTCCATATGCAGCGCGTATTGCTTTATTTTTTCTGTCATCTCTACTAGTGAGAGGTTCTGTTGTAGTAATTGTGCTGCATAATAAGTAACTACTCCCTGGCCAAGAGATGCACATTTCGTATCGATTATCTCTAATTGAAAATCGGGATACTTTTCTAGGAGTTCTTCTCGAATCATCATTGCTGTTTGATATGTACCGGATAATTCTGAAGAAAAAGCTAAATAAACGCACGAGTCACCTGATTTAGCTATGTCTTCAAAGACTTCATACATAGTAGTTGGAGCCGCTTGAGATGTTTTTGGCATCTTGCCTTTACGGATGGCTTCGTAGACAGAAGCTGGCTCAATCGTTTGTAGATCTAAAAATTCTTGATTATCCAGGCTTACGCGAAGTGGTAAAAAGCCAACGTTATTTTCTTGAAAAAAGGATAAAGGCAAATCGCTTGCACTATCGGTTAAAAGTTTAATTGACATAAATGTCACCTTCCTAATTGCATTTATAAAATATTAAATGAATTTGATGTATAAACATTGAGAAGCGTTATATACGACATAGTATTAGTGTATAAGCACTTTGAGGAAAATACAATTTTTGAATAAGTTTTTTTAATTCTGCCAAATCGTACATACTATATGTACTAACTATTTTAAAGATGCTGACTTTATTCATTTTATAAATGGGTATAGGAGAGTAAGAAGTTTTAAAAAAGCGGAGGTCGGTCATTTGAATATGTGGCTTGAAACAAAAAAAGCGATAGTCGTCTTGGTAGGAGCATTATTGAATGCGCTTGCGCTCAACTTGTTTTTGATACCTGCTAATGTATATTCGAGCGGCTTTACAGGAGTAGCGCAGCTTGTTTCGAGTATCGTGACAGATTACACCCCTTTTACTATTTCCACTGGAGTGCTGCTGTTGTTGTTAAATATTCCTGTAACTATTTTAGGGTGGAAAAAAGTTGGGAAGTCATTTACTGTTTACAGCTTTATCAGCGTTGCTGCAACAACTTTGTTTCTTGGAATTATTCCTATTCAAGCACTTTCTAAAGACATCATCCTTAACGCAGTTTTTGGAGGCGTTATTTTAGCGGTAGGGGTAGGAATTACGTTGAAATTTGGAGCTTCAACTGGTGGGCTCGATATTATTGCCCTGATTTTATCTCGAGTAAAGGACCGACCAATTGGCACTTATATGTTCATATTAAACGCAATTATTATCGTGCTAGCAGGTCTTTTATATGGTGCTGAGAAGTCACTCTATACGCTTGTGACGCTTTATACAACTACTCGCGTCATTGATGTTATTCATACGCGTCATGTCAAACTCACAGCAATGATCGTAACGAAAAAAGGAGTGGAGCTAAGAAAGGCGATTCACGCCAAACTTGTGCGAGGGATTACGGCGGTACCGGCTAAAGGCGGCTTTACAAACGAAGATAAAGAAATGCTGATGATTGTTTTGACTAGATACGAATTATTTGACTTGGAGCGAGTGATTAAAGAGGTAGATCCTAAAGCATTTACCAATATCGTTCAGACAACGGGAATCTTTGGTTTGTTTCGCAAGGATTAAAAAAGGTCCAGGTATTCATTACCTGGACCCTTTGTATTAATGTGTGCCTTTTAAGTCATTAGAAAGCTCTTGAAGCTGAGCTTGTTCTTCAGGAGAAGCATTTTGCTGCGCATGAGACAGCATATCAGCTGCAATGTTTTCATCAGAAGCTGCAGACGTATGAGCCTGAGACGTTTGATGATTTTGACCAGCAGCTCCCAATGTATTCTGAAGCTGCTGAAGCTGAGCTTGTTCTTCAGGAGAAGCGCTTTGCTGTGCATGAGACAGCATATCAGCTGCTACGTTTTCACTAGACGTGTGAGCTTCACCATGAGCGTGAGACTGCCCGCCCTCTAAAGTGCTTTGAAGCTGTTCAAGCTGGCTCTTTTCTTCAGGAGAAGCATTTTGCTGTGCATGAGATAATATATCAGCTGCCACGCTTTCACTGGACGTGTGAGCTTTACCGTGAGCGTGAGACTGCCCGCCTTCTAAAGTGTTTTGAAGCTGTTCAAGCTGTGCCTTCTCTTCGGAAGAAGCATTCTGAACGATATGAGACAGCGTATCAGACGTAATGTCTGCGCTTTTCTCTTGTGAATGTGATTCTCCATCTGTATCATACGCTTGATGCAATGAGTTTTGAAATTGCTTCAGCTGCTCTTGCTCCTCAGGAGAAGCGTTAGAAGCAATACTATTTAATACGCCTTCTGAAATATCAAGCTCACCATTGCTGTGCTTTTGACGGTGAAGCTGATCTTCTGAATGGCCGGATACTGCATTTCGAATCGCATCTTTTACTTGACCAAAAAGTGAATTTTTCATAAGTTACTGTCCTCCATGAGGAGTTTGGCGCTGCTGAGCTTGAAATGCTTCTGCCTCTGCCATAGTCATATGATAAGGAATTCGTTCATCATGTTTTTGAACTGCGTCTGCACCTTGTTTCACAAAACGTTTTGATCGATTGCCTCTGCCCATCATAAATTCCTCCTCGTAATATAAATAAAACCGACACCTTAAGAAGTGTCGGTTATAGTGTGTGCTAAATAAAAAAAATGATAGCGATAAAAATTTACCTTGCTTTTCAAAAAAAGCTAAGTTATAAATTTAACGTTTTTTCCAAATAATAAGCAATACCATCATTTTCATTCGATTTTGTTACTTCACGCGCTAGCTGTTTTAATTCGTTAATGCCATTTTCCATAGCGATACCGTGTCCTGCAAATTTAATCATTTCAAAATCATTGTCTTCATCTCCAAACGCAATAATTCGTTCGCGTGGAATTTGATAATGATTAGCTACGCGCTCAAGACCTACAGCTTTATTAAGTCCTTTTTTTACAATTTCAACGACATGCCAAGGTGCTCCCCAGCGTCTATGTTCTAGTACTTCTGCATGAACATCTGAAAGGTGAGAGCGTATATCTTGTACATGTTCTTCATCTGCGTGAATTAAAATAGACGTTGGATCGTGCTGCAGCGTATGACGCAAATCACCCGTTTGTAATTTAGGATCCCCTAGGCTAAGTACATCCATTAATTTTCGATCTTCAAAATGAAGATACACATCATCTTGTACTTCTGCCATGATATTGTTGATGCGATAGTCTTGCATAGCTGTCACAATGTCATGGACAGTGCGGCGGTTTAAAGGTTCGTGATGCGTGCCGAAATCAGGCTGAAGGGGGTGATGGACAAGCGCTCCGTTAAAGTTTACGATAGGCGTGGATAAATCTAATTCGCTGTAATACATAGCACTGGAACGATAAGGTCTACCAGTTGCAATCATTACAATATGTCCTTCTTGTTTTGCTTTTTCTAATACCCGTTTCGTTGTAGGTGAAATGGTTTTTTCATTCGTTAACAATGTTCCATCCAGATCTAAGGCGATTAAGTGTTGATCGTTTCTCATATAGGGCTCCTTTTAAATTGAAGTAGTTATACGATTATATTGAATTCTACTAATACTCATGCTTGTATTCCCATATTTTACACAACTTTTCCTTAGGAGCAAAGCAGAACGATTGACATGCAAAAGCTGTCTTGTTACGGTGTAAGACATAGTTATTGATTGCTTACGATAAATTGTTTAAGGGTATATTTAATACGTGAAGATAATTACGGAAGTAAAAGAAAGGAGAATGAATATGGATAAACAGTTAGAAGATAAAATCATGGAATCACTAGAAGAAGTAATTGATCCAGAGCTTGGCGTTGATATCGTAAATTTAGGCTTAGTGTACGGTGTAGAAATGGAAGAAAACAATACTGTTATCGTGACGATGACGTTAACTTCTATCGGCTGCCCGCTGGCTGGTGTGATTGGCGAACAAGTGAAAAAACAATTAATTTCGCTTGAAGAAGTAGAAAATGTAGAAGTGAATATCACATTTAATCCGCCATGGGATAAAGGTCGCATGACGCGCTACGCTAAAATTGCATTAGGTGTTCAATAAGAAAAAAGCCATCAACGATGGCTTTTTTTCTTATTCAATTCTGCACAATTCCACAGGGCAGTCCTCACAGTCTATTTCTTTCTTTAAAAAAGAAAGCTTATGAATGATGATTTTTCCATCTGCCATTGAAATCACTTCGTTTTTTCGCAACTCAGCGAGCATGCGATTGACTACTTCTCGAGATGTCCCGCATAGATTGGCGATTTCTTGATTGGTTAACGTTACGTTTAATAAAATACCATTTGGCTTCATTACTCCAAAGCTATTAGACATGCGGATCAGAGTAGAATAAAGAGCACCTTTTTTTCCATTTAGAATTAAGTCTCTAAATTTTGTCTGCATTCGCTTAATTTGTAGTCCCATCCACTTCATGTACTCCATAGAAAGAGCAGGGTATTGTGCTAGTTCGTTTTCTAACAACCGTTTTTGAATACTGATTGCCGTACAAGGTTCAATAGCTTTTGCTTGAAGCATATGGGGAGTAGATCCGCAAAACAGCATGACTTCCCCGATTAAGTCTCCGGAACTCGCCAGCTGAAGCGTCAGCTCGCGTCCTTCCGGCGTCACTTTACCTACTTGCACGGCCCCTGACGTAATAAAAAATAAATGAGTTGAAGGTGAACCTTCTTGAAAGAGAAAGTCACCTTTTTTAAACGAAAGTTTATGATCAAAGTTCATAAAAAATTGCTGCAGCTCATTTGAAAAAGAATCCGTTGTGATGTTCATCATGTTATCACCTTTTAATTAAAATTTTTGCGACTGCTACTTATTAATCTATTAAGTTAGAACAGTCTGTATATGCTGTACGTCCACTGGCCGTATAAAAAATATCATACGGATGATTTTTATCGATATTCTTATTATACACAAAAACAACCAGTGTTTTCCAAAAATATCTGTGAACAATTTCTAAACAAAAATAGAAAGCTAGTTATAAAAATAAAAACTTATGAATAAATAAAAATGTTTAAAAATATAGAATAAAGTGTTGGATTTTTTAAATATTCATTTGATTTTATTTTTATACGGTATTATAATGATAAATAATTCAAATAGATACGTGGAAAAAGGAGTTTTAAAATGAAAGAATACAAGGTAGGAATTGTTGGAGCAACAGGGTATGGAGGAGTAGAACTGATTCGTTTGTTAGCGAATCACCCACATTTTTATGTTTATGCAGTTTATTCATCCTCTCAGGATGGGATGGAACTAGCAGAAGTTTATCCTCACCTTTCTAATACTGTATATAAGCTGCAAGATATAAACCCTAAGAAGATGGCTGAAGAATTAGATTTAGTGTTTACAGCAACTCCGTCCGGTGTTTCTAGCAAACTTGTACCTCAATTAATAGAAGAAGGAATAAAAGTGGTAGATCTATCTGGAGATTTTAGATTAAAAACAGAAGCGCTTTATGAAAAATGGTACAAAAAGCCTGCTGCAGCTGAAGCATTTTTACAGCAGTCTGTGTATGGATTATCAGAATGGTTTGCAGACGAAGTCGAAAGCAGTACGTTCGTTGCGAACCCGGGTTGTTATCCAACAGCTACACTGCTTGGGCTAGCTCCCCTCGTTAGTAAACAAATGGTAAAATCAAACTCTATTATCATTGATGCAAAGTCCGGGATCTCAGGAGCAGGACGCGGTCTTTCGCAAATGGCTCATTATGCTGAAATCAATGAAAATATGAAAATATACAAAGTTAATCAACATCAGCATATCCCAGAAATCGAATCTATTTTAGAAAAGTGGGATGAAGAAATTGGCCACGTTACGTTCAATACGCACTTAGTTCCAATGACGCGAGGGATTATGAGTACAATATACGCTGAACTTTCTAAAGAAAGCTCAGTACAAGAGCTTCATCAGCTATATGTAGATACATATCAAAACTCCCCGTTCGTTCGCGTTCGAAAAGCTGGTGAATTTCCGTCTACTAAAGAAGTAAGTGCATCAAATTATTGCGATATCGGTGTTGCATTTGACGAACGAACAAAGCGTGTCACAATTGTTTCTGTCATTGATAACTTAGTTAAAGGGGCAGCCGGTCAGGCCATTCAAAATGCCAATATCATGATGGGGTTTGAACAGCAAGCGGGTATCGGGCTACTGCCTGTCTTCCCATAAAGACACAGCATCACTAATCACGATAAAAGCAGGAGGGAACGTATAGTGATTACGGTTAAACAAACGAAAGAAAAGATAAAGAAAATAGAGAACGGTACAATTGTAACGCCGCTAGGGTTTTCAGCAGATGGCGTTCACGCTGGTTTACGTTATGCTAAAAAAGATTTAGGAGTTATTGTAAGCGACGTGCCAGCTAATTGCGCGGCTGTTTACACGCTTAATGCCTTTCAAGCAGCGCCTTTAGCTGTTACAAAAGAAAGTGTAGCGGTGGAGCAGAAGCTGCAAGCGATCGTTGTGAACAGCGCATGTGCAAATGCATGTACTGGAGAACAAGGATTAAAAGATGCATACCAAATGCGAAATACATGTGCAGAAAAGCTTAATATCCTACCTCATCATGTAGCGGTAGCTTCTACAGGCGTAATTGGAGAGCTTCTAGATATGAAAAAAATTGTTAAAGGTATTGGGTTATTAAGTCCTTCATCGAACAAAGAAAAAGCAGAAGAATTTCAAACGGCTATTTTAACAACAGATACAGTGATGAAGTCAGCTTGCTATGAAACAAAAATTGACGGCAAAGTAGTTACCATTGGAGGCACAGCGAAAGGATCAGGCATGATTCACCCAAATATGGCTACGATGCTTAGCTTTATCACAACAGATGCTAAGGTTGAAGCTTCAGTGCTACAAGATGCGCTAAGTTCTATTACAAATAAAAGCTTTAATCAAATTACAGTGGATGGTGATACGTCCACCAACGATATGGTTGTTGTTTTAGCAAATGGAAAAGCTGATCACCAGTCGCTTACACCAGATCATCCTGAATGGAATTCGTTTTATGAAGCACTGCGCTTGACGTGTGAAGATTTAGCCAAACAAATTGCACGCGACGGTGAAGGAGCAACAAAACTAATTGAAGTAAACGTATCTGGTGCTCATACAAACGAAGAAGCAAATGTGATTGCTAAACAAATTGTGGGCTCGAACCTAGTGAAAACGGCCATGTATGGAGCCGATGCTAATTGGGGACGAATTATTTGTTCAGTTGGATACAGCGGAGTAGCGCTTAATCCAGAAACAGTGAATGTTTCGTTAGGCAATATCCAGATGTTAGAAAACAGTCAGCCTGTTTCATTTAGTGAAGAAGAAGCAAAGGCTTATTTAGAAAATGATACGGTCGAAGTCTATGTGGACTTACAGCAGGGAAGTGGGATCGGCAAAGCGTGGGGCTGCGATTTGACTTACGATTATGTCAAAATCAATGCCAGTTATCGAACGTAAGGAGAGAGTGAAATGAGCAATGAAAAAATCGTCGTTGTAAAATGCGGAGGCAGCATTGTCAACCAGTTAACAAGCGCTTTTTTTGAAAGCATTCAGCAGCTAAAAGCAAATGGATATCAGATCATTGTTGTGCACGGAGGCGGACCTGATATTCAAGATACGCTTACCAAACTTCACATTGAAACGGAATTTGTAGATGGGCTTCGAAAAACGTCCAAAGAAGCATTAGAAGTTGTGACGATGGTATTAGCAGGCAAGGTTAATAAGCAGCTTGTAAAAGATCTACAAAAAGCGAACTTAAAAGCGGTAGGACTATCAGGAATTGATGGATTATTGCTTAAAGCAGAGGCAATTGATGTGGAACGTCTAGGTTACGTTGGAGAAGTAAAAGGCGTAAACGATACATTATTAAAACAACTAACTGACAGTAAGTATATTCCAGTTGTTTCTTCCATTGGAGCAGATGAAGAAGGTAATAGCTATAATATTAATGCTGACGTGGCAGCCGGAGCCGTTGCACAAGCAGTAAATGCTGAAAAGCTGATGTTTGTAACGGATGTAAAAGGTGTGTTAAAGGATGGAGCATTGCTTCCTGAGCTTACAAAGTCAGAGATTGATGCACTTATTGAAGAAAAAGTAATTTATGGCGGAATGATTCCGAAAGTAACATCAGCGGTAAATGCGTTATCTCCTTTGCTTGAAGAAGTTCATATTATTAGCGGAACTGATGGATTTTTAGATAAGGAAGGGAAGCTGATTGGTACAGCAATTAAATATAGTGGAAAAGGTGGAGAAGATAGCGATGAGTTCATTGTTTCCAACATATCAACGGTTTGATATCCATGTGGAAGAGGCGCAAGGAACAAAATTAATAGATAACAAAGGAAATGAGTATTTAGATTTTATTTCAGGTATCGCTGTTTGTAACGTAGGTCATCGTCATCCTGATGTTCAAAAAGCGGTCGAAGAGCAGTTAAATAAAGTGTGGCACGTGTCAAATTTATTTCATCAATCGATTCAAGAAGACGTAGCAGGTAAGCTTGTGGAACACTCAAACGGTGATGCAGTATTTTTCTGTAACAGCGGTGCAGAAGCCAACGAAGCGGCGATTAAATTAGCGCGCAAGTACACACAAAAACACAAAATTATTACGTTTACAAAATCATTTCATGGACGTACATTTGCTACAATGACAGCTACAGGGCAGGCAAAAATTCATGATGGCTTCGGTCCTCTTGTTAATGAGTTTGTTTACGTGCCATACAATGATGAAGAAGCATTAAAACAAGAAGTGGACGACAGCGTAGCAGCCATTATGGTTGAAGTCATTCAAGGAGAAGGCGGAGTGGTTCCAGGAACCGAAGCATTTTTATTAACCATTCAAGAGCTGTGTAAAAAGCACGAAGCACTGTTTATAGTCGATGAAGTGCAAACTGGAATCGGCAGAACAGGAAAACCATTTGCTTATCAGCATTTTAACGTTTCACCAGATATTATTACAGCAGCTAAAGGATTAGGAAGCGGAATGCCGGTTGGTGCGATGATTGGAAAAGGATATCTCAAAGAAGCATTTGGACCTGGTACTCACGGAACAACCTTTGGAGGAAACCCAATTGCACTAGCTTCAGCCAAAGCAACCTTAAACATTATTTTTAATGAAGCATTTTTGGCAGAGGTTACAGAAAAAAGCCTTTATTTTACCAATGCTTTGAAAAATAGCTTAGCAGCTTATTCATTTGTAACCGATGTTCGCGGAAAAGGTTTTATGATTGGAATTGAATGCGGGGAACATCAGTCAGCATTGCTTGCAGCTATGCGTGAAAAAGGATTGCTAGCACTGGGAGCAGGACCGCATGTAGTACGATTGCTGCCGCCTTTAACTGTAACAAAAAAAGAGTTGGACCAAGCGATTCATATCATTGAAGAAGCGTTTAGCCAAACAAAAATTACTTCATAATACAAATTTTTTTGAATATGTTTGTATAAAAATTCTGTTTTATAAATAATTATTCGAAGAGGGATGCACAATGAACGGATATTTACACTTAGCAAACGGCGATTCGTTCGCCGGACACATTGAACATACAGCAACGCACCAGGCAAAAGGAGAAATTGTTTTCTTTACTGGAATGACTGGTTATCAAGAAGTTGTGACTGATCCATCTTACAAAGATCAAATTATCGTCTTTACGTACCCTTTGATTGGGAACTATGGTATCAATGAAAAAGATTATGAAAGCAAAAAGCCTCACGTAGCAGGCGTTGTCGTATACGAATGTTCAGATGAAGGGTTCCATTACGAAGCGATGTACAGCTTTAAACAATATTTAAAGAAATGGAACATTCCGCTTATTACACATGTGGATACGAGAGCGGTCGTAAAACGAATTCGAAAAGAAGGTACGATGCAATCTGCCTTTTCGACATCTGCTGAATCGCCAGCATTTACTGCTGAATGCGATGGATATGTAGTAAAAGAAGTATCAACAAAAGAGCCTGTTACTTACGGAAACGGTGAAAAACACGTTGTATTAATGGACTTTGGGTATAAAAAATCAATTTTACAAGAGCTGTTAAATCGAGAGTGCAAAGTAACAGTTGTTCCTTATTCTACAAGCTCTTCAAAAGTAAAAGAGCTGCAGCCGGATGGCATTGTCTTATCAAACGGACCTGGAGATCCAACTCAAGTGAGCAGTCAGCTGGATGAATTAAAAGAAATTATTTCATCGTATCCAACTTTGGGAATTTGCTTTGGACATCAGTTAATTGGGCTCGCTTTTGGGGCGCAAACCAAAAAGCTGGCGTTCGGTCACCGAGGAGCTAATCAGCCTGTAATTGATTTAACGACTAACAAAGTGTGTATGACTTCTCAAAATCACAGCTATGTCGTAGACGAACAGACGATTACGTCTACGCCATTAAACGTTCGATTTAAAAATGTGAATGACGGATCGGTTGAAGGTTTAATGCATAAAGACCTTCCTGTTATGTCGGTTCAATATCATCCAGAAGCACACCCTGGACCAAGTGACAGCACGTATATCTTTGATGAATTTATGACGAAAGTACAGCAAGTAGGGAGCGGAAAAGTATATGCCTAAAGACCAAACGTTAAAAAAGATTTTAGTAATCGGATCAGGACCAATCGTAATCGGGCAAGCAGCAGAATTTGATTATTCAGGAACTCAGGCATGCTTGTCATTAAAAGAAGAAGGTTATGAAGTTATCTTAATCAATAATAATCCAGCTACAATTATGACGGACACTCACGTAGCAGATCGAATCTATTTTGAACCATTAACAGTAGACTGCGTAGAGAAAATTATTGCAAAAGAAAAGCCCGATGGTTTGTTAGCCACATTAGGCGGACAGACGGGTTTAAACTTAGCCCTTGAGCTTCATGAACAAAACATTTTGCCAAAATATGATGTGAAACTTTTAGGAACGCCGATTGAATCAATTAAAAAAGGTGAAAGCCGTGAAGAGTTCCGCGCATTGATGAATGAACTGAATGAACCGGTGCCGGAAAGTGAAGTTGTTACAAAAGTAGAAGAAGCGTTAGCTTTTGCCAAGAAAATTGGTTTTCCTGTTATTGTACGTCCTGCTTATACGTTAGGCGGAACGGGCGGAGGAATTGCTCATTCTATGGAAGAGCTTGAAAAGCTTTCAGCGTCAGGTTTACGTGAAAGTGCTATTACTCAATGCTTAATTGAAAAAAGCATCGCTGGATTTAAAGAGGTTGAGTACGAGGTTATGCGCGACGTAAACAATACGTGCATCACCATTTGTAATATGGAAAACATTGATCCCGTAGGCGTTCATACTGGAGATTCGGTAGTCGTTGCTCCTTCTCAAACGTTAACAGACGTGGAATATCAAATGCTTCGCTCTGCTTCAGTTAAAATTATTTCATCGCTTGGCATTATTGGCGGTTGCAACATTCAGTTTGCGCTTGATCCAAAAAGCAAGCAGTACTATTTAATTGAAGTAAATCCGCGTGTGAGCCGTTCGTCTGCTCTTGCATCAAAAGCAACTGGCTATCCGATTGCTAAAATTGCTGCAAAGCTATCGGTAGGCTACACGCTTCATGAGTTATTAAATCCTGTGACGGGAGACACGTATGCAAGCTTTGAACCTGCTCTTGACTATGTAGTAGTGAAATTTCCAAGATGGCCGTTTGACAAGTTTTTCTACGCTGAAAGAACGCTTGGCACCCAAATGAAAGCAACTGGAGAAGTAATGGCTATTGACCGTAACTTTACACGTAGCTTCCAAAAGGCATTATCTTCTTTAGAAATTGACTTACAAGGATTAGAAGTAGAAGAACTGCAAGAACTTTCAACAGATGAATTAAAAAGCAAGCTGGGCGAACAAAGCGATGAGCGTATTTTTGTTATCCTTGAGCTTTTACGCCGAGGCACAACGCCTGAGTATATCCATGAAGTAACACAAATTGATTATTTCTATTTAACACACTTTGCACAGCTGATTAAAATGGAAGCCTCTTTAAAAGAAGTGCGTTTTGATTCGATTACAGCTGAACACTTTAAACAAGTAAAGGAGCATGGTTTTACAGATGCGTATCTAGCAAACGTATGGAATGTGCCGGAGCTTGACGTAAGAGCGAAACGTAAAGCACTACATATTACGCCAAGCTATAAAATGGTGGATACATGTGCAGCGGAATTTGAATCTTCAACGGCTTATTTCTACTCTAGTTACTACGGGGAAAGTGAGATTGAACCATCAACGAATAAAAAAGTTGCGATTATCGGTTCTGGACCAATTCGTATCGGGCAAGGAGTAGAGTTCGACTACAGCTCTGTACACGGTGTGCTAGCTCTTGAAAAAGAAGGATACGAAACGATTTTAATTAACAATAATCCAGAAACGGTAAGTACGGATTTTGAAGTAGCAGATCGCTTATATTTCGAACCTGTAACAGTAGAAGACGTATTAAATGTTCTTGATGCTGAAAATGTGACAGATGTAATTGTTCAATACGGAGGTCAAACGGCTATTTCGCTTGTTAAAGGTCTAGAAGAAGCTGGTGTTAATTTATTAGGTATTACAAATGATGTCATTGATGCGCTTGAAGATCGTGACCTGTTTTATAAGCTCTTAGACGACTGCGATATTCCTCATATTCCAGGTGAAATGGCGAAAGACGCGAAAGAACTTGTACAAAAAGCAAAAGATACGGGATTCCCATTACTCATTCGTCCTTCTTACGTGATTGGCGGAAAAGGAATGCTGACAATTCAAAACGAAACGGAGCTTCAGTCTTGTTTACCGGCTATTAAAGCGTCTCATTTCCCAATGCTTATTGATGCTTACTTCCCTGGAAAAGAAGCAGAAGTTGATGTGGTAGCAGACGGAAAAGATGTGTTGATTCCGACAATCGTTGAACATATTGAAAAAGCCGGCGTTCATTCAGGAGACAGCTATGCGCTTTTACCAGCAAAAACAGTAGAAGCAGCACATAAAGAAAAAATGGTGAGCTACGCTCAAAAAATTGTAAGCAAACTTCAATATAAAGGGATTATGAATATCCAATATGTTATTTACAACGATGAAGTCTACATGCTGGAAGTTAATCCGCGTGCCAGCCGTACAGTCCCTGTAGTAAGCAAAGTGTGCAACACGCCGCTTGTTTCGCTATCAACTCAAATATTGCTTGGGAAATCATTGTCGGAAATTAGTGAAAAGCTAGGTTTATTGCCGGATCCAGCTTACACAACTATCAAGTTTCCAGTGTTTTCGACAAGTAAATTATCAGGAGTTGATCCACTTGTTGGACCGGAAATGAAGTCAACTGGTGAAGGAATTGCGATTTCTTCAACGATTGAAGAAGCAGCAAAAAAAGTATTCCATCAGTATGTGTTAAGTAAAAAAGGTGCTGCAGAAGTGTATATCAACGGAGAAGCGCAGGGCCTTGAAGAACTTGTGCAAAGCGCGGGCTTAACTCTTGTTAAAGATAAAGAAGTTAGTGAATGGGTGAAAACGAAAGAAGCTTTATTATATGTAAGTTTACAGCCTGAAGATAAAGAAAGCCGTATGTCAGCATTAAAACACGGTTTAATGGTTATGACGGAGGCAGAAACGGCTTCGCTATTTTTCCAATCGTTCCAAGTCGATGAATATCACGTTTCATCACTGCAAGAATGGTTTCAAAAAACTAAAAAGGAAGTGACAGTATCATGAGTAAAGTATCGGTAAATACGAATTTAAAAGGAAAAGATTTGCTTACACTTAAAGATTTATCATCAGACGATATTATGTCACTTTTGGAAAGCGCCATTGAGCTGAAAGAAAAGCATAAAAATGGTGAAATCGTAACATCGTTAAAAGGAAAAACGCTGGGGCTCATTTTTGAAAAATCTTCAACAAGAACAAGAGTCTCATTTGAAGCGGGAATGATGCAGCTTGGAGGAAACGCCCTCTTTTTAAGCAGCCAAGATTTACAGATTGGACGCGGAGAAACGATTGCTGATACAGCACGCGTACTATCTGAATTCATCGATGCTATAATGATTCGTACGTTTGAACACAGCAAGATCGAAGAGCTTGCAGATTACGCATCCATTCCCGTTATTAATGGTTTGACAGATGATTATCATCCTTGTCAGGCTCTAGCTGATTTATTAACGATTTACGAGCACAAGAAATCATTTGAAGGGCTAAAAGTAGCTTATGTTGGAGACGGAAATAATGTAGCGCATTCGTTAATGATTGCCTGTGCAAAAATGGGAATAGATATTTCAATTGGATGCCCTGATGGATATGAGCCAAAAGAGTTTGTCACAGCTTATGTTCATGAAATAGCTGCTACAACAGGTGCGAAGGTTACGATTACAAAAGATCCTTTAGAAGCTGTGAAAAATGCCGATGCTATTTATGCAGACGTATGGACAAGTATGGGACAGGAAGAAGAAGCACAGCAGCGTTTGAAAATATTTGCTCCTTATCAAGTAAATGAAGAACTAGCTGCCTATGCTAAGTCAGACTATTTATTTCTGCACTGCTTGCCTGCGCATCGTGAAGAAGAAGTAACAGCAAGCATTATTGACGGACCAAATTCTGTTGTTTTTCAGCAGGCTGGAAATCGTATGCATGTACAAAAAGCTTTGCTGCAAGCCATTTTAGCTTAAGAGAAAAACCCTTTCTGAGAATATCAGAAGGGGTTTTTTGTTTAAAGGGAATTAATTGTGGGAACACCAACTGTATACTAAACAGAACGAAAGGTGATTTATGATGAAAGTATTAGTTGTTGGAGCAAACGGAACAACGGGAAAACAAGTGGTAGAAAAAGTTGCAAACAGCAAGCAGCACGAAGCTTATGCGATGATTCGCGACGAAAAGCAAGCAGGCGCGTTAAAGAAGCTGGGTGCCAACGTTGTGCTTGGTGACTTGGAGCAAGATGTTTCAGATGCTTTAAGAGGTATGGACGCTGTCATATTTGCAGCAGGTTCTGGAGGACATACGGGAGACGAAAAAACAATCGCTGTGGATCAAAACGGCGCTAAAAATATCATTGATGAAGCAAAAAATCAAGGTGTAAAGCGCTTTGTTATGTTAAGTTCAATGGGAACAGGCGCGCCTGAACAAGGACCAGAAGGCTTACAGCTTTACCTGCGTGCAAAAGCGATAGCGGATGAATACTTAAAACAGTCTAATCTACAGTATACAATTGTACGACCAGGAACTTTATCGAATGATCAAGCTACTGGGAAAATTGATATCAATAATGATATTGAAGATAAATCTCAGACGATTCCCCGAGCAGATGTAGCAGCCGTACTTGTAGAATGTCTAAACGAAGAAGCTACGATAGGAAAAACGTTTGAAATGCTAGCTGGAGAAACTGAAATCGAACAAGCTATCAAATTTACTCATTAATATAAAAGGGCGGATCTAAAGGTCTGCTCTTTTTCTCTGCCTAATATGAAAACATCTCCATTATGAAACAGAAATCTTAAGGGAATAGTATAGGAGAACATTTCATTTCAGGAATGAGGAGGCAGGACAATGGGACAAAATCGTCATTTCACACCGGGTCAAAAAGCTCCTAATAACGGAGTGTATATTGAAATTGGTGAAACAGGAAGTAACGTAAATAATCCTCAAAAGGTTAAATTAAAAGCAGGAGAGCGTTTTCCAGAGACGGCCAACGATGATCGCCACTGGACGTACATGCGTAAGCCTTAAATAGTAAAAAATAAAGAAGCCATTCTAAATTGAATGGCTTTACTTGTTTTCCTATTGCTGGGTATAATGAAATAAAGGTCAATAAAGGTCAAATGTATCGAAGGAGGATGTTCAATGGATATAAATAAAATGACCCAAAAATTGCAAGAAGGCGTGATGGAAGCGCAGTCTGAAGCTATTAAACGAAATCAGCAGGAAGTAGATATTGTTCATTTGCTTTATACGCTCATTCATCAGCAAGATGGTATTGCTCCTCGCATATTAGATCATTTACATATCGATCATCAATCTTTTCAGCAGCAGGTAAATCAATTGCTTGCGAAAAAACCAGCCGTTACAGGAAGTGGTGCTGAAGCAGGGAAGGTTTATATTACGAATAAACTTCAGCAGCTGTTTGTTAAAGCTCAAGAAGAAGCATCTCGTTTGCAAGATGATTACGTTTCAGTTGAGCACATCTTTTTAGCATTAGCACAGGAACCGTCTTCTAGTGAATATGGCAAGTTATTTTCAAGTCAAGGTATAACAAAAAAAGCTCTACAAGATGTGCTTACCAGCCTTCGAGGAAATCAGCGAATTACAAGTCAAAATCCCGAAGTCACATATGAAGCGTTAGCTAAATATGGAAGAGACTTAGTAGCAGAAGTACGAGCAGGCAACATTGATCCAGTCATTGGACGAGACGGAGAAATTCGCCGCGTTATCCGCATTTTATCGCGAAAAACAAAAAACAATCCAGTTTTGATCGGAGAACCTGGCGTTGGTAAAACAGCGATTGTTGAAGGTCTAGCACAGCGTATTGTTCGCCGAGATGTGCCTGAAGGATTAAAAGATAAAACCATCTTTTCATTAGATATGGGAGCTTTAGTAGCAGGAGCGAAATTCAGGGGAGAATTTGAAGAGCGTTTAAAAGCTGTTCTTCAAGAAGTTAAGAAAAGCAACGGTCAAATTCTTTTATTCATTGACGAGCTTCATACAATCGTTGGAGCAGGCCGTACGGATGGAGCGATGGATGCAGGGAATATTTTAAAACCAATGCTTGCTAGAGGAGAACTTCACTGTATAGGAGCTACAACTCTTGATGAGTATCGTCAGTATATTGAAAAAGATCCAGCGCTTGAAAGACGCTTTCAACAGGTGCTGGTTGAAGAACCTTCAGTAGAAGATACAATCTCTATTTTACGTGGTTTAAAAGAACGATTTGAAATTCATCACGGGGTGAATATTCACGACCGAGCGATTGTTTCAGCAGCGGTTATGTCTGATCGTTATATCTCAGACCGCTTTTTACCTGATAAAGCAATTGATTTAATTGATGAAGCATGCGCAACTATTCGAACAGAAATTGATTCGATGCCATCAGAATTAGATGAAGTTACACGACGTGTCATGCAGCTTGAAATTGAAGAAGCGGCATTAAGTAAAGAAACAGATCAAGCAAGCATCACAAGGTTAGAGGCAATTCGAAAAGAAGTCTCTGATTTAAGAGAACGTGCAGATATAATGAAGCTGCAGTGGGAAAAAGAAAAGCAGTCGATTCAAACGGTGCAAGATGTCAGGGAGCAGCTCGAAAAAGCGAAGCGAGACCTAGAAGAAGCTGAAGGGAAATATGATTTAAATAAAGCAGCTGAACTTCGCCACGGACGCATTCCAGCTCTTGAAAAAGAACTAAAACAGCTGGAAGAAACAGCTGCTGAAAAAGCACAAGAAAACCGTTTGTTAAGAGAAGAAGTAACAGAAGAAGAAATTGCTGAAATTGTAGGAAGATGGACGGGAATTCCGGTATCAAAACTAGTTGAAGGGGAAAGAGAAAAGCTGTTGAAGCTTGAGTCAATTTTACAGCAGCGTGTGATTGGGCAAGATGAAGCTGTATCCTTAGTGACGGATGCTGTGATTCGCGCACGGGCAGGCATTAAAGACCCGAACCGTCCGATTGGGTCATTTATTTTCCTAGGACCTACCGGAGTAGGAAAAACGGAGCTAGCCAAAACGCTGGCACATTCTTTATTTGACAGTGAAGAACAAATGGTTCGTATTGATATGTCTGAGTACATGGAAAAGCATGCGGTCTCTAGGCTTATAGGAGCGCCTCCTGGCTATGTAGGATACGAAGAAGGCGGCCAGCTAACGGAAGCGGTGAGACGCAAGCCTTATTCAGTCGTTTTGTTAGATGAAATTGAAAAAGCCCATCCCGAAGTATTTAATGTGCTCCTTCAAATACTAGATGATGGAAGAGCAACAGATTCAAAAGGAAAAGTCATTGATTTTAAAAATACAGTTATTATTATGACGTCGAATATCGGTTCTCAATTTTTATTAGACGGTTTAACAAGTGAAGGCGAGATTACTGAAAAAGCCAGAGAGCAAGTGATGGCTCAATTAAGACAGCATTTTCGTCCAGAATTCTTAAATCGAGTAGACGACACGATTTTATTCAAACCGCTAACTGTTCATGAAGTAAAAGGGATTATTGATAAGCTATTGGTTCAGCTTGAAAAGCGTTTATCCGATCGTCATATTTCGTTAACGTTAACAGAAGAAGCAAAAAATTATATTGCAGCCTCCGGATTTGATCCGGTATACGGAGCTCGCCCTTTAAAAAGGTTTATTCAAAAATATATTGAAACAAAAATTGCCAGAGAATTAATTGCAGGGAAAATTGAAGATTATAGTCAAGTGACAGTTGATATAAAAGATGATAAGTTTGTTGTCAGCGTATAAGTTTCCTAAAAAGACCATTCATGATAAATTGAATGGTCTTTTTTTGCTATTAAAAGCAGCTCTTCTTTTAAAATAAATAAAAAGAAATGAAAGAAAATACGTGAGAGCTAAGCGTAAAAACTTATTCAGTTTTAGGTTGTAGAATATATCTAATTCATTTATGATAATACAAAATGGGCAAAGGAGCATGAATGAGCACATGAAGGACCGTATAGAGCTTATATATGACGAAGCATACGATTTTATAGATCAGGCATTAACTAAAATAAGAGCGCTGGATAAAAATGATCTTCAAGCTGAAAATGAAGAAGTGCAGGAAAAGGCAGAACGGACAGAGTTTGCACTTCAAGCTGCACGAGATATTTTAGAAAATATGATTATCCCGGGTAAAAAATTGACTTTTATTTACGAAAAAGGTTCTGTGGTAGTAGAAATTCCCGATAAAAAATAAAAACGACTTCCTTTTATGGAAGTCGTTTTTATTTTGGCAATGCAAAGTGCTCATCAATGGATGCATCACTTTTTCGATACTGCCCGGGTGTCATATTGGTTGTTTTGCGAAATACTTTTGTTAAATAATTGGCATTTGCATAACCGACGTTTTCAGCAATTTCTTCGATTGAGTACTTGGTTTGATGCAATAGCTCGGCCGCTTTTTGAATGCGAAGCTTCGTTAAATATTGAATCGGCGTAATCCCAGTTGTTTGTTTGAATAACCGGCTAAAATGATAGCGAGATAAATGAGCTGCATCTGCCATTTCATCCGGACCGATTTCTTCATGATAATGATTACGGGCAAATAAAATAGAGCTAATGATACTTTCAGGCCAATCTTCTGTAAAACTGTCCATGCTTTTAATATATTGGTACAGCTCCATTACAAAGCGGTAAGATAAGCTTGAGGCATGAAATGGATCTGCTATATGTTTTTCGCTTGCCCGCTTATATATTTGAGCAAGCAGCTGAACAGGTGCTGATTCAGGATGAAACCGTATTACAGGAGAGTGGGTTGACTGAATATAATCCCAGCATTTTTGTACTTCATCTCCGTATAATGTAAGAAAAATAAACTCCCAGTTTTCACTTTCCTTTGGTAAGTAATAGCGATAATTTCCAGGTATATTGACGATGAATGCTTTCCCAGCATCCACTTTATATTCTTGTCCATCTATTTCAATCATTCCGTACCCAGAAACCGTGTATTGAAAAATATATTTCCCTACGTCTTTTCGCTGATTTCCGCTCCAGTTATAAAGGGGAGAGAAAACTTCATCCCACCCAACAGACCATAGCTGCGCAACTTCATTTGTGCGGGATTCTAAAAACCTGTATGCGTACGTTGAATATTCTTGAGCTTGGAAATGTGAGAGCAAATTTTCACCTTCTTTTTGAAATAAAGTAGTACTTAATTCTTACTTTAACGTAATCGCTTTCATTTTTCTATAATTTTTTGAAAATATCGTGATTATTTTTAGGGAATGTCTCTAAATCTATTATTTTCTTATCATTTGCAAGTCAAGGCTCATATAAAGATAACACCTTTTTGGCGCAAGAGTAGTTCATCGTCAATTCAAAAGAATCATTTTTAAAGGGATAAGCAAAAAAGTACCGATTATCGATAGTAATTTTACCATTGAGGCAAGGAAAATTGGACTTTACAATGTACATATGAATCCGTTTCCAAAAAACTACTTAAAATAGGTGATAATAAATGCTGGGAAAATTAATCGAAGAGTTCAAACAAATATTTCATTCGTCAGAAGCTATTCGCTGCTTTTTTGCGCCAGGGCGTGTCAATTTAATTGGAGAACATACTGATTATAATGGAGGGCATGTTTTTCCTTGTTCATTGAGTATAGGAACGTATGCGGTAGTACAAAAACGTCATGATCAAAAAATACGTATGTACTCAAAAAACTTCTCTGAAGCAGGCGTTATTGAATCCTCTTTAGAGCAATTAACGTACAAAACCGAAGATGATTGGGCTAATTATCCAAAAGGAGTAATGGATACCTTTAAAAAGCACGGATATGACCTTCCTTTTGGATTTGATATCTTGTTTTTCGGCAATATTCCTAATGGAGCAGGACTTTCATCGTCGGCATCAATTGAGTTAGTCACATGCGTACTTTTAAATAAAATTCTTGAATTGAATATTGATATGATGGACCTTGTAAAAATGGCGCAGCAAGCTGAAAATGAATTTATCGGCGTAAGCTGCGGGATTATGGATCAGTTTGCAATTGGAATGGGAAAAGAAAATCAAGCCGTATTGTTAAACTGTCAAACTCTTGAATACCAGTATAGCCCGCTGCAGTTAACAGATGCTGTGCTCGTTATTTCTAACACAAATAAGCGAAGAGGGCTGGCAGATTCAAAATATAATGAGCGCCGCATGGAGTGTGAAAGAGCGCTGGCAGATTTACAAACGTCACTTTCCATTAATTCGCTTGGTGA
Organism: Priestia sp. ST2; assembly: GCF_055810735.1. Classification (NCBI taxonomy): domain Bacteria; kingdom Bacillati; phylum Bacillota; class Bacilli; order Caryophanales; family Bacillaceae; genus Priestia; species Priestia sp. ST2. Next base: position 890,500 of record NZ_JBVVNT010000003.1, on the reverse strand, counting down.
TTTAACCAAAGAACAATTTGAAAAGCATAAATTTTTGATACAAAACGAAGTAGATTGTAAGCGCGCTAAACATGCGGTATATGAAAATGAACGCACAAAAGAAGCGGTTGCTAAATTGCAAAACGGTGATTTAGAAGGGTTTGGTCAATTGATGAATGAATCGCACTGCTCACTGCGAGATGACTATGAAGTAAGCGGGAAAGAACTAGATGCTCTTGTAGAAGCAGCTTGGTTGCAAGAAGGTGTGATTGGATCACGCATGACAGGTGCAGGCTTTGGCGGCTGTACAATCAGTATCGTACAAAAAGCACAGGTTGATAGGTTTATTGAGGAAGTAAAAGACGCCTACTATAAGAAAACAAGTTTAGAAGCTGAATTTTATGTGGTTACGGTTGGAGAAGGAGCGCGTGAACTCACATTAGAAGCAGTATAAGAGAAAACAGATAGAGAAAGGAACGAGTGTATGTCAGTCAACATTCATGAAGAAATCACCCGACTTATTCAATATGGTTTACAAAAGAATCTATTAACAAAATGGGATATAGATGTGGTGAGAAATAAACTGCTGGAAGTGTTAAAGCTCGACGAATGTATTATAGTAGAAGTCAAAGAAGAACGTCTAGAACATCCAGCTGCTATTTTAGACAACATGCTTGATTGGGCTGCAGAAAACAATCGAATCGCCGAGAATTCTATCACGTATAGAGATTTATTCGATACCAAAATAATGGGATGCTTTGCAAGCATGCCTTCAGAGGTTAATCGGACATTTTATGATCACTATCAGCAAAGCCCCCAAAAAGCCACAAGCTATTATTATAAGCTGTCAAAAGACATTCACTATATTCGCAGAGATCGAATTGCTAAAAACGAAAGGTGGGTAACAAAAACTGACTTTGGAGAACTTGAAATTACTATCAACTTATCAAAGCCGGAAAAAGATCCAAAAGCAATTGCAGCAAGCAAATCATTGAAGGAAAGCAACTATCCGCTGTGTCTTCTATGTAAAGAAAATGCTGGTTATGCAGGTCGTATTAACCACCCAGCTCGTCAAAATCACCGGATTATTCCTGTGGAATTGCAGGAAGAGCTGTGGTACATGCAGTTTTCACCTTATGTCTATTATAATGAACATGCCATTGTTTTTGCGAGTGAACATACACCCATGCATATTTCAAAGCAAACGTTTAAGCGGCTGCTTGCCTTCGTTGAACAATTTCCACATTATTTTTTAGGGTCAAATGCAGATTTACCCATCGTAGGAGGATCTATTTTAACTCATGACCACTTTCAAGGCGGCTATCATGATTTTCCTATGGCTAAAGCAAAAATAAATAAATTGTTCTCTCTTAAAGCATATCCAAACGTGAAAGCTGGAATTGTTCATTGGCCGATGTCGGTCGTTCGTCTTCAAAGTTCGCACCTTGCACCATTAGTAGAAGCAGCGGATTTCATTTTGAGGAAATGGAAATCGTATAGTGATCAAAGTGCTGATATTTTAGCTTTTACAGATCAAACTCCTCACAACACGGTCACGCCTATTGCTAGGAAAAGAGGGGATTTGTACGAATTAGATTTAGTACTGCGAAACAATCGAACAAACGGCAAACATCCAGATGGCATTTATCATCCCCATGCAGAAGTTCATCATATCAAAAAAGAGAACATAGGTTTAATCGAAGTAATGGGGCTTGCGGTTTTACCCGGTCGTTTGAAAGACGAAATGAGTCTAGTGGCCGAAGGGTTAGTTCAGAATAACCTGAGCGAGTTAGCCAGCAGACATGATCAAGTGCAAAAACACGTGAAGTGGGCGGAACAAATCAAGAAAAAATATCCACATATTGAAGAGCAAAATGTCCAAAGCATTCTCCAACAAGAGCTCGGTTTGGTCTTTGCAACTATTTTAGAACATGCAGGTGTGTTTAAACAAAACACTGAAGGGCAGCTCGCATTCAGTCGTTTTATGAATTCGTTAAATGAAGCGTAAATCATTAATAAAAACAGGCAGCTCGTAATGAGCTGCCTGTTTTTATACAGTTAGGGCATGCTGTTTTAAAAGGGTGTACAGAGCCTGTGTCCCTTTACTATCATCGCCTTGTTTTTCGAGCTGTTCATAAAGCGATTTTGCTAACTTTAGCCCTGGTGTATACAACTCCATTTCTTCAGCTGACTCAATGGCAATTTTCATATCTTTAATAAAGTGTTTAATATAAAAACCTGGTTCGAAGTCTCCTTTAATCATGCGAGGAGCTAAATTGCTTAACGACCAGCTTCCAGCTGCTCCTGTTTCAATACTTTTTAAAACGGTGTTTGGATCTAACCCAGCTCTTTCAGCATAGAGTATCGCTTCACACACGCCCATCATATTAGAGGCAATAGCAATTTGATTGCACATTTTTGTATGTTGACCAGCACCAGCGCTTCCTTGAAGAACGATATTTGTCCCCATTTTTTCAAGTATAGGCGTAACGGCAGAGAATGCTTCAGAATCGCCTCCTACCATAATCGCTAATGTTGCTTTCTGAGCCCCAATATCGCCTCCTGAAACAGGAGCGTCAAGCGCATGAATGTGCTTCTCTTTTGCTGCTTGATAAATCTCACGAGCAAGTATAGGGCTTGATGTCGTCATATCAATTGTATAGCAGCCTTTCTTTGCATTATGTATAATGCCGTCTTTTCCTAAATAAATCTCTTTTACATCGTGAGGGTAGCCTACCATGGTGATAATAACATCAGATTGTTCTGCCACTTCTTGAACGGTTTCTTTCCAGTTGGCCCCTTTTTCAAGTAGTGCTTGAGCACGAGTTTTTGTTCGCGTATAAACAAGGACTTCATATCCTGCGTCAATTAAATGCCCGGCCATGCTTTGACCCATAACGCCTGTTCCGATAAAACCAATTTTTTCTTTAGTCACAGCAGTATTCACTCCTAAAATTAATAGTTTGATTATTCTAAAATTATATAGTTAAAGGTTGGGATAATCAATGATTATGAATGTATATAAATGTAAAAAACAGCTTCAGTCATTTGTTTTGAATACGAGTTAACGAAAGAAATTGCTGAGAAGAGCTTATGCCAAAAGATAAAAAAAGCGCTGGCTTTACAGCCAACACTTTTTAGTGATGATTATTTGCTGGTTTATTCGGTACACCCAGTTCTCCAATCAAAATTACAACTAGCGTGAAAACTACTCCAAGAATGGAAGCGGTTGCGAAACTGTAAGTACCGCCCGTCATTGCAGAGATTACGTACACTGCCATATTCATTAGTAAAAAGCCCCAAACAAAAGCCATTACGACACGCATTCTATTCACCTCGTTTACAGTACAGTTTGATTTCATTTTAGCATATAGCAGTCAAATAAGAAATTGAATTTTTTATGAATAAATAAGGGGCGTGTTCCCATGCAGAAACAAAAGAGCAATAAGTCAGAAATAGGCATTATTCTAGTGCGCTTTTTGATGGTTCTATCATACACTGTATGGAACAACTAGTAAGTTACGGAGGAAGAGCTATGATACATCGACGCTTTTTTAGCTTAGATACGCAATGGAATGTCGTACATGTCCCTGAACGACCGAATGGTTTCGGTGTGTTAGTATTGGGTGATAAAGATCATTTTGTTGAAAGTTCAACTAGCTTATGGATTCAGCACGGCGGAAGGTCACAGCTGTTGCAATGTTTACAAGATGAAGGATACACAGTATTTTATTCCAATTTATATGCCCGGCATTGGGGGTCTCCTGAAGCATATCACCTTGCAAAACAACTTTATCATTTAGTAATGAAACAAGAAATTTTAAATAAACGAATTCATATTTTAGCTGAAGGAATGGGGGCTCTGTTAGCGCTGCAGCTAATGGAAAATGACGGGAATACGTTCGTTCGATCAGCTGGTTTACTAAATCCATGTATTGATCTTCATACGCATGCAGAACATGAAAAAAATAATAAATTCTTTTATAAACAATTCACGAAGGACTTGACTCAAGCTTATAAAGTGGAGCGGAAGCAAGTATCAAAGTTAATTAAGGAGTACCCTTCTGTTACAGAATTAAAATCAACGCTGCCCGTGAAGATATGGACGGCGCCTAATGCCTCTACTCATTATCCAATTGCACACAGTAAAAAATATGAACTACATCGTGAAGAACTTCACTCTCCGATTATGCTTTCACTTTATTTACCGGAAAAAAACTATTTGTTTGAACGGTCCCTTCTCCAATTTTATAAACAGCATGAAAAAGTGTTATAAGCAAAGCTTCTATGATTATACATATCATAGGGGCTTTTTGTATAAGAGATAAAATGAAAAAAGAGTTCATGATGCTTTTACAGATGAACCTCTTTGAAATAAGGAATGAGTGCCCTCTATAACTATAGGGATTTAAGCTTTTTGTTGAATAAATGATGAATGAAGAATTGGAGGAAGCGATATGGGAAATGTAGTAGTAATAGGGGCAAACCGCTTTATTGGTTTTCATTTATGTATGGCTTTTTTAGACGAAGGTACAGAAGTAAAAGGGTATACACATTCTGCTCATAAAGAAGAAGATGATTTGCAGGAAGAGATGAAATTTTTCTTAGGGCGAAACGCTAATTATGCATCGACTGAAGTTGGAGAGTCATTAGATATGATTACCTCAGAAACGGATGTTGTCTACTTTACGTATTTCGATGGAGGAGATTTTTATCATCCTGATTTTTTAAGACAAGAAATGCAAAAAGCACAGCAAGTGCTCATTCAAGCGCTTAACAAATGCCGTCAATTCAACATTCGATTTGTGTTTGTTTCTACCATGCGCGTATTTGGAGACCAGCAGCGAAAAATTGAAGAAACAACGATTCCAGAACCGGACAGTAGTGAAGGAAGGCTATACGTTCATTTTGAGCGAATGATAGAGAAATATAAAGATGATGGATGGCCCATTATAATTGTCAGAACGCCGACTCTTTACGGACCTTGGCAGCCGTTGTCAATGTGCTATTCCAAAAATATTGCCGGGTACGAAGAGGCTTTTGACATTATGGAAGGCACGGATTTTATTATTTATATTGAAGATGCCGTCAGTGCACTTAGACGCTGTAAAACTGCTGCATATTCATATGAAGTCGTTCATTTAGTTGAAGAAAAGTTACAGCCTTGGAGCGCAGGAGCAAACATTACTCATATGGAGGTGAAGGAAGAAGCGGCTCAAGAAAAATATGAAATCAGCAGGAAAGCGAAAGAACTGCTGCATTTTTCTTCAAAAGTAACGGCTAAAGAAGGCATTTATCTGCAAAAAAAACATATGAGAACATTCTTTTTACCTCTTCATTAAAAGGAGAAAGTTGTACTTATAGAATAGATTCGCTAATATAAGGAGGAATAAATGTTTTTAATAAAGGAGATTTCACTATGGAAGAGCAAAATATGCAATTCATGCAAATTGCAATGAAGTACTTGCCAGAAGCAAAACAGATCTTAGATGAAACAGGCGTTGAGTTATCAATGGAACACGTACAGCCGGTATTGACATTACTAACAAAAGTAATGAACGATGCCTATGAGCTTGGCAAGCAAGATGCATTAGCTGAAAATGAAAACAACTAAAGAAAACAGCTCGGTAGAATCCGAGCTGTTATTTTTGTTTGGAAAATAAATCGACTAAAGGGGCAAACTGTTTAAGAAGAGGAGCTAGTTCTTCGACGGCGAGTACAATTTCATCGATTTGTTTAAATAATCGTTCCCACTCCTCTCGCTCTCTTTCTTCTTTTGATTTTCTGCGCCCAGCTCCAAACATAAAATCAGAAAAACCTTCATTTCTTTGTCTTCTTGCCATGATACTCATTCCTTTCACTATTTTAATGGTGGGTAAGTTCTTACCTAATGTCCCATACTAGAGTAAGAGGGTCCCGTATCATTACTATATGTAGCATGATAGATACCTGAGTAGGACGAACACCTATATAGACAAAAAATAAAAAATGAAGTAAAATTAGTACCAACTCATAATAATTGATTATATAATCGATAAATGAAATGACGGATATAGGTTTTATAGGAATATAAGCCTTTTATTTAAAGGAGAGGTTGATATGAACGCTGGTGTTCTAGGAATTGGACGTTATGTACCAGAGAAAGTTGTAACAAATTTAGATCTTGAAAAAGTAATGGATACATCAGATGAGTGGATTCGTACGCGCACAGGTATTCAAGAGCGCCGAATTGCAGCCGATAACGAGGACACATCTGATTTAGCTTATAAAGCAGCAGTTGAAGCTTTACATAAAGCTAACGTCGAGGCAGAAGATATTGACATGATCATTGTTGCTACGGTAACGCCAGATCAACCGTTTCCTACAGTATCATGTATGCTACAAGAAAAATTGGGAGCAAAAAAAGCAGCTTCTTACGATGTGAGTGCCGCATGTGCAGGGTTTATGTACGGCATGATTACAGCTAAGCAATTTATTGAAACCAATGCTTACAAGCATATATTAGTGGTCGGTGTAGAAAAGCTTTCTAAGATTACAGATTGGGACGACCGTAACACGGCTGTTTTATTCGGAGACGGAGCAGGTGCAGTTGTAATGGGACCTGTATCAGAAGGACGAGGTATTTTATCCTTTGAACTAGGGTCCGACGGTACGGGAGGCAAGCACTTGTATCAAAACGAGCTTGATCATATTGTCATGAACGGACGTGAAGTATTTAAGTTTGCTGTTCGACAAATGGGGGAATCTGCTGTTAATGTAATTGAAAAAGCAGGTTTAACAAAAGAGGATGTTGATTTTCTCGTACCTCATCAAGCGAATATTCGTATTATGGAAGCTGCAAGACAGCGATTAGACTTGCCTGAAGAAAAAATGTCTAAAACAATCCAATACTACGGCAATACATCAGCAGCATCGATTCCAATTTCAATTGTTCATGAGCTTGAAGCAGGGAAAATTCAAGATGATGATTTAATTGTAATGGTTGGCTTCGGAGGCGGCTTAACATGGGGAGCTATTGCTATTAGATGGGGAAAATAACACTACATTTTTAAAGCAACTGAAGGAGATGAATGTACGATGAATAAAAAACGTGTAGTTGTAACAGGACTTGGTGGGCTTACACCAATTGGAAATGACGTAGAAACAGCTTGGAAAAACGCAGTAGCAGGCGTGTCTGGCGTTGGTCCTTTAACAAGACTAGATGCAGATGAATTCCCGGCTAAAGTAGCGGCTGAAGTAAAAGATTTTAACGTGGAAGATTTTATTGACCGCAAAGAGGCTCGTAAGATGGATCGCTTTACTCAATATGCAATGGTAGCTGCATTGGCGGCTGTTAAAGATGCGGATTTGACTATTACAGAAGAAATTGCTCCAAACGTCGGCGTTTGGATTGGTTCTGGAATTGGCGGTATGGAAACGTTTGAAAACCAATATTCAACGTTATTAGAAAAAGGTGCCCGCCGCGTAAGTCCATTCTTCATTCCGATGATGATTCCTGATATGGCAACAGGACAAGTTTCTATTGCTTTAGGGGCCAAAGGCGTGAACTCTTGTACGGTAACGGCATGTGCAACAGGTACAAACTCTATTGGTGATGCGTTTAAAGTCATTCAACGCGGAGATGCAGACGTGATGGTGACGGGCGGTACGGAAGCGCCAATCACGCGTTTATCTATTGCTGGTTTCTGTGCGAATAAAGCACTTTCTACAAATCCAGATCCTGCAACAGCATCTCGTCCGTTTGATAAAGACCGCGACGGCTTCGTTATGGGAGAAGGTGCGGGTGTTATTGTGCTTGAAGAGCTTGAACATGCACTAGCGCGCGGCGCACGTATTTATGCTGAAATTGTGGGTTATGGTTCAACAGGAGATGCTCACCATATCACAGCGCCAGCTCCAGGAGGAGAAGGCGGCGTTCGTGCAATGCGTCATGCCATTGAAGATGCAGGCCTACAGCCAAGTGATATTGATTACATCAATGCTCACGGTACAAGTACAGGATACAATGATAAATTTGAAACAATGGCTATTAAAGAAGTATTTGGCGACCACGCTCAAAAAGTAGCAATTAGTTCAACAAAGTCAATGACTGGACACTTGTTAGGAGCTGCTGGCGGAGTAGAAGCTATTTTTAGTGTGAAGGCAATTCAAGACGGTATTCTTCCTCCAACAATTAACTATCAAACACCTGATGAAGAGTGTGATTTAGACTACATTCCAAACAAAGCGCGTAAGCAAGAAGTAAAAGCGGTGCTAAGCAACTCACTTGGATTTGGCGGTCACAATGCAACAATCATCTTTAAAAAATACGAAGCATAATGAAAAATTCTAGGCTGATGCCTAGAATTTTTTTTATTTTTAATAACCAAAAGAGTAGCTGTGAACATATCATGAAACAAAAGGAAGAAGAAAGTGAGGGGAAAACATGCCGATTGTTTCAACTTCTACTTGGACGGAGCCGAAAGAAATAAGCCGTTATCTTGCGCGCTATTTTAAGAAATTAAAAGAAAAAGAATATATGGAATTACTTTTTAACTATGGAATGTGTCCGCCTTCTTTAATGTTTATAAAAGAATTAGAAGAAATGAAGAAAAGACAGGTTTGGAAGAAAGTTAAAGCACATTATGAGAAGCTTAAAAAAGCATGGAATGGGCCCGATGTAGCGGTGCTAGTGCTTCCAAGCAATCCTAGAAATCGAAAAATGCAGCGTGAATTTAATGGAAGAGCAGGTGTCGCTTTTACCGATAAATTATTTGTGTTTATGACAAGTCATACATCCGATGAAGAAATGTTAGCGGTGCTTACCCATGAATACCATCACGTTTGCAGGCTAAAAGCCATTAATAAATCTGATGAAACGATTACTTTGTTAGACGCTATGATGATGGAAGGGTTAGCTGAAAGAGCTGTAGAGGAGTATTGTGGTAAAAAATATTTAGCTCCGTGGACAAATTATTATACCATTGAAGAAGCTAAAAAAATGTGGGAAAAGCATGTTAAACCTTATTACAATCTCCGCGCCGACGAAAAGAAATATGATCAACTGTTATTCGGCCAAAATTGGTATCCAGAAATGATGGGCTACAATATTGGTTATCACCTTGTTACTTCATGTATGAAGCCTCACACTTTAACTACTACCGAGCTGCTTCCTCTTAGCACCAATACTATCTTAAAAAAATCTGCGTTCCAACTGTAAAAAAACAAGTTCTATATACCTAAAGTTAAAAATAGTAAATTTTATCCTATTTTCAACAAAAAATTAGGAGGTTTATGCGTTAAAGTGCCGAAGAGATATTCAGAAATCATTATTTTAAAAATAAAAAATATAATTAATTTTCAAAATATATTGATTTTGTAATGAAATTGTAATAATATCTTATTCAAATATAACAATTTTTAGAAAAATGAGGTGTGCATTATAAATGGATAAAAAGCCCGTCGAATCAACACCTTTACTAGAAGTGAAAAATTTACAAACTGCTTTTTCCATTAATGATTCCTGGCATAATGCTGTGGACGACGTGTCGTTTCAAGTCAGACGAAAGCGAATTATAGGGGTTGTAGGAGAATCTGGCTGTGGAAAAAGCGTATTGTCTTTATCCGTCATTGGGCTATTACCTAAAGTAAATAGTCAAATTAGAAGCGGAAGCGTTTTATTTAACGGAAAGAATCTTACGCACTTATCAGAAGATGAGATGAATGACGTTCGGGGGAAAGACATCTCAATGATTTTCCAAGAACCGATGACATCCCTTAATCCTGTGTTAACCATTGGGTATCAGCTGCAGGAAGTATTGTTTAACCATATGAATATATCGAAAGCGGAAGCGCGTGAAAAAAGCATTGCGCTTTTAAAAAGCGTTGGTATTTCGAGATCCGAAAAGCTCATCGATGAATATCCGCATCAACTGTCAGGAGGAATGAGGCAGCGTGTCATGATTGCCATGGCGGTAGCTTGTCAGCCTAAACTTTTAATTGCTGATGAGCCGACAACGGCCCTAGATGTTACGGTTCAAGCTCAAATTTTAGAATTGCTAAAAGAAATTCAAGAAAGCAATGATATGTCTATTATTATGATTACACATGATTTAGGAGTAGTTGCTGAGATGTGTGATGAAGTGATTGTCATGTATGGCGGGAAAATTGTGGAGCATACAGATGTTGATACGTTATTTTATGCGCCAAAACATCCGTACACGAAAGCGCTTCTTCACTCAATTCCACGCATGGAAGATGATGTAGAAGTATTAAATACGATCAAAGGAATTGTGCCTTCTCTTGTAAACATGCCGCGGACAGGCTGTCGTTTCGTTAACCGATGTCCTCATGCAATGGAAGACTGCAGTTCCGTTACGCCTGTTCTTCGCCAGGATTCACAGGGGCATGATGTCGCATGTCTGCTGTATAAAAATAGCTATCCGTCAAAAGGAGTGAAGACAAGCTAATGACTAAAGCAGTGAAAGATGTATTGCTAGAAGTTCAGCATTTAAAAACCTACTATCCTATTCACGGCGGATTTTTCCGAAAGAAAATTGGTGATGTAAAAGCAGTTGACGGTATTTCTTTTGCTATTCGAAAAGGAGAAACGCTCGGTCTAGTAGGAGAATCTGGCTGTGGAAAATCCACGGCAGGAAGAACAATTCTAAGACTGTTGGAACCAACTAGCGGAAAAATTATTTTCGATGGTAAAGATATCACAGAAGCAAAAGGAACTTCTCTCCGTAAAATTAGACAAGATTTTCAAATGGTTTTTCAAGATCCCTATGCTTCCCTCAATCCAATGCAAATGGTTGGAGATGTTATTTCTGAACCAATTCGGAATTTTACAGGAAAATCAACCAATCAATTAAAATCAGAAGTTATGAATCTACTTACAAAAGTAGGGTTACCGGAAGATGCATACTATAAATATCCTCACGAATTTTCCGGTGGACAGCGTCAGCGGATTGGAATTGCACGTGCACTTGCACTTCGTCCAAAACTTATTATTGCTGATGAACCGGTATCGGCACTCGACGTTTCTGTCCAATCACAAGTTTTAAACCTTCTAAAAGAACTTCAACAAGAATTCGACCTAACCTTTTTATTTATTGCCCATGATTTGAGTGTTGTTAAACATATGAGTGACCGTATCGGTGTTATGTACCTAGGCGGTTTAGTGGAAATTGCTGATAAGAAAAGTCTGTACGCAGAGCCATTGCACCCTTATACGCAAGCGCTTGTATCGGCTATACCTGAACCAGATCCGCGAAAGAAAAAACAGCGTATTATTTTACAGGGAGATGTACCAAGTCCAATTGATCCGCCAAAAGGCTGTGCGTTTCATCCTCGCTGTATACATGCAATGGCGGAGTGCAGCCAAACGAAACCTGCCTTAAAGGAGGTGAGACCTGGCCATCAAGTAGCTTGCCATTTATATAACTCGTAAAAGCTACATACGAACAGATTATTAGTTAAATAGGGGGAACGTCATGATGAAAAAGAAATCGTTTTTATCACTTGTTTCCATTTTGCTTGTGCTATCGCTTTTTCTAGCGGCATGCAGCGGTGGAAGCAGTTCTTCATCTTCTAGTAATAAAGAAGGCGGAGAAACAAAAACTGAAGGTGCAAAAACAGACAAGCCAAAAGATGGCGGAACGATTACGTATGGGATTGACGGAGCGCCGGAAGGGCTTTTTGAGTACGCATTGTATGGTAGTGCATATGATAGCCAAATATTGGAATTTATCAATGAAGGTCTCTTTACTTATGATAAGAAATTAAAAATTAAATCTGACTTAGCTACTTGGGACGTGAGTGGTGATAAACTAACTTACACGTTTAAATTAAAAAAGGGGATTAAGTGGCATAACGGAGATCCATTAACTGCAGATGATTTTAAATATACGTATGAAACGATTGCCGATAAAGACTATACAGGTCCACGCTATGTAAACGTTGAGCACATTAAAGGCGCTCAAGAATATCACGACGGCAAAGCGGATTCTATTTCCGGAGTTGAAGTAGTAGATCCACAAACATTTAAAGTAACGTTTAAAGAAGTTCGTGTAAATAACTTAGACAATCTATGGCCGTATCCAATGCCGAAAAAGTATTACGAAGGAATTGCTGTAAAAGATCTTGCAGAGTCCAAACAAGTTCGTAAAGAGCCTATTGGTGTTGGACCGTTTAAAGTGAAAAAAGTAGTAGCAAGTGAATATGTCCAAATGGAACGTAATGATGATTATTGGAAAGGTAAACCTCACCTTGATGGTGTTGTTGTAAAAGTACTGGATCCATCTGTTTCCGCCGGAGCATTGAAAAAAGGCGATGTCGACATTATGGATGTTCGCCCAGCTGATCTAGGGCAAGTTGAAAAAGCAGAAAACTTAGACTTTTTGGAAGGGAAATCAACTAGTTATTCGTATATTGGTCTACGATTTGGACATCGTGATCAAAAAGCTGGTAAAAACGTAGATGATTACGAAAAGTTCAAAGATCTAAAACTTCGTCAAGCATTGCTTTATGCAATAGATAGAAAAGCAATGGTAAAAGCATTTATGAACGACAAAGCGGTTGTTTCTAACACAGTTATTCCGTCTGTATTCTGGATTGCTGCTGACCAAAAAGATTTAACAAAGTACAAGTATAGTCCTGAAAAAGCTAAAAAATTATTAGCTGAAGCTGGTTATAAAGACAAGAATAATGACGGTTTTGTAGAAGATCCAAACGGAAAACCATTTACGATTTCATTCGGTCACTATGCTGGTCCAGCCAACTTCGAGGGTCGTGCGAAGGCTATTATGCAAGCATGGAATGATATTGGTATTAAAACAAAATTAGCAACGGGTTCACTTGTTGAATTTAACTTGTACAATGAAATGAAAGATAACGACGATAAGGCGTTAGAAGCATTCTTTGGTTCTTGGGACACTGGTTCCGATCCAGATCCTACAGGATTATGGAGCTCTGATGCTGAATGGAACTATGGCCGTTGGGTAAATAAGGAATCTGATGAAATGCTTAAAGACGGTTTGAGTGAAAAATCATTTGATGATAAATACCGTAAAGATGTATATGTAAAATGGCAAAAATTCTTTAATGAGCAGCTGCCAGCACTTCCTTTATGGGAAAATATCAATATTTATGCTGTGAATAAGCGTGTGAAAAACGTAACTCTAGATCCATCAACGGTAGTTGTAGATCCGGAGAAATGGTCTGTAACGGAATAAGTATTTTACATGTAAAGGAGAGTCAACCATGCTGCAATACTCACTAAGACGTATTTTAGGGATGATTCCAATGTTGATTCTGATCTCCTTTGTTGTGTTTTCCCTGGCAAAAATGATGCCAGGGGACCCTTTTGGGGGAGAAATCAACCCTAGTAATACAGATCCAAAATACATTGAGGAAATGCGTGATAAGCTAGGATATAACGATCCTATCTACGTTCAATATTGGAACTGGGTAAAGGGAGTGGCACAAGGAGATTTAGGAAAGTCAACAACTCATAAGTTACCGACATTAGATATTATTTTAGAGCGTATGCCTAATACTATCTTTTTAGCTTTGACTTCGCTTTTGATTACGTATGTGTTTGCATTTATTTTAGGTATGTATGCAGGAAGAAAACCGTATACCTTAGCAGATAACTTTATTGCAGGATATAATTACTTTGCATTAGCGGTTCCATCGTTTATTGCAGGGATCGTAGGCATTTATTTATTTTCCTTTCAGTTAGGTTGGTTTCCGTTTAGCGGTTCTGTTGAAGTAGGATTGAAAGAGGGATCATGGGAATTTATTCAAAGTAGAATTCATCACGTTATATTACCCGCGCTGATTCTTGGCTTGATGTCGACCGCGCAGTATACCCAGTTTTTGCGCAATGATATTATTGAAAACAGTCGCAAAGATTTTGTGCGCACTGCTAGAGCAAAAGGGACAAAAGAATCTAAAATTTATAATGTTCATATCTTACGCAACTCAATGATTCCGCTTATTACGTTTTTAGGATTTGATCTTGTAACAATCATTAGCGGTTCTATCATTACAGAGACGATCTTTACGTATCCAGGAATTGGAAAATTGTTTGTTGACTCTGTAGCAACTCGTGACTACTCAGTTATGATGTCGCTTACAATGTTGTTTTCAATTTTAACACTGGTTGGGAATCTGGTTGCTGATTTGTTATACGGCGTAGCAGATCCGCGTATTCGTTTGGATTAGGAGGAGAAAGTATGGAAATTGTAACGAAAAAAGATGTACAGCCAGAAGTGAATATGAAAGCTCCTAAAAACCTTTCTCCATGGGCGATTGCGCGAAAGAAGTTTGTTAAAAATAAACTAGCCATGATAAGTTTAGCTTTCATGATTGTGATTACGCTTCTTGCCATTTTTGCACCGCTGCTTACAAAAGCAGATATTACACGTATCGACTATATGGCGATGAATGCAGCGCCTTCTAGTGAGCATTGGTTTGGAACGGATACAAATGGACGAGACGTATTTGCACGTACATTGTATGGAGGAAGAACTTCGTTACTGATTGGAGTTGCTTGTACAACACTCGTTATTTTAATCGGAACTTTTATTGGTTCGATTGCGGGTTATTACGGAGGCAAAGTGGATCAATTCTTAATGCGTTTTACAGACTTTGTATTAAACTTTCCGCTAATTGTTTTCGTTGTAGTGTTAAATACAATCCTAATTGGAAAGATCTCAGGCGTTTGGACGCTCATCCTAGTTGTTAGTTTCTTAAGCTGGGGAAGTACGGCCCGGCTGGTTCGAAGCAAAATCTTGGCTGAAAAAGAAAATGAATATGTGCTTTCAGCCGTTTCGATTGGGTGCAGCCCGTTTAAAATCATCTTTAAACATTTGCTGCCAAATGTGTTTTCAACAATTGTGGTTCAAGCCAGTTTGCAGATGGCGATCCTTATTGTGTTTGAGTCAGCGATTAGCTTTATCGGTTTTGGCGTGCCGGCTGATACGCCAAGCTGGGGGAATATGCTGACAGAAGCAAGGGAATCAGATGTGCTGCAGAATAAGCCTTGGATGTGGGTTCCGCCAGGTTTAGCTATTACATTTACGATCCTAGCTATCAACTTCATTGGTGAAGGATTAAAAGATGCTTTGAATCCCAAATCTCTTCGTTAAAAATCTATCACAAAAGTGTGATAGATTTTTTTAGGTTTGTCAGACCTCCTGACAAACCTATTACTATAGAAGAAACTCGGATTTTTTTTGCTTATAGGTGTGAATATAGCTCATGAAGCCTTTAGCAATCATTAGCACTGGCGTTATATCTGAGCTTCGAAACAAGTGCATTTGAATAATAGCCAAAAACGAAGGCATTTTACAATTAATTTTTAGAAAAATAACATCATTTGGAATAAAAATTCCTTTCTCTGCCTATACTGATGGATAACAAACAGATAGTAAGTGAGGGGTAAATTATGCTATATCTTCATGATGTATGGGTTAATTGGTTTGAAGGCGAAGAAAACGGTTATAATGTGTGTCATTTCCATGAGTGGAGAAAAGACGATTGTGTAGAACTGCTCGATCAAGCACCGTTATTAAAAGTAAATCCGCTTTTATTTCATTACATTGAAAATGATCTTTCCGAGCTACCTCAACAACTACTACAAGATGTCTATCAGAAAGCATACATTCGGAAAAATCATGAACGCACGCAGGTTGAATATTGTTTTATTGTTACAGATGGAACGAATATTTTAGCAATTGATACGATGGGATATCATATTCCAATTCGAAAAAGCCGCTTAATTCCAAGACAGGAACAGTTAGTCTATGAGATGATTGCGGATCAAGAAGAGCTAGAATATAAGTTCAGTGAAGACGAGCTGAATAAAAAAGAGCATCATATTCTTTCACCGTCTCCTGAAACGATGAGAGGACTAACACGTAAAGAACGTCAGCTAAAACAGCTGTTATTTATGGCACTTGATCAGCTACATACAACAAAAAATACAGCTCAAATCCGCTACTGGTACACGGAGTGGAATCCAACGAAGTACGAAGACATTCAAGAGATGCCGTTTCAAGACGTGTGGAGTCAGCTATACGATGAAACGAAGTCAGGGTGGTCACCGAAGCATAAATTATTATGCGAGCGCTTAGTAAAAGGACAACCTTTCTTTGAAAAACTTTGGGAAATTGAACAAGAGCCAAAAGTTAATTAAAAAAAACGACTGCATAGCAGTCGTTTTTTTTAACGTTTACGGCCAATTCCCATTGCGTTTCGCATTTTGCGAAGCATTTTATTAGCCGTTGCATTTGCTTTATCGGCACCTTGATCTAAAATATCATCTAGCTCGCTAGAATCAACTAATTCATAATATCTTTTTTGAATTGGAGCAAGTGCTTCAGCTACCACTTTGGCTGTGTCAGCTTTAAAGTCACCATAACCTTTGCCTTCGTACATCGCTTCAATGTCTTCGATCGATTTATTGGCTAGGATTGAATAAATACTTAATAAGTTTGAAATACCTGGCTTATTTTCTTTATCGTAGCGAACAATACCTTCTGAATCCGTTACGGCACTTTTGATTTTCTTTTCAATTGTTTTAGCGTCATCCAAAAGCGTAATGAAAGCTTTTTGGTTTGGATCGGACTTGCTCATTTTTTTCGTAGGATCTTGAAGAGACATGACGCGTGCGCCCACTTTTGGAATACGTACTTCAGGAATAGTGAAGATATCATTGTATTTTTTGTTAAAGCGCTCAGCTAAGTCACGCGTTAATTCTAAATGCTGCTTTTGATCTTCACCAACTGGAACCAAATCGGTGTTGTATAAAAGAATATCCGCTGCCATTAATGGAGGATAAGTTAGTAATCCTGCTGATACTGCTTCTTTTCCAGCGGACTTATCTTTAAACTGAGTCATACGTTCAAGTTCACCGATATACGCTACGCACTGTAACATCCATCCCGCTTCTGTGTGGGCAGGCACTTCCGATTGAATAAATAAAGTCGATTTTGCTGGATCAATTCCTACCGCTACATACAGAGCAGCAAGGCCTCGAATGTTTTTACGAAGTGCTAAACGATCTTGAGGCGTTGTAATTGCATGCTGATCTACAATACAAAAATGACAGTTATAGTCATGTTGAAGTTCAACAAATTGCTTCATCGCTCCAATGTAGTTACCTAAAGTGATTGTACCGCTTGGTTGAATACCTGAAAAAATTGTTTTCATCAAATCTTCCTTTCATCTGCACATATATGATGCTAATTTACGGATACAACATAAAAAGGCCCATCCGCTCCTAGCATAAGCTAGGGGCGAATGGACCGCGTTGCCACCCTAATTAGCACACATAATTGTGAACTATCTTTATTCATGTAACGTTGAGGTCAACGTTCAAGCTTTGCACTTGAAAGCTCCAAAGTCCATTCTGCAGGTTTCAATGTTTGTTCTCACCAGCCACAAACTCTCTAAAAATGAAAATTCTGCATACTACTCTTTTTCACAGCTTTAATTATATAGTTATTCGTTATTATAACGCGAAAAAGCAGGAATTTAAACATCTTATCGCTAAAAAGTTTTATAAGACAATTTACTGGAATTTTTCAGCGGCAAAAAAAGACAAGAACCTTTTAATTAAAGCATTTCTTAATGAAAATTTGGTGGAGGATTTGGTAAAAATCTTTTATTTAATATTTCTAATGGCTTTGTAATACTATCGTAATACCTATACTACAAAAAAGATTTTAGAAGTCTGACAAGTAGGCACAATCCTTATAAGATAAGGTTTTTTCCCTCATGACAAAAAAATACCATTAAATAATAGTATTGCAATAAATTTTTAAAATATTTATAATAGGCGTAACAAACATATTTTTTACAAAGGTATTACAATTTCTTAATTTTTCAGAAAACACAAAATAGACAATGTTTTGTTTCAATTAGCGAATTTTGTAATGAATGAGTCTTCTACATATTAAGCGCATACATTGGATTTACAGCATGTAAACAATTGATGACAGTTTCATAGAGTAGAAGAATAATTTTGCAGTGAGGTCTTTAATGCTCTACTACGTGAAAAAATAACTGATTATTTTGTATTGAAAGAGGATTAAGAAATTAGTACATATCAAAAAAATATGGTTGCCACACAAACAAAATTTAATAGGGGGTAACACGCAATGAAGAAAAGGTTGTCGATTCTTTTCAGTTTGCTGCTTGTAATGAGCTTGTTTTTAGCTGCATGTGGATTTAACAAAGAATCTGGTGGCAGTGAAAATGCTAGCAGTGATGGCGGCGAAAAGAAAAAAGAGCAAGAGCTTCGCGTAAACATTAAAACTGAGCCTTTTTCATTAAACCCAGGCTTAGCTAATGATTCAACGTCATCAAACGTATTATTACAAACATTTGAGGGTTTAACTCGTATCGGTAAAGATGGAAAACCTGAAAATGCAATGGCGAAAGATGTGAAGGTCAGCGATGATCAAACTAAATATACGTTTACAATTCGCGACGATGCAAAATGGTCAAATGGTGACCCTGTAACAGCAAAAGATTTCGAATATGCATGGAAATGGGCGTTAGATCCTAAAAACGAATCTCAATATGCATATCAATTATACTATGTTAAAAATGCACAAGCTGCTAATGAAGGAAAAGGTTCATTAGATGATGTTGCGGTTAAAGCAACAGATGATAAAACGCTTGAAGTAACATTAGAAAACCCAACGCCATATTTCTTAGAATTAACAGCTTTCTATACGTACTTCCCAGTGAATACGAAAATTGCTGAATCAAATGAAAAATGGTACACAAATGCAGGCGAAAACTATACGTCAAACGGTCCTTTCAAGCTTAAAGCTTGGAAACATAATGACAAAATCGAGTTAGTTCCTAATGAAAACTATTGGGATAAAGATGCTGTAAAACTTAAAAAAGTTGAAATGTACATGATCAATGATAACAACACTGAACTTTCAATGTTCAAAAACGGTGAATTAGACTGGGCGGGTATGCCTACTGGTCAATTACCAGCTGATGCACTTCCTGAATTAAAGAAAGACGGTTCATTAAACATTCAAGAGATTGCAGGTACTTACTGGTACAAGTTTAATACAGAACAAAAACCTTTAGACAACGTGAACATTCGTAAAGCATTAGCTTATGCAATTGATCGTAAAGGTATTACAGAACAAATTACAAAAGACGGTTCAGTTCCAGCGATGGCGGCTGTACCACCAACAATGTTTGAAGATAACAAAAAAGGTTACTTCAAAGACAATGATGTGAAAAAAGCAAAAGAATATTTAGAAAAAGGCTTGAAAGAAATGGGCCTTAAAGATGCTTCAGAACTACCAGCAATTAAGGTTTCATACAACACGGATGAAAAACATGCAAAAATTGCACAAGCTGTTCAAGATATGTGGAAGAAAAACCTTGGCATTAAAGTACAGTTAGACAACTCTGAGTGGGCTGTTTACATTGAAAAGTTACACCAAGGAGATTATCAAGTTGGACGTATGGGCTGGTTAGGAGATTTTAACGACCCAATCAACTTCTTAGAATTGTTCCGTGATAAAAAAGGCGGAAATAATGATACAAACTGGGAAAACCCAGAATATAAAAAGTTATTAATTGACTCTCAAAAAGAAACAGATCCTAAAAAACGTCTGGAAATGTTGAAAAAAGCAGAAGGTATCTTTATGGATGAAATGCCAGTGGCACCAATCTACTTCTACACAAACGCTTGGGTACAAGACAAGCAGCTGAAAGATGTTGTGATGTCTGGACTTGGAGACATTCAGATTAAGTGGGCTCATTTTGAGTAAGTAACATCAATTGTGACAAAGGGTATATGGGGCCTGGTGCTCCATATACTTTTCTTTCTTGTGCGCGGATTTTGTAAAAATATGGAGGTGTGTCAGGGTGTTCAAATATATAGGAAAACGACTTATTTATATGTTTCTATCATTATGGCTGATCGTAACAGCGACCTTTTTCTTAATGCGTGCTGTTCCAGGAGGTCCATTCACATCAGAAAAGCAGCTTCCCCCTGAAATTCAAAAAAATCTAAATCAGTATTACGGTTTAGACCAGCCTTGGTACCATCAGTACTTTGATTATTTAACATCAATTTTAAAGTGGGATTTTGGTCCATCTTTCAAATATAAAGGCCAAACGGTAAATGATTTGATTAACGGCGGATTCCCTGTTTCATTCATGCTAGGGATGGAAGCTATTTTAATAGCAATTGCTATTGGTGTAGTACTTGGTGTTATTGCTGCTTTAAAACATAATAAGTGGCAAGATTATACGGCGATGGTTATTGCAGTTCTAGGAATCTCAGTTCCGAGTTTTATCATGGCAGCGGTATTACAATACGTTCTGGCTATGAAACTACAAATTTTTCCGGTTGCACGCTGGGAATCTTGGGCACACACGGTGTTACCAGCTCTCGCGCTTGCTTCAACCCCTATGGCGTTTATCGCACGATTAACTCGTTCGAGTATGCTTGAAGTATTAAGCAATGATTATATTCGTACAGCGAAAGCAAAAGGTTTAAGCAGAGGCGTGATTACAGTTAAGCACGCCATGCGAAATGCGATGCTTCCAGTCGTATCCTATATGGGACCTTTAGTAGCAGGGATTTTAACAGGTAGCTTTGTTATTGAAAAAATATTTGGTATCCCGGGATTAGGTTCACACTTTGTACTCAGTATCTCAAACCGAGATTATACAACGATTATGGGCGTAACGGTGTTCTACAGTATTTTACTACTTTTTTGTATCTTGCTTGTAGATATTGCATACGGATTCATTGACCCTCGAATTAAACTTACAGGTGCTAAGAAAGGAGAGTAACTATGCAGCAACTTCCAAAAATTCCTAAAGAAATGTTTGAAACAGCAGGGATTGACCGCGCTCAGGCAGAAAAGATTGAAAAACCGAGTCTTTCATTCTGGCAAGATGTTTTTATTCGTTTTCGCAAAAACAAGCTTGCTATGTTTGGGGTAGTACTAATGGTTCTCCTTGTTTTTATGGCTATATTTGGTCCATTGATGGTGAAATATGATTATGCAACCAATGATTTATTGAATGCTAATCAGGCTCCATCTTCTGAGCACTGGTTCGGTACAGATGAATTAGGGCGTGATGTTTTTGCTCGTACGTGGGAAGGCGCGCGTATTTCATTATTTATCGGGTTAGCAGCAGCTTTAATTGATTTATTTATCGGCGTAGTTTGGGGAAGCATCTCTGGATACCGCGGTGGCCGTACGGATGAAACAATGATGCGTGTTGCGGATATCTTATATGGTGTTCCTTACCTTTTACTCGTTATTATTTTAATGGTTATGCTTGGCCAAGGGTTAGGCACGATGATTTTGGCGATGACTATTACCGGCTGGATTAACATGGCCCGTATTGTACGTGGACAAGTATTGCAGTTAAAAAACCAAGAGTACGTAATGGCTTCACAAACATTAGGAGCAACAACAAAACGTATTTTATTTAAACATCTTATTCCTAATGCAACAGGTCCAATTTTAGTAACAATGACACTAACGATTCCTTCAGCAATCTTTACAGAAGCATTTTTAAGCTACTTGGGACTAGGCGTTCCGGCACCGCTTGCAAGTTGGGGAACAATGGCTTCAGAAGGCTTACCTGCTTTGGAATACTATCCTTGGCGCTTATTTTTCCCAGGTTTGTTTATCTGTTTAACAATCTTAGCGTTCAACGTAATTGGTGATGGATTACGAGATGCGTTAGATCCAAAACTACGTAAGTAAGGAAGTGGACTCATATGTCACGTTTATTAGAAGTAAAAAATTTAGCTGTATCATTTAAAACATATGGCGGAGAAGTTCAAGCTGTTCGCGGCGTTAACTTCCACTTAAATAAAGGTGAAACTTTAGCAATTGTTGGTGAGTCAGGATCTGGTAAAAGTGTAACTTCACAAACGATCATGCGCCTTATTCCGATGCCTCCTGGCCGAATCAAAAGCGGTGAAATGCTGTTTGACGGCATTGATTTAGCTAAGAAAACGGATAAAGAAATGGAAGCTATTCGCGGTAAAGATATCGGTATGATCTTCCAAGATCCGATGACTTCCTTGAATCCAACGATGAAAGTTGGGGCTCAAATTGGCGAAGTCGTAATTAAGCATTCCAAAGTGTCTAAAGCAGAAGCGAAAAAACGGGCAGTCGAGTTATTAACGCTTGTAGGAATTCCTTTTCCAGAACAGCGTGTGAATCAATATCCGCATGAATTCAGCGGCGGGATGAGACAGCGTGTTGTCATTGCGATGGCTCTTGCTTCTAATCCGAAGCTATTGATCGCTGATGAACCAACAACGGCGCTTGATGTAACAATTCAAGCCCAAATTTTAGAGCTGATGAAAGACATTCAGAAAAAAACGGATACCTCTATTATCTTTATTACCCATGATCTTGGTGTAGTAGCAAATGTAGCAGATCGAGTAGCCGTTATGTACGCTGGTCAAATTGTTGAAATGGGCACAGTGGATGAAGTGTTTTACGATCCAAAACATCCGTATACGTGGGGACTGCTAGCTTCTATGCCAAGCTTAGATAACGAGGCAGAAGAAGAGCTGGCTGCTATTCCTGGAACGCCGCCAGATTTAACGAATCCTCCAAAAGGAGATGCATTTGCAGCGCGAAATCCATACGCAATGAAAATTGATTTTGAGCAAGAACCTCCAATGTTCAAAATATCTGATACGCACTATGCGAAAACATGGCTGTTACATCCCGATGCACCAAAAGTAGAGCCGCCTGCTTCAGTTCAGCGCCGCATGCGTAAAGTTGACAATGTATACAGTACACCTGTACTCGTAGCGAAGGATGGTGAATAACATGACAGATAAATTATTAGAGATTAAAGACTTAAAACAACATTTTTTCACAAGTAAAGGAACAATTAAAGCAGTTGATGGTCTGACGTTTGACATCTTCCGCGGAGAAACATTAGGGCTTGTAGGTGAATCCGGTTGCGGAAAGTCAACGACAGGGAGAACGATTATTCGTTTATATGACGCTACTAGCGGTGAGGTACTATTTAATGGCGAAAATGTACATGGTCGCAAATCTCGCTCAGAGCTTAAAAAATTTAATCGTAAAATGCAAATGATTTTCCAAGATCCATATGCGTCGCTTAACCCTCGTATGACCGTAGCAGATATCATAGCAGAAGGCATTGATATTCACGGTTTAGCTAAGACGAGAAAGGAGCGTATGGCAAAAGTTCACGAGCTTCTTGAAACAGTGGGGCTTAACAAAGAACATGCAAATCGCTATCCACATGAGTTTAGTGGCGGCCAGCGTCAGCGTATCGGTATCGCAAGAGCACTGGCAGTAGAACCTGATTTTATCATCGCAGATGAACCAATCTCAGCGTTGGACGTGTCTATACAAGCTCAAGTTGTTAACTTAATGAAGAAGTTACAGCGTGAACGTGGACTCACATATTTATTTATCGCCCATGATTTGTCAATGGTAAAATACATCAGTGACCGTATCGGCGTTATGTACAGAGGTAAGATTGTAGAGCTTGCACCAAGTGATGAACTTTATCGAAACCCTGTGCATCCATATACAAAAGCGTTACTTTCAGCTATTCCGCTTCCCGATCCTGACAGTGAAAAAACGCGTCAGCGCAAAATTTATGATCCAAGTATCCATGACTATAACGGTGAAGAACCGGAGCTTAGAGAAGTATCTCCCGGTCACTACGTGTCTTGTTCTCAAGCAGAATTTGCCACATATACAACATAACAAAAACGATCTCACAACGAGGTCGTTTTTTATTTAGTTATCAAAGAACACTAAGCTTCAAGTTGCAAAAAACATGTAAGAACAAGTAACATTAGCGCTTTACAGGTATTATACAGTAAAGGATTGAAAAATACTATTGAAAATTTTCAGAATTTTATATTTAAGACAAAATATCTATGCTTAAACCTTATAACTAAAGGAATATAAGTGATTAATAATGTTTTTTATTGAATAATAATTCAAGATTTATAAAAAGAAGGTAGACATGCGTCTACCTTCTTTTTATAAATCTGCTAAGATATCGCCGTCTTTACGATTTTTGTCAATTTTTAATACTTGATCTGCCGGCTGATAAGACGCACCATATATTTCTTTGTCTTTGTACGTATGAATTAACTCGTACGTTTTTTTCATTTTATTTAAAATGCTTTCCTCTGTTTCAGAAGTAGGAGACCAATATAGAATTTCCATCTGGTTAATTTCATTTGTGGCTAATGACCGGCGGTTATAGCCAATTGTTTGAGCATGCTTAAAGTCTGCACGTTTATAAAAATGCAGTCGTTTTGCCGAGTCTGAATCTTTATAGTCTACAGGCTCTACTTCTAAGATAATTGGTTTGTTATGCTGTTTTAACTCATCAATTAATTTACCGCCAAGCCCTTGACCTCGAGCGTCTTTTGAAACAAAGAGGTAATCAATAAAGATAAATTGGTCTGTTTCCACGTACATTAATACGTGATGAGGTCCTTCGTTTTTATGATAAATATCGCTGCGTTCTTGTAAAAGCGTTTCGATATGCTTCTTTGATTTCATTTCTTCAATGGGAAAATATTGACTTAGTTTTTCATACCAATTCATAGCACCCTCCTACTGATCTTTTCATGATGATGTTCATAATAGTGTTTAAACAGTTATCTTATCTTTACCCTTTTTAGGGAAAAGTAAGCATCTATAATTGAAAATATAGAAGAATAATCGATTGATTATTCTTAATAGTTAGATAACTATAGTGGAATAAGAACATATAATGTAAAAAATGGTTTTTATTATATTTAGATCGTAAGTTTATTTGTGAAAATCACAAAAAACTATCGCATTTTTTGTGATTTTTGATAAAATGAACAAAGTGAAGTTTTTTTAATATTGTATTTTATAGATGTGAGAACGGTAAAAGTGTAGGTGTGAAACTTGCAATATCAGATTTTTAGTACATACACTGTTTAGAATTATTTAGCTAAAAAATAAGTTAATACTATACACGTAGCCGCTATCGCTATTAAATGAAATGGATATGTTAGGAGAGAGAATTATGCAAGGGAACACGCAAGAAAAAGAATTAAGCCGTGGACTTGAGGAAAGACATATTAGCTTAATGTCTTTAGGTGCAGCTATCGGAGTTGGACTGTTTTTAGGTTCTGCATCCGCTATTCGGTTAGCGGGTCCTGGTATTCTTATCATGTATGGAATCAGTGGTCTTATTATGTTTTTTATTATGAGAGCGCTAGGTGAAATGGCAGTACAAAATCCAGTAGCCGGTTCTTTTAGTAAGTATGCTAACGATTATTTAGGACCACTTGCTGGTTATTTAACAGGCTGGAACTACTGGTTTATGTGGATTATTACATGTATGGCTGAAATTACAGCTGTGGGAGTATATATGGAGTTTTGGTTCCCAGGTGTACCTCAGTGGATATGGGCACTTGCAGCACTCGTTATCATGACAGGGGTTAACTTTTTAGCTGTAAAAGCATATGGCGAACTAGAGTTTTGGTTTTCTCTTATTAAAGTAGTAACGATTATCCTTATGATTGTGCTGGGCCTAGGCATGATTATCTTTGGAATTGGAAATGGCGGTATTGCAACAGGAATCAGTAATTTATGGAGTCACGGGGGCTTTTTCCCGAATGGCATGAAAGGTGTTCTTTTATCACTTCAAATGGTTATGTTTGCTTACCTTGGTATTGAAATGATTGGGGTAACAGCAGGAGAGGTGAAAAATCCGGAAAAAACACTAACAAAAGCAATTGATAATGTACTGTGGAGAATTTTGATTTTTTACATCGGAGCTTTGTTTGTTATTATGTCTATTTATCCTTGGCCAGAGATTGGAACACAAGGAAGTCCATTTGTTTTAACATTTGATAAAGCTGGAATTCCCGCTGCAGCAGGGATTATAAACTTTGTAGTGTTAACAGCGGCTTTATCTTCTTGTAACAGTGGAATTTTTAGTACAGGCCGTATGTTATTTAATTTAGCTCAGCACGGGGAAGCTCCAAAACGCTATGCTAACTTAACAAAAGGCGGCGTGCCTGGTGCAGCAGTTATTGCTTCAGCTGTTGTACTGCTAATCGGAGTTGGCTTAAACTATGTTGTTCCTGATAAGGTGTTCACATGGGTGACGAGTATTGCCACTATTGGAGCAATTTGGACATGGGGAATTATTTTACTTTCTCAAATTCGCTTCCGCAAGGGATTAAACGATCAGCAAGTAAGTGATTTAAAATATAAGCTTCCGTTTTTCCCGTATACGTCATATCTCTCTCTTGCTTTCTTAGCGGGAGTAGTAGTGGTGATGGGTTTTTCCTCTGATACAAGAATAGCCCTTATTGTAGGTCCGGTATGGTTTGTTTTATTGGTTGTTGTCTACTATTCAAAAGGTTTTCATAAAAGATAAAAAATAAGGCTCGGACAAAAGTAGTTTCGTTGAAGGAAGATCCGAACGAGTTAAATTCTTGATTAAGAATTCAACTCGTTCGGATTTTTTTATGGTGAACATAGGTTTACTGTATGTAGGGCTTCTAGCTATTGAATTGGAGGGCAAGGGGGAGACTCTCAACAGCGATGTAACAAGCGGGATCCATACGAACTCATATATCCCATTTGTTCATCTTTAGATTGATGTAGTTGTGTCCCACCCGCATTTTTTTCCAAAAGAAAATGAAGGATTTATTATTTCACTTTTTGCTTTAGTGTGCTAATATATTATATTGTTAAACAAATGAAGAGATGAATGAAGAAACAAATAATTTTTACGTGTTAATAGATTAGCATCGAGCTTTCTATCTCAAAAGTTTAAGCTTTTAGAAAGCAAAAGGAGACACAGCAAATGAAAGATAAAAAATGGGGACTTTGGTTTTTAACAGCCTTTGTAGTTGGTAATATGGTAGGCGGCGGAGTATTTATGCTTCCTTCTAATTTAGCAAACGTATCAAGTCCAGTCGGTTCAACACTTGCTTGGATTGCAACAGGTCTGGGCGTGTTCATGATTGCTCTTGTATTTGGAAACTTAGTCATGCGAAAGCCCGAATTAAAAGGAGGGCCTCAAAGTTATGCGGCGAATCTTTTTTCATCGCCTAAAGCAGGTAAAGTAGCAGGGTATAGCATGGCTTGGGGCTATTGGGCAGCTAACTGGGCTGCAACAGCATCTGTCATCATATCGTTTGCTGGATATTTAACAACGTTCTTTCCAGTAATGGAGAGCAAGGATATTTTATTTTCAGTCGGAGATTTTCAATTAGAAGCTGGAAAATTTATTACGTTTTTAGTATGTTCTATTGTACTTTGGGGAATTCAAGCTATTTTACAGCGAGATATTAACAGCGCCGGTAATATTAACTTCATCACAACAGCAGCTAAAATTATTGGATTCGGTTTATTTATTGTTGTGGCGCTGTCGCTATTTAGCGCATCCAACCTCGTTAGTACAGAATTTGTTAATTCAAAGGGTATAAATGTAGGATTGGGAAGTCAGGTCAATGGGGCAGCTATTGCTACACTGTGGGCGTTTATCGGAATTGAATCGGCTGTACTGTTATCTAACCGTGCAAAATCACAAAAAGTAGTGAAGAAAGCAACGCTGCTTGGATTATTGATCTCAATGGTTATCTATGTGGGGATTACGCTTCTAGCTATGGGGATTCTTTCAACAGCTCAGCTTCAGCAGTCTCAAAAACCTTTGGTAGATACGTTAGAAATGGTGATTGGACATAAAGGTGCTTACGTAATGGCCATTTTAGCACTTATTTCTTTATTAGGCTCTACTGTTGGATGGATTGTTGTTAGTGCAGAAGTTCCTTATCAAGCAGCGAAATCAGGGTTGTTTCCACAGTGGTTTGCTAAAACAAATCAGAACAATAGTCCAGCCCGCTCACTAACATTAACAAATGGCTTAACACAGTTGTTTTTGTTTGCGACTATTTCAGGTACAGTTTCGCAAGCCTATAATTTCGCTATTGTTGTAGCTACTCTCGCTTATTTAGTTCCTTATTTCGTGACGACAGTTTATCAATTAAAGCTTATTGTGACGGGTGAGACGTACGACACGATTAAAGGGTCGCGAGTAAAAGACGGAATCATTGCCTCGTTAGCACTTATTTATTCACTTTGGGTGATTAAGACAGGGACAGCTGATTTAAAAACATTTTTCTTAGGTATTGGCTTATTTGTAATCGGGCTGTTACTGTATCCTATCTTAATGAGACGAGGAAAAAGCACATCAGCTATTAAATAAATAAAAGGTTATTTCAAAAGCTTTGCAGAATGTCAGTTCTTCTGCAAGGCTTTTTTAGTGACTGAAAAATTTGAGGAATTTGTAAAAGAAAAAAATAATAAAAAAAATGAAACTAATCTACAGGTTTATTCGTAATAGTAGTGTGGTAAATAAATAATGAAGAAAATCGGCAATGAAAATAATGACAGTGAAGGAACGAACTAATGTACTAGTTCACTTCAAAAAGTATATCATTCCGATGAAGTTTATAGTATAATGCAAATAGATATTATTTTTTAAAAGTAATTATAAAGTAGTATCGATTTTCATTATCAGTCATTAAATATTTACACTCGTTGAAGTTTGTATAAAACAACATGATTTACAGTTCATGTTTTAAATGTTATGACCGATTATGATAGAAGGAGTGAAGGAGTAAATGGTTACATTATATACATCACCAAGTTGTACATCTTGTCGTAAAGCGAAAGCTTGGTTAGAGGAAAATGATATTGGATATACAGAGCGTAATATCTTTTCAGAGCCGTTATCAATCGACGAGATTAAAGAAATTTTACGTATGACAGAAGATGGAACAGATGAAATCATTTCAACACGTTCGAAAACTTTCCAAAAACTAGACGTTCAGGTAGACGCTATGCCTCTGCAAGATTTGTATGAATTAATTCAGCAAAATCCTGGCTTATTGCGCCGTCCGATTATCATTGATGAAAAACGTCTACAAGTTGGTTACAATGAAGACGAGATCCGTCGTTTCTTACCACGTAAAGTGCGTACTTTCCAACTTCGCGAAGCTCAAAGACTTGTGAATGGTTAATTTCTATATTTGTCTGTTTAAGATTTAAATAAGAAACCAACCAAGTAACGTTTGCTTGAAGTTGGTATATAAAAAATAAGCAGCAGGGAGCCAAAGGGCCTCTGCTGCTTATTTTTTGTCGAAATAGCAGGGAAAATGAAGTATATATGTAATTAGTAAAGAAAGAGAGTATTTAAACATATAAAAGTGGTGGTGAACGGATTGGAGCTTTTACAGCTAAAATATTTCCAAGTAGTTGCTAGACTAGAACATATAAGTAAAGCGGCCGAAGAGCTATACGTATCTCAGCCTGCGCTCAGCAAAACGATTTCACAGTTAGAAAAAGAGCTAGGCATTCGTTTGTTTGATCGAAACGGTAAATACATTAAATTAAATCGATATGGCAAAGCATTCTGTGCCAAAGTAGAACTTGCTTTAAAAACATTGGAAAACGCAAAGCACGAGCTAAAGGATATGTCGAACGACCCATGTGAAGAAATTCGCCTTGTTGTATTAGCTAGTTCACATTTGCTTCCAGAGCTATTAAGCAGGTTTCGTGAACAATATCCTCAGGTGCGTTTTCGACTGATGCAGCATTTGACTAATAGCAATTCACAGCCTGATTTCGATTTATGCATTTCAGCTTTTCCATTAACAACCCGTCAGATCGAACATACTCCTTTGCTTCGTGAATCGATTTTGCTTGCAGTGCCTCTTGATCATCCTTTAGCCAAGCAATCACGTGTAAAGTTAAATGAACTTAAAAATGAGAAATTCATTGTGCTGAAGAAAGGGAAAGAGCTAAGGAAAATAACGGATGTAATTTGTAAGGAACAGAATTTTGTACCTCAAATTACGTTTGAAAGCGATGATCCAGCAACAGTAAGAGGTTTGATTAGAGCGAAGCAAGGAATAGGTTTTATTCCTGAAGTAACTTGGGGAGGTTCTACAGGAAAAGATGTAAAACTGCTGAAAATTGAAGAGGAAACATTTGAACGTACTATCTTTTTAGCTTGGAACAATGGAGGCTATGTGACGGATTTACAACAAATCTTCAGGCAGTTTGTGATTGATTATTTTAAACATTTACGCTCCGGTATGCCTCATGAATACGTATAAGAATCATGACTAAATGTCATGATTTTTATTTCTTTTTCGAATAAATCTAAAGTTAACAGTAGAGAAAAACTGTATTATATCACTTTTGATATAAGTATATAACTAAAAATGCATAGGTTATTCAACTTTTTTCCTTTACACTATTTTTAAACCATAAAGTAAACGCTTTCAAAAATAGGTTGGGGAGGAAGTAATATGATAATCTTCGGTGTAGCGCTGCTATCTATTTGCATGTTGATAGGGGTAATTGTAGGGGACGCATTAGGAGGGCTGATGGGAGTAGAAGCCAACGTTGGAGGAGTAGGGGTATCCATGCTTCTTCTTGTACTAGCGGTGGATTATTTAAAGAAGAAAAATAAGCTCCAAGTAAAATCCGAAGAAGGCATTGCTTTTTGGGGAGGTATTTATATTCCTATCGTGGTAGCAATGTCTGCACAGCAAAATGTTGTAGCTGCTCTTGATGGAGGAGGCATGGCGCTTCTTGCAGGGGTGGTAGTAGTCGTAGGAGGCTTTTTATCCATACCATTTATCAGCAGAATAGGAGAGAAAGCGAAGGTGAAAGAACAAGAAATAGAGCTTTCTATTTTACCTAAGGAGCAGATCAAATGATGAATATGATCAAAGAAGGATTAGAAAATAACGGGCTGATTACGGCATTTGCTATTATTGGGATTGTCATGTATATTGCTTATTTTTTATCAGATAAATTAACAAAAGGAAGAGTTCACGGATCTGCTATTGCTATTATGTTTGGGTTAATCCTTGCTTATATCGGTGGAGTGAACACAGGAGGAGAGAAAGGAATTTCTGATATACAGTTATTTTCAGGAATTGGTTTAATGGGCGGAGGGATGCTGCGAGATTTTGCCATTATTGCTACTGCGTTCGGCGCCAATTTTAGTGAAATGAAAAAAACGGGAATCAGCGGAATTACGGCCTTGTTTTTTGGGGTTTTCTATTCTTTTGTAATAGGTGTAATTATTGCTCTTTGTTTTGGATATAGAGATCCCGTTGCTTTGACCACAATCGGAGGAGGAGCCGTAACCTATATTGTGGGGCCGGTCTCTGGAACTGCGATTGGAGCCTCTTCTGATATTATCGCGTTAAGTATAGCTGTAGGATTAATTAAATCCATTTCAGTTATGATTTTGACACCGATATTTGCTAAGAAAATCAAATTAAACAACCCTCGTACAGCAATGATCTATGGAGGGGTTATGGGGACGACGAGCGGTGTAGCAGCTGGTTTAGCCGCGACAGATGTAAAACTTGTACCTTACGGAGCCATGACAGCTACATTTTATACAGGTCTTGGTTGCTTACTCGTACCATCTATTCTTTTTTTACTCACAGAGATTATTTTTTAAGTGTACAAAGTGTTTTATGAATAAAAGACTGCTGTGCTCATTAAACTAAAGAAAAGGCCATACTAAATAAAAATGTTTAGTATGGCCTTTTCTTTATCATTTAGTTGAACGAAAGCTATTAACAACCATGCCGCTTATCAGCACAACAGCAATTGTTATAAACGGAATAAATGTTCCTAGAGATGTATGGGCTGCAAAGAATGAATGTAAGTTCTTTTCATGTCCAATCATATTTCCAGCAGTATAAGCTAAAATAGCTGCTCCCCCATAAACGAGCAGGGGAAATCGTTCCATCAAATATAAAATAAGCTTGCTTCCCCAAACAATAATGGGGACGGATACGAGTAATCCGGTAACGACCAAGATAATATTTCCATGAGCTGCGCCTGCTACAGCTATTACATTATCTAGTCCCATTACAATATCAGCAAATACGATCGTTCTTACAGCGGCGCCTAATGTCACGCCTGCACGGATTGAAGATGCATCATCACCTTCTGATACAAGAAGCTTAAAGGCAATGATCACTAATAAAAAACCGCCGATGAGCTGCAAGTAAGGAATAGTTAGTAAATAAACAGCTAAAATAGTAAGTACAATCCGAACGATCACAGCTAAGCCAGTCCCTAAAAAAATAGCTTTATTTCGCTGATATTCAGGTAAGTTGCGGCTTGCTAAGGCAATAACAATAGCGTTGTCTCCACCTAATACAATATCGATACCGATAATAAGAAGAATGGAGGTTATTAATTCTAAATCCAATAGTCTTCCCTCCCAATATGTAAGGATAAGTAGCTCATATTGCTTTATCTGTGTTCATTTTTAACAAAAAGCGTTCATAGGGTAAAGAGATTATGTATATAACAAAGTAAGGTGTAAGGTGGCTATGAGTTGTCAGAGTATTTTTTATTTCCTTTCTTTCGCATTTTGTCATAAAATAGATATACAAGGTTCACTCAAATAGTGTATGCTTGTATATCCCAAGTTAGAATGCTTTACAAAGTGAGAAAGTACATGTAATATTGCTTTAACACGGGGGTAAAATAGTCCCTTCATCGTTTAGGGGTAATGTTCGAAATGGCCGGATTACCTTCACTGATTTTTCCGAAGGGAGAGATGATAATGGAAATCGAACGCATTAATGAAAACACAGTAAAATTCTTTGTCACTTACGTAGATATTGAAGAACGTGGATTTGATCGCAATGAAATTTGGTTTAGCCGTGAGCGCAGTGAAGAGCTATTCTGGGAGATGATGGACGAAATTCATCAAGAAGAAGAGTTTGTAGCAGAAGGTCCTCTTTGGATTCAAGTACATGCGCTTGAGAAGGGGCTAGAGGTTATTGTAACAAGAGCACAAGTTTCAAAAGACGGTCAAAAGTTCGAAGTACCTGTTGGTGAAAATGATAAAATCGATATCCCTGTAGATGGAAAAATTGAAGCGTTGCTTGATCATCAAGCGAATCAAAATAAAAAAGCTGATTTTGAAGAAGAAATTATAGAAGACGAAGGGCTACAGTTCGTCGCACGCTTTCAAGACTTAGAACATTTAATTTCCTTAAGTCACCATTTAGAGTTAGATGATATCATCAACAGCATGTACGTGTTTGAAGGAAAATATTATTTATACGTTGAGTTTACAGATGATGAAGACTTTGTAGCTGAAATTGATAACATTTTAAGTATCATTTTAGAATATGCAAATGAATCAAATGTAACAGTTCATCGTTTAATGGAATATGGAAAAGAATTAATCAGTGAAAATGCACTTGAACAAGTAAAGCAGTATTTTCCTTTACGATAATAGCAGCCGATTTCATGTATATGAAATCGGTCTTTGTTTTGCCCTCTTTTTTGGAAATGCCCTCCGCTCATATCGAACAATTTAGGTGGAAAAAGCAGGCGGCTGGTTCCTACACGGGAAAGTGTAGTGTTAAAATAACAAGTTTGAGGATAATAACGGTATAGAGACCTGTTATTAATGATGAAAGATTGGTTTTAGGATAGGTGAAAACAAGTTGAAAAATAGATTACAGCTTTTAATTTTTGTTATTGGTATTATTGCTTTGCTTTATTTTACAAAAGGATATTGGGACGGTAAATTTATTGGCGTGCTAAGTATCTTAATTACGATTAGTGTTGTTTTCATCGGTCTTGTTATTTCATTAGAAAACCGTCATCCAACTCAAACGCTAACGTGGCTCGTAGTATTAGGCGGTTTCCCGGTAATAGGGTTCTTTTTTTATTTATTATTTGGACGCAATACGCGAAAACGGCGTTTATTTGCTAAAAAAGCAAAGCTGGATGAACAGGTGCTTTTAAAGATGGAAAGAGATTCCGGTATATTAGAAAATCACTTTGAACAGTTGGGTACCAGTAGAAAGCAAATGCTGAAGCTAGCCGTCAGGCTTGGCAAGAGTCCAATTTCTTTTTCATCAGATACGCGCGCATTGACGAATGGAAAAGAGACGTTTCACGAAATTATGGAATCATTAAAGCATGCAAGGCATCATATCCACTTAGAGTATTACATCGTACGACATGATCACTTAGGAGAACAAATTAAAGATATTTTAATTCAGAAGGTACAAGAAGGAGTTTATGTACGTTTCTTGTACGATGCCGTGGGCAGTTTTCAGCTTTCACCGCATTATATTCACGAGTTAAGAAACGCGGGCGTAGAAATGATTCCATTCTTGCCGGTCAGACTTCCATTCCTCAATAATAAAATCAACTTCCGTAATCATCGTAAAATTGTAGTCATTGATGGAACAATTGGATTTGTAGGAGGTTTGAACATTGGTGATGAATATCTCGGGAAAAGTCGGCATTTTGGCTTTTGGAGAGATACCCATTTGATGGTGAAGGGTGAGGCAGTCCGTTCATTGCAGCTTATTTTTTTGCAGGACTGGTATTATATGACAGGTCAGACGATGCTTACTCAAACGTATCTATCACCGGATTTAATTGACATTGATATGGAAAAGTGCGGCGGTGTTCAAATGATTGCCGGCGGACCAGACCGTGAGTGGGAAATTATCAAACACTTATTTTTTTCGATGATTACGTCTGCGAAAGAGTCCATTTGGATTGCTTCTCCCTACTTCATACCTGATGAAGATATTTTTACTTCCCTCAAAGTAGCTGCTCTAAGCGGTATAGATGTAAGGCTTCTTGTACCTCAGAAGCCCGATAAAAAAATTGTTTTTCATGCATCACGCTCTTATTTTCCGGAGCTGCTAGAAGCAGGTGTGAAAATTTACGAGTATAAAAAAGGATTTATGCACAGCAAGATTGTGATTGTTGATAGAGAAATTGCCTCTATTGGAACAGCTAACATGGATATGAGAAGCTTTCATTTGAATTTTGAAGTAAATGCTTTTTTATATCGCACAGCTAGTACTCAAAAGCTCGTATATGAATATATGCAAGATTTAGAAGAAACGAGTGAGCTTCACTTTAAAGACTTTGAAAAGCGGCCATTTATACAGCGGCTATTTGAGTCAACAGCTCGTTTGCTTTCACCGCTATTATAATCGCTGTAAACCACATTGCGTACGGTGCAATGTGGTTTTTTTCTGAAAGAAAAGGGTTTAGTAGAAAGGTGTCGAATACAAGAATATAGCTCGCTATTATAGGAAGGAGAAATGTACGATTGTTAGTTGCCCAAACAGAAGAAGGCCTCATTTCACTAGCTCAGCGCTTTTCGCTTGAACAGCTTAAGCTGTGGAAAAAAGAAAAGCAGTTCTACTGTCCCTCTTGTCAATCCCCTGTACAGTTAAAGGTAGGTACAAAAAAAATCCCTCATTTTGCGCACCTGAAAAAAACGTGCGTCGCTCAGCATGAAGGTGAAACAGATTATCATCTCGACGGAAAACGAAAGCTGTTTCACTGGTTTAGTTCTCATCTTGAAGTCGAGTTAGAAAGTTATCTTCCTGACATTATGCAGTGTCCAGATCTTCTTGTAGATACGCCCTCGCAAAAATATGCAATCGAATTTCAATGTGCTTCCTTATCTTCCTCAGCGCTAACCAAACGTTCTATTCATTATGAGAAAGGAAATTATATGCCCCTTTGGATTATGGGGGCAAAAAGAATGAAGCGCTTATCTACTTATATGTATCAACTTTCTTTTCAAGAGTGGCAGTTTCTTACTCTTTCCGATTATACGCCCACACTTCTTTATTTTTCACCTTCTACTAATCAACTGTTGAAACTTGAACATCTTATTCCTTTTTCATCTCAGATTTGTTATGCACAGCTTGTCGTGCTCTCTCCTCACGAGCATACCTTTCATGATCTTTTTTCTACACATACACAACCTCAATTTTTCTCTTCGTGGATAAAGAAAAAGAAGGCATGGAGAACGCATTATATCCTTTATCCTAATCAGAAGCTTCAGCCTTTTTTACACGCTCTTTATGAAAAAAATATTCCTCCCTCCCATATTCCAGCAGAAGCAGGCATGCCGCTGCCTTCTTTATACATGGTTGAAACGTCTGCTACTGTATGGCAAACGTGGCTGCTTCTCGATTTAATGCAGCACAAGCAAGTAGGGGATTTAGTTACAGAAAAAGAGTTAGGCCGGCTATGGCTCAACAGAATTCATAAGAGGCATATTGTATTTCGGTCTTTGCCAATGGCCCCTGTTGCTGTGGAACAGCCCCTGTTTGAGTATATAGAGGTATTATGCCGGCTAGGGATGCTAACGTATATAACTTCTGGGGTATACAAAATCAGAAGGCCCTACACGATTCCAAAGCAAACATCTGATGCTTTTTTAGAAGATGGACAAATGATGAAAAGGTGGTTAAATCAAGCAAAAGAAGTGACATAATCACTGAAAATCAGTACGCTTAAGAAAGAATCCTTTTTTCAAAAGCGTACTGACTTTTGATTAATTCTTTTAAAACAACATACAATAACGAAAGAAATAAAAAGGATTCGCCTTAGAAAAAGCGAACAGTTATAGACAGGTAGAAAAAGATGGAGGGATGACCATGAGTGAACAATCAAAAGTAAAAAAGTTACCAAGTAGAAGCGAGATAAAAGTAGAAGATACGTGGAAACTAGAGGATATTTTTGCTTCAGATGACGCATGGGAAAAAGAATTTGAAGAAGTAAAAGCTCTTATTCCCCAAATGGAAAAATTCAAAGGGAAACTTGGAGAGTCCGCTCAAACTTTATACGACGCTCTTCAAGAGCAAGACGAGCTCACAATGCGCGTTAGTAAACTTTATACATATGCTCATATGCGCTACGATCAAGATACCACTAACTCTTTTTATCAAGGGTTAAATGATCGTATCAAAACACTTTATACCCAAATTGCAAGTGCACTATCGTATGTAACACCAGAAATTTTGTCTATTGAAGAATCAAAAATTAAACAATACATGGCGGAACATAAAGAGCTAAAGTTATATGCTCATGCATTAGATGAAATTACTCGCGAGCGTCCGCACATTTTATCAGAAAGCGAAGAAGCGCTTCTTGCTCAGGCTTCTGAAGTGCTAGGATCTTCAAGCAACACGTTTGGAATGCTAAACAACGCAGATTTAGAATTCCCTTCCATTAAAGATGAAAATGGAGAAGAAGTAGAAATTACGCACGGGCGCTATATTCGTTTCCTAGAAAGCAGCGATCGCCGCGTACGAGAAGAAGCGTTTAAAGCGGTGTACGAAACGTACGGTAAATTTAAAAATACGTTTGCAAGTACGTTAAGCGGTACGGTGAAGAAAGATAATTTTAGTGCCCGCGTTCGTCACTATAATTCAGCTCGTCACTCAGCTCTTAGCACAAATAACATTCCAGAAGAAGTATACGATAACTTAGTTAAAACAGTGAACGATAATTTGCATTTATTGCATCGATATATTGATTTACGTAAGAAAGTATTGGGAATTGAAGAGCTTCATATGTATGATCTCTATACGCCTTTAGTAAAAGACGTAAAAATGGAAGTAACCTATGAAGAAGCAAAAGATTATATTTTAAAAGGCCTGAAACCGCTAGGTGAAGACTACCTTAACGTGTTAAAAGAAGGATTTGAAAACCGTTGGGTAGACGTTCATGAGAACAAAGGCAAGCGAAGCGGTGCTTATTCTTCAGGAACGTATGGCACCAATCCTTATATCTTAATGAACTGGCAGGATAATGTAAATAACTTGTTTACACTAGCCCATGAATTTGGCCATTCTGTACACAGTTATTACACAAGAAAAACGCAGCCATATCCTTACGGAGATTATTCAATCTTTGTGGCAGAAGTAGCTTCAACGTGTAATGAAGCGCTTCTAAACGATTATTTACTAAAAACGATTGATGATGAAAAGCAGCGCTTGTACTTGCTTAACCATTATCTAGAAGGATTCCGCGGTACGGTATTCCGTCAAACGATGTTTGCTGAATTTGAGCACGATGTGCACGTGCGCGCTCAAAACGGAGAGCCGCTTACACCTGAATTATTAACAAAATTATATTATGACTTAAATAAAAAGTATTTTGGAGACAACTTAGTGATTGACGAAGAGATTGGATTAGAATGGGCTCGTATTCCGCATTTCTACTACAATTACTACGTTTATCAATATGCTACAGGATTCAGTGCAGCAGCGGCATTAAGCAAGCAAATCCTTGAAGAAGGAGATGCAGCTGTTGAGCGCTATGTAGGTTTCTTAAAGTCAGGAAGCTCTGATTATCCAATTGAAGTGTTGAAAAAAGCAGGAGTTGACATGACAACATCTCAGCCTATTGAAGAAGCGCTAGCTGTATTTGAAGAGAAATTAACGGAAATGGAACGTTTATTAAATCAATAAAATTAAAATGAAGCAGGAGCTGTATCCTGCTTCATTTTTTAAATCCTCGAAATTTGTTGTGATTGTTAAGCAATGTAAAAATAATAAGGATAGCTAAAAATAAGAGAGGGCCTGCGATAATGAGAGGGACAAGCTGCATAAGAGATAAAATATAGAATAAAAAAGAAACCAAAAGAATAACAACCCCTAGAGTAATTCCAGCAATTTTCATAGTTAACACCTCTATTAAAAGCATAATTGGTTGTACTATATGAGTGAATCTGGCTGTTTATGAAGTTTTTTTATAAAAAAGTGAATAAAATTAAAAAAAGGGGTTGCCAAAAGTCGACATAATTTGCTATAGTATTAATCGTGAAGTTTATCACAAAACAAACATATACCCCTTTGTTTGACCGTGAAAAATTTCTCCCATCCCCTTGTTGTCTTAAGACAAACGAAAAGACTTGGCGAAAGCCAAGTCTTTTTTGTTTAGTTAATGCTTAGGATAAGCATCAACATTTAATGATTAACAGCTTTTTTCAGTACTTCTCCAAAAGGTGCCGTATTTGACAGGAACTCTCTCAACCACTTGCTGAAGCTGAAGTTTTTTCAATTCCTTTTCAGCCTCTTCTAATGATAAACCATACACAACTGCAACTTCTTTTGAAGCAACAAATTGAAAATAGCTTAAAAATGAACGAAGAGGCGGAAGACAAGCTGGATCTGGGTCAATTTCTAACATCTCTTTAATGATGTGTACATATGTTTCGTACGAATAGTATCCTGATATCTTAATGCCTTCTTCTTCAACTTTTTCGTTGAAGAACACAAGAGTTGGAATCTCATCGACATCCATTTCCGATGTGATTTTTAAATCACATTGAAAGGCCTTCGCAGCATAATCTGAATGCAAATCTTTTACAAATTCATCAACATCTAGCCCCACATGTTTTGCACATTGTATTAAGACAGATTCTTCTGTAACATTTTGTTTTTCTAAAAATACTACTTCTTGAAGTCTTCTCAAAAAGCGAATGCCCTGTTTCTTTCCTTGCAGACCGGCCGCTTTAATCGCAATTGATGCAGCGTAAGGAGTATCGATTGGGTTTTCAAGCCACAGATTGCCGTCACATGACATACCTGAGCGGCTTCCAGTTTTCTCCCACGATTTTGCAATATGTTCAAATTTCTGCTGTGCTCCAATATTTAATTGCTGTAAGTTTCCGCCAAGCACATGCTTGAGGGATAACAGCTGACCATATTCTATTTGTAACTTCTTTAGAATAGGCTCGAGTGCCCAGCATTCCGGGCAAAGAGGGTCAACAAATACATAGATTTCAAGCGGTTTTTTATTTGAACCTTGACAAAGCTGATGCAAGGATGGGTATTGGCTATTTAGGTTACTCAATGTGAAAATCCTTTCTCATCTGTCTGTTCCGGTGAATTAATCATGTGTTGGGCAGTTAAAATAAGACGATGATAAAGTGCATCTCTCTCAGGGCCTTCTAAATTAATTTCGTCCATTGCTTCATGCATACACGTCAGCCAGGCTTTGGCTCTTGACGGTGTAATTTCAAAAGGAAGATGCCTAGCTCTCAGCATAGGGTGACCATGCTCTTCAGTGTATAACGAAGGCCCTCCTAAATATTGTGTCAGAAATTGCTTTTGCTTTCGTGCTGTTTCTGTTAAATCATCAGGAAAAATTGGCGCGAGCTCAGGATGTTTTCCAACGCGTGTATAAAAAGCATCAACAAGTTTTGAAATCGTATGTTCACCGCCTAATAATTCGTAAGGGGAGTGGATTTTTTCTCTCATGTTGATAACTCCTTTGTTATAAGAAATATACGTCTTAACTCTTTGGTGTTTTTTACTTTCCTTAATTTTAGCAGTGTCATTTCGTTAACTCAAACTATCCGCTTACTTCTTCTACTGGAAAAGAGATAAAGTGGAATTTTACATAAGAAAAGCCTATGATGCTGTGGCGAATCACTAATTATGAGAAACAAAGGAATACTTTCACAAACGTTTCCTTCTATTTATATAGTGTAACCTCGGCAAACTATAGCCATTCCATGTTCAAGTGGTGAATGATTTGGCTCTTTTACACAAGATAAGAAGACATAATTTTATTTACATATTTTTGCGTTTCTTGAAAAGGGGGGACTCCGCCGTATTTATCAACATTACCTGGTCCAGCATTATAGGCCGCCAATGCTAATTTCACGTTTCCGTTGTATTTATCTAACATTTGTCGAAGATATTTGGCTCCTCCAAATACATTTTGCTTGGAGTCGTACGGATCTTCTACACCAAGAGCTTTAGCGGTTGCTGGCATTAGCTGCATAAGCCCAGCCGCTCCTACAGAACTTTTGGCAGATGGATTAAAGTTTGATTCTTGTTTAATAACAGAACGAATAAGTTTAGGATCCAGCTGGTAGCGTGCAGCTGCTTCTGTAATTATCGTTTGTACATCCTGAGAACTGGCCTTTGCCGTTTCATTTTTTTGTGCAGGTAAGGCAGAATGTGAAGCCGCTGCCTTACCTGAGGAAGAAACAGATGGCTCGGACTGCATTTGAACCGCCGTAGATGGAAACATCTGCGCTGCCTTCAAGTAAAGATTGGTACTCATTTGAGGCTGTTGATTGACGTAGTCTTGAAAAAGCTGAGCAAATACAGAGAGTAAAGTTGTACCAAGCATTACGTTAGCTGTTGGCATCTGGTTGTTAACTGAAAATGGCTGAGTTCCAGGAAATTGAACGGAAGACATGTAATTGTTAATATTCATGCTCATAAATTTATTCTCCATCCATTAACGTATACTTTCGCTTGTAAAACCGTCGAATTTTGTTTTCCGTTGGTTTCTTTTTAATATCAAGCTCCGTAAGCAATTGCTCAAAATATTTTGCTCCTTCATTGGCATCGGTTACTTCGTATTCAAGTTCATAATCTTCAGCACCTAGATAAAAGCTATGATCGAGTACAAGTAACCCGTTTTTATATGGAATTTCTGCTCGACTTGTACGCAAAGTGCCAAAATAAGTTAGCGCATGGCTATCGACTTGTAAATCAGTAATAAGCTGTTGAATTGTTGACGGAATCTTGGCGCTGCCATCTCGCAATTCTTTAGCTTGTTCATTTGTTAATGCTTCATGTGTTTCTAAAAGACCCTCTTGATGAGGCTGTTTGAGCGTGAGAACGGACTTATCTTTTTTGTTTCGAATTCGCAGGGCAGCCCCGCAGTCTTTTAATGAGAAAGCAGGTGTATCAAAATAGTGGTTTTCTTGAGAAACAAACTGATCTTCAGTTAGTTGAAAGTGTGAGCGGAGACGATCAAACTCTTCTTTCGTTACTATATTTTTAAATTCAATTTCAATTTCTTGTTTCAATGAAATCATCCTTTTAATTTAGGTCTTTTGGTAAGGCACTTTCCATCTTAATTTATCACACTTTTTGAGACAGTCAAACTACATTTCCTAACAGGAATATCCATATGGGGAACTTGGAAAATGAAGAAATACGGATTGTTTAGGTTTTACCTTTATTAAACGTTCCTGGAATGTGTTAAAATAGTAACGAATTGTATAGTTGGAAGGAGTTTATTTATGCACAATCGAATTGACATCACTACCTGTGTGATGAAATCAAATGAATTACACTTAAAAGCAGACCCTATTGAGACAAAAATTGAACAATTGGAAGATACAAAACAAATGCTTGTTGACTCAGATAACATGTCATTTGTATATGTTGTAGATATTAATGATCAATTTATGTATGTTGGCCTTAGTGACAATATTTGGGCGAATTTAAAGCACGTCTTACATAAAGATATGAAAGTATTTTTAGAAATTAATAAGGAAGTAATTGAGCTATCAGCCGTTAAAGAAGAGCTATCTTATCTCATCAGTAACATCGAAGGAAATGTGAATTATGGAGACGAGATGGTAGCAAGAGTAGAGGAAGTTTTTTTAGATAAAGAAAATAAGTAACAGAGAGAAAAGAGGGGGGTGTTATTAATGATCAGGCATTGGGATTTATTTTTAGCACCGTATAAACAAGCCGTTGAAGAACTTAAGGTGAAGTTAAAAGGAATTCGTTCACAGTATGATATGAAGTCTACGCATTCACCTATTGAGTTCGTGACGGGACGAGTAAAGCCTGTCGCCAGTATTTTGGATAAAGCGACTCGAAAAGGAATTTCTCTCGATCGCTT
Organism: Priestia sp. ST2; assembly: GCF_055810735.1. Classification (NCBI taxonomy): domain Bacteria; kingdom Bacillati; phylum Bacillota; class Bacilli; order Caryophanales; family Bacillaceae; genus Priestia; species Priestia sp. ST2. The sequence goes on along the minus strand of NZ_JBVVNT010000003.1, from coordinate 847,958 downwards.
AGAGGAAGAGATGCAGGACATTGCGGGACTCCGTATGATGTGTCAATTTACGGACGATATTAAAGCGGTCGTAGAGCTCCTGCGTCAGCGCACAGACTTTGAATTGATTGAAGAAAGAGATTATATTCTTCATAAAAAAGAAAGCGGCTATCGTTCATATCATGTGGTCGTATGTTATCCTGTTCAAACAATTAAAGGTGAAAAGAAAATTTTAGTGGAAATTCAAATTCGTACACTGGCTATGAATTTTTGGGCTACAATTGAGCATTCTTTAAACTATAAGTACAGCGGGAAATTTCCTGAGAATATCAAAAAGCGACTTCAGCGTGCTTCTGAAGCGGCTACTCAGCTCGATGAAGAAATGTCTCAAATACGAGGTGAGATTCAAGAAGCTCAGGCTATTTTCTCACGAAAAAAAGAATCGGCGGAAGAATCTTAGGTATGACTCAGCAACAGCTTTGTACATTGGATGGATAGGGGGAGAGAATTAGGTGGAGAAAATAAAATTTGCTATTACATCAAAAGGCAACCAAATATCAAATACGCTTATGCAAAAAATGAAAACGTATTTATTAGATTTTCATTTAGAATATGATGAAAACCAGCCTGATATTGTAGTGTCAGTAGGAGGGGATGGAACGCTTCTCTACGCGTTTCACCGCTATCGAAACCGACTTGACAAGACGGCTTTTATTGGGGTTCATACCGGCCATTTAGGCTTTTACGCAGATTGGACACCTGATGAGATTGAGAAGCTGGTGATTGCTATTGCAAAGACACCCTATCAGACTGTAGAGTATCCACTGCTCGAAGTGATTATTCGCTACACCAACGGTGGACGCGAAGCTCGATACTTAGCTCTGAATGAATGTACGGTAAAAAGTGTAGAAGGTTCTTTAGTAATGGACGTGGAAATTAAAGGGCAGCGATTTGAAACCTTCCGAGGAGACGGCCTTTGCGTATCCACTCCCTCGGGAAGTACAGCTTACAACAAATCCCTTGGAGGCGCGATTTTACATCCTTCGCTTCAAGCTATTCAAATTGCTGAAATGGCTTCTATTAACAATCGAGTGTTCCGTACGATAGGTTCTCCATTGGTTCTTCCTGGACATCATACAGCGCTGTTAAAGCCTGTCAACGACGCAGACTTTCAAATTACCATTGATCATTTAACTCTTTTACATAAAGATGTAAAGTCGATTCAATTTCGGGTAGCAAGCGAAAAAATTCGATTTGCTCGCTTTCGTGCGTTTCCTTTCTGGCAGCGTGTCAGAGACTCTTTTGTATGTGATGATTAAAGGCAGGGAAGAGAATGAAACAAGTTTTTACGTTGAGTTGGACCGTAGATCATTCTTTCGAGGGTGTAGCGGTTCGTGAATTTTTAAAAGAACATGATATTTCGAAAGCTTCTCTGACGGACATTAAGTTCAGAGGAGGAGCAATTGAAGTAAATGGAAAGCATGCAACGGTTCGATATATTCTGCAAAAAGGTGACGAAATTAAGGTGGCGTTTCCACCAGAAAAAGCAAGTGAAAGTCTGCTTCCTAAAGCAATACCTTTGGATATTGTATACGAAGATGAGTACATATTAGTGTTGAATAAGCAGCCAAACATGCCAAGTATACCTTCTCGAGAACATCTAACGTGGTCACTAAGTAATGCTGTGCTTTATTATTATGAGAAAAATAACATTAACTCGACTGTTCATCTTGTAAATAGGTTGGACCGAGACACATCTGGGCTGCTTATTGTCGCTAAGCATAGGCACGTTCATTACTTATTCTCTAAAGCACAAAAAGAACATGAAATTAAACGCGTGTACCGAGCTTTTGTTCATGGGAAGCTTGTTGGCAAAGAAACGATAGAGGCACCGATTGGCCGAAAAGAGTCAAGTATCATCGAACGGGAAGTAAGAGAAGATGGGCAGTTTGCTATTACACACTATACGGCGCTTCGTCAGTATTCTTCTTTTACAGAAGTTGCTCTTTCGCTTGAGACGGGGAGAACTCACCAAATTCGTGTTCATATGGCTTATAAAGGATATCCACTGCTTGGAGATACCTTATATGGAGGAACGAATCATCTTATTTCTCGTCAAGCTCTTCACAGCTATGAGCTCACTTTTTTTCATCCTTTTTTACAAAAAACTTTGTCTTTTACAGCACCTTTGCCGCCAGATATGCAGAAATTTCAAATCGTAAAAGAAAGTCGCTTTTTTTAATGAAAAGCGACTTTCTTTTTACACGAAGTGATTAAATTTTTCCTCTACGTAAGGCATAGATGAAGGCACCGATATAATATTCCTTTCAGGATACTGAAACGCCGTTAAAGCCCCTCCAAAAACTGCGCCTGTATCAATATTAATGGTATTATGAATTTTTCTGGCTTTTACTACGGGTGTATGCCCATAAACGATAAACGGTTTTCCGTTATAATGTTTGGCCCAATCCCGTCGGACAGGCATGCCGTTTAGATGTTTTTCACCCGTAATGTCTCCATATAGCACAAAGGTTTTTACTTTTTTATCCGTTCTGCCGATGTATTCAGCTTTAAGACCGGCGTGAGCAATAATTAATTGGTTTTGATCAAGCTGCACATATAGAGGTGATTGTTCATAAAGCTCAATGAACTTTTTTTTAATGAATTTCTGTTCTCTTGAAGGTAAAGCTTCGTACTCGGCAACGGTCGTTTCTAATCCATGAGTAATTTGCACTTTGTTACCGCAAAAGAAGCGATATAGCTTATTGCAGTGATTGCCTGGACAGTAGTAAGCTTGCTGATGCTTTATTACAAGTGACCATACGAGCTCAATCACTTTTAGTGAATGAGGTCCTCGGTCTGTTAAATCACCTACAAATCCAAGGCGCCGTCCGTCAGAGTGGACAGGAATCCCGTCTTGCCATTCATACCCAAGTTTTTCTGTTAACGCTTTTAATTCATCATAGCAACCATGGATATCGCCTATTATATCTACTTTCATCTTTTATCCACATCCTTAAAAGGTTTTTCCTTTGACGATATAAAATTACCCTTATATGGAGCAAACTATGTGTAGAACTTATATATTATTGGGAAAAGAGTAAAGAGCTGTGAGTTGAAAAAAAACAAAATTCATCATAAAGTTAAATGAGTTTTGTGCGACAGGGAGGTTGAAGACATGACAGATTCAATTGAAAAAGAAGAAAAGGCATGGTTCGCCGAACATTTATTATCACTTTTAGAAAAAAATGAAATCGATGCATTTCGTGAAGAATTTTTACATATGCATACGTATGACCAAGCTCAATTTTTTGAAGAATTAGATGAGCCTTCTAGATTTGCGCTGTACGAGATGTTATCTCCGGAAGAAATGGCGGATATCTTTGAAAATGTAGAGATACGAGAAGAAGATTATCAAGAAATTCTCTCAGAAATGCATCCCAATTTTGCAGCAGACATGCTGTCGAAAATGTCGGCGGATGATGCCGTTGACGTCTTAAATGAATTGGATAAAGAACAAGTGGCGAGCTATTTAACGATTATGGATGAAGAAGCAGCCGATGAAATTAAAGAGCTGCTTCATTACGAGGAATATACCGCTGGAAGTATTATGACGACTGAATTTGTGGCCATTCGTGAAAATCAAACCGTACATTCAGCCATGCACATTCTACGCAGGGAAGCTCCAGAAGCGGAAACAATTTATTATGTATTTGTTATTGATGAACAAAAGCATCTAGCAGGTGTTATTTCTCTTCGTGATTTAATTATAGCAGATGAAGATACGATGATAAGCGAAGTTATGAATGAACGAGTCGTATCCGTATCAGTAGCAGAAGACCAAGAAGAAGTTGCGCGTATTATGCGCGATTACAACTTTCTTGCGCTTCCAGTTGTTGATTTTCAGCAGCATCTTCTCGGGATTATTACGGTTGATGATGTGATGGATGTTCTTGATGAAGAGGCATCGGATGACTATTCTAAATTAGCCGGTATTAGTGATGTAGATGATACGATTGACCACAATCCTTTAGTAGCGGCCAAAAAGAGGCTGCCTTGGCTTATCATTTTGCTGTTTTTAGGAATGATGACAGCGAGTTTAATTGGACGTTTTGAAGATACTTTGAATCAAGTAGCTATTTTAGCTGTATTTATACCTTTGATCGGCGGTATGGCTGGTAATACAGGAACACAGGCACTAGCCGTTGCGGTTCGCGGACTAGCGACGGGAGAAATCGAAGAAGAAAGCAAATTTAAGCTGTTAATGCGAGAAGCAGCTACCGGAATGATTACGGGCGCATCATGCGGACTTTTAGTTGTATTAATTGTTTATATTTGGCAAGGAGATCTTATTTTAGGCGCTTTGGTAGGCGTGTCTGTATTTTCAACATTGATTGTGGCTACACTTGCAGGAGCGTTTATCCCGCTTCTCATGCACAGGTTCAAAATTGACCCTGCAGTCGCATCAGGACCATTTATTACAACGATCAATGATCTTATCAGTATTTTAATTTACTTCGGTCTAGCGACAACATTTATGAGTTATTTAAAATAATGAAGGGACTTTAGAATTCGGCATGAGTAATCATGTCGGATTTTCATTATCAGTTCATATAGTTGACAGAGAACCTTCAAGCTTTTATGATTAACCTTTAATTTTGAATACTAACGTCTTCGTTTTATAAATAGCGAAGGTAAAAGGAGGGGAATCTAATGGAACAGCACGCGTCCTTTACATCACTTGTTATCGTCATTAGTTTGGCCTTTTTAACGCCTATACTGTTACATCGGTTTAAACTCAACATTATACCTGTAGTCGTAGCTGAAATTATTATGGGATTAATTATAGGGAAAAGTGGTTTTGACCTTGTGGAGCAGGATATGTGGCTTGAAACACTTTCCACTCTAGGCTTTATCTTTTTGATGTTTTTAAGTGGTTTAGAAATTGATTTTTCTGCTTTTGCTGGAGGAAATTCAAAAGACAAAAAGGTATCAGGAGCGAAGGTGCCAAATGCTTTTTCCATTTCTATACTAGTGTTTGCAGCTATCTTTGCGGTTTCACTATTTTTGTCCTATGTTTTTGTATGGACAGGTTTTATTGATAATGCCTTTTTGATGACGCTTATTATTTCTACCATTTCACTAGGAGTAGTAGTGCCGACATTAAAGGATGCACAGATTATGAAAAAGCCGATTGGACAAACCATTTTATTGATTGCGGTTATTGCGGACTTAGTCACGATGATTTTACTAGCCGTATTTGCTTCCGTCTATGATAAATCAGGAGATAGCAATACATGGTTGATTTTAATTTTATTTGGAGTAGGAGTGATTTTATACTTCATAGGGAAGCAGTTTAAAAACCGATCGTTTCTTGAAACAATGTCTAAAGGTACAATTCAAATCGACACGCGCGCCGTATTTGCACTCATTATCATTCTGGTGGGCCTTTCGGAGTCGATTGGTGTTGAAAACATTTTAGGCGCGTTTTTAGCGGGATCACTCGTTTCTCTTCTAGCTCCTAACAAAAACTTAGTTCATAAATTAGATTCGTTTGGCTATGGATTTTTAATTCCTATCTTTTTTGTGATGGTAGGAGTGAAGCTTGATGTTTGGTCATTGTTCAGTGATAAAAAAGTGCTGATATTAATGCCTTTATTATTTATTGCATTGTTGATATCCAAGCTAGTCCCAGCGTTAATCTTAAGAAAATGGTATGATATGAAAACCGTTTTGGCATCGGGTTTTCTTTTAACATCGACTTTATCACTCGTTATTGCGGCAGCAACGGTGGGTGAAAATATTGGTGTTATTGATTCGCAAATGTCCGGTGCGCTGATTTTGGTGGCGATTATTACCTGTATTATTACACCTATTATCTTTAGAAAACTGTTTCCAAAGCCAGAAATCAGTGACAGAAAGCTGAAGGTTAATATGCTCGGTGCAAATCAATTTACACTCCCGGTTATTCGAGAAATGGACCTTGATATATATGATGTTACGATTTATCATCCTACTCAGGACAAAATTGAAAACCGTACGTCGGATTCCATTTTTAATATCGTCGACATCGATGGATATAATAAGGAAACTTTAATGCGTATGGGGATTTTAGATGCGGATGTATTAGTTGTAACAACAGGGGAAGAAGAAAGAAATAGCGACATTGCTCTATTTGCAAAAAAATATGGTGCAGAACGGGTTATTGCCCGCGTAGAAAGTCCTGTATTAGATGAAAAGATGAAAGAAAATAACATTGAAGTTTTTTCTGTGCTGTTATCTACGACTGCATTGCTAAAAGCTTTAATCGAATCGCCAAATATTTTAAATATCTTAACGAATCAAGAAACAGCACTTTATCAAATTAATATGCGTAACCCTAAATACGAGGGGGTAGAGCTTCGTAAGTTCCCATTTACAGGAGATGTGATTTTTGTTCGAATCTTTAGAGGCAAAGATTCCATTGTACCTCATGGCGATACAGAGCTTGAATTTGATGATCGTTTGATTGTAACGGGGTCTCGTTCGTATGTGAATGAATTGCGTATGCTTCTTGAGTATAAAATTAGATAAAGGTATCTAGGTAGGTTTAGTTTTCTATGTTATTGAATGAGAGAAAGAGGCTGGGACAAAATTATTTTAGCTGAAGTGAAAAACGAACCACTGATCAAAATGTTTGATTAGTGGTTCGTTTTTTTTGTTGTTTTGAAAATAAGTTTCATCGGCCGCCCGCGGAAAGCGAAGTCTTGCACGGAAATCAACTGCGGTGTAACAAGCGGTTCAGCTCATGTGTCCCATTTGTGCGTCTTTAGATTGAATTAATTTCGTTATGTCTCAACCTCTTTTATTGTGTTTTCTCAAATGCTGGAAATAAAAGGACAGCGCTGCTTTTGGTGTTAAAAAGGCTACCGCAAAAAAATAAACAAGTTTTTCCGTGTTCAAGCATACATTTTTAAAAGAACGATAACAAGCAATTGGAGGTATGCTTCATGACTAACTCAAAATCTAAGTCAGAAGAAAACGAGCCGCTAATGTACATTGTCCAGCCAAACGCTACGCAAAATCAGCGTTCTATGCAATATTATTTTAGTTCAAAACAGCAAGACAATAAAGGAATAGATAAAGAGCACGTGTTAAAAGAAGAGCCCAGCTTTTCTTCCATTCAAGAAGTCAAAGAGCCTGACGTAGAAAAAGTGGAAGCGATTAAGCAAGAAAAAGAGGAAGAGCGTTCAATTGTTCCCGTGGATATACCGCAATCAGAGACTAAAAAGCCAAATAAAATGTTTCAGTCTATGACGATTAAAGAAAAAGTTGATTTTCTATGCAGTTTCCCGCCTCATATGTCTCAGCCAATTTGTGAAATTACGTGTCAAAACCAAAAATATATAGGAACAATTTTAGAATTAAAAGAAGGAAGTTTATACGTGAGCGTTCCTCCTAATAAAGAGAAAACAGTATTGACATTTCATGATATTCAGACCATATCTATCATTAAAATTTAAGTAACTCTAAAAGCTAACAGTGAAGAAGCACGTTAGCTTTTATTTTCATAAGTTTGTGAATGCACGGAGGAATGAAAATGACATGGATTTATCTAACATTATTTGTCTTTGCAACATTTCGACTTACTCGTCTAATTGTTTTTGATAAAATCACAGCGTTTATTCGTAAACCGTTTCATAAAATTGTAGAAGATCAAGATGAACAAGGAAATACGGTAACTTATCTAGAGATAAAAGGGAAGGGACTGCAAAAGTGGATTGGAGAGCTGCTCAGCTGTTATTGGTGTACGGGCATATGGTGTGCGGTAGGGATTTATTTTAGTTATGTAGCGTTCCCGCATATTGCTATTCCTATCATTACAATCTTAGCTATTGCAGGATGTGCAGGAATCATAGAATCATTTATGAAATAAATGGACGAGTTAAAAGACATATTGAACATCAATATGTCTTTTAATAATTAAGGGAAATTCAGCACTACTTTATTAAAAAAAGGGATGCCTTCTTGCCACTCTTCGCTATAAAAAAAGCCTTCTAGAATAAATGAAGTCGTATCAGAGGACAGGGGAATGACTACTTGAAAAGAGTCAAATAGTAATTTGTCTTTTGGCCTTAATACGGTTTGCTTAATAGGTTTGATCCAATATTCACCGTCATTTTGAATTTTTTCGTTCCATTTTGGATGAGCATAGCGCCATTCTAAAGAAGAAGAGGGGATACTGGAAACTTCAATGTCTTTTTCATCAATGATCTTCCCGCTTAATATAGCCGAAGCAGTGGGTTTCATTTTTAAGCAAAGCACCGGAGAGCGTAAAGTACTGCTCGTTTGATTTTGAATAATTACGTTGCCGAATACCGTCAGCTCGCTTTCATCTTGTTCTGGCAGCAGTATAGAATGTTGAAAGAAACAGAGGATATCACTCTTTTCGAACCTTTCCACAGGTTTCTCCACAATTTTTTCGATTACTTTTTCCACGATCTTTTCTTCAATAACGGGCTGTTTTCTCGAGGCTTTTTCCCGAAATGCTTCTGCAATAATTTTTTGTTCAGAAAGCTCGTTTCTTAGTAAATCCAGCTCTTTTTCTAATCCTTCAATTTCTACTTCTTTTTCAGATGTAGAAAGCGTCTCAGCGTGTTTTTTCTTCCAAAACGATGTATTTTCTTTTTCTCGTTCTAAAGCTCGTTCATAGCTTTTTAATTGGTTTTGTACGTGCCGAATTTCCGATTTATAGTGAATGAGCTTTTGTTTTAATTGTGTTAAATCATCTTTAGGGGAAGGGGAGTTACGACTCATCTAGTAGTCTCCTTTCCTGCTGAGCTATGAATTAAGTTTGTAAACCTGAGCTGCCCACAGCAGTTTTATTTATATGTATGCACAAAGCTTGTAAACGATGAAAAAAGAGGAGAAATATTCTCCTCTGGCTTTTTATCTCGTTAATCAAAGTCGTGAAGGTCGAAGTCTGACTCTACGTCGTCTCCATCAAAATCATCGTGATGCGGCTTTCCAGGAAAAATAGCATCACATTGAGGTGGATATTCAATAGGTGAGCAGCTGCTTGTGGAAATGATTTCAGGGCGAGGATAGCAGAAGCTTCCCTCTACTTCAACTTTTACATCTTTTTCAATTTGGACACTTAGGCACAATACAAGATCAAAACTTAGTTGCTGTAAGTGACAATCTGATAATCTGAGAGAACCATCAGTTCCTTCAAAAGATTCAAGGTGTACAACAGGCTCTGTTCCTTCCGGAGCGCATAAATAGAATGTCTGATGTATTTTCCAAGGAATAACGCTAGATTCAACCTCATCGTGTTTGTGATGTCCACTCAATTCAATTAACTTAACTCGGTAAAAGCCGCTAATTGATAATTTTACTTCATGAAGAACAACAACTTCTCCATCTGGTAACACAATTTTTTTAGGTCTGCGACCACCGTGTGGCACAAGCTCAATCACGTTATCAAGTGCGTCTTCATCTGAAGGATCTACAGGGTGACCTTCACTATCTGTTAAAACAATTTCCACTTCTACGTCATGGCCCAAATCTTTAAGTGCTTCTTCTTTAAATAATGAAGTATCATTCGTAAAGATTTGTGGTAAAACAACTTGACGTCTAACCCAGTCGTACACTTTAGGCACGCGGATACATAATGATTCAAAAAGTTCTGCCATTTTTAAACCTCCTAATTGTAATTGTCCTTCCTTTACGCTTTTTATTACTAGGTATCGGACTACTATAGTGTATGAATGACCTGCTTTTATGTTCCTTAGTAAAAGCGGAATTTATCGGAATAAATTCTAGTTGGAGCGAGCATAAAAAATGAAGGAAATAATAAACTCAATTACAGCATATTCATGTTAATAAAAAGTGTTATTCATCTTTAACTGATTTTTTAGAAGCTGTGGGTTATTTATAATGGAGGAGTGAAGGGCATGAGTGAGGAAAAAACGAAAAAATATATTGCTTCATTGAAGTCGGAGTTGGCTTTTTATAAAGAAGAATATCAAAAATTCAAGCACCAAGAATTTGAATATGAAGATATTAAGGAAGAGTTAGTGGAATTACAGCAAAAGCATGAAGACGAAAAAAGAAAACTAGAGGAAAAAATAGATTGGCTGAAAGCATGCGTTAATGAACAAAAATCAAAAACCGAACAGTCCATTGTACAGTACAATCATCAAGCCCAAGGCACCGTTCAAGAAATGCAAAATCGGCTGCGTGAAGTGGCAGAGCAAAGGGGAGGAGAAAGGCCAAGAGTAAGGAAACCAAAAAACAGCACGGATTTATTTTTGTCCCTGCAGCGCAAAATGGACAAATAAGATAGAACGTCTTTCTTTAGTCCTGAATATAATGTTATAGATAGGATGCTGTGAAAAGGAGGGAAACATGATGTATTATCATTATAATTATAATCCTAATCAATACCCTCAGCCCCTGCCTTATCATCCACAACCAATGACAAAACAATCGGTAAAGAAAGGGCAGTCTATTCCTAAGCCAGTCCAGTACCCTTCTCCAAAACAAGGTGGTTGCGGCTGTGGTTCAAAGTTACCAAAGCGATAAGCAATAGAAGCATTGTCACTCGGACAATGCTTTTTTACATTAGAGTGGAGAGAGGTGTAGAGATGCCGGATTTTTTCGATGAATTTGAACGTTTTTTTGAACAGCATATGATGGGAGAACATAGAAAGAGAATGAACGAAGTAGAAAAAGCAGAAAAGCAGATGGAACAGCAGGAGGGGAAACTGCAGCAAAATGTAAAAAGAATTGATGAGCAAGATGCTGAAGATCCTTTTGGACAATGAAATTTAATGTACACAGTTGAAAAGCCCATACAAAATCATTTGAGTGAACATACAGTATAGAGAGTAAAACAGAGGGGGTGTAATATTATGGGCTGCGGATTTGGCTACGGTGGTTGTGGTTACGGTGGTGGCTACGGCGGTGGTTTTGCGTTAATCGTTGTATTATTCATTCTATTAATTATTGTTGGTTGTGTTTGTTTTTACAATTAATCCCTTCTATGAATAAGGCACCGAAAAGTGCGGGTGAAGTTTCACTCGCACTTTATTTTTTTATTAAATGTAAAGGGCACCATCTAGGCACATGGTGCATACGATGAAGTATAAATAAAGGAGGTCATGCAAAATGGATAATAATATGTTTAAAAATATAGAAAAGAAAACAGGCGTTAATATGAAGGATATTTTTGAACTTGCGAATTCTGTACAAAATGCTAATTTTAAAGATGAGCAAACGGTGCGTAATATTGTGAAGCGAGTAGCACAAATTGCGAATAAGCCAATTTCAAAACAAAAAGAAGAACAAATTGTTAAGGCGATTGCAAACAATAATCAATCCATTGATTTTGCGACCATCGCTAAAATGCTAAATGAGAAAAAATAATTTAATGTTTTTATATAAAGCCCTGACGTGTCAGGGCTTTTTTCTATTTATGCAATTTCATTTGTTTGAAATGCGTTAGAATCAAGATCAAACAGTTCCGGATGCTGTGCTAAGTAATTAATTTCTTTAATACGATGAGCGAGAGGGGGGTGAGTTGAAGTAGCTTGAGTCAACCACATAAAAAAACCTTTTTCCTGTGAGTGCGTATGAACAAATTCCTCCTGATTTACTTTTTTATTTAGACAATGACCAACCGCAAGTATAGTGAGTGCTTGAGTGGCAGCTTTTGCATCCCCAATCGCAACGGAAGCTATGCGATCACACGTATATTCACAGGCCCTAGAGTAAGCTTTTCCTAAAAAAGGAACCCAAAGAGCAGGTAGAATAAGTGAGTGGTAGAGTGTATGCTTACGTTTGATATGAACTAATTCGTGGGCAATAATAAAAGAAAGTTCTTTTTCTTGATTATCTTCAATCATTTCAACAATGTCGGAGTATAAAACGACAAAGTGACGTCCAAAAAAACGTGTAGCAAACGCGTTTAACAAGCCGCCTGATTGAACAATATAAATATCGGGCAGCTCTAAATCCAGCTCTGAAGATAAATGTTTTGCCTGATGATAAGTGTGCGGGAACTGCTTCTCTGTCAATCTAACTCCATTATTGCGAATTTGAGCAATAGAGAAACCGTGGAGTATAAATGTAATTAAAAAACCGATTACAAGATAAATAATACCAACGAGTGAAATAATTAAAAAGAAATAGGTTAATAAGCTGATAACCATACACAGAATGAAAAAAATCTTTTCATTTTCATGAATAAGCTTTGCGTTCAATAATGGAGCCCCCTAAAATATAGTAGTACAGTACATAACGTAGTGTAACGCATCCACTTATGAATATCTACCTCTTAGTGGAATATTTGGTTAATAATAGATGGTGAGAATATTAGTTATGGACGCTAGCTTGAAGTAAGATAAAGAGGTTGAAACATAACTACAGGAATCCAATTTAAAGACAAACAATCTGGATACATGATCTGGACTGCTTTCTCGACCGCTGTTGCTTTCTGCGGGGGCTCATCTGTCCTCGCAGGAGTCTTCGCCTTGCCCTTCAACCAACAGCTAGAAGCACCTGCGTTCACCGCGATTATAAAAAACACGAACTATTTATCTGTTTATGATAGATAAATAGTTCGTGTTGCAATTTAATGAAACTACTTTTGTCCCAGCCTGTTTTTCCTTTACACTTTTTTTATAAACGACTTCAGGAATCTTGAAGGATAAGCGGTTTTACCTCTTCTAGTTTGCGGAACAGATAAGTAAAGTGAATTCTGTGCACGCGTCATGGCTACATATAAAAGGCGGCGTTCTTCTTGAAGCGGCACATCATCTCCGCCTCGATAAGCTTCGAGTGCATAATCATGAGGCAATCCGCCATCTACGCTGCTCAGTACGTATACATGCTTATATTCAAGACCCTTTGCTCGATGAATTGTGGTTAGTTGAATACTTTCATTAAATTGCTTGCTTAAAGCTTTCATCTCTGTGTTCATGGCAATCATATGATCCACATGCTCTAACAGTTCAGGTACGGTTTTAAATTTACGTGCTACAACTTTTAAATCCCGCACGTCATCCGAACCTTTTTCCATCATATTTCCTTCATTTCCGCGTTTTTTGACAAAATCATCGAATCCCATATCTTTAGAAATTGTCTCAAGTGCCAAAGAAGGAGACATTGATTTTAGCGACTTGAATAAAGGAATTACTTTCTTGAGCTTTTTTTGCTGAAACGGTTTTAAATCTTGAAGATATTCAAGTGCATCAATAAATGTACCATCATGAAGAATACTTGCTGCTTTTAAGTCATTGACTGCTGTTTTCTTTAAAAAGAGTGCGTTTACTAAATCTTGTAGCGAACTTGCGTCATTTGGATTCACGCTCAAGCGTAGAAATGAAAGTAAACTTCGAACCATTCGTCTTTTATAAAAAGAATCCGCATCTTGTTCGATTGAAAATGGCAGGTTTGACTGCGATAAACGTTCAAAGATGGCGCGTGAAGAAGCGTGAGTTCGGTACAAGACCGCGAATTCAGTTGGAGAAGCCCCTTGCTTAATTTTTTCTTTCATATCCGTTACAATCATTGTTGCTTCTTCTTCTTCGTCGTATGGAAAGAAGAATGTAGGTCGCAACTCATTATCAAACTGGGCAGCCATTTCTTTTTGTCGGCGCGCTGTATTTCGTGCAATGACTTTATTCGCAGAAGAAACGATGGCATGAGCTGAACGATAATTTTGGTTTAACGTAATAACAGTTGTATTAGCAAAATCTTTTTCAAAGTTTAAAATGAACGAAGGGTCGCTTCCGCGGAAAGCGTAAATTGATTGATCATCATCTCCTACGACACACAAGTTTTTAGAGTCTTCACTTAGCATTTTCATAATTTTATATTGAACTTTATTGATATCTTGAAATTCGTCAATTAAAAAATAGCGAAACCTTTTTTGATAACGGGTTAGTAAATCGGGATTTTGTTTTAGCATTTCATAACATCCATACAGCATGTCATCAAAATCGAATAGCTGTTTTTGCTTTTTGACTTCTTCATAACGACGATATAAAAAGTGCACATCTTGTTCCCATTTGTCCTTTGGGCGAATATCTTTCACGCCAACAAGCGTGTTTTTCCAATAGCCGATTTGCTGAAGTGCCTGATCAAACGGAAAATCTTTTTCATCCACGTGGAGCTCTCTTGCTGCTTCTTTCACAATCTGTTCTTTTTGCCAATCCCATTTTAGCAGGCGGTCCATTTGCCACGCTTGAGGATTATGATGAACAATCATACGTAAGAAAATGCTGTGAAAAGTTCCAACTAGCATTTGACGAAGATGTAAGCCGGACATCTTTGGGTATGTAGCCAATCGTTCTTTCATTTCTTTAGCTGATTTAGCCGTGAAAGTCACCAGCATAATGGATTTTGGATCAATTTGTTTTTCTTGTATCATATATGCGGTGCGAGCTGTTAATACACGCGTTTTTCCGCTGCCTGCACCGGCTAGAATAAGGAGCGGTCCTTCTGAATGTGTAACAGCTTTCCATTGGTTCGAATCTAATTCAATACCGCTCTCTTTAAATTCATTTAAATAAGGAGAGTCAGAGTGTTTAGGAACAGCTGGTTTTAAGCGAAAAGCAGGAACACTTGAAAAAGGTGCGGAAGACCTCCATGTTGCTTTCTCTTTTACAGTTGAACTTTTCTCGCCAATAGCTCGTCCTTTAGGAATACGAAATCCATTGGTTTCTCTGTATTCAGCCGGAGTTTCTTTTATTTGTTGCACAGCTGTTGTTTCTGATAGTATGTCTGAACACTCTTCTCTTTCATGGGGAACTTGAGCATGATAAAAGTAAGGAGAATGCTCAATCCCCAGATATAATTTAACTGGTTCTCCGCAGTGAGCACACGTTATTTCTCCTCGGAGACTAGCTTCATATAAATATTGAAATCGGTCTCTAGCCGTTATAGCAAGATTAAGTATCTGATTTTGATAAAGTGCACGTTGCAAAAAACATGGCCTCCTTTTTAAAACATGAATAATCAATAGTAAATAAGAGGGAGTTAAAGCAAGAAGCCGCTCTCGTTCTACATCGATATAGATGTGTGTATACGCACAGTTTTTGTTTTATAGTCAAAGTCTATCATATCAAAATCACCTTTTTTTAAAAAGAGCACGGATATTTTTGGAGGGATAGGATGTAAAAAAGGGTATATATTGAATAAGACATCACATATGTTCAAAAAAGGCGGTATAGATACAAGGTGCCATCTGTTTTGAGCAAGTCTAAAGTAGAGGATTTAAGTAAGCTGTTTCAATGTCGATACTTCTTGAGAAAAATACTGAGGTCTGGGAGTAGAAGGTATCTTGAAAAAGAGGAGGGTTCATATGGGATATATACTGCCCGTCACGCCTTATCAATCTATTCAATATGCAAATCGCCTTCAAAAAAATAATGCTTCTTTTTCAAATCGTATTTGGCCTATTGAGAAAAAAAGCTTTGACGAAGAGTTTGAATCGCGTTCTCACTTACTGGAATTGACGCCAAGTTCAGTACAAAAGCGAAAAAAGCTTCAAGCAGCAGAACGTGTATACAGCAAGCTAACAAATAAGGGCCTAGTGATTAATACACGTGTCTAATACAAAAAATCGTGAACGCAGCAGAATGAATGCGCTCACGATTTTTTAACAAAGTAATGAACAAGTAAAAACATCTTAGTAAGATTCAATAAAAAGAGTACTGCCCTGCTGCCATTCAGCATAAAGCACCTGTTTATAATCGGTAAATCCTTGTTTTTTCAACTGTGTCTTTAACCAGTCTTCATCAAAGCCTGACTGAATCAAGTTTTTCAAAAGCAAACGTCCATCACTGACGAAGGCGATAGATAAAACGGGTTCAGAAGGAGGCAGCTGTAGATCGCTTCTTGTCGGCTTAGCATAATCAGATTTTGGCAATACGCTTAGTGATCCATCTGTTTCTAAAATCGCATATTCAACTTCCCGAATGGAAAATATGTCTTTTGAACGAAGCATATGAAGAAGCTGATCGATATCTAATCGATTTTTGCTAAGTTCTTTGTACGAAATTTTCCCTTTTCGAATAATAATAGATGGCCGTCCTTCTAAAAACAAACGCAGGCGAATATTTTTTTGAGTAATAACTTCGGTGACATAAATAAGCGCTCCCCAAAAGATAACAGCAAATAAAATTTTGCCTATTCCTACTTCTGAGTCATATAGCGCATTTCCTACTAACTCTCCTAATACAAGAGCAGAGATAAAATCAAAAGTGGTAAGCTGAGTGATCGTCGCTCTGCCTAAAAATTTAGTTAAAATAAACAGGCAGATAAATCCGATAAAGAGTTCTAATGCAATTCCGATAAGTTCATCCATATTTTCACCTAATTCACATGATTAGGTATTAGTATAAGCAAAGCAAAGGTTCTTATCCTTTAAAAAAGCAAAAACACCAGGTTCAATTCCTAGTGTTTTTTACTTAGTTTCTTTACCATCTCTACATGTGGAATTCCAGCATCCATAAATTCACCTGAAACCGTTACGTAGCCTAGCTTTTTATAAAATCCTTCCGCATGCGTTTGAGCATGCAGCTTAATCTTTTCAATCTCATGCTCTGCTGCGACCTCTTCTAACTTATCCATCAAAAGCTTTCCTACACCGTCTTTTCGATAAGAAGAAAGAACGCAGATTCGTTCTGCTTTTCCATAGTCCTCTACCATACGGAAGCGTCCTGCCCCAATTGGTGCAGTTCCTTTGTATACAACTAAATGCAGGGCTTCGGTATCGTATTCATCGATTTCTTGCTCTACATCAACCTGCTGTTCTTCTACAAATACTTTTTGACGTACGAAGTAAGCATCAGAATGATCTTGTTTGTTCGTTAGTACTTTGATGTTCACGTATCTTATCCCTTTCCAAGACGAAATGTTTCAAACACAGTCCATGTTTCATTTTCAAGCTGGTACATTAAGTGAAAGCGATCCACTGTTTCTTCATGAGCGACATCTACAAGCTTCAACTGGCTATACACATCTAAGTGCTCATCATCTGAAAGGCGTTGACCAATTGTAATATGTGGAATAAATGAATATTCAGTTGGCTGTTCGAGATTGCCTTCATGAAGTTTATTGTAAAGTGACGTCAGTTCTTGCTTTTGTTCCACTTTTAAGTAAATAACGTTATTGGCTGGTGAAAATGAGCTTACTTTCGTTACATTTAATGTAAATGGATTTGTTTCTTCGGCAATTTTACGCAAGTTAGCCGCAATTTCATCAATTTGGTCTTCTGTAGCTTCAAAGACTTCTTTTAATGTAAGATGAGGCGGAATTAATGAATAGTGAGAATCATAGCGCTTTCGATAAGAATTCGCTACATCTTGCAATTTTTTAGATGGAAAAAGTACAACGCCAAATTTCATAAAAAATCCCTCCAAAGTAAGATCATAAAATATGTATAAAGCGAGCTTATTATAACAAATTTTCAAAAAATATGATATCTTTCTACTTCAACATGTATTGAAGCGACCGCTTTACGTCTTTTTGCCAGTATTTCCACGTATGATTTCCATTAAATTCTTCGTAGAAAACAGAATATCCACGCTGCTTCATTTGTTCGTGCAACAGGCGGTTAGGTTCAATAAAATTCAATATACCATCTTGCGTTGTTTTGACAGCCGTTTCTTCAGTTCCAATAACATGATACAAATCCAGAAGTGAAGGAGAAGCAAATGAGTTGACCGTTTGTAATACAGCATCGTTCACGAAAGGAGAATGCATAATTACTTTCCCGAACGTGTGAGGATAAGCAATGGCCGTCAGCAGTGAAACTGTAGCAGCAAGCGAATCACCAATTAGAACACGTGATTTTCCCATTTGATATGTAGGATATGTTTTATCCAAAAATGGCACAAGTTCATGTGCTAAAAAGCGAATGTAAGCATCTACTTGATTTCCTTCTGGATGATACTTATCGCGTCTGTCTTCCACGCTTTTATATGGAATTCCAACAAAAATAGTACGATCGATTTCCGACTCGTTCATTAAATCATCAATTAAACGAGGTGTCCGTCCGTACATAACATAATCTTTTCCGTCTTGGGCAATAAGTAAGGAATACTTATAGAGCGTAGAATAGTTTGACGGCAAATAGACTAGTAACGTGACATCTTCTTGCAGTGCGTCACTATAAAAAGAAATTTCTTCTAACTTCCGCTTACTTTCTGACATGAATAATCGACTCCTATGCATTTGAATGAAAGCGTTACCTTTATTGTAACACATTTTCTAATAACCGTTCTTTATTTTATTGTAACGAATTTTTTAGCGAATGACGAGAAAGAGGCATGCGTCATTAAAAAAGCGCTTCAGAATCGACTGAAGCGCTTTTGATTAATCTAATTTTTTCATTTTTTTAAACATAGCTTTTTCTGCTTGGCTGGCTTTTTCTAGCGGCTTCTTCGTATATTCTTCTTCTTTTTCATCAATCGAAACCAATTCTGTGTCATTTTTTACATAACTTCGGATATTGCGAGCACCGAAATAGCCGTTTACATCTTCTAAAATAGGCTTGTTTTCTTTTTGATCATAAAGAGTATATGAATTCTCTTCCTTAACGATAGCGTAGTGATTCCCTGCTAGAAGAGCTACGGCTTCTTTTTCGCTTTTTCCAAAAGTAGACATGAGAAACAGAACGATTAAGACGATAAAGAAAAGGGCTGTTGCGCCAATGAAAAATAATAATAAGCCTCTGCTAAATTTACTTTGTTTTTCTTCCACAGTAGACAAACCTCCTGATTAGATAATTTTATTATAGCAAGTAAATGTAATGAGCGCCTAAAGAGATATGTGACGAGTTTATGAACTCAGGTGGATGAAACAAAAAAGGTTTTTAGCGCCTCTCATCGAATTTAATATAAAGAGAGACAACAACTTGAAAAGGAGAGAGAGACATGACAGCGAAAAAAATCCCAACGAGCAAAGAAGTAGCAAAGGCAACATTTGATTTGCTAGAAGAGCGTGGCGTAACAGTTTTAGATATTGCTGAAATTGTGTATGATTTACAGCTTCCTTATCATCCTGCTCTAACCATTCAGGAATGCGCTGAGAGCGTAGAGAGAGTACTGCAAAAGAGAGAAATTCAGCATGCGCTTCTAGTTGGAATCGAACTTGATAAGTTAGCTGAGCAACATAAATTATCAGAACCTCTTCAAAGCATTGTAGAACAAGACGAAGGGTTGTTTGGTGTTGACGAAACGATTGCTTTAGGTGCCGTTTTAACCTATGGCAGTATCGCTGTTACGACCTTTGGCTATTTAGATAAAGTAAAAGTAGGCATTATTGAAAAGCTGGACTGTAAAAAAGAAAAAGGAGTTAATACCTTTTTAGATGATTTAGTAGCGAGCGTGGCTTCTAGTGCGGCAAGTCGTTTAGCTCACCGTCAGCGTGATGAACAAGAACAGCTGCAAGAAGGCAATCCGGCTACGTAATAAATTTCTTTTAGTATGTATATAAGCTGCGTAAATTAACACGCCGAAATGATTTAGTCTTTTATTTAAATAACGGATACTAGGCACGTATCACCTGCGTGTCTAGTATCCGTTAATGGAACGATTTATGGCTGTAGTGAAGTAGTCATAAGGTAGCTTAAGTTTTTCAGCCCAAGACTTTCATAAAAAGCGCGTGCTTTCTCGTTAAATGCCCATACGGTAAGCTGGAGGTCATTTGCTCCTTTTTGTACAGCCCACTGTTTCGTAGCAGAAAAAAGACTTTTTCCTACGCCATAATTTTGAAAGCCTTTCTTAACGCCAAAATATTGGATGTACGCTGTGTAGGAAAGAGGAGCTAATGTAGTGGGAGGGTTATATTTTAATTCAACAACAGACGCCCCAATAATTTGATTTCGATATTGAGCTACAAGAATATCAATGGTTGCATAATAAAGAGTAGCTTGATATTGTTCCGGAGATAAAACAGCCATCTGATTATCAAACATAGAAGGAAGCGCATTTGCGTGGAGTTCTAGTGATTCCCCTAATATTTTATTTACTTCTGTATAATCATCGAGTTTTGCAGTGCGATAGATAATCTCCATACACACTTCACCTACTTTTTAAAAGTTGTGCTTTATCATATGTAGCAACTTAAAAAATGTTAAATGAGAATTAAAACTTGAAAATTTTAAGCGAAGAACTGCACTAAACAGAGCATATATTCTATGCTCTGTTTGATGTTATAGTTGAAGAATATATAAGAGCGAAACGTTAAATTCTAGTTTCAGCAATGGCATCGCGTACTTTTTCAAGCGAGTGTTTAGAGGCATCTTTATTCGCGATCATTACATTAACGTACAAAGCATCAATGAGGCTTAGCTGTCCAATTCTCGAGGCAAGAGCTTCAGATCGATATTCTGTTTCTTCTGAACTCGTATAAAGAGAAACATCGACATTTTGGCTTAATGGAGATTTTGGAAAACCCGTAATACCGATCGTTTTGGCACCGTTCGCTTTTGCTGTATTTAAAATGTTCATTGTGTCTTTATTTGTTCCAGAATGAGAAATCACTACCGCTACATCCTGTTTTGTTAATTGAGAAGCGGACATAAGCTGGAAGTGGGAATCAATAAATGCAAACGTTTTAATTCCTGTTCGAACAAATTTATGAAAAGCATCCATAGCCACTACGGAAGAACCGCCCGTGCCATAAAACTGAACTTTATCCGCCTTCATAAGAAGTTTGACGGCTTTTTCAATAGCGTTGCTTTCTAGTATTTGTAATGTATTTTCAAGCGTTCGTACATTGGAGCGAAAGATTTTTTCAGCAATCGTTTTTTCATTATCCGTTTCAGCAATTTCCTCGTGAATCTGCTGAATAGGCGTCATAATTTCAGCAGCCAGCGCTATTTTCATCGCTTGATAGCCCTTGAAGCCAATTCGTTTACAAAAGCGAAAGACTGTTGCATCAGCTACATTTAAATCGTCTGCCACTTCGTTAATGGTACTGTGAATAATTTGTTCCGGCTGTTCTAAAATATAATTTGCTATTTTTTTCTCTTTTTCACTGAATCTAGCATAGTGAGAACGAATTTTTCCTAAGCAATTTTGCGTCATAACTGATGTTCCTTTCCACGAATTTAGTAGTAAAAAGAGTATAGCATAAAAATATGAGTGAAAAAAATTTTCTTGTAAACGATTGCAAAATGAAAAATAATTCGTATAATGGAGGTAATGTGAAATTTTTTTTCAAAGGGAGTTTGTAAAATGAAAATTGGATTAATCGGTTTAGGAAAAATGGGATATAATTTATCATTAAATTTAATGGACAACCATCATGAAGTAGTAGCTTATGATGTAAATAAAGAAGCGGTAGAAAAACTTGCAAATGAAGGAGCAACTGGCGCCTTTACTGTTGAAGAGTTAGTTAATGAACTTCCTCCTTCACCTAAAGTTGTATGGATTATGGTTCCGGCTGGAGAAGTAACGGAAAATGTTATTACAGAACTAAAAGAACTTCTGTCAGAAGGAGATATTATAATAGATGGAGGAAACTCTAATTATAAAGAATCTGTTCGACGTGCTCAGGATCTTCAGGAAAAAGGTATTTACTTCTTTGATGTAGGGACAAGCGGCGGAATGGAAGGGGCAAGAAACGGAGCGTGTACAATGATCGGTGGAGATGCGGAAGTATTCCGTACAATTGAACCGATTTTTAATGATATTTGCGTAGAAAATGGATTTATGTACGCAGGTAAAAGCGGAAGCGGTCACTTTTTAAAAATGGTTCACAATGGTGTAGAATATGGAATGATGCAATCCATTGCTGAAGGATTTGAAGTTCTGGAAAAAAGTCAGTTTGATTTCGACTATGAAGCCGTAGCACGCGTTTGGAATAACGGATCTGTTGTTCGTTCTTGGTTGATGGAACTAACGGAAAATGCGTTTTCAAAAGATCCTAAACTAGACAGTATTAAAGGAGTCATGCAGTCTTCTGGCGAAGGGAAATGGACCGTAGAGACTGCTCTTGATCTTCAAACGGCAACTCCTGTTATTGCTTTATCGCTAATGATGCGCTATCGTTCATTAGAGGAAGATACATTTACAGGAAAAGTTGTAGCAGCACTTCGAAACGAATTCGGCGGCCACGGTGTTGTAAATAAGTAAAGTAGTAAAGTAGGGGGACAGCAGCATGAGCAAAAAATATGCAATAGGTGTAGATATCGGAACAACGAGTACAAAGTCTGTATTGTTTTCAGTAGACGGTACAGTCATTGCAAATCATGGGATTGAGTATCCATTATACTCGCCGACGCCCGCGATGGCTGAGCAAGATCCTGAAGAAATTTTTCAAGCAGTTGTACGTACAATTCAAACGGTTGTAAAAACGAGCGATGTAAAACCTGAGGATATTTTATGCGTTTCATTCAGCTCAGCTATGCACAGTGTTATTGCCGTTGATCAGCAGGGAAAGCCGCTGACAAAATGTATCACGTGGGCAGATAATAGAAGTGCAGAATGGACGGAAAAAATTAAAAATGAATACAATGGTCATGAGATTTATTTGCGTACGGGTACGCCTATTCATCCGATGTCGCCGCTTTCCAAGCTAACATGGCTATCTAATGAACAGCCTGAACTAGTGAAGGGAACACATAAATTTATTTCGATTAAAGAATATGTATTCTTTAAGTTGTTTAACGAATATGTTATCGACTATTCGATTGCATCAGCAACGGGTTTGTTTAATCTGAAAAATCTTGCGTGGGATGAAGAAGCACTTAAAGTAGCAGGTGTTACAACCGATCAGTTATCCACTCCTGTTTCAACAATGCATCAGTTAAAAGGGCTAAACCCAGCGCTTGCAGTTGACATGCACTTACTTCCAGATACGCCCTTTATTGTAGGTGCAAGTGACGGTGTATTATCAAATTTAGGCGTAAATGCAATTGAACCAGGCGTTGTGGCTGTGACAATCGGGACAAGCGGAGCTATTCGAGCAGTGACTGACAAGCCAGTAGTCGATCCGAAAGGTCGTATTTTCTGTTATGCGTTGACAGAAGACCACTGGGTAATTGGCGGCCCTGTAAATAACGGCGGTATGATTTTCAGATGGGCTCGCGATCAGTTTGGAGCGTCGGAAGTAGAAACAGCTAAACGCCTTGGAAAAGATCCGTATGAAGTATTAACGGATATTGCAGCTTTAGTGAAACCGGGAGCGGACGGCTTATTGTTTCACCCATACCTTTCAGGAGAGCGTGCGCCGCTTTGGGATGCAAATGCTAAAGGTTCATTCTTTGGCCTAGGTTTGCATCATAAAAAAGAACATATGATTCGTGCTGTATTAGAAGGCGTTATCTTTAACTTGTATACGGTATTATTGGCACTTGAAGAGTTAATTGGAGAGCCTACAAAAATTCAGGCAACAGGCGGATTTGCACGTTCCGCACTTTGGCGTCAAATGATGGCAGATATTTTTAACCAAGAAGTATCCGTGCCGGAAAGTTTTGAAAGTTCATGTCTAGGAGCAGTTATCCTTGGCTTATATAGCCTTGGCGAAGTTGACTCATTGAACGTTGTTTCTGATATGGTTGGAGCGACTAATCATCATTATCCAATCAAAGAAAACAGTGAAGTATATAAAGAGTTAACGACTATCTATATTCGTTTGGCTCGCTTATTTAAAGAAGAATACGAAAGCATTACGGCTTTTCAAAAAAAATATGTACATTAAGTTCACAAATCATCGCTTGAAGTTTTCAAGCGATGATTTTTTGTGTGTTAGGTTATCTAACAACCAAAAGAGTTGACACTACACAATATATAAAAGTTCCCTCAAATAATGTTACAATTTGTCCAGTGTATCCCCGTTTCTCATTAAATATAATAAGGGATAACGTTAGTATTTATCACATACCAGAAGGAATCGTCACAAACGCCTTTATATTTCAGAAAATTCAAATAAAATTTGTTTTTTGAAATGAACTTATTTTATGAAAAGGGGTTTTATGGATGAAAACACAAATTGAGCAAGATGGAATTGTGACGCTCACAGATGAGACGCACAATCAGCTGAGCGGCAGTGACCTTTGGAATGAGGATTTACGTCCGACTACGATGAAAGAGCATTCTTGGAAAGGAGTTAACTTTGCCACGCTTTGGATTGGGATGTGTCTGTGTATTCCAGCTTACACAATGGCGAGTGGAATGATGACGCTTGGAATGAACTGGTGGCAAGCAATTGGTACAATCTTTTTAGGAAATGTTATTGTTCTTATTCCTATTTTGCTTAATTCTCACGCTGGAACCAAGTTTGGCATTCCTTATCCAGTATTTGCCCGCCTGTGGTTTGGAGATAAAGGAGCACATATCCCAGCACTGGCTAGGGCCATCGTGGCTGCTGGGTGGTTTGGAATTAATACATGGATTGGAACGGAAGCAATTGATACACTTCTAAGCGCTTCGTTTTCGTCTTGGAATGGTTTAACTGGTCATACAGCCATTGTATTTGCTCTTTTTTGGCTTTTAAATGTAGGAGTGGCATATAAAGGTCCGCAAGCGATTAAAGTATTAGGAGCGATTGCTGCTCCGGTTATTGGTATTTCGGCTATTATTCTTTTTATATGGGCTTATACAAACTCGGGAGGGTGGGGCCCCATTTTATCTACGCCTTCTAAATTTACATCAACAGGAGAATTTCTAGCCGTATTTTTCCCAGCTTTAACGGGGGTTATTGCCTTTTGGGCGACGCTCGCTTTGAACATTCCAGATTTCTGTCGATATGCTAGAAGTCAGAAATCTCAAATGGTTGCGCAAACCTTTTCCTTGCCATTGACGATGAGTATTTTTTCATTTATTGGAATTGCTGTTACTTCAGCAACAATCGTTATATTTGGAGAAGCTATTTGGGATCCAGTGGCCTTAGTAGCTAAATTCCCTCCGTTTATCATTTTCTTAGGAACAATCGTTATCGTGCTTTCTTCTTTAACGATTAATGTGGGAGCAAATATCGTCGCACCAGCCCGTGCAATTGAGAATCTGAATCCAAAGAAAATCACGTTTGCGATGGGGGCGCTAGTGACCGGTATTTTTGCTATTCTACTTCAGCCATGGTACATCATGTCTAATTTCGGGAACTATATTTTCGGCTGGCTTGGAACATACGGAGCGCTGCTTGGCCCTATAGACGGCATCGCCATTGCTGACTACTGGCTTGTAAGAAGGAGACAGATGGCATTAAAGGATTTATATGAGGTAAACGGTCGCTACAGTTATTCAACAGGTTTTAATAAAAACGGCATTTATGCATTAGTAATTGGCGTGGCCATACCCGTTTTAGGCTTACTGATTCCTGGACTGCGCTTTTTATGGGATAATGCCTGGACATTTGGTCTATTCATTTCTATCATCGCTTACACGTATCTCATGAGAGGAGATAAAAGTGTATTAGCGCCGGGGGAATATGAAGAAATAACGTTAAAAACAAGCGAAAAAACGATTATCGACAGTCAAACGGCTGATCCAACCATCACCAAATAAATAAGATGAATCCAATCATTAACATGATTGGATTTTTTTATGTGTTAAAACTGTATGGAAGAAAATTGATAAAATTTTTTTGAGTTTTTTTGTTGATTTAAGAATTTTTTTTTCATATAATTTAAGTAATAAAAAAATGAAATCGTTTTCTAAAATAATTAATGTAAACGATTTCGATAATTGAAACTTATTTTTAAAAAAATTCACAGGATGTAGAGCTTTTTTGCTACATAGAGAAAGCGTTTACTTAAAGGGAAGGTGGAAAGCAAGATGGATGCATACTTATTAGCTATTACAGTTGCCGCAATTGTTATTGTTATTGTAGGTGTTTCAGTTTTTAAATGGCATGCGTTTATTAGTTTAACGGTTGCGAGTTTGTTTTTGGCAATTGCTTCTGGGTTATCAATGGATAAAATTGTTGGCGCTTACGAAACGGGAGTGGGCGGTGTTTTAGGCCACTTAGTAGGAATTTTAGCGCTGGGAACAATTTTAGGTAAGCTGATGGCCGATTCAGGTGCCGGCATGCAGGTAGCGGATTATTTCGTAAGAATATTCGGTGTGAAAAGACTGCCATGGGCGATGCTAGTAGCAGGTTTCATTATTGGTATTCCTGTTTTCTTCGAAGTAGGAATTTTAATTCTACTGCCTTTAGTTATTTCCATTCATAAAACAACAAAACAAAATATATTATTGATTGCTCTGCCGGTTATTGCGGGATTATCAATTGTTCACGGTCTCGTTCCTCCTCATCCAGGTGCGATGGCAGCTATTAGTATTTACGGAGCAAATACGGGGAAAGTGCTTTTATATGCATTAATCATTTCAATTCCAGCTGCAGTTATCGCTGGACCGGTTTTTGCAAAATGGGTTCACAAACGAGTGATTCCAGAAGGAGAACCTGATCTAATTCGTATTACGACAACATCAAAAGATCTTCCTGGTACAGGCGTTTCATTTTTTGTCATTTTACTGCCCGTTCTATTAATGGTCTTAGCAGCTATAGCACCTGTTATTAACGGATTGCCAAGCGGCGTAGTGAAGTTTGTAGAATTAATAGGAAGTCCATTAATTGCACTTTTAATTGCTTGTTTTGCAGCGTTTTACCTGCTTGGAAAACGTCAAGGTATGACAAAAGATGTGATTAAAAAACTAACGGAAGAATGTTTGCTTCCTGTAGGATCTATTGTCTTAATTATTGGTGCAGGGGGCGGCTTCAAACAAGTATTAATCGATAGCGGAGTAGGTACAACGATTGGTCAAATGTCTGAACATCTATCTCTATCACCACTTGTACTTGCATTTTTAATTGCTGGATTAATCCGTATTGCTACAGGTTCAGCAACAGTTGCATTAACAACAGCGGCTGGTATTGTCTCACCAATCATTGAGCATATGTCCGGTGTTAACTTAGAACTGCTTGTTATCGTTACGGGTGCGGGTTCACTAATGTTCTCTCACGTTAATGATGCTGGCTTCTGGATGGTGAAGGAGTATTTAGGATTAACAGTGAAAGAAACGTTCAAAACATGGACCGTTCTGGAAACGCTTCTATCCTTTATTGCTTTTGCAGGAGCACTTATTCTAAATGCATTAATTTAAAAATAAGACTCTTTTACTCTATGTAAAAGAGTCTTATTTTTTTATGAAAGAAAAGAATTTGCAAGAAAAATAATCAAAATATTTTATTTATTCGTTAAATTATGGCAAAATGGAAATAGAAGAATAATAGCTTCTAAGAAGGGAATGACAGAGAGTGAGTAATCAACTAGTATTTTTCACAAACTTTTCAGAAGGAAAATTAGATTCAGACGTTTCTTGGTATTGTCCACCAGCTCAATTTCAAATTGATACAGAAACGAATCGATTAGTGATTAAAACAGACGCTAAAACGGATTTTTGGCAGCGTACTCATTATGGCTTTGAAGCGGACAATGGACACTTTCTTTACCGTGAAGTAGAAGGCGACTTTGAAATCATGACAAAGGTGCATACATATCCAGTTAATCGCTACGATCAAGCAGGTCTCATGATTCGTGTATCAAAAGATACGTGGATCAAAACGTCAGTTGAATACAATCCCGATGGTCCTAACCAATTAGGAGCAGTCGTAACCAACCAGGGCTTCTCAGATTGGTCCAGTCAAAATTTTACTCAAAACAAATCAGCGCTTTATTTTAAAATTCAGCGTAAAAACGATGATTACACCGTTTGTTATTCAAGTGATGGAGATTCTTGGACTCAGCTCCGACTCGCTCACTTATTGAACTCAACCAAAGAACCTGTTCAAGTTGGTATTTATGCTTGTAGTCCTCAAGGAGAAGGGTATGAAGCCCAATTTGATTTTATAAAAGTAGAAAAAATGTAAATAAAAACCACGATTTAGCTACAGCTAAATCGTGGTTTTTATTTAGAAAGCGCATTATCTAAAGGCTGTGTGACAGAAGCGGATGTCGGTTGATTGTGTAAAGCAATTTTTTGCTTGAAGTAGCTGATGACAAAACCTGTAATCGCAATGGATATAACAGAGAAAATTCCTTTTGAAAGTCCAATTGAATACATGCTCGACAGCACGACAAGGAAATCAAATGAAAAATTCACTTTTCCAGGATCCCAGCCGAATTTTCGCTGTGCGAATAACGCTAGAATATTAGCACCGCCGAGAGAAGCTCCGTTCATAAATAAAATGGATAAGCCAAGGCCGGCAATTAGTCCGCCCGTAACAGCACCCATCAGGCTGGGAAGTGTAAAAGAAGGAAGCAAGTGATCGAGTGAAGTGAGAAGCGATAGCAAAGACACTGATCCTATAGTTGTGGCGGTAAATTTCCATCCCATTTGAAAGAAGGAAAAGAGATAAAAAGGAATATTAATGAGAAAAAAGATTACCGCAAACGATAAGGGAAGGGCATATGACAAGCTAAGAGACAGACCAGCTGTTCCCCCCGTCACTACGTGAGAGTGCCGCAAGATAAGAACACCAATACTTGCAATCGTACATCCAAGAATAATCCATAAAACTTTTCGCATAAATAAACCCCTTTGTTTGTTTTTTCGGAATTTTCATTTTCAATTATCTACTTTAATGATAGGATATTAAATAAAGAAAACACATGTATAAATGAAGGAAATAATACTTGTTCTTTTATCAACTTGAATAAAGATTTTATTTATTATATTCATTTTGAAAGGAAAGGTTTGGATGGATCAAATCGATGCACAACTATTGTCTATTTTGCAAAGGGACGGACGTATGACGATTAGTGATTTATCAAAAAAGCTGGCTCTTAGCCGTCCAAGCGTATCAGAAAGACTGCAGCGTCTTCAGGAACGAGGAGTGATCCAGCGTTTTAGCGCTACGGTGTCTCCGAAAGCTTTAGGAAGAGATACACAGCTGTTTATTCAAGTAAGCGAATTAAAAAGAAAACCGGAGGAATTTGAAGACTTTATTGAGCAAAATGAAGACGTGCTTGAATGTCATCGCGTAACGGGGCCGGTTTCTTACTTTATCAAAGCAGCCGTGTCTGGAATGGATGGACTTAGAATGCTAGTGGATGAACTGATTCCTTATGGAAATGTGAATACCTCAATTATTTTAAAGTCGCCTGTAGAAAACAGGATGATTACTCCTGTACAAAAACCGGCCCCATAAGAGGCCGGTTTTCTGTGTAAGGAGATATTAATAAAATCCTTTAATAATATAAAAATGATTTTGTAAAATATCAGGTATTTCTTCTTCTGAAACGTTCCTTTTCGTCTTTTTTTCGCCGTCTGTTACAGTTAGCGTTTCGCCAGAGAGGGTAATGCGCCCTGTAGGGGTTGCGATCGTAACAAGACGTTTGTGTACAAACGGAGAATCCGCTGACGTTTGATTGAACTCACACATGGGAGTAAAGTCAGTCAGTTTCTTAGGAAGCGTAGACACACGGTACAGCGTTTTCCATACATCATCTTCCCATCGCTGCAAATCATACATATGCTCAGCAACGTTTGTCATACGATAAGAGCCGCTTACATCTCTTACTACTTCGCCATTTAAAGGCATTGGCTTGCGCACAGAATCTCCAAATCCAACGTCTACGATGTAAGGCTGATCTTCAATCGTCACAAGGTTTGTAGCATGACTTCCTTCAATGGTCCATGTGCCGTCGGGTTTTTTGACGGTAGCTGAAACGTAAGAGACTTCATATCCGCTTTCTTTTAACAGCCAGCCAAATAGACCGTTTAATTCGTAGCAAAATCCTCCCCGCAAATTTACGATTACTTTTTGAAAAATTCGTTCTAAATCAATTATGATAGGGGTTTGAGACAGAACATCTAAGTTCTCAAAAGGAACATGAAGCATGTGTTTGTTCTGTAAAGCAGCTAAGCTTTCATACGTTGGGCTATCCGGTTTCTTAGCTAAAAACCGACTAAAATAATAATTAATATTCATTAAATGCACCTCTTAGTAAATCATTTCTCTCTGTCTTTAGCAGAACGTTCATGTAACAGCGCTTTTTCGATTGTCTCTTTGGAAGCGAATCCTTGAAGTACAAGGCTGTCAATTTTTAAAGTTGGTACTTTCATCTCGTCACGCTCCTTTATGGCATGTTTTTATTTTATCAAAAGTAAAGACGATCCTTCCAACTTGGGAACTGCGGAAAAATAGTTGACAAAATTGGATAACTCTTTCTATAATATAGTCAATACATATCACGAGCGATTAGTTCAGTGGGAGAATACATCCTTGACAGGGATGGGGTCGGGGGTTCGAATCCCTCATCGCTCATACCATTGAATTTGTTGCGTTGGCGCTGTTTTTACTAATAGCAAAACCTTCGTAGTGATTCAATCAAGCTTTGACGAAAACACTTCGGCATTCTAATTTTAGAGTGAAGGAGTGTTTTTTTGTTGTCCTCATTTAATTATTTCGATGAAAAACCTCGAGTGAGCAAACGCCAACCACATAAACGAAAAGACGAAAAAATTTTAAAAAAAGATACTGCAAAAGTAATATTTGAAAAGTTCCTTGAATTTAAATCTAAACAGAACCTTCGTCTACCATCATTAAATAAATTCATTGCATTGTTTAAAAATCTAGAAGCGTTCCATGAAACACGAAGTAAAGCCACTTTACATGTGACGCACATTACAACGGAGTTTATAAGTGATTATGTTTACTGGTTAAAACACGAATATATAAAATTTGAGAATAACAACAATGTGCCTGAGCGTGTCAAAACAATTGGATTAGCAGACGCTTCAATCGCTACTCGCATACGTTCTTTAAAAACATTCATTAATTGGTGCTTAAGAAAAAAGTTAATACAAAGTAATCCATTTGATAACTGGGAAGGTTTTAAACAGAACAGCACGGAGATAGATGTTTTAACGCGGGGCGAATTAAATAACTTGCTCAAGGTAGCAAAGTTTTACTCTAACAAATCGTTTAAGTATTTTAGAGATACTGTTTTGCTACATCTTTTAATTGATGGGATGTTACGTATTACTGAGGCATTGCTGTTGTCACCAGATGACATTGACCATGTGAATAAGACAATATTAATTCGGTCAGTAAATGCGAAGTCACGCAAAAGCCGTATCATTCCTTTGAGTAATAAAACATATCGTTTGTTGAATCAATTGTTAGATGAAAACGAAGCGTTTGAAGGAGAAACAGATAATCTTGTTTTCTTGTCTTTAAGTGGACGTATGTTGAACAAAAATAACGTATTACGTGATTTGAAAAAATGGGCAATACAAGCAGGAATCAAAAAACGTTTTTATCTACACTTAATCCGTCATTCCGTAGCAACAGAATACTTACGTTCATCAGGAGATGTTGAATCATTGCGTAAAATTCTTGGACATGCCGATTTGCGTACAGTTTTGATTTACAGTCACTTAGCAGATTCTACAATACAAGAGAAACATCAAAGTCACGGTTTTTTCGGAAGCGAAAATGTAATTCAACGGAAACGTTCTAACAAAAGAAGAAAGTAGTTTAGAAGAAATTTAGGATATGTTAGTATAGAAAAGTTTATAAAATAAAAACGAACGGATTATAGGACTGCAATCCTACCGCTCGTTTCCCACACAATATCCGAAGGACATTGCTACTTAATTATAGCAAAGTTTCCTTCGTCTGAGAAGGAGTATGAATATGGACGTTAAATCTGAAATCAATGCGTTACAGAAACGCTTGCTTGTGCGTTTAAACGTTAAAACAGGGTCTACTTTATATATCATCATTCAAGAAATTTCTCGTCAAGCATACGCGAAGCAGTCGTTTGTAGTGTCGCAGAAAAATTCTACACTAGCAGAGAAGTGCGGTGTAACTGCATCTACAATTAGCAGAAATCTAAAGAAAATTAAAGAAAATTGTGCTGATTTATTAACTATTGAGCAAAATCGGAACACTGGAGAACAATTTGCAGCACTAATTTTTACGTTCGTTCCGCAAGAATTGTTATGTACTAATAGTATATGTCAAGAACATCAAACGGAAACGTCAAACGGTGAACAAACGGAGCAAGTCAACAATGACGCGGAACCAGTTGAAGTTGCTGAAAACACTTCTAGTTTTTCTTCTACTCATTCCTTAGTTTATGTTTCTAAATCTAATAAAGATTTAAATACTAATATTGTTAACAAAGAAAAGGTTAACAAAGAAAAAATAATAAATGACGCATATATTGAATTTAAAAAACAAGGCGTAGACAAAGATTTATTTAACAGAGTTTTGTCAGAAATGAAGAATAAAGCAGGTATTCGCAACTTCAAAGCGTATTTACATAAAACACTTACTAACGTGGTCAATCACATGAATTTGAAACGTGGCACAAGAGTGATTGAACATCACGGTTTAAGTGATTTTTACGGTGTTTTGATGGGTCAATAGCCGAATGAATTAATTCTTCATTCAGGTCTAAAAAGGTTGCATAAACCTTGTAGAATTTGCACCATATCAATTATGCAACAGGTGTACAATCATGCAATCATTAGGCATAGAGAGGAGCAAAACATGCAACTATTGAACAACAAATTGATACAGACCGTGTTATTCGGAGTAGGGGCATTACTACTATTCAGCATAATTTTTTATTCACTGTTCGCCCATGCTTTCCCTAAAAATGCGGAAGAAGAGCAACGTATTAAACAGTTTGAACAAGTGCGTAAGGACAGAGCAGAATACTACAAGAATCACCCACATAAGGAATTGAGCAAATAAAAAACACCGACTCGTTAAAGACGGTGCTTGTGATGGCGTTTTATTTTAGCAAATACATCCGTATTGAATTAGTTTTTCTTCTTCCAATTGAGAAAAACGTTTGTCGTAATCTTCAATAAAATTAATTACGCTTTCGACAGTAGGCGGTGTAAAATCTCTGTATCTAAAGTTTTCTTCCACGCCTTCGTCATTTTGCATGATAAGATTGGCAATAAAATGGTAGCCTTCTTTGTCAAAAATTTGAATCATGTAAAGCATTCCGTTTTCTTCGTTCGGTTTTAATACGCTTGGATTGACTAAAATAGATTTTTGTAAGACCCAATCTAATTCTTCTTCAACAAAGAACAGATTGTTTCGATACTCGTACTCATAACCTTTTTCAATCAGCGCTTTTTCAACCTCTTGAAGCATTTTCTCTTGCTCTTCTTTTGTTGCATAAACTCTTTCAAAATTTGTCATCTTACATTTCCTCCGTAAAAGTTTTTTAATTAGAAATTTGGAGGTTTTATTATGTAATTGTCGACAATTCATTTTGTCATTTATTGTCGAATTTCCGATTTGATAAGTTTATATTACACTTATTAACACGGTATGTATAGATATTTTTGAAAAATGAATCGAATGTCCGTGTTGACGAATGTAAACACCTTTATGCTTTTGAATATTAATATTCAATTATCTATAGTTGAGAAAATCAGACGCTCAGAACGTATCGACGTTGTGTTTTCTGATAGATTGTAAAGGTTTGAATATCAAATTATTAAACTTTCACTGGCGTCGAAATCGATAGTATAACGAATATATGGCCATATTTACATCGAAATAAATAGGAATAGAAGAAGCCGTTAAGCTACTTCTATTGGATTTCATCAAAAACAGAATAAAAATCAACCTCTTCACCCATGAAATCAAGTAGTTCTTGTAAGTTTTTCCAGTCAAGCTGAATATCTACATAGTAAACAACATTGTCTTTTACAAATGTTGCACATGTATGTGTAGTAGTTTCATAAACAAAAGCTTCTACATTTAATGCTTTAGATACTAAAGCAGCTGTAAACTGATTAATCCAATGACAACCATGAATGAACTTATACCAATCAATAGTGCCTTCTTGTGGAGAATGTTTATCGTAATATTTTTTGTCCAAAGCTTGGTATTCTTCAGTGCTAAGCAATTCATTCCATAAATCGTCTTCGTCATCTGAATTTGAGCCATAAAGTTTTTGGAACAACTCATCTTGTTCTTTTTGAAAATTTTTATCTTCTTGAACAGCATCAAAAATTCGGTCATCCCAATAACAACTTGTCGTGTAATCCCAAGGCGCATCTCCTGGTGTCCATATTTTTCCGTCCCAACGTGGATGCTCCAAACAAAAATCAGTCATTGCTTCATTGAGAACTGCTTGTACATCTTCATCATTTAAATATGGTTTTAATAAATGCCAATTTTCACGAATAGGATACAATTTTTCCTGTAATTTAACTTCCTCTATTGCGTTATTCATTTCTATAGTTTGTGTCATTGTAGTTTCCTCCAAATAATTTTCCAATTTTATTTATTAAGAAAGAGTCATCAAAAATCTTACAATTTCTCTAACAGTTTTGTTTGTTCGTTTTTCATCACACGGTTATTATACTGTGAAAAAATAAAATGTAAGGAAGAAGACCAAAATTTTTTGTTTTTACAATAAAAGGAATGTTTTAACACCATGAAATGATTAAGCTAGCACGGAACTGATGATGTAGGAGCATATAAAATAAAAAGCATCCCTTGATGGGATGCTTTTTCAATTATACGCTGTACTCTGAGATAGTTGCTTTAATCTCAGTAATCATTGCGTCTACATACTTTAAATCTTGGCGATTTCTTTCTAGGATTTCTTTATG
This sequence comes from Priestia sp. ST2, assembly GCF_055810735.1. Lineage (NCBI taxonomy): Bacteria > Bacillati > Bacillota > Bacilli > Caryophanales > Bacillaceae > Priestia > Priestia sp. ST2. The sequence goes on along the minus strand of NZ_JBVVNT010000003.1, from coordinate 813,381 downwards.
ATTGTCTACAATGTAGTAATAATCTTTTTCTAATTTTTCAATATGTTTTTTGAAAAATTCTTCACGTTTTTCTGCTTTATGAGACAAACGTTCTTTAGCTCTGGAAGCAATACCATGTTTAACTTGAAGTAATTTTCTTTTTTCTTCTACTCTTTTAATGTTCTCTTCTATAGTAGTTTTTTCCTTTTCGTAATGATTTAACCAATCTTTTAATTCTTGTTCGATATTCATATTATTCCCCGCCTTTCTTATACAACTTTAGTACTTCAATTCTTTTTCCTATAAACCTTCTACAAATTTCAAAAAAATACATCTTTAGAGCTAAATTAATTAATCAATTTTATAAAAATATATTTCCTTTTTTTATTTATTAATGCAAAATAAGGTTATGAATTAACATTATTAAATATATTGATAAAGGTGGAATATAATTATATGACAGTTGGGGAAGTCAAAAAATCCAAGGATGTTAATGAACTATCCAAATGGTATACAGAGCAAAGGCATTTATATGAAAATTTAGCTAGAAAAGTTGCAGGAATTATTAAAGATGTACTAAACCAATCTAAAATAGAAGTTTATTCAATTAGTAGTAGAGCTAAAGACGTAGATAGTTTTATTGATAAAGCTAGCAAAAATAAATATATTGACCCGGTAAAGGAGATTAAGGATTTTGCAGGGATTAGAGTAATCGCATTTGTACGTTCAGATGTAGAAAAATGTTGTAACGTAATTAAGCCACTCTTTGATATTGATGAGTCTAATAGTGTTGATAAAGGTAAAGAACTAGGGAAAGATAAAGTTGGGTATAGGTCAGTACATTATGTGGCAGAATTAAAAGAAAACAGATTGGAGTTACCTGAATTTTCTAATTTTAAGGGAATGTGCTTTGAAATACAAATTAGAACTATTTTAGAGCATGCCTGGGCAGATGTTTCTCATGATAGAAGTTATAAATTCACAGGAAAGTTGCCAGTAGATAATGATATTGATAGAAGGTTTTCACTTGCAGCAGCCACTTTGGAACTAGTAGACCGTGAATTTGATACAATTGCAAAAGAAATAGATAACTATCAAAATAACGTTATAAGTGAAGCTAGTCAGGGCAATTTAGAAGCAGAAATTAACAGTACGTCACTTATTGCATATATGAAAATAAAATTTAAAGATATGATGGAACAAGGAATGATTGAACAAGGAAAAATGAAAGAATCATATATGAAAGGTACCAAAGACATAATTAAAGAGTTAACGGCATTTGGCATCAATACTTTAGGTGACCTTGAACAGGTAATAGGAGATAATATAGATAAATTTGAATATGATTCAAATCAAACATTTTTAAGTATACTGAGAGATGCGATGATACTGTATGATGCAGATAAATATTTTTCTGAATCATGGATGTCTGGTTGGGCCCTAGACCAAGATTCCTACAATTTTTATAAAGCACAAGGACTAGATATTGATGGAATTATGAAAAAATATAATGTGCTGGCTGTAAATCTATAAATATTGGATGTAAGATAGAAGGGGATAAATACTTAAGAATTTTGTTTGATTCTTAAATTAAATTGTACAGAGTAGGGCAAATGTATATTTATAAAAATGATGCTATGCTTCATTGCAAAGTTTGCCCGTACAGATAAATAATATTTCATTAAACACTTAAAAATGTAATAAGAAGTAGTTTTAACTACTTCTTATTAATCATTCAATTTAATTCTGGTAAATACAAATCAAGCTCGTTAGCTAGCAGCGTTTGAATTTGCGAATGTAATATCATCTATTAAATCTACTCGTCTTTTTTCTGCGAGTACTTCTGCAAGCAATGATAAATGTTGTATCACTATATCATTCATATTTTTTTCATTAAAAACACCGTAAAGGAACGCTTCAAATATTGCTCGGTCATCCCTGCCCCTTCTCTCCTTATATGTAGTTGAAGTTTTTACTAGATTCTTCATAAGTCCCTTATTCATTACAATTTCCTCTCAGCTCTGCCACGGTTTCTTTGATTAGTTTCATGAAATAAATTTGCTCCATAAGTCCGTTTGAATATGTCTTCGCAAGTTTGACTATAAGATTGTTCATTCAGCAATTCCTCCCATAATTTTCTTACGTCCTTATAGTAAGACAAACATAAATAGCAGTTAGTAGGTCAAATTAGGGAAATTACAAAAGGTAGTTGCTTAGCGACTAACTCACCTCATTTTGAGGTTGATAATGTAATTTAAACTGTCCTCATTTTGAGTTGGGCTATATGAAAGGCGACCTCATTTTGAGGCAGATTGCTACCTCATTTTGAGGCACAAATAAGAATGTTTAATAAGAATCATATATAAGAAAGATTCGCATACGCTCACTTTCTTGTCATGTTCTTTTGATAATTTCTTTAGTCCATATAATGAAGAAAAAATAAATATAAAAAATTTCATTAATCGCCTTTACATCGGAAAGTTTCACAGTATAATGTACTATCAATTATTTTAAAAAAGTGTGTCAGTGCTCTTTACTCTGACCCACAGTGTGTATATATGTTATATACGAGGTTAACAGGAGGAAATTTTTAAATGAAAGTAAATAAAGAAAAACGTTCGGAGCGACTTGCAACGAATGTAAGACCAAGTTTAAAGGAACAAGTACTTAAATTCGCCCACGATAACGGTGACGTTACTGAATCAAAAGCTGTTGAAATTCTTATCATTAAAGGTTTAAACCGATAAACAATACAACTTAAAGGAGATTGTTCATTATGAGTAAGAAACGTATTTTTGAACCTGAGGTAGCAAATTATTTATATAAAAACGGAGCGAATTTAATTGAAATCACTCGCGATAAAAAAAATAAAGATGCTACCATTTTCATCTTTGAACAAAATGAAAAATTAAATGAGTTACTGGCACAACGTACACGATAATATAAAAACAAAACGGACTGGGGATAACGGACAATGAAAAAACAATATATCACAAAGGCATACATTGAGATGCTTAACGACAAAGAAAAAGCAACAGGTGTTTACTATACGACACCAAAAGTAATTGTAAAAGGTGATAAATACCGTAAAGCATTAAATCCAACAGAAAAATTGATTTATCAAGAACTTTGGGATATGACGAAAAAAGCAGTTCATAAAGGACAAGTTGATGAAAAAGGACGAGCGTATGTTGAAGCATCTTACAGTTTTCTTGCTACAGCAATCGGGGTAGATGTATCGACTATAGACCGTACTTTAACGAAAAGAAAAGGACTGTTTAACACAGGTTTACTAGCAATCAAAAAACATGGAAATAGCAGTACTACCGAATATTATGTAATGGCACCAGTTTATGAAGGCGCAGATGAAATGTATCTAGCAAATGATGGCGCTACAAATGAAATGAAATCTACTGTAGACGGATTTAAAAAGCGTAAAAATAGCAACAAATCTACCAAACGTGAAACGGAAAATGAGCAACTTGAAGAGCAACGTAAATCAGATACTATTCAAGATACTGCTCATTACGATGTTGTTAAACGTGAAGAAGCAAACAATACGCCTGATGGAATTGAGTCTAAACAAGAACAGATTCCCGAACCGAAAGAGAGACCAATCATTGTTGAAAAATACGTGGAGGAACGGTCATCAATGACAGGATTTTATTCAATTGTACTGGTAGAAAAAATGTCGGATGGTAGTTTAAAAGAAACGGATTTAAAAAAGAAATTTCCTAAAGTAACAGATTTAAAAATATTAAATCATGCTCATAAGAACTACGAAGTTAAACAAGTTGAAATGGGGATATAGTTTTTGAATATTAATATTCAAAAATAACAGAACATTCAATCAATAAAACAAAACGGAGAAACTAATTATGGAAACAGTTGTATTTTGTCAGTATTGCCTTTTAGTGATACGAGGCGATGAATGCTCGTGTAAAGGAACGGGAACAGCGTATAAACATGGAGAACACACGAAACACCCAAGCAGTACTCGGAAGTTTCAAAAGCTCAGGAAGCAAATCATTAAACGTGACGGAGCGCATTGTGTACGTTGTCGTATCAAATATGATTGGATGGTGTTCGATAACCTGCAAGCGCACCATATCAAATCATGGCGTGATTTCCCTGAGTTAGCTTATGACGAATCAAATCTGATAACGGTCTGTCGTGATTGTAACTTAGAGCTAGGAACCAGTAATAAGCTTGATTTCGAATATGAAGCCCCAGGATTAGAAATGCCGACATTATGACAGGCGTTTTTATCTTGAAGTAGGCAGGGAAGGATTAAGGGGTGGTCAGCAAGAAAAAAACGGATTCCCGAACTTTAGAATTTTTTGAGATAGGCCCCCTGTGTTCCTAAGAAAAAATAGGAGGGGAACGAATGGACTAAGGGGTGGTTAACACCAAAAAAATTGTTCCCCATAACTTGAAAAAAAGGAGAAATATTTAAAAATGAGACCTACAAAATCTGTTAAACAAATGACACGTAAAATGTCAAAAGCAGAAAGACAAGCAAGAGAAAAAGCAGAAGCGCAAGTTGTTACCAATCTAAAAAGTAAACCAGAACCCTGTTTTTTCATGAATTTGAATGAAGAACAGAAAGCAATTTTCGAAAGGTTTGCAGCCCTTAACGAAAATTTTACTGAGGCTGATTCAATATCATTAACGATACTATCTATAAATTTATATCACTACAACGAATTATATGAAGTACTTCATGAAATGGACGTACTCGACGAACGAGCAGCTTCACTTGAAAGACGTCTTCACGCCTATGAGAAATCCATAACGGCACACATGAATTTGTTGTGTATACCGTTAAATCAACGATTACGGTTAGCAAACGATATGGCTAGATTGGCTATTGAGGAGAAAAAGCTCGAAGAAATAAACAATCAGCAACCAGTAGAAGAGAATCCGTTATGGGAGGTATTAGAAATGTCAAAACGTATTAGATGAAAAATTTGAGTAATGGGGATGAGGTTTTCTTACGTTCGTCACCCTCCTGTCCTTTTGTCTCCTTTACTTTTTTTCTTTGGCGGTACAGGGGGGTGTTTTATTCTTCATTAGGAAATACTAATGGGTGTACTTTCCATATATTTAGAAAGTTTTTCTTACTCATAGTATAATAGACATAAATACTACTATGAAAACGGTGATAATAATGAACACTAACTTTTCATTTTTTCGTGGGAAATGGGATGTACTCGCCAATTTAGGAGAAACTGCAGAAAAGAATTTATATCAAGACCCACATACAACCTTAATGAAACTTCGTTTGTTTGGAGAAACCCTGTCGAAGTTTATTTTAGCATCTGAAAATATACGAGAAACATATGATACGAGGCAAGTAGATAGAATTAATACACTGCGTCGTGAAGGTCTAGTTGAACCTGAGTTACTTGATATTTTTGAAGCGCTACGTCGTAAAGGAAATCAAGCTTCACACGAGGCAGATTACGGTAAAACAGAGGAAGCAAAAGCATTAGTACAATTGGTATTTCGTTTATCTGTTTGGTTTATGGAAGTTTACGGGGATTGGGACTTTGAAGCTCCTGAATACATGGAACCCCAAGAACAAGTGAACGTAGATATAGAAAAATTACAAAAAGAATACGAAGATAAATATAAGAAGTTAGAAGAAGAGTTAGAAAAATCTCGTCAGAAAGCAGAAGCAGAACATGAAAGTATTAAGACAGAGCGTAAGAAGAAATCTAAAAACTTTATACGTCGTCAGCAATTAACTGAAGCAGAAACGCGTACTATTATTGATGAAAAGTTACGTTTAGCAGGATGGGAAGTAGATACAACAAACCTTAATCATTATACAAAAGGTACTTTGCCACAGAAAAATAAAAATATGGCAATTGCTGAATGGAAAGTTGATGGAGGTAGAGTTGACTATGCACTCTTTGTTGGATTAGAACTGGTAGGCCTTATCGAGGCAAAAGCACAAAAGAAAAATATTCCTGGAGTGTTAGAAAGTCAAACCAAAACTTACGCAAAGAATGTAAAACTAATTGATAAAGAAATAATTACTCCTACAACAGGAGAATACAAAGTACCGTTTTTGTATGCAACCAATGGTCGACCATTTTTAAGACAATTACAAGAACAGTCGGGTATATGGTTTTGGGATTCACGTAAACCATTAGAGCACGCTCGTCCCTTAGAGGGATGGCATTCACCAGAAGATTTACAATTACTTCTTAGTCAAGATGATAAAGATGCAGATAGACTTCTCGAAGAAGAAGATATTACAAAGTTTGGATTGAGACATTATCAACAAGGTGCAGTTCTCTCAGCAGAAAATAGTTTAAAAGAAGGTCAAAGAAGAATGCTAGTTGCAATGGCGACAGGTACTGGAAAAACTCGTACAGCAATTGCGCTTATGTATCGCTTAATTAAAACCAAAAAATGCCGTCGTATTCTTTTTTTAGTAGACCGTAGTTCATTAGGAAAACAAACAGATGATGCTCTAAAAGATACAAAAATTGAAGGTTATTCATTTGCTGATATTTACGATGTAAAATCATTAAAAGATATCACTCCAGAAGTAGAAACAAAAGTGCAAATTGCAACGGTACAAGGAATGGTGAAACGACTTTTTTATAGTGAAAGTGACACAGTTCCAAGTGTTGGACAATATGATTTTATTATCGTGGATGAAGCACATCGTGGATATACAAGTGACCGTGAGATGTCTGACGAAGAATTGGTATTCAGAGACCAAAACGATTATGTGAGCCAGTACCGCCGTGTTATAGATTATTTTGACGCGGCATGTTTGGCACTAACAGCGACGCCTGCACTTCATACAACTGAAATCTTTGGTATGCCAATCTTTAAATACTCGTATAGTGAGGCAGTATTAGATGGGTATTTAGTTGACCATGAACCTCCATATCTATTCAAAACAGAACTTTCAGAAATGGGAATTAGTTTTGAAAAAGATGAAGAAGTAGAAGTGTTTGACGTAGATAAGGGTAAAATCCAATTAGAAAAAATGGAAGAGGACGTTCATTTTGAAGTAGAACAATTTAATAAACGAGTTATTACAGAACCTTTTAACAAGGCGATACTAAACAAACTCGTAGATTATATTGACCCTACAAGTAAAGAAAAGACGCTTATATTCGCGGCTACTGACGACCATGCAGATACTGTCGTGCGTTTGTTAAAGCAAGCATTTAAAGAGCGTGGTGACGAAGTAGAAGATGATGCGGTAGTTAAGATTACTGGAAAGAGTTATCAACCATTGAATTTAATTAAAAAATTTAAGAATGAACGTCTTCCCAATGTTGTTGTCACAGTTGATTTGTTAACAACTGGAATTGATGTTCCAACCATAACAAATTTAGTATTCTTACGACGTATACAATCTCGTATTCTTTATGACCAAATGCTGGGACGTGCTACTCGACTTTGTCCTGATATCGGTAAGACGCATTTCAATATTTATGATGCAGTAGGAATTTATGATAAGTTGAAAAGTTATACAGATATGAAACCAGTGGTCAAGCAACAAAATTATAGCATTGGTCAACTTCATGAGTCATTGGCAAATGCTACGACAGAAGAAGAAGAAGAGTTTTATCGTGACCAGTTGGTTGCGAAGATTCAACGTCGTAAACAGCGATTAAATGAAGAAGGCAAACAAAAGTTTGAAGAGTTATCGAATGGAAAAAGTATTGATGAGTGGGCTAAAGAAGTTCAATCATATACTTCAAAAGAAGCGAAACAGAATTCTATATTGTTTAATTACATTGAAGCTTATCGAGCAAAAGGTGAAAAGCGATATATTTCTAATAAAGAAGATGAAGTAACAAGTGTGGTACGCGGATATGGTGAAGGAAATAGTCGTCCAGAAGATTACTTAGATGGGTTTGTTCGTTTCATTCAAGAGAATATAAACGAAATTCCTGCACTTCAACTTGTTTGTACACGTCCAAAGGACTTAACAAGGCAAGATTTAAGAGAGTTAATTACAATCTTAGAAACGAAAGGTTTCAAACAGTCACACTTGCGAACGGCGTGGAAGCAGACAAAGAATCAAGATATTGCCGCAGATATTATCAGTTTTATTCGTCAAGCAGCATTAGGAGAAGCGCTTGTTGACCATGATACTCGTATTAAAACAGCGATGCAGAAAGTATATTCTTTGAATGACTGGACGCCAAGACAAAAGAAATGGTTAGAAAGAATTGAAAAGCAATTACTTCAAGTACCTGTGCTAGCACCAACACCTCAGGATGCTTTTTCAGAAGAGCCATTCATTAGTCGAGGTGGTTATAAAATGCTGAAGCGTGAGTTTGGTGACCACATTGACAATGTTGTGAATACTATTAATGAGAATTTATATATTAGTTAGAATTCGTGCCTCTTCATTGAGGCACTTTTTTGAGTTATAATTAAAAGGTTCGTCTTAAACAGATAAACAATAAAAATTGTTTTAAAATAAACATTCAAGCATCGCAGGAGGCAAAGAAATGAATAACCAAGAAATTGTTCAAAAGTTATGGAATCTATGTAATGTTTTACGTGATGACGGTATTACATATCAACAATATGTCACCGAATTAACATATATATTATTTTTAAAAATGATGAAAGAACAACGAACTGAAGCAGTTATTCCAGAAGGATACCGATGGAATGATTTATTGGAAAAGGAAGGTACAAAGTTAAAAAACTTTTATCAGGAGTTGTTACTTAAATTAGGAAGTAGTGAAAATGATAAATTACGTCAAATTTACAGTGATGCTTCTACTAGTATTGTAGAACCAAAAAATTTAGAAAAAATTATTAAATCAATTGATGCTCTTGACTGGTACAATGCCAAAGAAGAAGGATTAGGAAATTTATATGAAGGTTTGTTAGAAAAAAATGCGAGTGAAACAAAATCAGGTGCAGGTCAATACTTTACTCCTCGTGTATTAATTGACGTTATGGTCCAGTTAATTGACCCAAAACCTGGTGAACGGTGCAATGACCCAGCAGCTGGAACTTTTGGTTTCATGATTGCAGCAGACCAGTATCTAAAAAATAAAACAGATGATTATTTCGATTTAGACCCAAAAGAAGCAGAGTTTCAAAAGAAAGAAGCATTTACTGGAATGGAACTTGTAAAAGGAACACATCGCCTTGCTTTAATGAACGCTTTACTCCATAACATGGAAGGACGGTTAGAACAAGGAGATTCTTTATCAAGTAACGGAAAATGGATGAAGAGTTTTGATGTCATTTTAACGAATCCCCCTTTTGGTACAAAAAAAGGCGGAGAGCGTGTATCTCGTGATGATTTAACATTTGAAACCTCAAATAAACAGTTGAATTTTTTACAATTAATTTATAACGCATTGAAAGATGATGGAAATGCTCGTGCGGCTGTTTTATTACCTGATAATGTACTATTCGAAAGTGGAATTGGTGTCCAGATTCGTCGTGACTTAATGAATAAATGTAACTTACACACAATTTTACGCTTACCTACAGGGATTTTCTATGCACAGGGTGTCAAAACGAATGTATTATTCTTTACAAGATGTACAACTGACCAAGATAATACGAAAGATGTATGGGTATATGACCTTCGTACAAACATGGATTCGTTCGGTAAGCGTAATCAGTTAACAACGGCACACTTTGAGAACTTTATGAAAGCATATGTTGCTGCAGACCGTTCTAAAGTAGAAGATGAGCGTTGGAATATGTTTACTCGAAACGAAATCCAAAAGAAGAACGACAGTTTAGATATTGGTTTAATCGCAGATGAATCTTTATCATCTTATGAAAACTTACCAGAACCAATTGAATCAGCAGAAGAGGCAATTAAGAAACTCCAACAAGCAATGGATTTATTAAACGAGGTTGTCGAAGAACTTCGAGTTGTAGAAGAATCTGAGGTGGTCAAAAGATGAGCAAGAAAAAGAAGGCCACCATTGAAGATTTATTAGAAGGAGCTGTACTGGGAGAGGATGAGCATCCATATCAGCTACCAGAAAATTGGATATGGGTGAAGATAGGAAACAATTTTGCCGTCTGTTTAGATAAGTTTCGAAAACCGATTAATGCTACAGAAAGAGCTGAAAGAGAAGGAAATATACCTTATTACGGAGCTACTGGTCAAGTGGGATGGATAGATGATTTTCTAACCAATGATGAATTAGTCATATTGGGAGAAGACGGCGCACCCTTTCTTCATCCATTTAAAAATAAAGCTTATATGATTAGCGGAAAAGCTTGGGTTAATAATCATGCTCATATTTTGAAATCTAATTTTGGTTCGATTGGTAATAAATATCTTTTACATTATTTAAATCAGTTTAACTTTATTGGTTATGTAAGTGGAACTACAAGATTAAAGCTCACTCAAAAACAAATGAATAATATGCCGATTCCTTTACCGCCTTTGACAGAGCAACAACGTATTACTGAAAAAGTGGAGCGACTTTTAAATAAAATTGAAACGGCAAAGCAGTTAATTGAAGAAGTTAAGGAAACATTTGAAGTTCGTCGAGCAGCTATTTTAGATAGGGCATTTCGTGGAGAGTTAACAAAGAAGTGGCGAGAAGAAAATGTTTCAAAAAAAATGGAGTCATCAGAAGGAATGAACGAAGTAGGTGTTAACAGTAACGACGTAGCAGCTACTAGTTCAATACTTGAGCATAATATACCCGATTCTTGGAAATGGATATTGTCTAATAATTTATTTGAATTCGTAACTAGTGGTTCAAGAGGATGGGCTAAATACTATAGTGATGATGGTGATTTTTTTATAAGAGTAGGTAATTTAAATCACAATTCAATTGATATTGACTTAACTAACCCAAAAAAAGTAATTCCTCCCGAAGGTACGGAAGGAATTAGAACACTTGTGCAAGAAGGAGATATTTTAGTATCTATAACTGCGGATATTGGCAGAATTGCTGTAGTTCCAAAACAATTTCCAAAGGCTTATATTAATCAGCATGTTGCATTAGCGAGACCTGTTAGTGGCTATTGTATTGAATATATCGCGTGGTTTTTATCATCTAGAAATGGAGGGAAAATGCAATTTGATAGACTCCAAAGAGGTGCCACTAAAGCTGGTTTAGGGCTAAATGACATTAAAAGCGTATGGGTGCCAATTCCATCGTTAGATGAACAATATGAAGTTATTCGTAAAATAAAAATGGCTTTCAAAAAATTTGAAGTAGCTGAGAAGAATTTAAATAATACTCTTGAAGTATGTGAGGAATTAAAAAAGTCTATATTAGTTAAAGCATTCCGAGGTGAACTTGGAACAAATGACCCAGATGAGGAAAATGCCCTTGAATTATTAAAAAAAGTTCTTCAGGAACAATTAAAGTAAGCAATAAATAATGAACATAAAATGTCTAAAACCGTTTTCTGGTTTTTATTATATTAGAAAACGGTTTTTTATTATGAACCTGTTTACATATGTAAATAGAATTATTTAAATATAATAAATTTTCTGAAAAAGTGTATCTTTTTTTCTTTCGAAGGGTTATACTGTAGACAATTACATAATAACGAATTTAATAATTACACAAAAAATAAAAGTGAGGAGGAGAAAAGATATGGCAATTCCAAAGCACGATGAAGTAAGGTTACCATTATTAAAATTGATGTCGGATGGAGGTGTTTATACACAAAAAGTTTGTGTAGAGCGATTACAAGATTATTTCGGGTTAACTGAAGAAGAAAAAAATGCAACTTTACCAAGTGGGAAGAATATATTTAATGACCGAGTGCATTGGGCGAAATTCTATATGAAAATAGCTGGTTTCATTGATTTCCCTAAACGCGGTGAATTTCAAATCTCAGAACTGGGTAAAGAAGTCTTAGCAGGAAACCCCGACAAAATTGATACCTCAATGTTAGAAGAAATTCCTGCTTTTCAAGCATTCCTTGAGAGAAGTAAAAAGAAAAGTATTAACGAACCAAAAGACCAAGTTAATATTTCAGTTGCAGTGATTGAACAAACTCAAGAAGAGCCTACGAGTACACCATATGAAATGATTGAACAATCATTTGAAGAGCTAAACATCATTGTTGCTGATGAACTTTTAGAAAAATTAAAGGAAATGGATTTCTTTAAATTTGAAGATGTAGTGTTGGAGTTACTTGTAAAAAAAGGTTACGGTGGTTCTAAAGAAACAGCAAAACAAAACACTAAACGTACTGGTGATGGTGGTATTGATGGAATTATTAATGCTGACTCTTTGGGCTTAAATAAAATTTTTGTACAAGCTAAACGTTGGTCAGAAACTATTATCGGTAGACCAGAAATTCAAAAATTTGCTGGAGCGTTAGATGGGTTTGGAGGAAACAATGGAATTTTTATAACTACGTCTTCCTTCTCAAAAGATGCTTACGAGTACGTTAAACTACTACCAAACAAAAATATTGTTTTAATTGATGGACAGCAACTAGCCCAATATATGATTGAAGTTGGCTTGGGAGTATCTGTTGAGAAAGTATACGAAGTAAAGAAACTAGATTTGGATTATTTCGTGGAAGAGTGAAAAGTTGAAAAAGCAATGGCTGTTATGGCTATTGCTTTTTCTCGTAAAATAAAAAATTTATAAGAAGTTTACATTTAAATCCATCTTTAAGCTGGATTTTTGTAAATCAAATTATCGGGATTAATACTGGGAAAATTTAATAAAAATTAGTTGAAGTGTTTCAATCAAGCAGTTATAATGAAGTCAATGAAATGTACGAAGTGTTAGTATGTCAGCGTTTTGAGACCAATTTTAACCCCTTCTAGATTTCCATTCCTTGACAGGGATGGGGTCGGGGGTTCGAATCCCTCATCGCTCATACCAAAGCCGTTTTCTTATTAATAAGAGAGCGGCTTTTCTCTTTTGTTTGACAAATCAATGCTATATTAAATCTTGAGCGCATATAGAAGAATTAAAGTATAATGAAACATAGTGCATCAGGTCATGATAAAGATAATCACTAATTTAAAATAAATGAGGGTACAAAATGAATCAAAGAAGTTTTAGTCAATATGGTCTTAGTGACAAGGTAGCTAAGGCGCTTTCTAGCCTGCAATACAATCATCCCACGGAAGTACAAAGCAAGGTGCTTCCCATCGCGCTAGAAGAAAGAGATGTTGTCGTGAAGTCTCAAACAGGAAGTGGAAAAACGGCTTCCTTTGGCATTCCACTGTGTGAATTAGTTAATTGGGAAGAAAATAAGCCCCAGGCCTTAGTGTTAACACCTACACGAGAGCTGGCCGCGCAGGTAAAAGAAGATATTACAAATATCGGCCGTTTTAAGCGAATTAAAGCAGCAGCTGTCTACGGAAAATCACCGTTTGCCAAGCAAAAAGTAGAACTAAAGCAAAAAACACATATTGTTGTAGGTACGCCTGGACGAGTGCTTGATCATATAGAAAAAGAAACGCTTGCATTAGAGAAAATTCGTTATTTGGTTATTGATGAAGCAGATGAAATGCTAAATATGGGTTTTATTGACCAAGTAGAAGCAATTATTCAACATCTTCCTAGTGAGCGTATAACGATGCTTTTCTCCGCTACGCTTCCTGAAGATATTGAAGAGCTTTCTCGCAAGTATATGAAAAAGCCGGTTGATGTTGAAATCAAAGCGAATGGATTAACGACAAGTACGATTGACCATTCTGTTATAACAGTAGAGAACGAACGTAAATTTGAACTGCTGAAAGACGTAACCACAGTAGAAAACCCGGACAGCTGCATCATTTTTTGCCGCACGCAAGAGCAGGTAAATACGCTGTTAGATGATTTAGATGATCTTGGGTATCCTTGTGATAAAATTCACGGGGCAATGGTGCAAGAAGACCGTTTTGAGGTTATGAATGATTTCAAAAAAGGTAAATTCCGCTATTTAGTGGCGACAGATGTAGCTGCGAGAGGAATTGATATTGATAATATCACACACGTTATTAACTATGACCTTCCGTTAGAAAAAGAAAGCTACGTTCACCGTACAGGAAGAACGGGACGTGCCGGTAAAAAAGGGAAGGCTATCACATTTGTAACGCCTTATGAAGAGAGAATGCTATCGGAAATTGAAGAATATATCGGTTTTTCAATTCCAACATCTACTCCTCCTTCTAAAGAAGAAGTACAGCAGGCAGCATCCGCTTTTACTGAAAAAATCAATGAGCGTCCAGAAGTTAAAAAGGATAAAAGCGAGTCATTAAATAAAGACATTATGAAGTTGTATTTTAACGGAGGAAAGAAAAAGAAAATTAGAGCGGTTGATTTTGTGGGAACAATTGCGAAATTAGACGGAGTAACCGCGGACGATATTGGAATTATTACGATCCAAGAAAATGTCTCTTATGTAGAGATTTTGAATGGAAAAGGTCCAAAAGTGTTACAAGCAATGAAAAACAAAACGATTAAAGGAAAGAAATTAAAAGTTCATAAAGCGATTAAATAGCAGAAGGAAGTCCATCTTTTTAAAGATGGGCTTTATTTATAGAGCCAATAAAGGAGTTGAGAGTATGAAGTACATAAAAGAAGCGTGTGCAGAAGGGTATGAGCAGGCAAAAAAAGCAGAAAAGCTAGGAGCAGACCGCATTGAATTGTGTGACAATCTCAGTCAAGGAGGCACCACGCCAAGTTACGGCACCATTGAATATGCAAGCAAACATCTTGATACAGATATCAACGTGATTATTCGCCCAAGAAGCGGTGATTTTATATATTCTGAAGCAGAATTTCAAATTATGAAAAAAGACGTTAAAGCATGTAAAGACCTTGGAGTAAACGGAGTAGTATTTGGCATTTTAACAGAAGAAGCTGAAATCGATTACGGACGCACTAAAGAGTTAATAGCAGAAGCTCATCCTTTAAGCGTTACGTTTCATATGGCATTTGATGAGATTAAAGATAAATACAAAGCCATTGATATACTTAGTGAATTGGGAGCAGACCGTATTTTGACCAAAGGAGGGAAAGGATCTGCTTTGCAAAATCTTCATATGATCCGAGAATTGATCACATATGCTAACGACCGTATTATTATTTTGCCCGGCGGAGGAATTCATGAAAGCAACGCAGAGGCGGTTATAAAAGAAACAAAAGCAGCTGAATTACACGGAACAAAAATTGTAGGAGATTTATCTCGTTAAATAAAAAGAGGCTGGGACAAAAGCATTTTAATCCAAGTGAAAAACGAACCATTAATCAATATGTTTGATTCGTGGTTCGTTTTTTTGATGGTGAATATAGTTTCATCTGTTTCGTTCCTTCTAGCAGGTGATTGGAGGGCAAGGCGAAGACTCCTGCGGGAACAGCGAAACAGATGAGACCCCGCAGGAGTACAAGGGACGAGGAGGCTCAGCGCCCGCCCGCGGAAAGCGAAGCCTTGCATGGAAATCAACTGCGATGTAATAAGCAGTCCAGCTCATCTATCTCATTTGTTCATCTTTAGGTTGAATTCATTTAGTTATGTCTCAACCTCTTTTATTTTGATGTATTTCCTTTTGCTGCTAAGCCGCTCGTCATTTTGGTACGCTGAAAGAAAAAAGAACCTACGACGAGTACAGCAATTAAAAGAGTTAAGAAGAACTGAGAACGTAATGAATCAATAAATGCCATGGCTATAAAAATACTAGTGATGGCAAGGATTGTAGCGTAAGTTAAGTAAGGAAATAACCACATTTTAATTTTTAATGCTTCAGGACTTTCTTTTTCATATTTTTTTCGCATTTTAATCTGTGAAAATGCAATAACTAGATACACAAGAAGCGCTACGCCACCTGATGCATTCACTAAAAACAAAAAGATTTTGTCCGGTGAAATGTAGTTAAAGATAACGCTAATGTACGAGATAACTGTACAAGCTAATATGGCGCTAACCGGCACGCCTTTTTTATTTAATTTTGAAAAACTTTTTGGTGCATCGCCGTTTTGAGACATGGAAAACAGCATGCGAGAACTTGTATACAGACCAGAATTCAGACAGGAAAGAACGGCTGTTAAAATAATAAAGTTCATAATTTGAGCTGCGGCCGGTACATTCACTAATTCAAGAATAGATACAAATGGGCTTTTCATTAGGCTTGATGAATTCCAGGGAAGAACCGTTACTAAAATAAAAATAGAGCCTAAATAGAAAAACAAAATGCGATAAATAACGGTATTGGTCGCGATGGTAATGGCTTTTTCAGGCTGAGACGATTCACCTGCTGCGGTTGCGACAATTTCTGTTCCCATAAAAGAGAACATGACAAGAGCAATGCCTAAAAACACAGAGCTAATTCCATTTGGTAAAAATCCCCCTTTGTGAAAAAGGTTGGAAGTGCCAGGAGGATCAATGCCTGGAATGAATCCACAAATAATAGCTATACCTAAAAGTAAAAAAAGAACGATACTGACGACTTTAATGAGGGAAAACCAATATTCAAATTCTCCGAAAGATTTAACCGAGTACAGATTGGTCATCGTTAATAAAAAAGTAAGAGCCAGGCTTACTCCCCAAGACGGCAAAGACGGGAACCAGTATTGAATAATATTTGCACCTGCAATGGCTTCAACAGCAATAACGATAACCCAGAAAAACCAGTAAAGCCAGCCAATCGTGTAGCCGGCCCAAGGGCCTAATGCCTCTTTTGCATAAGTAGAAAAAGAACCGCTGGAAGGATTGGCAGTAGACATTTCGCCAAGCATTCGCATGACTAAAATAACGAGCAAACCAGCAAATGCGTACGAAAAAATAGATCCCGGTCCAGCGGTGTTAATGAGTGATCCGCTTCCGATAAATAATCCAGCACCGATAATTCCTCCAAGAGAAATCATGGTGATATGCCGGATCTTTAACTCTTTTTTTAACTGTGGCTGTGGATGGCTGTTCATTTGTAACCTCCTATATAAACTGAATTTTTAGTTAATATGGAGAATTATAGTATGTTGTAAGACGTATGGACAGGATGTTGTTAGAGGTTCTTTCATACAAAAAGCGGATATGAATTGTTGCATTCATATCCGGCTTACTCTGACACAGATATTCATTATGCGTATAAAGTACCTGATTAGCGTCTTTTTCCTTTTTAATAATAAGCAATGTAGCTGAAAATAAACTGAATGATTGTTTCAAATAAGTTAATCAAAAGAGGTATACATTCTATTAAAGGATAATGTGGAGTGATATTCAAACTCTCTGCAAAGCTCTAAATGCGGGTTTTCCTTTCTGAAAACGGGTATATATAGTAGTAAGAAGTTTATTCTTTTGTTAAGTATAAAAGAAAGATGTGCGATAGAAACAGGAGGTTATAAATAATGAAACATGTTGAAGTAGTAGAAAAAGGAGCAAACATTAACGAAGCAGTTAATCAATTTGCAGACAAAGGTTTTGAGAAAGATGAAGTATACGTGTTTACGTATGACAAGGAAAATTCTAAAAATTTAACAGAAGTAACGGATACAAATATTATTCGACTGTCTGAAGAAGGTCCTTTACATTCAGCAGCGAGTTTATTTTTAACCAGAGAAGATGAGCTTCGAACAAAAATGGCTTCACTAGGCTTATCAAAAGACGAAACAAAAAAATATGAAGAAGAGTTAAAGAAAGGCAGTGCGATTGTAGTGGCTGCTACAGGAGAAAGAAAAGACGTTTAAGTTTAATAGAGGCTATGAAAAAAGTAGTTTAGTTAAAGGAAGATCCGAACGCGTTTGATTCTTGATAGAGAATCAAACGCGTTCGGATTTTTTTGTGGGGACGGTATAACAAGTGATCTATACGAGCTTCTTTATCCCATTTGTTCGTCTTTAGATTTAATTGATTTTGTTATGTCTCACACTTTTTTGTTTTTTCCAATATATGATTGATAAAACTAATGGTATTAGTTAAAATTAAAACTAATACCATTAGTTTTAATTTTGATAATAGGGGATGAGGAAATGAGAATAGTTCGTGAGAAAATGTTGTATCAACTGACGTTTTTGCCTCGCTTTTTTCCAGTGAATTGTTATTTAGTCGAAGAGAAAGACAGTCTTACATTAATTGATGCGGCTCTTCCATACAGCGCGTCGGGTATTTTGAAAGCTGCAGATCAAATTGGAAAACCGATTACTCGAATTGTTTTTACACATACTCATGAAGATCACATCGGAGCGATTGATCATTTGAAAAAAAGGTTACCGAATGCTTCTGTTTATATGTCGCAAAGAGATTATCGATTATTTTCAGGAGATTTCACACTCGATTCTGAAGAACCTCAAAACCCAATCCGTGGAGGAATACCAAAACTAGGAAAGGTTTCAACTAAAATTGATCATTTCATCGAAGAAGATTCTTATATAGGCTCACTTGCTCCTATTTTTACACCTGGACATACACCTGGATCTATGTCTTTTTTAGAGCAGAGAACGAACGCATTAATTGCCGGAGATTCGTTCCAAGTGCGAGGAGGAATTGCGGTATCAGGTCAGTTAAAACCGCTGTTTCCGTTTCCTGCCTTTGGAACGTGGAGCAAAGAGCTAGCGCTTAAAAGTGCAGAAAAGCTACATGAGCTAAACCCGTCACTTCTTGCTGTTGGACACGGAAGAATTCTTTCTCAGCCGCTAAAATTGATGGAAAAAGCAATACAACAAGCGAAAGTAAAAATAGAAAAAAGGAGATGAAGGGATGTCGCCACGACAAGGACTAGATTTCAAAAAGGTGATTCAAACAGGTGAAAATTTGGCCAATCGTGAAGGGTTTTATGCTGTTACAATTGCTTCATTAGCAAAAGAATTAAATGTTCGTCCACCGTCTTTATATAACCATATAAAAGGATTAGAAGAGCTGCGCAAAGAACTGGCTTTAAGTGGACTGCAGCAGCTATATCATCTTTTAAAAAGTACTGTCGAACATGCTTCCACAGAAGACGCTGTTTATCATCTAAGTAAAGCGTACGTTTCATTTGTAAGAAAGTCTCCGGGAATATACGAAGCAACGGCAACGGTAGCACCAAGGATAAAGGATGAAGAAGTACAAAAAGCATCTGATAACATTTTGTTTTTAGTGCTGGATGTGTTGAAACCGTATCAGCTTCCGGAAAATGAAGCCCTTCATGCTGTTAGAAGTCTTCGCAGCATTTTACATGGGTTTTCTTCTTTGGAGCATAAAGGGGGATTTGGAATGTCATTAAGCACTGATGAGACTCTAGACTTTTTAATCCGTACGTTTGCATTGGGCCTCCACCGGTATAAACAGACCACATAAATTTCATTAAAGCCACTAAGCCTAATGCTTTAGTTGAAATTGAAAAAAAAGAGAAAGAATGATAGATTACAAATAAAGACATTTATTCCTATTGTTTTAGGGTTGTTACTGATGAAGCAGGCAAAACCTAAGCTGCAAGGACAGAAAAGATAGTTTCTGTTTGTTGCTGTTTAGGTGTTTTTTGTTTTTGTTTAAAATAACCAGCCCTTTTTCATTTGTTTTATAAGGGAGAAATCTTCTGAGAATGGAGAGAAGCAAACATGCTTAATTCAAGAATGATCGTCATATTAAGAGAACTAATGTCCGTACAGTCTACATTATCAACCGTTACGAGTGAATATTTAGCAACAGTAAATCAAGTATCTTCTCGAACTATTCGAACGGATATAAAACAGCTAGATGACATTTTGTCTCAGTACGGAGCTAAAATTAAATCAGCTCGTGGGACAGGATATGAACTTAGCGTTTTAGATGAAAAACAGTTCCATCACCTATTAAAAGAACTTTCGGCTAATCAATTATTTGATGCAACTTCTATTCCAACCGTTCCTGATGACCGCGTGCATTATTTAATCAAAAGATTGCTGCTAGCAGACGAATATTTGAAGCTCGAAGATTTAGCAGACGAGTTGTATATTAGCAAGTCAACGGTTCAAAACGATTTAAGAGATGTTAAAAAACAGCTGTGTAAGTATGATATTCTTTTAGAAAAACGTCCTAACTATGGCTTGAAAGCTAAAGGGGACGAAATGAAAATGAGATTCTGTATGTCTGAGTACATATTCAACCGAAAAGATAAAGAAATAGATATGGTATACAATAAAATATCTATTCTGCCCCAAGAATCAATCTTAACGATTAAAGCCCACATTTTAAATCAAATAAAACGATACAATATTATGGTTTCAGACATTGGATTAAATAATTTAATCATTCATTTAGCTATAGCTTGTAAGCGAATACAAGAAGAAAATTTTATTTCTTTGTATTCAGAAGATCTGCTTGAGATTATGGAACATAAAGAATATGAAGTGGCAGCTGAAATTGTGCGGGAGATTGAAAATGCATTCAAGATTCGTTTTCCGAAGTCAGAAACGGCATATATCGCCATTCATTTGTTAGGTACAAAAATGCTCAACAATAGCAATCATGAAGAAAAAGAAGTAAAGCAGTTTATTGACACAAATATCTATGAATTAACAGCAGCTATATTAGAAGCAATTGAAAAAGAGCTTCATTTAGGAATTAGTGAAGATTCAGAGCTGATCCTTGGCATGAGCTTGCATTTGAAACCGGCTATCAATCGCTATAAATATGGAATGAATCTGCGAAACCCGATGCTTGAAGGAATTAAGAGTCATTATCCTCTGGCTTTTGAAGCTGGGATTATAGCTGGGAAGGTTTTGAAAAATCGCCTTGAAATCGACATGCATGAAACGGAAATTGGCTATTTAGCTTTACATATTGGAGGGGCCATTGAACGTCGGAAAATTATCAATCAGCCTAAGCGCTGTTTGATTGTATGCGCATCGGGAGTAGGGAGTGCCAAGCTATTATCATATAAGCTGCAGGCTACTTTTGGATTAAATCTGACTATTTTAGGAACAACGCAGTATTATAAGCTTCACCAAATGTCGCTGCACTCTTTAGATTTTATTGTTAGTACCATTCCAATTCCAGATCATCTTCCTGTTCCTGTAGTACAAGTAAGTACGATTCTAGGAAACAGTGATTTTAAAAAAATTGATTGTTTAATGAAGAACAAACAGCAGCCTTCCTTAGAATACACAAAAAAAGAATTAGTATATTTACAGCAAGAATTTCAAACGAGAGAAGAAGTGCTTCATTTTTTAGGAGAGAAATTAACTCATCTAGGACTAGTTCCTTCTCAATTTATAGAATCTGTTTTTGAAAGAGAAGCTGCATCACCAACAAGTTTTGGCAATCTCGTTGCGATTCCTCATCCTATGGTTCCTCAAACGGATACGACGTTTTGGGCCATTTGCACGTTAAAAAAACCGATTATGTGGGAAGGAAACCTCGTACAATTTATTTGCCTTTTAAGTGTAAAAGCGAATAATCAAGGCGATTTGCAAAAGATGTACAGTTTGTTAGTCCGCGTTGTGGATGATAAGCAGGTCGTGCAGCGCTTAGTAAAGTGCAAGGATTATGAGGAATTTATAGAGGTGTTTATGAAAAATATTAGATAAAAAAAGAAGTCTAAGAGAGGGGCTTCTTTTTTTATCTGAATGTTCAAACATAATTTTTCCGCTAGTAACGGAAAAAGGTTGTGTATAAATGTAAGCGCTTTTATTTTATGATAAAACTATCAACAAAACAGATAGCAAAATAAAAAACGGGGGAATGACAAATGAATATTCTATTATGTTGTGCAGCTGGAATGTCTACAAGTTTACTAGTAACAAAAATGGAAAAAAGCGCTCAGGAGCAAAGCACGGAGTATAAAATTTGGGCGGTTCCTGGTGACTCTGTTCGCAACCATATTGATCAAGCGGATGTACTTTTATTAGGACCTCAAGTGCGTTACCTATTGCCGCAGCTTAAGAAGCTAGGTGAAGAAAAAGGAGTGCCAGTTGACGTTATAAATCCTGTTCACTACGGAACGTGTAATGGGGAACAAGTGTTAAAATTTGCAGTTCAACTAGTTTCAAAATAGGAGTGTGGACTACATGAGCAAATTTAATAGTATGCTTGAAAGCAAAGTAATGCCTATCGCTGGAAAAATGGCGGGTCAACGCCATTTACAAGCACTTCGAGACGGTATTGTTCTGACAATGCCGCTCATTATTATCGGTTCAGTATTTTTAATACTGTCGAATTTACCGATACCAGGTTATAACGACTTTATGGCAGGGATTTTCGGAAAAGAATGGGCAACGAAAATGGCCTATCCAGTTGGAGCTACATTCGATATTATGGCGCTGCTTGCTTGTTTCGGAATAGCCTATCGGTTAGCTGAAAAATACGGAGTAGATGCTTTGTCCGCAGGGGCTATTTCACTTGCTGCTTTTTTACTTGCTACTCCGTATAAAGTGTCCTTTCTCCCAAGTGGAGCCAAAGAAGCTATTTTAGTAGACGGCGGAATTCCAACCGCTTTAATGGGAAGTAAAGGACTCTTTGTGGCAATGATTGTCGCGATTCTCTCTACGGAAATTTACAGATGGTTTATTCAAAAAGACATTATCATCAAGATGCCTGATGGAGTTCCTCCCGCTGTTGGAAAATCGTTTGCTGCTCTTATTCCTGGCTTTACGGTAATAGCATTTATTTGGATTTTACGTTTGTTAGTAGAACAAACGCATTTTGGAAGTCTGCATAATATCGTTGGAGAATTGCTTGGAAAGCCTTTAGGTGTGTTAGGCGGCAGTTTAGGCGGTACGCTAGTTGCCGAACTTGTTATTATGCTCATGTGGTCATGTGGACTTCATGGAGCGAATATTGTCGGTGGAATTATGGCTCCCATTTGGTATGGAGCTATGGATGAAAACCGAATTGCATTTGCTAATCATGAAGCATTACCAAATATTTTCACACAGCAGTTCTTTGATATTTGGATTAATATCGGAGGCAGCGGAGCAACGTTAGCTCTAGTTGTAGCTATGATTTTAAAAGCACGCAGTCAACAAATGAAGCAGCTTGGTAAGTTAGGAATAGGACCAGCTCTTTTTAACATCAATGAGCCAATCATCTTTGGACTTCCGATGGTGATGAATCCAATGATGCTTATTCCGTTTATTATTACCCCTCTTGTGACGGTAGTAGCAACCTATATTGCGATGTCGACAGGACTGGTAGCAAAACCAGCAGGTATTGCGGTTCCTTGGACTATGCCTCCGATTATTTCTGGCTATTTGGCAACAGGAGGGAAATTATCGGGTGCAGTTATGCAAGCTATTAATATCGGAATCTCTGTTTGCATTTATTATCCTTTCTTTAGAATGTGGGATAAACAAAAATTCACTGAAGAAAATGGTATACAGCCTGCAGCTGAAGGGGTACCAAGTGATACAAAGAAAGATATTGTGTGAGGAGGGATAAAGGATGGAAGGCATTCAAGAATATATTTTTAAATTAATCTTACACGGTGGAAACGGCAGAAGTTCAGCAATGGAAGCGATAGCAGCTGCCAAAAGCGGAAATTTTTCGGAAGCACGTGAAAAGCTTACACAAGCTGCAGAAGAATTAAATGCTGCTCATCATATCCAAACGTCGTTAATTCAAGGTGAAATTAGAGGGGAAAGCACAGAAATTTCTCTGCTCATGATTCATGCTCAAGATCATTTAATGAATGCGATGACGGTAAAAGAAATGGCTACTGAATTTGTAGATTTATATGAAGCAATCAAAATTTCCGGGGGGATTACACTATGAAAAAAGGTATTAAGATTGTAACGATTGGCGGAGGTTCAAGCTATACGCCTGAACTAATAGAAGGATTTATTAAACGATACGATGAACTTCCAGTTCGAGAACTGTGGCTAGTAGACGTTGAAGAAGGAAAAGAAAAGCTAGAGATTGTTGGTAATTTGGCAAAACGAATGGTGAAAAAATCAGGTTTGCCAATTAATGTTCATTTAACGTTAGATCGAAGAGAAGCACTAAAAGATGCGGATTTCGTAACGACTCAATTCCGAGTTGGTTTGTTAGATGCACGAGCGAAAGATGAAAGAATACCGCTAAAATACGGGGTGCTTGGTCAAGAAACAAATGGACCGGGCGGATTATTTAAAGGACTTCGCACGATTCCCGTTATTTTAGATATCTGCCGTGACATTGAAGAGTTATGTCCAGAAGCTTGGCTGATTAACTTCACAAATCCTGCAGGCATGGTAACAGAAGCTGTGCTCCGCTATAGTAACATTAAAAAGATTGTAGGACTTTGTAATGTACCAATCGGAATGGAAATGGGGATTGCTAAGCTGCTTGATGTAGATCACTCTCGCATTCGAATTGATTTTGCTGGTTTAAATCACATGGTCTATGGATTAGATGTATATGTAGATGGTGTAAGCGTTAAAGATCAAGTTATTGATTTATTGAGTGATCCAACTAACAGCAGCTTTGTGAAAAATGTAGCGGGACTTGGATGGGAGCCAGAATTTACAAAAGCCCTAAATGCGTTAACGTGTCCATATCACATGTACTATTATAAAACGCGTGAAATGGTAGAAAAAGAGCTCGTTAATTATGAAAAAGGTGAAACGAGAGCGGAAGTCGTAAAACAGTTGGAAAAAGAGCTGTTCGAACTGTATGAAGATCCTAATCTAGACATTAAACCGCCTCAATTAGAACAGCGCGGCGGAGCCTATTATAGTGATGCAGCCGTTCGATTGATTACATCCATTTACACGGATAAAGGTGATATTCAGCCCGTAAATACTATCAATAATGGTGCCATAGCAAGTATTCCTGCTGATTCTGCCGTAGAAGTAAGCTGTATCATTACAAAAGATGGACCGAAGCCAATTTCAGTCGGCGACCTTCCTGTACCTGTGCGAGGTCTTGTTCAAACAATTAAGTCATTTGAGCGTATTGCAGCTGAAGCAGCAGTGACCGGAGATTATGATAAAGCTATTTTAGCATTAACCATTAATCCTCTTGTGGCTTCTGATAAACTAGCTAAGCAAATTGTAGACGAGATGCTAGAAGCTCATAAAGATTACTTGCCTCAATTTTTTAAAACGGTTCAAGCTTAAAATCAAGCTGTGCGAATACAGTACGTATTCGCACAGCTTTTTTTCTATTTGTAAAGCTAGATTTCTGCCACCATCAATGTAACAATATAAAGTAGAAACGGACAGCAAAGGGTGGCTAGAAATGATTCATTTATTAATTATGATGGTAGAACGAGTCGGAGTTATTGTCATCTTAGGTTTTTTGCTGGCACATACAAAAGTTTTTCGGCAATTTCTCCGCAAACAGCAAGGATATAAAGGAAAAGCTGTACTTATTTTTATTTTTTCTCTTTTTAGTATTATTAGTAACTACACGGGAATTGAGATTCAAGGAACAATTATTCGAAATGAAGACTTATTATTAAAAGTAGATCCATCAAGCTCGATTGCAAATACACGAATTATGGGTGTGGAAATGGGCGGTCTGCTTGGCGGTCCATTTGTTGGTTTAGGAGTAGGAATACTTGCTGGCGTTCATCGCTTTATGTTAGGAGGGAGTACGGCGTTTAGCTGTGCAGTTTCATCCGTTTTAGCAGGGGTGTTAACTGGATATATCGGCTATGCCTACCGGAAAAAACATCGAACGATTACACCGCGCTTTGCTGCACTTGTAGGCATAGCGATGGAAACGCTTCAGATGCTGATTATTTTATTATTTGCTAAACCGTTTGATTCGGCATGGACGCTAGTGAGTATTATTGCTATTCCAATGATTATTGTAAATGGCACGGGAAGCTATATTTTCTTATCTATTATTCAGTCCATTTTACGGCAAGAGGAACAAATGAGAGCGCTTCAGACACACAAAGTATTATTAATTGCGGATCAAACTCTTCCACATTTTCGTCAGGGTCTTACTAGTGAATCATGTGAAAATGTTGCAAATATTATTCATCGCTTCACAGGTACGGATGCTGTTTCGCTAACTGATACGCACAAAATTTTAGCTCATGTAGGGGAAGGAATTGATCATCACGTTCCTTCGCATAGTTTAATTACCGGGCTGTCTCACGAAGTGCTGAAGACAGGAAAAATTATGAAAGCAAAATCGAGAGAACAAATTGATTGTCAGCATAAAGACTGTCCGCTTCATGCCGCTATTGTGATGCCGCTTACTTCTCACGGTACTACCATTGGAACACTAAAAATGTACTTTAAAGATGCGAGCGGGTTAAGCCGAGTGGAGGAAGAGCTGGCAGAAGGATTAGCTAAACTTTTTTCAACTCAGCTAGAGCTCGGCGAAGCAGAGCTTCGAAGTAAATTGCTAAAAGATGCGGAGATTAAAGCTTTACAGGCTCAGGTGAATCCTCATTTTTTATTTAATGCTATTAATACGATATCGGCGCTGTGCAGACAGGACGTAGAAAAAGCCAGAAAGCTGCTTTTGCAGCTAAGCATTTATTTTCGTTCCAATTTGCAAGGTGCAAGGCAGCTGTTGATTCCGTTATCAAAAGAGCTTGATCATGTTCACGCGTACTTATCGCTGGAACAAGCCAGGTTCCCTAATAAATACGAAATTGACATGTATATTGAAGAAGGGCTAGATGATGTCTTGCTTCCACCATTTATTCTTCAAGTGCTTGTGGAAAATGCCATTCGGCACGCCTTTCCGCGTAAACAAAAGCACTGTCGCGTAGAAGTTCATATTGAGACAAAAGATAAATATGTATACGTAAAGGTAAAAGACAATGGACAAGGTATAGACACAAAACGATTGCAAAAGCTTGGCAATCAGCCCGTTTTTTCAGAAAAAGGAACGGGGACGGCTCTTTACAATATTAAACAACGTTTGCACGGATTATTTGGAAAAGAAACAACGCTGGAGTTTGACATAACAGAAGGAACAGCGGTTTCGTTTGTTATACCAATTGAATTAAAAAGCGAGGGTGTATAATATGCTGCGAGTACTAATAGTAGATGATGAAATGTTAGCGCGAGATGAATTAAAATATTTATTACATCGAACGAAAGAAGTAGACTTCATTGAAGAAGCTGAAAGTATCGAAGAGGCGTTGGATAAAATGATGGATGAAAAGCCGGATTTATTATTTTTAGATATACAACTGTCAGATGACAGCGGTTTTGATATTGCTAAAAGGCTTAAAAAAATGAAAAATCCGCCAGCTATTATATTTGCAACCGCGTACGATCAGTACGCTTTACAAGCCTTTGAAGTAGATGCAATTGATTACATTTTGAAGCCTTTTGACGAAGAAAGAGTGGTGCAGGCCATTCATAAATATAAAAAAATGCGTGTTCCTCATTCCGCTGTGAAAGAAGAAGAATCGATAGGAGAGTCTTCTTCTCAAACTGGAAAGTTAGCGATTTCTGTAGACGATTCGATTGTGTTGGTGAATATAAAGGACATCTTGTTTGTAGGGTTAATAGAAGGAGAAGTCACCATTCAGACTATAACAGAGTCCTACCATACTGCTGATACGCTTGCTATGCTAGAAAAAAAGCTCCCTTCTCAGTCGTTTAGTCGTGTGCACAGGGGATATATCGTCAACGTAGATCATATTTCCGAAGTACAGCCTTGGTTTAATTCTACGTATAATTTAGTAATGAAAAACGATGAGCGAGTTCCTGTCAGCCGTACATATGCTAAAGAATTAAAGAAACGTTTAGGAATTTAAGAAAAAAACAGCTTGCGTATGCATTTTGGCAAGCTGTTTTTTGCATTTCAAGGCTCGATTTTTGTAAGTGAGCACAAATATTTGACTCTTTGATTTGAAAACGCTTTCCTATTGATTTTCATTTTATATAATGAAGTCAACAAACAGAGAGAGGTGAAAGAAATGAGTGCTAAAAAAGTGTATGGCTTCTTAACACAAGCATTTATTTTTTCCGTAATTATGTTGATTTCAGATTTTATTGCAGAGCATTTGCCTTTTCCAATGCCTGCTTCAGTCATTGGACTTGTGCTGTTATTTCTTGCACTCTGCTTGAAGATTATTAAACTAGAGCAAGTTGAATCACTGGGAACGGCTTTAACTTCTTTGATCGGATTTTTATTTGTACCAGCAGGTATTTCTGTTATGAATTCATTAGGTATTATGCAGCAGTACGGCATTCAAATTTGTTTAGTTATCATCGTGGCAACGATTATTTTGTTAGGCGTTACAGGCTTATTTTCACAGCTTATACTTGGCATGACAAAAGATAATAAAGCAAAAGAAGAAATAAAAGATGTAGATATGAGTGAAAAAACGAAAAAACAAGGTATTGCTTAACATCAATTATAAAGAGACAAGGTGGTTGGAAAGATGAATCCGTATTTTGGAATCGTGGTTTCTTTAGCTGCGTACGGCATTGGAACGTATTTATTTAAAAAGTCAAAAGGTTTTTTCTTATTTACTCCTTTATTTGTGGCAATGGTACTAGGAATTGCTTTTTTGAAAATTGGTCATTTTTCTTATGAGGAATATAGCAGCGGCGGGAAGATTATCAGCTTCTTTTTAGAACCGGCAACAATTGCTTTTGCCATCCCTTTATATAAGCAAGCCGATAAATTAAAAAAGTACTGGTGGCAAATTCTTTCTTCTATTGCAGTAGGGTCAGTTTGTTCGGTAGCGATTATTTTTGCGATTGCTAAAGGTATTCATATGGATGAAGTTGTGATGAAATCAATGCTTCCACAAGCAGCTACAACAGCGATTGCGCTGCCATTGTCTCAAGATATTGGAGGGATTCCTGCTATTACTTCCTTTGCTGTTATTTTTAATGCAGTCATCGTATATGCGCTGGGCGCTTTATTTTTAAAAATATTCAAGGTGAAGAATCCAATTTCAAAAGGATTAGCTCTTGGAACTTCTGGACATGCGCTGGGAGTAGCCGTAGGGATTGAAATGGGAGAAGTAGAGGCAGCCATGGCAAGTATTGCAGTTGTTATTGTAGGCGTCGTCACAGTTGCCGTTATTCCACTTTTTGTTCAGCTAGTCATGTAACAAAAGCCTGAAGGAGTCAGAGATTTTCTGACTCCTTCAGGCTTTTGTTTGTTAATTAATACACCACTCCAAAATGTCGTGATGCGCAGTTTTGACAGGTTGTATGGTCAAAAAGACTCTCAGGAATGATAAATTCAAAACAAAATTGACATTGTTTGAATTGACTTTGTCTATAAAACATTGTCTCTAAGAAAATAGCTGTAATATGTTCAGTTATGTGCTTATGGGAACGTTGTTCTAAAGTGGACCATGGAATAGACTGATGCTCTATGTAAATCGGACAGGAAGTATAGGGTGTATCCCATTGAATGGCTTGATATCCAAACGTAAGGCCATGATGAGCTGCTGATGTAAATATGATTAGATTTTGATGGAATTCTGGCAGAGGTAATTCTAGTTTTTGATCTTTAAGCGATCTCGTTTTGGAATGAAGGTTATACAATTTAATTTGAAAATGAATCCACTGAGTGGCGTGAACGGTTATTGACATGTTTTAAACCTCCAATTCAGACTCTTTCTTTTATCATAATTGATTTCAAAATAAATAAATAGTAGGCAAAAAGAAGATAACAAAATTTTATATAGATTACTTATAAGGCGTAGGGAAAGGTGATATAAGCATAGCATCCTTTTTTCTACCCCTTTTTAAAGCATATTAATCTTCTATATAAAAGTTTGCTTTCAACGAATGGTATCGGCGTATTCATACGCTTTAAACAGATTTTAATGTTAGAAGTTATAACAAGGTTCATTTCTTTTAGAGAAGTTTATGGAATAATAAAAACTGTATATTTTACGGTCTGAATCTATGTGTTGGAGGTTTTTATATGACGAAACAAAAGCTGATATTAATCGGAAATGGAATGGCAGGAATGCGCTGTATTGAAGAAATTCTTATTCATTCTCCAGATGGTTTTGATATTACTGTTTTTGGAAGTGAGCCTCACGTTAACTATAATCGAATTTTATTATCAACCGTTTTACAAGGCAGTACAAAGCTTGAAGATATCAATATTCATTCTTTGGCATGGTATAAGGAAAATAATATCACTTTATTTAAAGGAGAAAGCGTTACGCACATAGACACTAAGAGAAAAATAATAAAAACAGATAAAAACAGAGAGACGATGTACGACAAGCTTATTCTTGCTACTGGCTCGAGCCCGTATATGCTCCCCGTTAAAGGGTCTGACAAAGAAGGTGTCCTCGGTTTTCGTACCATCGAAGACTGTCAGGAAATGATTAAAATTTCTAAACAATATAAAAAAGCAGCGGTTATTGGAGGGGGTCTGTTAGGGCTGGAAGCTGCTAGGGGACTATTAAATTTGGGAATGGATGTTCAAGTCATCCATCATTCGGGTTTCTTAATGGAGCGACAGTTAGACAGAGCAGCATCTGCTATGTTAAGAGAAGAATTGGAAAAGCAAGGCATGAGTTTTCTATTAAACAAGCATACGGATGAGATTATAGGGGAAAATCGAGCAGAAGGCGTCCGATTTAACGATAGCAGCAAAATTGCAGCTGATTTAGTTGTAATGGCTACAGGAGTGAGGCCAAATGTTAATCTAGCTAAAAAAAGCGGAATAGAAACAAATAGAGCAATCATCGTAAATGATTATTTAGAAACGAGCATCCCGGATATCTATGCAGTAGGTGAATGCGCGGAACATCGAGGGATGACATACGGCCTTGTTGCTCCTCTTTACGAACAAGGAAAAGTCTTAGCGCGACATCTTTGCCAAATAAAAAACGATGGTTATCGCGGGTCCGTTCTTTCCACTCAATTAAAAATATCAGGAATAGACGTTTACTCAGTCGGAGAGTTCAAGGAAAATCAAGGTGCAAAAGCCATTACGATTTTGAATATGTTAGATGGTATATACAAAAAAGTCGTTTTTCGCGAGGGGAAAATAGTGGGAGCTGTTCTTTTTGGAGATACCAGTGAGGCTATAAAGCTATCACAAATGATTAATGAAAAAAAGGATTTGTCGCAAGCGGAAAAAGTACAATTATTTCCTTCTCAACATGAAAAAGAAAATGCAGTAGCTTCTATGCCACTTACAGATATGGTATGCAACTGTAATGGTGTAACAAAGGGAGCCATTATTGAAGCAGTACAGAAAAATGATTTAACGACAGTAGATGAAATAAAAAATTGCACGAAAGCTTCTGGTTCATGCGGAGGATGCAAACCCCTTGTAACAGATCTTTTAACATATATTCAAAGCGATGAGTTTGATGAAATCATTGAACAAAAAACCTTTTGTACATGTACACATTTATCAGAAGATGAGCTGGTAAGAGAAATGCAGCAATATCAATTTGAGACGGTTCAGCAAGTAAGAGAAATATTAAAGTTTAAAGACATGAAAGGCTGTTCGTTATGTGAAGGCGGTCTTCATTACTATTTAGATATGATGCATCCTCATTATGAAAACAATCGACATTCTTTATTTACTACGGAGAATGAACAGGCCGTTTTGCTTCACGATGGGACTTATGCAGTGGTACCGCAAATTCACGGTGGTCTGACAAATGTACAGGAATTAAGGAACATAGCAAATGTAGCTGAAAGGTACAACATCTCTAATATTCGTTTAACAAGTGATCAGCGCATTCAACTTATTGGAGTGAAAAAAGAATATCTTCCGTTGATAAGTGAGGAAATAGATAGAGGACTTCAGCAGCTATATGAACGTACAGTTAAAAATGTATCTGTTTATATAGGAAAAGGAACGTGTATTTGTCAGCATGAACCTGCTCTTGCTTTATCAAATGAATTAGATAAACAGCTTGAATATGTAAAGACCCCATGTGATATCAAAATCAGTATTGCTTCGTGTTCTCACATTGCAGAGAATGTAACAACAAGTGATATAGGATTAAGAAGAATAGACAGAGGATGGGAAATATATGTCGGCGGAAGCAGCGCAGAAGCCAGAAGCGGGGAGCTGTTTTATGTGGCCGAAACGAACGAAGAAGCAGTAGAAATCAGCTGTTCTTTGATTCAATATTACCGTGAAACAGGAAACTATTTAGAAACTGTCGGGAGCTGGATCGAACGAGTAGGAATTGTTCATGTCAGAGAAGTTTTGTTTGAGATAGACAATCGAGAGTATTTAATGAAGCAGCTCAGTTCAGAGCGCTCTCGTGCAATCACATATTTATTATAGGAAAGAAGGGTGACCTACGATGACTGAGATGCTATTGAAATATTTTCGTGAGCAGCAAAAGCAAGTTGAAACCGAGCGTATCTATAATACTCAGTGTCCTTACTGCAGCATGCAGTGCAAAATGCAGTTAGTTGAACAAACACATGTAAAAAGGAAAACGTATAAAACAATTGGAACAGATAACCCTACTTCTCAAGGAAGGTTATGTATCAAAGGAATGAATGCGCATCAGCATCCTTTGCATAAAGATCGGATTCAATATCCTTTATTAAAAGTAAACGGAGAGTTTGTAAAGATTTCTTGGAAAGAAGCTCTTCACTATATTAAAGAAAACGTTACAGAGATTCAAGAGAAGAATGGAGCAGATGCGCTAGGTGTTTATGGAAGTGCCTCTATTACAAATGAAGAAGCTTATTTATTAGGGAAATTTGCTCGAGTTGCGTTAAAAACAAAGTATATTGATTACAATGGACGCTTATGTATGTCGGCTGCTGCTTCTGCTGCTAGTAAAACATTTGGCATGGACAGAGGATTTACGAATAGCTTGCAAGAGATTCCGTTTACTGAATGTATTATGTTAGCTGGAACAAATATTGCGGAATGTCAGCCAACGATTATGCCTTATTTTGAGAAAGCAAAAGAAAATGGAGCATTTATTATTGCAATTGATCCAAGAGAAACCGCTACAACTAAAATAGCTGATTTACACTTGAAACTTAAGCCGGGAAGCGACGCGGCATTAGCCAATGGAATCTTGAAGGTCCTTATCGAAGAAAATTATCTAGATGAACGATTTCTACAAGAACGTGTAAATGGATTTGAAGAAGTAATTCAATATGTGGCGTCTCTAGAATTTAATATCATTGAAGAAATAACGGGAGTGCCACTTGAAGAGATGTACCAAGCTGCCCGTATGTTTGGTCAAAGAAAAACGGGAATGATTTTTACTGCTAGAGGGGTAGAGCAGCAAACAGACGGAAGTGCTGCGGTGCGGAATTTTTTAAATATTCTACTTTCTGTTGGGAAAATTGGTAAACCTCGCTGCGGATATGGGGCCATTACTGGTCAAGGAAATGGGCAAGGAGCCCGGGAGCATGGTCAAAAAGCGGATCAGCTTCCAGGCTACCGTTCAATCGAAAATCGTGAGCACCGGATGTATATAGCGGATGTGTGGAACATAGAGGAGAAAGACCTTCCTAGAAAAGGTGTTTCTGCATATGAGATGATTGAAAAAATTCATGACGGTGAAATTAAAGGGTTGTTTTTGATGTGTTCAAATCCAACAGTTTCAAATCCAAACGCTAATTTTGTTAAGAAGGCTTTTGAAAAGCTTGATTTTCTAGTAGTAGCAGATATGTTTGAATCAGAAACAGCAAAATTAGCAAACTTGATCTTACCAGCATCTTCCTACTTGGAAGATGAAGGAACCATGACAAATGTAGAGGGAAGAGTTACATTACGCGAAGCTAGCTTTCCATGCCGCGGCGAAATCAAACACGACTGGGAAATACTGTGTGAAATTGCTAAAGTTTTAGGGAAAGAGGAACATTTTTCGTTTGCATCAGCTGAAGAAATATTTAATGAACTGCGAATAGCAAGTAAAGGAGGGATCGCGGATTACTCTGGTATTACGTACGAACGATTACGAGAGGAAAAAGGAATTTTATGGCCATGCAGAAGCTTAACAGATAAAGGAACCGAGCGCCTGTTTGAAACGCGTTTTGCTCATAGTGATGGAAAAGCGATGATGGTCGCTGTCTCGAATCAAGCTATTGTACCTAAAGCAAAAATAACGGAAAAATACCCTCTCTATTTAACAACGGGGAGAGTGATGTCGCACTATTTAACGGGTGTACAAACGCGAAAAAGTGCGTCTTTATCTGCTAGAAATTTCGAATCTTTTATGGAAATCCACCCTTCAACAGCGAAAAAATATGAAATTTCGAATCAAGAATTAGTACAAATTGAATCTTCATATGGAAGGATTGTGGTAAGAAGCAAATTTTCAGAGGGCATTCGGCCAGATACCGTATTTGTTCCCTTTCACTGGGCGGATTCTCAAAATGTTAATAACCTTGTTTCTGAGAAATTAGATCCCTCCTGTAAGATGCCGGGGTTTAAAGTAAGTGCTGTGAAGATTAGCCCTTCTGTAAAAAGAAGCAGCTATTAAAAATGCTGATGCAAAAAGCCTCTTGAAAAAAGAGGCTTTTTGCATGGAATCAGGCAAGGTGCTTTTGGTTAATACGTACATTTTGGTTTTTGAATCCAGAATAATTTAGTAAGAGACAGAATAGGGCAAAAAGCGCTAGTAAGGAAAAACCGACAACGTAGTCTCCGCTTGTATCTTTTATAAAGCCTAGCACAATAGGGGGAAAGAAGCCGCCTACTCCTCCGAATGCTCCTACGATCCCGGTAACAGCTCCAATATTTCCTGTTGAAACAGATGGAACCATTTTAAAAACAGCTCCATTTCCGATACCAAGAGTAATGGCTGCAAGTAAACAACCTACGCTAAATAGGGAGAAGGCAGTGATGGTAAATGCAATAAATAACCCTATTAGTAGCATTCCGGTAAAGACGAAGGTGAGTACTTTTTTTGCTCCGAAGACATCCGATAAATATCCTCCAAGAGGCCGTACAAACGTTGCTAGTACGACAAATACAGCTGTTTTCAGCCCACTGTCTACAGTTGAAGCATTAAATTGATCATGCAAAATGGTAGGAAGATAGATGCTGAACGTTACAAATCCACCAAATGTTAAAAAATAGAAAACGGATAAAAACCACGTTTCTTTAAATTTTAATACCGATAAAGATTCCTGCAGCGTTTTGGGGGAAGCAGCAGAAGGGTGGTCTGAAGTTCCTATCCATAATAAAAGAGCCATTAAGGCTACCGCAATTGCTAAACTCCAAAATACCCAAGGCAAGCCAAAAGAAGAAAAGATAAGTGGAATACTAAAGCTTGCTACCGCCGATCCTAAGTTGCCCATCCCGGCAATTCCCAAAATAAAACCTTGCTTTTGAGGTGAATACCATTTAGAGACATATGTAATGGAAATAGCAAATGTTGTTCCAGCCATGCCGATAAAAAATGCCCAAAAGAGCAGCATAGAATAAGAATGAGTAAAGCCTGCACAAATAGTAGGGAGTAAAAGAGCCAGCATAGTCAAAGAATAGACTTTTCTTCCCCCGAAGCGATCTGTTAAAATCCCCATCGGAATTCGCATGAGGGAACCTAATAAGACGGGAGTGGCAATTAAGATACTTTTTTCAGCATTGGTTAATGAATACATTACTTGAATATCTGCAGCGATAGGTGCGAAGACAGACCATACTGAAAAAGCAATAATCATAGATAAAGTCGAGATGAGAAGTACAGATAAGGGCCGTTTAGAAAACATTACTTAAAAACCTCCTTTTTTATATCCAGCGTAAAGCTGTTGCAATATGGTAATTATGATACTACGCTTTCTTTCTTATGTATCATTCTGTGTTAGGTTTTCTTCCGTACTTTTACTGAAGAACGGACCCAGATAAAAGTGGAGAGATAACTTAGACTTACACTCTATCTAAGTGCTGATGAAGAAACGGTTAAAAAGCTTTGAAAGAACAGTAAGTAGAAATATTGTCGAAAGAATGGAAGGAAAATTGAAATTAGAAGAGATTAATAGAGTAAGCATCTATAAATTTGTGCTATCGAATTATAGCGAAATAAAAAATAATTCATATTTTATATAGAACACAAATTTTTGAAATAGAAGGTGGAAAAAGTGACAGAAAAGCATCCTCTTTCAGGTTATAAAAAGGATGATAATGGGGTTCTCTGGATATGGAGTTACGTTGGACAGGCTAGAGTGAAAATGGGGTATAAAGTAAAAAGTCTGCTTCACTATGAGCAATCTTCCTATCAACAAATCAGTATTGTGGATACAAAATGGTATGGAAAAATGTTGGTGCTAGATGGTACTCCACAAATTTCAACAGGAGAAGGGTTTATTTATAATGAAATGATTAGCCATGTGCCAATTATAACGCATTCAAATCCCAAAAAAGTTGCGATGATTGGCGGAGGAGACTGTGGTCCTGCACGGGAGGCCATGAAGTATGCCGGAATTCAACAAATTGATGTAGTCGAAATCGATCCAAAAGTTACAGAAATCTGCCGCACATGGCTAACTCCGGCTTCTTGTTATGATGGTGAAACGAGGCTCAATATGATACATCGCGATGGAATAGATTGGATTCAAGAACAAAAGGGAGTTTATGATGTTCTCATAATTGATCGGCCTGATCCTGTTGGACCGGGAAAAAAACTATTTCAACCTGATTTTTATCAATATGTCTACAACAGTCTTAAGGATGACGGCGTGGTTGTTTTTCAATCGGGATCTCCTTACTACAATACTTCTACATTACAAGGCACAATTAAAAATTTAAAGGAGCTATTTCCAATTGTCCGCACATATTTAGTGACGATACCTCTTTTCCCTTGCGGCATTTGGAGTTTTACGATTGCTTCTAAAAAAATGGATCCTCTTCAGGCCGATTTGACGAAGCTACAGCATACAGATACTCAATATATTGATCCTGAAATTTTCCATGCATCATTTGTTTTACCTAAATATATAAAAGAAATAGTAGACGGAAAAGATTCCTAAAAACTAAGTAGCGACGAATGTTTGTTGAAAGTCATCAATAATCTCGGAAAATATCTTTGTTATAGTAGTTCTGTGTTTGCTGCGCAGAGTCCGGGATAATTCAATTTGAAACGTATTAAAATTATGACTGTAACCTAGATAGCCGCTATTGTCACCTTGTCTGTGAAAGGCAATTGATTCGTTTCCAACAAATTTATTATCAAATATTACATGGATTTTCGGGAACGAATCTTCAGATTTTTTAGTCAGCGCCTGTTGAAACCAATCTTTAACTTCCTTTGAGCAGGATTGTCCATATAAAGTCCCCACTTCAATTGCATGAGGCCCATAATGTGTATCCTTCATTCCATGAAAAGATAAATGCAAATAGGGTGTTAAAAGGCAATTATTATCATCTACTATCTTCAAAGATTTAACAATTTCTTGGATTGTTCTTCTATATTCATGTATCCCCTCATGGTTTGTTTTATTTAGGTTTCTATTTAAATCTGCTATGGTTCTGGAAACCGTACTAACGATTCCTGCACATCCTGTTTTCTTGACTAAATTTTCTACAACTTTATCCGTAAATAAATCAGCAGCAGGTGGTTCTGCATGAAGTGCATCCACATGACAGCTTATAAAACCAGTTCCTTTGTTGTATTTTAAGTAGTTTCCATGAATGAATTTTAATGTCATTGACTAATTCTCCTTTTATATCGTTTGAAATCTATCCTTTCTATAATAAATGCAGTAAAAATAAAATCGGTGAATTATTACACGTGTTAAATACATACATAAAAAGTTTTTAGAGATGGTGGAAATAAATAGATAAATGTACAGGATTATTTTGTCTAGTTACATACTATATGAGTAGCTGATTATTGTTATAGGGCATTAAAGTAGCAAAATACGATAGAAAGTTCTAATTAGGAGGCTTTAAAATGGATCCAATGAGAGAAGAGTTAGGGATATTATCTGATAAAGAAATGACGCTGCAAACTCTTAATCTGAATAATATACCGTCTGTTGAATTAGTTGACCCCAAAACCTGTTCATATCCAGTGATAGGGAGGAAGTATGGTCACCATAGCGGAAGAGATATTGTTATCGTAAATACAAAGGACCAAGCAATATATGAAGGGTATGATTATTTTACGAAAATATATGCAATAGACAAAGAATATTGTCTAGAAGTAGAAGGACTGAGCGTAAAAACAGTACAAGTAGTGACCAGTGAACATGTTGTATTTAATGAAATACCCATTCGAACACAAGCCTTCGGCTGGAAATTAGAACAGGTACACGGCATGGATGTACCGGAAATGCTGATGAACGTAGCCATTCGAGCGCTCTACGTAACGGGAGCTAAAAGCGGCTTTGTCAAAATGGGGTTATTAGAAAATGGAGAGTGCATCGTCACAGATATTAACTCATCAGAAAGTGAATGGATAGAAAATCCATTAAAGCCTAGTGTTCCTTTTAGCATGGGTGCTGACGTTGAGTTTATGTTAAGTTGTGACGGAGAGCTTCTACCAGCTTCTACTTTTTTTTCTGTTGAAGGTCCGGTAGGCTGTGATGAAAGACAAATAGAGCAAGATAGCGGTGAGTATGCATTAGTAGAAGTTAGGCCTGAAAAAGCGAATTCATCAACAGAACTATTTGAGAACATCCAAAAGTTAATAGAAAAAGCATCTGCACAGGCACCATATGAAAATATTCATTTTCGGGCAGGCAGCATGCCGTTTTCAGGGTATCAATGTGGAGGACATATTCATTTTGGCATTCCGCTTTCTTTATCTTTATTAAGAGCCCTTGACCACTACCTTGCTATTCCAATAGCGCTGATAGAAGAATCTAAGACCGCTAAACTCAGACGGAAAACGAACCATGGAGGTCTTGGACGCTATCGTGAGAAACCGTATGGATTTGAGTATTTAACTTTAAGCTCTTGGATTATCGACCCTAGAATTACTCTCTCCACTTTAGCTCTTGCTCAGCTAGTTGCTACCCATCATCATGAATTAAAAAGCGAATTTTTATTTCATCCACTTACGCAACGTGCTTACTATCAAGGGAATAAAATCTTTCTTAAACGAATGTGGAAAGATATCAAGGCCAATCTTATGAAAACATCCAGCTATCCACATTATCAAAATGAACTATCTTTTCTATTTGAAATGATAGAAAAAGAAATTCCTTGTGATGAATCAAATGATATTCGGCGGAATTGGAATGTAAAGATTTCTAAAGAAATCTATGACCGCGGACATATTATTCAAATCCCCAAAAAGCTCCGTTTAAAATACGGCCTCAAAGAGGGGCAGTCTACGATTGTTAGTGCAGGAAAGGCAATATCAACTGCAACTGTTCATTCTTATCCTTTTTCATTTCGCCATCCAAATATGGTTCAACTCTCTAAATCTCTCCGTGATAAACTATCTCTCCCGAAAGATTGGTGCCCCAAGCTATCAGCTTCAGAAGGCATCATAACTTTAGGTCCTATCATTGGCATTCTTGCTAACCGTCCTTTTGAAAGACAAACAACCTATTTCCATCATCTATGTCGCTTAGCAACTGAAAAGCGAATGCTTGTATATGTGTTTGAACCCGAAGATATTGATTGGGAGAAAAAATTGGTTAAAGGAACAACTATTAACGGTGAAGGGCTTTATCCTTTTCCTGCTGTTATTTATGACCGTTATTTCATAGATGGCAGAAAGAATATTTTAATAGATGAAGTAAGGGCAAAACTTCAGGCGGTTTATAAAATTCCTTTTGTTAATTCTTCAAATTTGTTTCAGCTCACGGGAGATAAGTGGGCAACATATGAACTTCTTATGAAAGAATATGAAGAATTTCTTCCAGAGTCACGTCTGGTACAAAATTCTGGTGACATTGCAGAAATGCTTGATAACTACGGAGAAGTCTATTTAAAACCGCTTGGCGGAGCCTTAAGTAAAGGAGTCATGCGTATCGTTCGCCGACCAACAGGCATCTTTTGGTTTGATCTTAATAAAAAAGAGCTGCATCAATTCAGTAATATGGAAGAATTATTTACTTTGCTCTCTCCTTTGATGAAAAACAATCCTTATCTTGTTCAGGAAGGAATTCGCAGAAAACAGCATAAAGATAAAAATTTAGAAATACGGGTTTATATGCAAAAAAATGAAAAGCAAATTTGGCTTCGAACGGGTATGGTTGCGCGTCTCACCGGTGAAGATGTGCTAACGGAAGATTCTGAAACGAATATGCGCCTCAGTAAAATATTAAACAGTTTATATCCTGATCCAACAGACAGAAGGCTCATTATAAACCAATTAGCTAAAGTATCTAAAAATATTGTTGCAACAGTAGAGGAGAAAGTGGGTCCTTTTGGGGAGCTGGCGGTAGATTTATGTATAGATCAGTACGGTTCCATAAAGTTACTTGAAATAAATGCAAAACCAGATAGTCTATTCTCACAAATTAGAGCCTACAAGCTGCGTACTTTGGCGGGGATTCGTCTGCTTAATTATGCGTCTTCACTGGCTGGTTACGAAGAAGAAAAGGAGGATTTAACATGAAGCACTTCACATTAAATGAAATCCTTAAACAAACGGGAGGAGACCTTTGTTATGGATCAGGAAATCCTGTTATTAAACATGCTATAAACTACGCTAAAAAGGATATAGAGGATCATACACTCATCTTTCATTTAGATAGAGAACCGATTAGAGGGAAGTATTGGAAAGAAAATCATTCAATTGTCGTTATAACAGATCACCCTGAGCTGTGCACGAACTTAGAGGGAAATATTATTCTTGTTAAAACAGCTCAATTAGAAGAGGCTTATTGGAAATTTATTGAATACTACCGAGGGCTCTTTGATCTTCCTGTTATTGGTGTTACAGGGACTTGTGGGAAAACGACCACGAAAGAGATAATCCGACAAATATTAATTGAAGATTATAAAGTGAAAGCTACGTGGATGAGTATGAATTCTATGTCTGTAAATCTACGTTATTTAACAGGTATTGATGATACGACAGAAGTAGCTGTTTTTGAAATGCCAGTCGCTTATCCGGGCTATTTAAAAGTTGCGTGTCGCTACTTTCAGCCACAAATACGAATTCTATTAAATATAGGCGTACACCATCTCGCTGATTGTGAAACACCTGAAGAATATATGAAAGCAAAAGCCGAAATTGTAGAAGGTTTAGATCCAAATAGAGGCATTTTGATTTTAAACGCAGATGATGAAAATATTAAGAGAGTGCTTGATGTTAGTCATCTGCAAAATGTTGTATATATAGGTAAAAATGATAGTTCCCAATTTCAAGCAAAGGATATTAAATATGCCAAGGGAGGAATGGCTTTCACTTTAAAGCACCAAGACAAAGAGTACGATGCCTTTATCCCTGGATATGGTGAACATAATGTGTATAATGCATTGGCCGCCATTGCTGCAGTATTTTATGTGGGCGTTGATATTTCCGTTGCCATACAAAGACTTAGCTTATTTGAACAAGTAGAAGAACATTTGGAATTTAAAAGAGGAATAAATGAATGTACGGTAATTAATGATACATGGAACTCTTCACCTTTATCGATGACTACAGCTCTCGGAGTTCTTAGTGATATGTCAAAAGAGAAACAATCTATTGCTTTATTAGGTTACATGCCTCAGCTAGGAGAAGGACCTTATGCAATTAAACAATATGAAGATATGGGAAAAAAAGCAGCGGAATCAAAGATTGATATTTTAGTGGTAGTAGGAGAAGAAGCAAAAGCTATTGGGACAGGAGCTTTAAAATGTGGAATGGACCCTAATAAAGTCTATTTTTGCAAGACTGGTGATGAAGTATACAATGTGCTAGCGCCATATTTAAATGAAAATACAATAATTTTATTAAAAGTAACGCATCGTGTTATGACAAAACCTACTTTTAAAGAATTAAGAAATAAACTTATTCCAGACAACGAAGAGTAAAAGGAGGATAGACATGAAGAAGACTAAACAGCTAAGAGAGTTGATAGAAAGTAAACAGCTAGAGTTTATTATGGAGGCTCACAGTGCGCTATCTGCAAAGATTGTAGAAGAAGCAGGGTTCAAAGGGATATGGGCCAGCGGCCTGTCATTATCTGCAGCACTGGGTGTAAGAGATAATAACGAGGCTTCATGGACACAGGTATTAGACATCTTAGAGTTTATGAGTGACGCAACGTCCGTTCCAATTCTTCTTGATGGGGATACAGGCTATGGGAACTTTAATAATGCAAGAAGATTAGTTAAGAAATTGGAGCAGCGAGACATTCCAGGCGTATGTATTGAAGATAAATTGTTTCCAAAAACAAACTCATTTATTAAAGGTGAAGCACAGCCGCTTGCAGATATTAATGAATTTTGCGGCAAAATTAAAGCAATGAAAGATAGCCAAAATGACGAAGATTTTGTAGTGGTATCGCGTGTAGAAGCTTTTATTGCAGGGTGGGGGCTGAAGGAAGCTTTAAAGCGTTCAGAAGCTTATCGCCAAGCGGGAACCGACGCCGTTTTGATTCATAGTAAAAGGTCAGATATGACAGAGATTGAAGCTTTTATGAAAGAGTGGGGAAACAGGCTTCCGGTTATTATTGTTCCAACCAAATATTATTCGGTTCCAACTGATAAATTTAGTGATTTAGGAATTAGCTTGAGTATTTGGGCCAACCATAACTTAAGATCTTCCATTACAGCTATGCAAAAAACGTCCGCTCAGATTTATTGCGATAAAAGTTTGATTAACGTAGAAAAAAATGTCTCTCCGCTTGAGGAAGTTTTCCGTCTTCAAAAAGCTGAAGAGCTCGACATCGCAGAGAAACTTTATTTAAGCTCTGCCAATCATAGCACGAACGCTATGATTCTGTTAAAAGAATCAGCAAATGAAGCTTTGATAACTGAGCAGATAAATCAGTTAAAAAAAGTCGGCGTGACAAATAGTATAAAAGTAGGTTCCAACAAAGCTATGGAAGATAAGGCGTTTCCTAATAAAGGAGAATTATATCATCTCTATGCTGCAAGAGATAAGCTAGGAACGGCTACTTTAATAAGCGATAGTAACATCGTATATAAAACACATGTTTTTGAGGAGTTAATTCATGAAAGCGGTGATATCACGATCGTAGCAGGAGCTGATTATGAGTTAAAAGGGAATCAAACATCTTATGTAACTGCTAAACTTCCCTATTCCAAGCAGCTGTATTCCAAAGCAGTAGACTTGATTCAAATGTCGTGCAATCCAAACTCTAACAACATTCACGGTGAATTCATTGGTCTTTGGAAAGTTTCTGGAAAAGGCACTGAGGTTGTAAAAAAAGCTTTGGAAGAATTGGCACAAAGAAAAGATTTTGCTCAGCTCACGTTTTCTGATTTCTTTAATTATATTAATCTAATTCACCCGGTTGCTGTTAAATATACGATGGGGTCATGGATAGATACCGAAACGTATACAAAGATTCAAAAAGATGGTGGGAGAAATGATTAGTACGTCCGTATTTGGAACTCAATTAAAAAAACTAGGTTTTCAATTTTATAGCGGGGTTCCTTGTTCCTATCTTAAACATCTTATTAACTACGCTATCAACGAATGTGAATATGTTGCAGCAGCAAATGAAGGAGAAGCGGTAGCGATTGCTGCTGGGGCATCAATTGCTGGCAACAAAGCAGTTGTTTTAATGCAGAACTCCGGATTAGCAAATGCTGTTTCCCCTTTAACCTCTCTTATT
Source organism: Priestia sp. ST2 (assembly GCF_055810735.1). NCBI lineage: Bacteria > Bacillati > Bacillota > Bacilli > Caryophanales > Bacillaceae > Priestia > Priestia sp. ST2. The sequence continues at coordinate 769,987 of NZ_JBVVNT010000003.1, read as the reverse complement.
CATCCGTTTAAAATTCCTGTCCTTGGATTTGTCAGTTTTCGCGGAGAACCTGGATTTCCAGATGAACCGCAGCATGAATTAATGGGAGAAATTACTCCTTTCCTGCTAAATACAATGAAAATAAAATGGGAATATTTATCTTCTGATTTTGCCGAAGTTAAAAAACAATTACAGCGGGCTAATCAAACTGTTGAAAATAATGAAAGCTACTTCTTTATTGTAAAAAAAGGAACGTTTGAGCCAGTTAAGCTCTTAGAAAAATCAATAAAAAAAGTTACTCCTAAAATGAAAAGTGAACAGATAACAACCGATGAGTTACCTTCAAGGTATGAGGCATTACGAGTAGTTAATTCATTAAAAGACAACGATACTATTCAATTGGCCGCTACAGGAAAAACAGGAAGAGAGCTTTACGAAATAGAAGACGCAAGAAATAATTTTTATATGGTTGGATCTATGGGGTGCGTTAGTTCCATTGGTTTAGGCTTAGCTTTGAGCAAAAATGAAAAGAACATCATTACAATTGATGGAGACGGAGCGTTGCTTATGCGCATGGGGAATCTAGCAACCAACGGATACTACTGTCCAGCAAATTTATTACACATTCTTTTAGACAATCAAACCCATGATTCTACAGGGGGGCAACATACGGTCTCTCATAACATTAATTTTGTAGATATTGCTTCTTCCTGTGGATATCAAAATTCCATTCATGTTCATAACTTACATGAGTTAGAGACGTATATCAAACAGTGGAAAAGTGATAAAAAATTAACGTTTTTATATCTTAAAATAGCGAAAGGATCTAAAAAGAACCTGGGGCGTCCTGAAATGAAGCCTTATGAAGTCAGAGAAAGACTGCAGGTGTTTTTAGATGATTAAAACAGCTGTTATTCTAGCTGCAGGGATGGGGAGCAGGATTCGTAAAAGAGCTGGAAACCGCCCTAAAGGGTTTTTGATGATTGATGAAAAATCGATTATTGAACATTCCATTTCCAAGTTAATAGAAGCAGGAGTCAAGACGATTTTTATTGGAACAGGATATATGAAAGAAGAATATGAAAAGCTAATGGTTAGATATCCTCAAATAAAATGTGTTTATAATTCTAGATACGAAACAACGGGAAGCCTGTTTACGCTGTATCAATTTAAAAATTATATTAAAGAAGATTTTTTACTATTGGAATCAGATGTAATTTATGAAAAGAATGCGTTGGAAACATTAGTAAACCATTTGAGATCAGACGTCATACTAGGGAGTAAATTGAACGGTGCTGGCGATGAAGTTTATATTGAAGCTGATGAGAATAATAACCTTAAGAATATGTCAAAACAAAAAGAAGAGTTGAATAGTATCTATGCAGAACTAGTTGGTTTAACCAAACTCTCTTATGCTACATTTCAGGGACTTTGTGATGAAGCAAATACGCTGTTCCAGTTTAATCAAACGATCGATTATGAATATGGCCTCGTTAAAATTTCCGAAAAAGCAAATGTGTATGTTCATAAACTGGATAATTTGGCATGGTGTGAAGTGGATGATGAAGATCACTGGGCAAGAGCAACTGCTATTGTTTATCCGATTATTAAAGCTCGAGAAGGTATTACGCATACAGTTAAGAGAAGTATACTCCTAAACCCCGGACCGGCAACTACAACAGATACCGTCAAATATGCTCAAATAGTGGAAGACATTTGCCCGAGAGAAAAAGAATTTGGAGAGACGGTGGAATTTATCTCTGCTGAACTAACAAAATTTGTGGGGAATCCAGAAAAGTATACTACGGTATTATTCGGCGGATCTGGAACGGCGGCAGTGGAATCGATTTTAAGTTCAGTAATTGATAATGGTACGGTTGTTATTATCAATAATGGTCCATACGGTGAAAGAATGTGTAAAATCGCTGAAATTTATGGACTGAATTATTTAGAATATAAAAGCTCCGCCGAGCAGGCTATTGATATGAACGACTTAGAAATTTTTGTGAAAAAGATTTCAACGAACGTTTCTTATCTGGCGCTTGTTCACTGTGAAACTTCCACGGGACTTCTTAATGATATTGAAAAAATTGGGGAATTTTGTGCAGTGAAAAATGTCGAAATGATTGTGGATGCAATGAGTTCGTATGCAGCTGTTCCAATTGACATGCAAAAAATGAATATAAGCTATCTAGCCGCAAGTGCAAATAAGAACCTTCAAGGAATGGCAGGCGTGTCGTTTGTTATAGCAAATAAAGACCGGTTAGAAAAAACGGAGCAAATAAAGCCTCGTAACCTTTATCTTCATTTATATGATCAGTATCGATATTTCCAAATGAATAAACAATTGCGTTTTACTCCTCCTGTTCAGACTATGTACGCCTTAAAGCAGGCAATTATAGAAACTCAGTGGGAAGGAATTGAGAAACGATATGAACGCTACTCAAAATCATGGACTACTTTAACGGATGGAATTACTCGGCTTGGGTTAACCTATTTGGTTCCTGAAACGCATCATTCTAAAATTATTACCTCTATCCTCGAGCCTTCCGATAAAAAGTATAATTTTGATATTATGCATGATTTTTTTTATAAACAAGGATTCACCATTTATCCTGGTAAAATTGATAAATTAGAAACGTTTCGAATAGCAAATATTGGTGATATCACATATAGAGATATAGAAAGATTTCTTCATCTTCTTGAACAATATCTTAACGGGCTAAAAGGAGAGTGAGAAAAAGTTGAATCAAAAATTAGCTGTAGCAGTTATGGTGGTAAATCAAGATCATCACGTGCTTCTAGTCAAGAACCATAGACGGGGATGGGAATTTCCAGGCGGTTTTGTTGAAGCAGGTGAATCAATAAAAGATGCGGGGATACGAGAAGTTAAAGAAGAATCTGGAATTGTTATTGAAGTAACCAACTTTCTAGGAGTAGAACAAGATGTTAAACGATCTACTACTGTTATTTTATTAAAGGGAAAAGCGATTAGCGGGGAAATTTCTGTCTCCAATGAAACGCAGGATGTGGGATATTTTACGTTAGAAGAAGCAAAAAATATAATTAAATTAGATAACTTTAAGGATCGAATGGCTAGATGTCTAAAAGAGACTGAAATACCATTTTTCTATGTTTTAAAAGACACAGGCTCTTTTTACGTATAGGCGGAAGGTTTCTGTGTTGTGCTAGAAATGAAGCCTGAACGCGATTAAATAAAAAACGCTCATCGTCATGCATGACGATGAGCGTTTTTTTATCAGTAAAAGTATCGTTGTTTATTCAGCCGTCGCAATTTCTTCTTCTACATCATGGTCTTCTAAATTAGCATTTAAAAATTCACTTGTTTCCGATAAATTGAGATTTAATTTCGTTTTTTTGCAGATTTGAATTGTAACATCTTGAACAGAGACATCTAAAACATGTCCCCCTTCTTTTTTATATTCATCAATAAAGTGCAGGTGGTAGCCGGGAACACCGATGCCTGAAGAATATTCTGGCGTATAAAAACCTGCTAGTGTTCCATTTACATCTGAAGATGTAAATGTAGGCTGATCAGCAGCCGCATCTACCATAGAAGGATAGGGCTTCTCTTGCTTTGCAACCGTGCGCGTTTTTACTTCTTTAAACTTTCCGTCAATGCGAACTGCATAGAATAAATTCGGGCTAGGAATAAGCTCGTTCATTAAGGTTTCTAGTTGTTCACGATTCATTTCCTTTTCTACACGATAAGAGATATCTTCATAAAAGGTTGTCATAATGGCAAAAGGTGTTTTTGCATCTTCGCCAATAGGCGCGGCTTTCCCATCAGCAATATGATAAAATTCTCCGTCAAAGGCAATCATTTCACCGTCCAATTGATTAAACGTACCGATGCCGAAATCACCTTTCTTAGCTAAATCCTTGTATGTGACAATACCGTCAAATACTCCGTCTAATAAAGCGATCATGGTGGAAGTTTGGTGAATCGTTAATTTTTCTTTATTGCTCATTCTTTACTCAGTCCTTTCAGTTAATTTGATCTGGCAGTAGCTGTGTATTTAATTTTTCATTATCTTTATAATCTACAGGAACATCGATGATAACTGGGCCTTGTTCACGAAAAGCGCTTGCTAGAGTCTCCGAAAATTCTTCTGGTGAGTTAACTCTAAATCCTTTGGCACCAAAACTTTCAGCAAGCGTAACAAAGTCTACACTGCCAAACTCTACTGCAGATTTTCGGCCATATTTAATCTGCTGTTGAAAGCCAACCATATCGTAGGTTTGATCGTTCCAGATAATGTGAACAATTGGTAAGTTTAATCGAACGGCTGTCTCGAGCTCCATAGCTGAAAATAAAAACCCGCCGTCTCCAGACATGGACAGAACTTTTTTATGGGGGCGAACGAGTGCAGCTGAAATAGCCCAAGGCAAAGCAACACCTAGTGTCTGCATACCGTTGCTGAATAGTAAATGCTGAGGTTCATAGGAACGAAAATAACGAGCCATCCATATGTAATGCGAACCAACGTCACATGTGATGGTAGTATCATCTTCAACAAAGTTCTGCAGAGCTTCAATTAATTGTAGGGGATGAAGGTAAGTGTCATTAGAAAACTCGTACTGATCGTCAGGTTGTTCAAGTTTACTTTTTAGCGTTTTTAAAAAAGAAGCACTTTCTTTTGAACGTATTAAATGTGGGAGTTTATCCGCTAATATGTCAATTGTGCTTGGAATATCCCCTACTAACTCAATTTCCGGCTGATAATGGTGGTCAGCTTGTGCTTGTAAATCATCTAAATGAATAATGCTTCTTTGACTTTCTGAGTTCCAAAGAGAAGGAGGATATTCAACTGGGTCATATCCGATTGTTAAGACGACGTCAGCATGCTTCAATAAGACGTCTCCAGGCTGATTGCGAAAAAGACCTACTCGCCCAAAAAAGTGAGTTTCAAGCTCTCTTGAAACAGCTCCCGCACCTTGGAACGTTTCCACCACAGGAAGGTCATGTTCTGCTATAAGTTGACGGATTGATTCCACTGCTTTAGATTTACTTGCTCTCATACCTAAAAGCAAGACAGGTAGTTTTGCTGTGCGAATAGTGTGTATAGCTTGGGCAACAGCGTCTAAATTGGCAGTCCCAATCGTAGGAGCTTTTAAAACGGATAGAGTGGAAGCTGATGTTTCGCTATCCATTACATCCTGCGGCAAGCTGACAAAAGATGCTCCTGAAGGAGAAGAAACAGCTTCGCGAAAGGCGTCTGTTATCACTTCTGGAACGTTTGCAGCGTCTTCTACCTCAACGCTGAATTTGGCGATAGATTTAAATAGTCCTTCATTATCCATTGATTGATGCGTCTTTTTTAATCGATCTGCTCTTGGAACGGCTCCTGCTAGGGCTACCACTGGGTCACCTTCAGAAGTAGCAGTCACAAGGCCAGTGGCTAAGTTAGCGGCACCTGGACCTGATGTGACAAGGCAAACGCCCGGCGTACCTGTCAGTCTTCCCATAGCAGCTGCCATAAACGCAGCATTTTGTTCATGGCGGCAAACAATTACTTCTGGTCCTTTTTCTTTCAAAACATCAAATACGCCATCAATTTTGGCTCCTGGAATGCCAAAAATATAAGGCACATTCTGACTTGCCAAACTTTCTACTAGTAAGTCAGCGCCTTTTTTTGTTTCGGCAGTATCAGCATTACTCATCATGCATTCTCTCCTTTATGTTTCTTAGATAGGTTTTAAGGCCTACTGATTGAATACCCAATTTGTATGACAACTAACCTAAGGAAAGGAGAAGGTTTTAATTTTCTAAATAAAAAACTTCCCTATTAATTAGGGAAGCAGAGATGTACCTATTGCGAATAAAACATATCTGTTTTATTTGTAGGTTTATGGTACTTGAGGGATAGAAAGTGAAAGTCCAACGCGGCTCTTATTTGGTATGGTTAAAAAGCTTTTGGTAACTAACAATTTTTTGATCTAGCTTTTGACTTAATTTTAAAATTTCACCGTGAGAATAGCTGCTTGTTTTTTTAGCTAATTGGTAAATATCTGATTGTAAGGCTCGAATTTCTTTTTCTAACTGAGGTTGCTTCATTGAAATCCTCTCCAAGTCAGAATACTTCTATCTTCTATCTTCTATGTTTTATCTTTTATCTAATAGTATGAAATTCCTTCATATTTGTAAAATGTTTTTTGTTTTGAAAAATATGACATAGGTGAAGAGCTGCTAACAAGCTTTGTCGAACACTTTTTTTACCTGTTTTCAATAAATATGATATACTGAGACTAGGAAAAATGACAATCTGGAGCGCACGTTCAGTTATTCTTAACAAGCGAATGAATTCTTAGCTTTGACAAGTGCAACTTGTAAGGTGAAGAAATTCATCACATAATCTTATTAGATCTGAACCTTGTTAGCCCGGATGAGGATTTGTCGAAAACGATTCACTAGAGAAAACCTTCGAGACCGCCAACTCGGAGGTTTTTTTATTTTTGTGTATGGGAAGTAAAAAAAAGACATAGACTAATAAAGAAAAAGGTCCCGCACCCATAATCGGCCGTAGTTGATTACACCTTGTCCATTTCTGCAAGGAAGCTGTCTTTTTACTATAGGGAAGTGCCGCCAAACACGATTCCCTAAAGACAATCAGCACACGAGGCTTATGGATGAAGAACCTTTTAGACGATACTTATCGGTGATTACTTATTTTACTACTGGAAAAATAGCAAAATAAGAGCGACTATGGCTCCTAAAAGCTCTACGTAAGCCGTTAGGAGCTGAACATTCTCAGCATCTAGGAAAAATGACTTGAGGATTCGTCTCAGACTATCCACCACCTTTTTCTTCCTTGCGTGAATTCCCAAGGGAAAGAAAGGGGACGACAGTGCTTCTTTATTTTAACAAAAGTAGGAAATGATAAGTAGATTTATTTGAAGTGTAAATTAAAAAAGCATGTAGAATACATGCTTTTTTAATTTGGGTAAATTTCTTTTATGCGTCCGACTTGTCCATCTGTTAAACGGACTTTGATGCCGTGTGGGTGAAAGTTTGAATTGGTCAGAATGTCTTTGACCGTTCCGCGTGTAAGTTTTCCAGAACGCTGATCTGCTTTTAAAACAATGTCGACTTCAATTCCAGGAGCTACGTCTTTTCTATTTTGTCCGTTCATTATACACCTGTTCTCTTTCGCTGATTATTCGTTTTTTTTGTTTGTTGACTCGTCAGCTTTTTGGTTGCTTGATTGGTGCTGCTATTTTGAGCTTTACTTGAAGATTGATTTTTCTTATTAGCAAGCTGCTGTTTGATAGCATCTTGAAGACTAATTTTCTTTTTAAGTTGTTCTGTCATATGGGTTCCTCCTGAATATATACATCATCTGAAAAAACAAAGAAAGTAAGGGAATGAAAAAGCTGACTAGATAGTCAGCTTTTTTTAATTAGAAACAGTGACTTCTTCTACAGGCTGCATAAGTACAGCTTCTTTATCAGGATACGTTTTTTCAATATGATGTTCTCCCCAAGAGCATAATGAATCAAGAATGCTTTTTAAAGACCATCCGTAATCTGTTAAAGAGTATTCTACTCGAGGCGGCATTTCATTGTACATTTTTCTAACAATGATGCCGTCTGCTTCAAGTTCTCGAAGCTGCTGCGTTAATACTTTTTGCGTAACGCGCGGCATAATTCTTTTTAATTCTCCAGGGCGCTTTGTCCCTTTAATTAAGTGGCAAAGAATAACGACTTTCCACTTGCCTCCAATGACTTCTAGTGCCGCTTCCACTGGAATATTATATTTTTTCACGTTAACAACTCTCCTTGTTCTAGAGATAACGGTCAAATGCATGTTTTCGCATTTTTTCTGATGTTTATCATATCACTATAGAGCAAAATTTTCTAGGTGTAAGCATTTTTTTAGAATACCCAATAGTTCATGACTTTAGTATTTACGCTTATTGTAACCTCCAGGTGCCTATATCACTTGAAAGTGCGTACTTTTTCTTTGGTTTTACATCGCTCATAATAACAATTGTTGATGGCGAGTTAGCGAATATATGAAAGGTACCTAAGCTAATTAGCCGTAAGAGAAGCTATTATGAAGAAGTTATCATAACGAACAGGAGGCGTTAAGAAGTGAACACAATTTCACAAACACAACAAAGTAAAAAAAGCGGTGCTTTGCCGCTATTAGCGCTAGCTATTAGCGCCTTTGGAATCGGGACTACAGAGTTTGTTCCAGTAGGTTTATTATCATCGCTTGCAGATGATTTAAATATTTCCATTACACTAGCAGGGTTATTAATTTCAGGATACGCAATGGGAGTTGCATTTGGAGCTCCCGTATTAACAGCTTTAACAAGTAAAATGAGCAGAAAATCACTGTTGATGCTATTGATGGTTATTTTTATCGTAGGAAACTCAGTAGCAGCTTTATCAACAAGCTTTGGGCTGCTGCTTATAGCACGAATTATTACTGCATTTTCACACGGAATTTTCTTTTCTATCGGTGCGACTATCGCTGCTGATTTAGTGCCAGAAGATAAGCGAGCAAGTGCCATTGCTTTAATGTTTACAGGTTTAACAGTTGCAACTGTTACAGGTGTTCCGCTTGGTACATTTATCGGACAAGCTTTCGGCTGGAGAGCAACATTTTGGGGAGTAGCGTTACTTGGGGTTATTGCCATTATTGCAAGTGCTCTTTTAGTGCCTAAAAACTTAAAGGAAGCGCCGCCGGCAAAGTTTAGTGATCAATTGAAAATTTTGAAAAACGGGCCGCTTTTACTATCGTTTGCTATTACCGCCTTAGGATATGGCGGAACGTTTGTAGCTTATACGTATTTAGCACCTATTCTTGAAAAACTAACAGGATACGCACCAAGCGCGGTTAGTATCTTACTGCTGGTATACGGTGTAGCAGTAGCCATCGGAAATACAATCGGAGGAAAAGCTGCGAATAAAAACCCGTTAAAAGCATTATTTTGGATGTTTCTAATTCAAGCAGTTATCTTAGTTATTTTATCGTTTACTGCATCGTTTAAAGTAGCGGGAACGATTACGATTTTTGCCATGGGCTTATTGGCATTTATGAACGTACCTGGACTGCAAGTGCTGGTCGTGAACTTAGCTGAAAAGTATGTTCCTTCAGCCGTGAACGTAGCCTCTGCGCTTAATATTGCTGCATTTAACGTTGGAATTGCTATTGGTTCTTTTGTAGGCGGCCTGATTGTTGATTCGATTGGTCTTGTTCATACTCCTTGGATTGGAGGAGTTATGGTTTTAGGAGCGGTCTTATTAACAGCATGGAGCCGCTCAATAGAAGCAAAAGCAAAATAAAACAAGATATCATCGCCTTTTGCGATGATCTCTTAGCTATAAAAGGAGAGGAAGTAAGTGACTACATTTCAGCATCATAAGGCGTATTGTCGTATGTACAAGGAGAATGAGTTAACGTTAGGGTTGCATATGCCGCTTGAAAATTATCAATATGCCACGCCTACGATGGAGAAACAAGTAGAGCTCACGCAGCTTGCAGAACAATATGGATTTACAAGCTTATGGTTCCGCGATGTCCTTCTTCAAGATCCATCATTTGGCGATTCAGCCACGGGTCAAATTTATGATATGCTTATTTATTTGGCTTATCTGGCCAGTCAAACAAAAGAAATTGCTCTTAGTACATCTGCTATTGTGCTGCCTTTGCGCCATCCGCTTCGCGTAGCTAAAGAAATGGCAACCATTGATCAGCTTTTTCCTGAGCGTTTGATTATGGGCGTATCTTCTGGAGACCGTCAAGCAGATTTTCGAGGGTTAGGTATTCCTCATGAAGAAAGAGGAAAGCGATTTGCAGAGGCTTTTCATTATTTAGAAGAAGCGTTAAATAAAGAATTTCCATCTATCCAGTCTGCTTTGGGATCCATTCAAGGAGCAAATGTCGTTCCTAAGCCAACGAAACGTATTCCGACGATGATCACGGGATACAGTCAGCAAAATATGGAGTGGTTTGCACAGTATGGAGACGGCTGGATGTATTATCCTCGTCATCCCCATTTTCAAGCAGAAGCTATTACACAATGGAGGAAACTGGTTGACATCTATTATCCAGGCGTTTTTAAACCTTTTACACAACCTATGCATCTAGATTTGGCAGAAGATCCAAATGAAATGCCAACGCCAATTCGTTTAGGATTTCGAGCAGGTCGTAATACATTAATTGAGCTTCTTTCTGTTTATAAAGAAATAGGAGTTAATCATCTCTTTTTTGCTCTTTTTGATAGCAAGCGTCCGGCTGAAGAAGTTATACATGAGCTTGGCGAAGAAGTGCTTCCGCATTTTCCAGCTCATCTGTAGCTAAAAGTACTTTAGTTGAAGATCCGAACGGGTTAGATTCTTACTGGAGAATCTAACCCGTTCGGATTTTTCCATTGATTTCGTTATGTCTCAATCCCTTTTTATATAGATTTCAAGTTATAGGATATATAAGAAATATGTATTAGAGTTATTGACCCTATGTTCTTTATAATAAAATTATCCATTATCTCCTTGGATGATATAAAGTCGAAAGGAGAAACACGATGAGTGTTGCATTTCTATTTCCAGGCCAAGGCGCACAATATGCTGGTATGCTTCATGATATAAAAAATAAATGGGGATTAGCGACTACGTTTGAAGAAGCAAGTGAGGTTTTAAATCAAGACGTATTATCTTTAGATTCGTCAGAAAAATTAAAATATAATAAAAATGTTCAAATATGTCTTTTTATTGCAGGAGTGGCTGCGGCTAGGTCGTTTAAAAACAAAGGATACTCGCCAGACGTGGTAGGAGGGCATTCTATAGGGGCGTTTGGAGCAGCAGTTGCATCTGAAGTGTTATCTTTTAAAGAAGCTCTTCTTCTTGTGAAAAAAAGAGGGAAACTGATGGAAAATGCTTATCCTGATGGTTATGGTATGGGGGTTGTGATGGGACTGCGTGAACATCAGCTTCTCTCTATTGTACATGAACTATCAACTGATGCAGCTCCTGTGTACGTAGCGAATCTAAATTCTCCCGATCAAATAACGATTTCTGGCACCTTAAAAGCAATCGAGAAAGTTCTTGAAAAAGCATGTAAAAAAGGGGCTAGAAAAACTAAAATGCTTCATGTAACGGTGCCTTCTCACTGTCCTCTTATGGAAGGAGTTTCGAGGGAATTACGAAAAATCATAACGGAAGTGAAAGGAAAGGACCCGTCCGTTCCTTTTATAGGTAACTGTAAAGCTCGGAAATTATGGAAAGCTGCTGATGTTAAGGAAGACTTAGCAGCGAGTGTTGCGATGCCCGTCCGTTGGCATGATACGACGGAAGTTATGTATGAAATGGGCACAAGATTATATATTGAAATGGCTCCAGGAAGAGTGCTAACGGATTTGGCTGCTAAGAGCTTCCCTGAAGCAAGGGCTATTTCGGCAGCCGAATCTACGATGAAAACTTTGCTGATTTTAATGGAAAAAGAAAAAATGTAAGCGTATTAATTTAGAAGTATCAGAAAGGAGCTAGAACATGAGTGGCATAAAAAAAACTTCAAAATCATGGACAACTCGCCGAGATCAAAAAGCAGCTCGCCTTGCGAAAGTAGACCATCTTCTTAAAGAAAAGTTATTGGGTAATGAACACATTATTGAAGCGTTAGAATTGCTTATATCACCCGGAGATAAAGTAGTGCTTGAAGGAGACAATCAAAAGCAAGCATCTTTTTTATCAAAGGCGCTGAATGAAGTAAGCGCTGATAAAATACACGGCCTTCATATGATTATGTCTAGTATTTCACGTCCGGAACATCTCGACATATTTGAAAAAGGAATTGCTGAAAAAATTGATTTTTCGTACGCCGGTGCTCAAAGCCTTCGCGTGTCTCAAATGATTGAAGATGAGACGTTGAAAATGGGAGAAATTCATACATATCTAGAGCTTTACGGACGTCTTTTCATTGATTTAATTCCGAACATTGCCTTAGTGGCTGCTGACAAAGCAGATGCACAAGGTAATTTATATACAGGAGCAAATACGGAAGAAACACCAACCATTATCGAAGCAACCGCGTTTAAGGATGGAATTGTTATTGTGCAGGTAAACGAACTTGTTGAAGAACTTCCGCGAGTTGATATTCCGGCTTCTTGGGTTGATTGTATCGTCGTGGCGGATCAGCCTTATCGATTGGAAGCTTTATTTACGCGAGATCCTCGTCATATTACAGAACTCCAAATTTTAATGGCTATGATGACAATTCGAGGTATCTATGAGCGCCACAGCGTACAATCATTAAATCATGGCATTGGCTTTAATACCGCTGCAATTGAGCTTTTGCTGCCTACTTATGGAGAAAAGTTAGGACTGAAAGGTAAAATATGCAAGCACTGGGCTCTGAATCCTCACCCCACGTTAATTCCGGCTATTGAAAGCGGATGGATTGAGAGCGTGCACTGCTTTGGCGGAGAAGTAGGAATGGAACAATACACAGCAGCGCGTCCAGATGTGTTTTTTACAGGACGCGACGGCAGCCTGCGCTCAAACCGTGCGATGTGTCAAGTGGCTGGTCAATATGCGGTAGATGCTTTTGTAGGATCAACTTTGCAAATAGATGGAGAAGGAAATTCTTCTACCGTCACATCTGGACGTTTGTCAGGGTTTGGCGGAGCGCCTAATATGGGGCATGACCCTAGAGGCCGTCGACATTCTACGCCTGCCTGGTTGGATATGATAAACGAGCAGCACGAACTAGCGAGAGGCAGAAAACTAGTTGTTCAAATGGTTGAAACCTTTCAATCAGGAAATGAGCCTGTTTTTGTGGAGTCTTTGGATGCGATAAAGGTAGCGAAACAAGCAGGCGTAGCTACTGCTCCTGTCATGATTTACGGGGATGATGTGACGCATGTTGTGACGGAAGAAGGAATTGCTTATTTATATAAAGCACAAAGCTTGGACGAAAGAAAAGCAGCGCTTGAAGCAGTAGCAGGGGTAACACCTATAGGCCTTCGATATAACCGAAATAAAGTGGAAAAGATGCGCAGAGATGGCTTAGTGGCTTTTCCCGAAGATTTACAGATTCGCCGTACAGAAGCAAAACGTTCATTATTGGCAGCAAGAAGTGTCGAAGATTTAGTAGAATGGTCGGATGGCTTGTATAATCCGCCTGCTAAATTTAGGAGCTGGTAAGAAATATGCGTATTCAAAGTATTCAAGAAGAGCCAAGACCAGCTGTGTTTTACTCATGTCTAATAGCTAAAATGGCAGTTACCGCTCTGGTTGATGAAGCGGTGCTTACACCTAAGCCTGGGCTTGTAGATGCAGCAACAACTGGATCTCATCAAGATATGAATATTGAGACGCTGTTAACTTCTGCTTATGCTTTACAACCGACCTTTTTACAGATTGCATTATACAGTCAAGGAAAGCAGCCAAGTCAAATGCTAAGGGAAGAAATTGCTCGAATTGGACGCGAGGGCGAACAAATTATGTACGGGGCTACGGATGGTGTTAATACACACAAAGGAGCCATTTGGGCATTAGGCCTACTTGCGTCTGCAACAGCGGTTTGCGGCATTCAAGCATCACCTGCATCCATCACAGAAGCTGCAGGAAAAATTGCTCGTTATGCAGATCGTTTTTGTCCTCTGCATTCATCTAATGGATTTCGTGTGAAAAAACAGTATGGCGCAAAAGGAGCGGCTGGAGAGGCGAAGCAAGGATTTCCTCACGTAATTCATATAGGCTTGCCTGCTTTACATAAAGCTCGCAAGCTAGGCATACATGAAACATCAGCAAGGATTGATACTTTAGTAACACTAATCGCCAACCTTGATGATACGTGTATTTTGCATCGTGCTGGTCCGGTTGTGTTAAAGGAGGTTAAAATGGCGGCATCCAATGTGTTAGAAGCTGGAGGGGTATCTACATCAATGGGAAAACAGCGGCTAGAAGCGTTAGATCATATACTTCTATCATCTAACGCTTCTCCAGGCGGAAGTGCAGATTTGCTGGCTGCTGTATTATTTTTAGATCGAATATCTCTTTTTAAAGAATCGTAAACGTCTGCAGGGAGGAGTGGCTAATGGAAACGTTAGTGTTTAAATACAAAGCCGATCGAAAGTTAACTCAGCGCGCACATGTAGGCGTTGTTGGTTCAGGGGATTTAGAAATTTTAATGGTTCCTTCTGATGAAGAACATGCTCACGTATCAGTACGAACAGGAAGTGAAGGATTTAGTGAAACCTGGAAAGCCGTATTAGACCGGTTCTTTAGTGTTCATACCATTCAAGCGAAAATTGTAATTAATGATTTCGGTGCTACGCCTGGTGTAGTCGCCTTGCGTCTTGCACAAGCTTTGGAGGTGAGTGAAAATGGGAGTGAATAATCAAAGCTTTATTGAGTTAAATGGAAGAGAACGAGCGCAGGCAATCTTAGATCAAGGAACATTCTATGAGCTGCTTGGCCCTTTTGACGGAATCGAATCGCCTCATTTACCTAAGCAAAATATTGTTCCTCAAAGCGACGATGGTGTCATTATAGCAGGTGGGCTGATAGCAGGAGAGCCAGCCGTTGTCATTTCAATAGAAGGAGGGTTTCAAGGGGGAGGCATTGGTGAAGTATCGGGAGCTAAAATTGCAGGAGCTTTAGAACTAGCTCTTAATAATCACAAAAAAGGTGTTCCTGTTAGACCTGTTTTTCTATTCGATACAGGAGGGGTAAGGCTCCAAGAAGCGAATTATGGACTTTTGTCGATATCTGAAATTGGCTCAGCTGTGGTTGCTTTGCGTGAGCATACACCTGTTGTTGGAGTTATTTCAGGAAATGTAGGCTGCTTTGGAGGAATGTCCATCACTGCTTCACTCTTTAGTTATCTCATTATGACAAAAGAAGCAAGGTTTGGCCTTAACGGCCCTGAAGTGATCGAACAAGAAGCAGGAGTTGAAGAGTTTGATGCAAGAGACCGAAGCTTAATCTGGAAAACGATTGGCGGTATTCAACGCTACGAAACCGGGTTTGCAGATACCTTAGCACAGGATGATGTCAAGGCTATTCAGCGAGCGGTTCAAGAGACGTTTCAGAAGAAAGGAAAAGCAACTAGTAAAACAGAACAAGTAGATTTTTACAGACATTTGCTTAGTAAGGTTGATCCTTCAGAAAAACTGGCTCCTGATCAGTTTCAAGAATTGTATAACACAACAAAAAATGAACCTATCCCTTCAACAGTCTCTTACTCGCTTAATGAAGTTCCAGGTAACATGCCCAACAGCCGCGGTCGCGTGTGGATCAACGCCTTAATAAATGATGAAGAAGCAGATTTTGAAATCCCTTCCGTTCTTTATAAAGACGCATTGCTAGGAAGAGAAAAGGTCCGATATATATCGGTTGTACCTAATCCTTATAATCGTTTCTTACGTGCACGGAAAGGGGAAGTAGGACTAGATGAAGGATGGGCAATTGCCAAGCATGTTCGTGAAATAATAAAAGAAGATCGAAATCAATCTCCTCGGCCTATAATCGCCATTGTGGACGTACCGAGTCAAGCGTATGGCTATCATGAAGAACTTCTAGGTATTCACTATGCTTGCGGTGCTGCGGCTGATGCTTATGCAGCAGCGCGCTTAGCAGGTCATCCAGTTATTACGTTAATTGTCGGAAAAGCAATTTCAGGAGCATTTCTGGCTCATGGATACCAATCAAATCGAATTGTGGCTTTAAAAGACGAAGGAGTGAATGTTCACGCCATGTCCAAACAGTCGGCAGCGCGCATTACTAAAAGAAGTATTAAAGAACTTGAAGAAGCTTCAAAGAAAGTCCCTTCCATGGCTTATGATATTGAATCATTTGCCTCACTTGGCGCTTTATATGAGCTGGTTAGCGGTATTCAAGCAGAGCAGCCCACAGAGCGCGACGTTCAAACGATTCAAGATATTTTGACTGGAGCCGTAGAAGATGTACGCCGTGAAGGTGTGTACGATTTAAGCACCCGGCTATACAGTGAGCAAGCAAGGAAGGAAGGGCGAAAAGCTTCTTTATTAGTAAGAGATGAGTTGGAAAAACAATGGAATATATAGCTCATGATTTGCTTCAGTTAAAAGAGGAAGCAATGCTTATCAGTTATACACCTATCCCTGATTGGGTGGAGCATTCTTTAGGGAAGACTCCGTTTGTCGTTGTAAGGCGGGCTGTTCACCGAGATAGCTTGATACCTGTTGGAGTAAGAGGAGAAAGAAGAAATCAGCGTTTTGGAGCATTTGTATCTGAACAGGCCGTTAAACAAAGAATTAGGCCGGAAGATCTCGTTTCTATTTTTCAAAACGGCCACTTTAGAAACATGCCAGCCACAGGTGCTTTAAAAGAAGTTGCTATTATTTTAAAAGATTTTGCGTGGGGACCAACCGGCAGTGTGGGATTCGAATTTGCAAGTGGTGCCGAAGTTGTTACAACAACTAGTGATGTGGATATACTTATTTGCCTTTCTTCTTATTTGTCGGTGGAACAAGCGCAACTGATAGTTAATCAGTTAAAAGAGTGTCCAGTTTCTGTAGATGTACAGGTAGAAACAGAAAAAGGAGCATTTTCTCTGGTGGAATATGCAAGGGGAGAAAAGACGCTGCTTCTGCGTACTGTATATGGACCTTCCTTAGTAAAACTGAATCAATTAGTATAAAAGACGGAAGAGGTATTTGCACCTTTTCCGTCTTTTCTGTCAATACCAGCTTTTTTCCTTGCTTAACAAGCGCTTTGCTTCAAAAAAGAATATTTGAATAAATTTTTTGGTGTTAATGCGAATCGGCAAAATTTTAGAATCTCCCTGTAATTCTTTCATTTTTTTACGAACAGCTGTAAAGTCAAAAAACTTAGAAGCATAATTTTCAAATTTCGGATTTGAAAAGTCTGTTAATCCGATAGAAGCAAAGTGATTTAGTGAGTGAGTAACTGCTCGTCTTATTCGCTGTTCACAAGCTTTGGTTTCGCGATTAATTTCAATGGAAGACGCGTGAGCCCCTAATTTTTTCTCAGCCACATTCACAAAAATATTTTTTAGAGAAGGGAAATGTTTTTCCACACTTTCTCTTTGGTCATAAGTGTACAGAAACTGTAAAATATCCAGTAAATCTTTTGCACCATTTTCTCCTACAATACCTAACTCGGCTAATAAGAATTTACCTACATCGTATAGATGGGCTTGTTTCGTTACCGGCTGGCTTGAAGGGGGAGCGTGATGAGCTGTCGCTAAACTATTCAAGGAGGTTTTAATGTCATCGATTGATTTCTCAAGGGAGATTCGTTCCATTACTTTTCGAATAACCGTTAAAATTTCAATTCGGTTAATTGGTTTTGTAATATAGTATTCAATTCCTAATGAGTAGGCTTCTCCTATCAATTCTTTGGATTCCACCTGTGAAATCATAATCATTTTCCCTTTAAATGAATCTTTTAAATGACGAATCGTTTCGATTCCGTCACGTCCTGGCATAAGTAAATCGATAAATAAAATATCAATTTGTTTTAAATTTAACGTAGAGGCATCTAAAAAGCTTCCGTCGACGACTTCTTCTACAACTTCTCCTAAATCCTCATCTTCAATCAGCTGACTGAGCGTTGAACGAATAGCTGAATCGTCATCTGTAATACAAAATCGCATAAACTCATCCTTTCTGAATTAAATTACGAAGGGGGATTTGAATGATAAACGTCATTCCGCTGTCTTCTTGTGTAGCTTTAATCGTACCTTCAAGTTCTTGAACAATATCTTTTACATAAGAAAGACCAATGCCAGTAGAGGGGTTTCCAAATTGATCGTATTTTGAGGTGAAACCAGGTTCAAAGATAGCTTTTTCGTACTTTAAAGGTACTCCAGGACCGTTGTCTTGTACATGAAATTCTACATGTTCAGCTTGTCTATGTACCGATAAAACAATCCTTCCTTCATCTTTAATCGCTTCCACTGCGTTGGCTACCAAGTTATTAATGATCGATAAAATGGTGTAAACGTGGTAGCTGAAATGTTCCCCGTTTACAGAAGAAAAAAAGGTAATTTGTTTGTGAAGAGAATCGGCATATTTTTTGTTGATGCGTACGATCAGCTCGATTAATTCCTCTGCTTTCATATAATTTTGGAAACTTTCATTTGAAATTGTTTTAGATAAGCCCGCAAAAATACGCTGGTTGTCTTTTTTTACTTCGTGAATATCTCCCGCAATCCGAAGCGCTTTTTTACTGAGCATTTGGTTTAGCACAGAATGATCTTTTTCCTGCTGATTTAATACGCGGTATAAATCGTACGAAGCTTTTGTAATCGCTTCTGTATTATGAAGGGTCTTTTTTAAATGAACGGTTTCTTCATAAAGGCTTGTAATGAGCATTAGCATGTGCTCATTTTGTTTGCGAATTTGACGTTCTCGTGACTGTGATTCATAAATCGTCATCATATTAAAAAAGCTAAGTACAATGAAGCTGTGAGCAAAAGCAATAACGGCCATGTCAGATAATGAATCGACATGGATTGTTGTGTGCAAAACTATATACTGCGCAGTTAGTTCCACTACATCAGCAGCAATTTCAATGATGAGTCCAATCACTCCAATTACAATAGCACTATAGTTCATGCGGCTTACTTTAAAAACAAAAAATAAAAGTGCATACGTAAAGTAGAAGAAAAACGTAGGGTAATGCGTATGTGCAGAAACCGCAAATTGAAAATGATCGAGCATGATATAATCGAGCATGATGCGAAAGAGAACGACACTTAAAGCGGTTAACAAGCCCCCGGCTAAAACGGTTTTTCGTTTTAAAAGCAACAGGAAAAAGAAAAATGTAGGAGCTCCAAATGTAATTCGAAATGTTTCATTTAACGGATAAAATTTTAACTCTCCCGCCAGCGGGACAGTAATGAGCATGAGCAATAAAATGTACGGATCTTTTCGAATGAAAGATTTAAAATTCAGATAATTCCACCTCCTGAAGTGATTCGTGAATTAGTATACATTGTGACAGCGTCCAGCACAATGGCGAAGAGTGCCAAAGATAAAAATATAATTACAAAAAGTTTTGTAGGTTTTTGTATGCTCTCGTAGGTTGCATTGTACATTAAAAACGAAAATGAAATTCCGCTTTATGAAAGCGCTTTAAAATAAAAAGTTAATTAAGTGATGAGGTGATTTTAATGAAAAGAGAAATTGAACAGGAAATGTCTTACTTACACGTCACTGCAAAAGAGCAGTTACATGAGTGGGTAGAGCAAATAAAAGAATTTTCTTCAGAAGGAAAAACGGCTGATTACATTCCAGCTCTGAAAGATATGGACTCGTCTCAATTAGGTATTTGTTTGATTGGTGCTGACGGAACTGTTATCCAGTCTGGAGATTATGAATCGGTATTTACTCTTCAAAGTATTTCTAAAGTCATTAGCTTTATAGCAGCTTGCTTATGCTGCGGCATTCCTTATGTACTAGAGAGAGTGGATGTAGAGCCAACTGGAGATGCATTTAATTCTATTATAAGACTGGAAATGCATAAACCAGGAAAGCCGTTCAATCCTATGATTAACGCGGGTGCTTTAACGGTTTCATCTCTTTTATCTGGGGAGACGGCAAAAGAAAAATTAAGCTATTTGTTTGATGTGATAACAATGCTTACCGGGAAAACACCAATCATTAATGAAACGGTCTTTGAATCAGAATGGCAAACGTCTCATCGAAATCGTGCGCTTGCCTACTATTTAAAAGAAACGAACTACTTACAAGGAGAAGTAGAAGAGGTTCTAGAGGTTTACTTAAAGCAGTGCTCAATTGAAGTAACGACTGAAGATATTGCACTGATTGGATTAATCCTGTCATTAGATGGATATCATCCAGTGTTTCACAAACAAGTAATTCCAAAAGAAGTAGCTAAATTAACAAAAGCGCTCATGCTTACATGCGGTATGTATAATGCTTCAGGAAAGTTTGCGGCATTTGTTGGTATGCCAGCTAAAAGCGGTGTATCGGGAGGAATCATGTCATTGGTGCCACCTAATACGAAAAAGCAGTCTCCATTTCCAGACGGATGCGGTATCGGAATATACAGTCCAGCTATTGATGAGTACGGGAATAGCGTAAAAGGCGTTACGCTGCTAAAAAAAATCGCAAAAGAATGGGATTTGAGTATTTTTTAGTCTATTTACGTACTCTTCATTCGCTTCAATAATATAAACACCAAGAGAAAAAACTTTCATGTTGTGCATTTGTTCTACCAAATTTTTTAATGAGGTGATAGGCATGCAACAAGCAGTCGAAAGTGTGATTAGCGTCATCAATGATTTTTTTTGGTCGAATTTATTAATTATTTTACTTGTATCAATTGGTATTTATTTTACGATTCGCTCTCGTTTTTTGCAGTTTCGCATGTTGAAAGAAATGGTCCTTGTTTTGAAAGAAGGACGAGCGGCTAAAGGTGGAGGAGTCTCTCCGTTTCAAGCTTTTTGCATAAGCATGGCAGCTCGAGTAGGAACGGGAAATATTACAGGGATAGCGATTGCTATTGCACTTGGTGGCCCGGGTGCTGTATTTTGGATGTGGATTATTGCCATTATCGGTTCAGTATCAAGTTTTGTAGAAAGTACACTCGCTCAAATTTATAAAGTAAAAGGATCAAACGGGTTTCGAGGAGGACCCGCTTATTATATGGAAAAAGGGTTAAATAAAAGGTGGATGGGCGGGCTATTTGCTGTACTCATTACACTATCATTTGGCCTAGTGTTTAACGCTGTGCAGTCTAATACGATTACGCTAGCATTTGAGAACTCTTTTGGAACGAGCCGCTTGTTGGTTGGGATTATTATGACAGTTATATTTGCGGTAATTATTTTTGGCGGAATCAAACGCATCGCCAAGATATCGGAATACATCGTGGTCGTATTAGCCGTTTTATACATTGGAATGGCTCTGTTCATTATCTTTAAAAATATCGATCAAATGCCTGCGGTTCTATCTCTAATTGTGAAAAATGCATTTGGATTTGAACAGGCGCTTGGGGGGTCAATTGGTGCAACGTTAATCAACGGAGTAAAGCGCGGACTGTTTTCCAATGAAGCAGGAATGGGAAGTGCTCCCAACGCCGCGGCAACTGCAGTGACGAGCCATCCAGTTAAACAAGGTCTTATCCAAGCATTTGGTGTCTTGACGGATACACTCGTGATTTGTACAAGCACAGCATTTATCGTTCTCTTATCCCCCGCCTATAAGCAGGGACTAAGCGGCATTGAACTAACGCAAGCTTCTCTTAGTACCCATATTGGCTCTTGGGCATCAGGGTTTTTAGCTATCATGGTATTTCTATTTGCTTTTAGTACGCTAATTGGCAATTATTATTATGGAGAAACGAATATTGAGTTTTTAAATTCAAATAAGTTGTGGCTTTGGTCTTATCGTGTAGGTGTTTTAGCGATGGTTATTTTTGGATCGATCGCTCAGCTTCAGCTTGTATGGAATTTGGCAGACTTATTTATGGGGATGATGGTAGTCGTGAACTTGATTGCTATTTTTCTATTATCGAAAGTGGCATTTTCCGCCTTGCATGACTATACTGAGCAAAAAAAGGAAGGAAAAAATCCAGTCTTTTATAGAGATGCGTTAGAAAACAATCAAAATATCGAATGTTGGGAAAGAGAATCTGCTCCGCCCCCTTCTGAAAAAGAGAATATTATCTAAAAAAAGTTCAGCCAATTGGCTGAACTTTTTTTATGCGTTTTTCTTTAATTCAGTTTGCGCAGTGCCTTTAGAAAACAATGTTTCTTTCACGCCGTTAGTTGCTGCTTTTGTTTTGGCCGAAAAGATTGGATTTAAAATAACAACTACGAGTAAGTTAGATAATAATCCCCAGAATCCTTCATAAAGACCAAATGAATTTCCTGTGGCATGTACGGTAAACGTCACAACCAGCCCTACTACTAATCCAGCAATCGTACTTTCTTTCGATTGATTTCTCCAGAACAGACTGATAACGATAGCCGGGAAGATTTGTACCATACCGGATACCCCTAGTAACTGTAGGGAAACAAGTGCTTGAGGGAATAATAAACCGAATAAAAGTGCCAGTCCAATAACAACGAAAACCATCGAACGAGTAACCATTGTTAATGTTTTACCCTGTACATTTGGATTAATTAAATCTCTGAATATATTATTTGCAAATAAGTTAGACGCTCCGATAGCCATGATAGAACATGGAATTAATGAAGCAAGAGCAATCGTTGCATAAGCTAACCCTTGGCCAATGCCGCCATATGAATATTGAATTAAGGTTAATAATGCTAATCTAGGATCCGTTGTATCTTGAGGTAATACTTGATAAGCAATAAATCCTAAGAAGATGACTAGAATTAAAACAATATTGTAAAGCGGTAAGAAAATAGCATTTTTACGAAGCGAATCTGCACTTTTAGCAGTGAAAACACCTGTAGCAGCGTGGGCCCACATGAATAAAGCTAAAGCAGATACGAGTGATGCTGTAATAAACCATGGAATGCCTTTAGGTCCTTGTGTTGGGATCGTTAATAGCTGAGGTGAATCCTTTGCAACATTGTCGATCATGTTGCCCCAGCTTCCAAAATGCATAATTGGCAGAGAAACAACCATAAATAACATAATCGCCCATACTAAAATATCTTTAATAATTGCCGTATATGTGGGACCTTTAATTCCGCTGAAAAAGGTATAAAGAGCCACAAGAAAGAATGAAAGAATAACGACTGCTTTTACGTTAATGTAGCCAGTTCCTGCAACGCGAAGAGTATCTTGAATACCGCTAAGCTGAAGATCAATATATGGAATGAGCATCAATACACCTACTATAGCAATTAAAGAGGAGAGAAATTTACTGCTAAAACGTTCTCTGGCATAATCAGCAAGCGTAGTAAGTTTGTGCTTTTTAGCAACAGTCCAAAGCTTTGGAAGAAAAAAGTATGAAATTAAAAAGGCTAAAACAGAGTAAGGAATAGCAAAAAATGCGATGCTTCCCCCCTGATAAGCTGTACTTGTAAGACCTAGGAATGTATAAGCAGTATATAAATCTGCTCCTACTAAAAGCCAGACGAGCAGGCTTCCAAAACGTCTTCCACCTACAGCCCACTCTTCAACTGAGCTTCTAGATGATTTGTCACGTCCCGCTATAAAGCCAATTGCGATAACGACAAGAACAATTGCTGATGTGATTAAAAGTGCGGTTAAATTTCCTTGCATTATTCAATGTCCCCCCAAGATTTTTGTAAACGATAAATGATAAATGTACACACAGGCGTTAAGAAGACCCATAAAAATAACCATAAATGCAAAAGAGGTAATCCAAAAATAATTGGATGAATGTTATTTACAAAAGGTAAAAAAACGAATTGAGCAATAAATGGAATGATGAATAAAATAAAAATTATGAATTTTCTGTTCAATTTTACTCCTCCTACTAAAAATTTATCTAACAATGTTCACTATGATAGCAAGTCTGACATGGTAAAGCAATAAGTTTTTTGAAAATTTCGTTATAATCTATGGAAATTTTTTTAGAAAAACAAAAAAGAGGTTATGGTGGGAGTATATTTGAAATGATTACGAAGGAAAAAAAGGGGGATAATCTAAGCGAAGTTGCTCTTGAAGCAAAAAGAGAACGGTAAAGAAGAAATTTAGTTTTGACCGGGAAGTTTTTATTATTTCGCTGAGATAAAGTATATTGCTATTGCATCATAAGAAAAGAATTTGTATGTTCAAATAGAGATTCATGGAAAGAATAAAACAGAGCAAATAAAAAAACTAGACAATAAGTGCTTGTCTAGTTCCACCACTCTGTCAGTGGTCCTTTGTCGCCATAAACAGGATCTGTTGTAGGAATAGGTACTTGTGCAATTTCATCAAATACGTGAGGGCGATCAGTTTGTTTTCCTGTTCGTAAATTGTAATCCATGCCCTCTGGATAAGCTCCAACCACTTTAAAATCAGCAGTTGACTGCAGACGCATATGCCCTGTTCCTGCAGGAAGTACGAGCACATCGCCAGCATGCACCACGATATTTTCCCCCATATGTCCACCTAGTTTTAAACGTGCAGATCCGCTAATTACACCTAGTGCTTCATGAGAATTACTGTGGTAATGGTGAAAATCATGTATGCCGCCTACCCAGCTGTTTTTCCAGTTGTGAGAATTAAAAATGCTCTCCACTTTCTCTTTCTTACTAATAAATACGTGTTCATACAACAAAACTGGAAGACGAGGGTGATTTGGAATGGTTCCGTCGTCATCAAAATAAAGAACTTTTACATTTGCATAATTCATAAGCATCCCTCTAACAATCTTTTTTCGTAATTTTCCCTGTTTTGCGCTTGCGTAAACAGAGAAGTTTGCTCGAAGTACTTCATTTGTTGCGAAGTGCATGATATGTAGGTTTTAACGTTTTCCTAAAAGAAGTCTCCCACTTCAAGCGTAGCTAAGCGGTGGGCAGTTCACTTTAGTATCTTTTCTTCATATTGTATATAAGTAAAGGGTCTAGTGCAAGAATTCTATGGATATATAGCTGTTAATTCTTATTATGTAAATGAATATTATATATTAATATAATTTTTATAAGGTAATCTGCTCGTGGAGTAAAAGAATCAAACAACAAGAAAGGTTAGGATTTTAGTTGTTTTTTGTAATTAAAAAGAGATTTCAGAAGTTTTATTCGGAATTTTACGAATAATTTATTATCTTTATAAAAGTAATGTAAACATTTTTGTGTATTGAGTAATAGAAATGAATGTTATATACTGATAAAAAATATATTCCTATATGTGACTGGCGCAACATGGATGACCATGGGGGAGCATATAGCGTATAAGCCGCGCGCCTGGGCAAACACTTGAGAAAATTCCGCAAGTGTTTTTTTTATTTTCCTAGGGAAGAGGAGTAGATTTGGATGAGCAATATGCAAAGGAAGATGGGAACATTTGCTTTAACCATGACAGGCATAGGTTCGATTATCGGTTCAGGGTGGCTGTTTGGAGCATGGAAAGCAGCTCAAATTGCGGGACCCGCGGCTATTTTTTCATGGGTTATTGGAATGGTGGTTATTTTGACCATTGCCCTATCATATGCTGAACTGGGCGCGATGTTTCCACAAGCAGGGGGGATGGTTAAATATCCTCAGTATTCACACGGATCATTTATTGGTTTTCTGGCTGCTTGGGCTAACTGGATTTCAATCGCTTCAACGATAACAGTGGAGGCTATTGCATCTGTGCAATATATGAGTACTTGGCCGTGGAAGTGGGCTCGCTGGACTCATGAATTGGTAGACAATGGCATTTTAACGTCCAAGGGGTTGGCAGTTGCGTCTTTGTTATTATTCGTTTACTTTTTTGTGAACTATTGGACGGTAAATCTCTTTGCGAAAGCAAACTCATTTATTACGATTGTTAAATTAATTATTCCTGGTTTAACGGCAGGGGCTTTATTTTTCGCTGGTTTTCATAGTGGAAACTTTTCAAGTGAGCATGGGGTTGCCCCTTATGGGTGGGCCAGTGTTTTAACGGCAGTGGCAACATCAGGTATTGTGTTTGCATTTAATGGGTTTCAAAGTCCTGTAAATATGGCAGGAGAAGCAAAATCACCTAATAAATCGATTCCGATAGCTGTAATTGGTTCAATTTTTATTGCAGGAATTGTATACATTATATTGCAAATTGTCTTTATCGGAGCAGTAAGTCCGTCATCAATTGCTGATGGATGGAATCATTTGAATTTTAATTCTCCTTTTGCTGATTTAGCGATTGCGCTTGGAATTAACTGGCTAACAATTGTGTTATACGCAGACGCATTTGTTTCTCCTTCTGGCACAGGTGCTACATATACGGCAACTACTTCTAGAATGTTATACGGGATGCAGCAAAATGGATACTTGCCAAAGATATTTGGTACTCTTCATCCACTTTACAATGTCCCGCGCCCAGCTATGTGGCTGAATTTAGCAGCTTGCTTTTTGTTTCTCTTTTTATTTAGAGGATGGGGTGTCTTAGCAGAAGTGATCTCAGTAGCGACGCTTATCTCTTATATTATGGGTCCTGTAGCGCTTATAACATTAAGAAAAACGGCTTCACACTTTTACCGTCCATTTTATTTAAAAGGGGCATCAGTTATTGCGCCATGCGGCTTCGTTTTTGCTTCCTTGACGCTTTACTGGGCAAGGTGGCCACTTACAGGTGAAGTGATCTTTATTATGGCAATTGGCCTGCCTGTTTATTTTTATTACCAAGCGAAAAATAAATGGGTGGGCTTTAAAAAAGAATTTTTAACCGGGGCTTGGATGCTTATCTATTTAGCGTGCATGATTTTTATTTCCTACATAGGAAGCGAAAAATTCGGAGGCAAAAATATTTTGCCTTTCGGATGGGATATGCTAGTGATTGCTTGCGTATCATTAGCTTTTTATTACTGGGGAATTAAAAGCGGCAAATCTAACCGATATATGAAAGAAGCTGAACAAATCAATCAAGAAAATTTTAAATCTAAATAAAAAAACACGAGCCTGTGCTCGTGTTTTTTTATTTAGGTCAGTGGAGAATTTAGACTTAGTTTTTATCAAAATATTGTAAAAAATATAGATTTTAAGGTTTAAGTATTTATACAGGGGGAACCTTTATTTGGGATAAAGTTCTAAAAAAACAAAATAAAGGGGATTGGGAAGCTGTGAAAAAAATGAATGTTTTGGCTTTGGCTTTTGTACTTATGCTAGTATTAGCGGCTTGCAACAGTTCTAAGGAAACGGGAGGATCCACTTCGGCTAAAAATAAGACGATTGAAGCATCCATTGACAGCGCTTCTTACATTTTAGTAGATAGTGATGAAGGAGCTACAAGTGAAGAAAAAGGGCTGTTGAAAGTTGATTTAAAAGTGAAAAATGTATCCAAAAACAGTATATCTTTATCAGATTATGACGGTGTGTATTTATACGAAGGAGATGAACAGCTGTCTCCAAAAACGGGAGTGAACAGTCGTGAGCTTGGACTAGAAAGCAGTGCATCTGACAAGATTGGCGCTGGAAAGCAAAAAAAATTAACATTTGTCTTTGAAGTCAAAAAAGATAAAAAGTACAAAATTGGGCTTCAGCCAAAATCATCTGATTATGATGAAGAAATCGACGAAGTGACATTAACACTGGATACGAAAAAATACGCCAAAAGCTATAATAAGCTGCAAGACCCAGAAAAAGCTCTGCAAGCTTACACAGAAGTCCTTTACTTAAACAAAGAAAACGTAGACTATGATAAATATGTAACAGCAGATAAAACAGCTGTCATAGAAGAACAGAAAAAAGCGTTTAATGAGGAATTAAAAGGTGCGTTTTCTAACAGTTTAACCGACAAAGCAAAAAAAGATTTTTTTAACATGTATAAAGATGTTTTAAAAGAAAAAGCAAGCGTGAAAACAAATGTGATTGCGAATGCAAATAATAAAGCCGTAGTAGAAGTGGAGTACACTACTCT
Source organism: Priestia sp. ST2 (assembly GCF_055810735.1). Taxonomy (NCBI): domain Bacteria; kingdom Bacillati; phylum Bacillota; class Bacilli; order Caryophanales; family Bacillaceae; genus Priestia; species Priestia sp. ST2. The sequence continues at coordinate 742,538 of NZ_JBVVNT010000003.1, read as the reverse complement.
TGATTTATCAGACTTATATTCATACGTATCGCAGCTTAAGCGAGCATACACAGATGAAACGAAAGATTACGATACAGAACACTCTGAAGAGTTTGCGGCTTCTAAATTCAAAGATATTGTAAATGAATTAGAAACGAAAGAAGGAAGTCGTCCCCTACGAATTTTTATGGTGAAAGAAGATGAGAAATGGACTGTAAAATCAAGTGACCTATACAGTGATTCTTTAGGTAAAACGTTTGGATCAAGCTATATTCGATAGACAAAAAAGAGAAGAATTTTTCTTCTCTTTTTTGTTTTCTGTAAATAAATCGACGAGCTTTTTGTAAAGCTAAATTTATCAAAATATGCTAGTATAGGTTCATTCATTCTTTTATTCTTATTATGATAGGCATCAATGGAGGTTCTTACTAATGAAAGCAAATTATTGTAAAGATACAAAGGCAGTTCGAACGAGCCGCATTTTTCCTAATGATATTAATAATCACAATACGTTATTTGGCGGAAAGTTAATGAGTGATATTGATATGATTGCGTCCATTTCAGCTTATCGTCACAGTCGTACAGAGTGTGTGACAGCTTCAGCAGACTCTATTCATTTTCTGCACCCTATTACGCCTCAGGATTCTGTATGTTTGGAGTCATACGTATCATGGGCAGGTCGTTCATCCATGGAAGTGTTTGTGAAAGTGATTAAAGAAAATTTAAAAACCGGGGAGCGTCAAATTGCAGCTACATCATTTTTAACTTTTGTGGCAATGGATGATGATGGAAAGCCCCGCGCAGTACCGGAGCTTATTCCAGAAACAGAAGAAGAAAAATACCTGTTTCAAACGGGGGCAGATCGCGCTACCACGCGTAAACAAGTGCGTAAAAAAAGCAATGAACTAGCCTCGGTATTGGATTTAGGACAACCTTGGTAGCATAAAAGAGAGGCTGAGACAAAAGTGTTTTAGCTCAAATGAAAAACGAACCAGTGATCAACATGTTTGATTAGTGGTTCGTTTTTTTTGTTATGGTAAACGTAGGTTTCATCTGTTTTGTTCCTTCTAGCAGCTGATTGGAGGGCAAGAGGAAGACTAAGGGGGGAAAAGCGAAAGAGACGAGGAGGCTCATCGTCCACCTGCGGAAAGCAAAGTCTTGCACAGAAATCCACTGCGGTGTCACAAGCGGTTCGACTTATATATCCCATTTGTTCGTCTTTAGATTGGATTCATTTAGTTATGTCTTAACCTCTCTTTTATATTTGATGAATCTCCTCTCCTGAACGAGAGGAGGAAATAAAATTATATGAAATTTATTTTCGTTCATGGTAATATGAATTTAATATAATTTTCTAAAAAGTTTAAAAAGTACAACATTTATAAAGGAAGGTGTCGTGTCTAATGGTAACAGTAGAAGCAGCAGAAAGACAAAACAGCAGCACTGCCCTGCGCCGTGATGTAAAGTTTCTCGGTCAATTGTTAGGGAAAGTTCTGGTTCACCAAGGTGGAGAGGAACTGCTCAGCAAAGTAGAAAAAATACGCGAAGTAGCAAAATCACTTAGAGAAAACAAAGATGAAGTTATCTATAAAGAAATAAAAAATGAAATCGTTACTCTTGAACAGCCGATGCGCGAGCAGGTTATTCGGGCGTTTGCAGTTTATTTTCATTTAGTTAATATTGCAGAGCAAAATCATCGAATTCGTCGCAGACGCGAATATCAGCAGCAAGAAGATTCTATTATGCAGCCGGGCTCATTGGAAAGTGCCGTTGTTTCGCTTAAAAATAATGGCGTGGCGCCAGACGTAATTGCTAACTTGCTTCAAACTCTATCTCTAGAGCTCATCATCACTGCTCATCCAACAGAAGCGACTAGACGAAGTGTCCTTGATATTCATAAACGAATGGCTGAGCTTCTAAAAAACTTGGATAATCCAACGTTAACAAAACGTGAACGTACGGAAATTGAAGAAAGACTGTTTAGCGAAGTATTAATTTTATGGCAAACAAATGAACTGCGAGATCGCAAGCCGACGGTAATGGATGAAGTATCCAATGGATTATATTATTTTGATGAAACGTTATTTGAAGTGCTTCCTCAACTTCATCAGGAGTTGGAAAATTCATTGCAGGAGAATTACCCTGAAGAAAATTGGAAGGTGCCTAATATTCTTCGATTTGGTTCATGGATTGGCGGAGACCGAGATGGAAATCCAAACGTAACTCCTAAAGTAACGTGGCAAACGCTTGTCAAACAAAGGAAGTTAGCTATTCGTAAATATAAAGAGTCGCTTACTCAATTGAGACAAAGGTTAAGTCAGTCTACAAAAAGAGTCGCAGTTTCAGATAATCTTCTTGATTCTATTAATCAAGAAATATCGCTGCTGCCTGAGAAAAAGCGATGGAGAATCAAACACGAAGTATATCGCTGCAAGCTTACGATTATGCTTCATAAATTAAATTTAGTTGGAGAATCGGAAGCAGGCTATCAAAGGTCGGAAGAACTTCTACATGATTTATTTCTAATCAAAGATAGCTTGCAAAAGCACCAGCCTCAGGATTATCATTTAAAAAGCTTATGTAAGTTAATTCGCCAAGTTGAGCTGTTTGGTTTTCATTTAGCAACGCTTGATATCCGTAATCACAGCGGGGAACATGAAGCGGCAATCAAAGAAATTTTCCATGCTGTTTCTTTAGCTGAAGATTATTCAGCGTTAACGGAAGAGAAAAAAGTTGAGCTGCTAGGTAAAGTTCTTCAAGACCCAAGACCTGTGATATCGTTTGTAGAGAATTACTCTAAAGAAACGCAGCAAGTAATTGAAGTATTTAACATGATTCATCGAGCACATAAAGAATTTGGAGAAAGATCTATTGAAGTCTACTTAATCAGTATGACCCAGTCTGCAAGTGACTTGTTAGAAGTTATGGTACTCGCCAAAGAAGCGGGTATTTACCGCCTTCATGCAGATGGCCGCATTGAAAGTAAGTTAAATATAGCTCCGCTGCTTGAAACGATTGATGATCTCACAGCGGGTCCTAAAATCATGGAACAGCTATTTCAATTAGATTTTTATCGTGAGCACTTAAGGAAACAGCAGGATTTGCAGGAAATTATGCTTGGCTACTCAGATGGAAGCAAAGATGGAGGAACGCTTACTGCTAATTGGAAGCTCTATAAAGCGCAGCAGGAAATTCACGATATGGCGAGGAAGTATCAAGTTCGTCTGAAGTTTTTCCATGGCCGAGGCGGCTCACTAGGCCGAGGAGGTGGACCGTTAAACCGAAGCATTTTATCTCAGCCTGTTGAGACGCTAGGAGACGGTGTGAAAATTACAGAGCAAGGAGAAGTTCTTTCTTCTAGATATGCTTTATATGACATTGCCTACCGAAGCCTTGAACAAGCGGTCTCAGCTCTTCTTACAGCGGCAGCAAATGTTTCTCAAGAAGCTGAGCAATGTGATATTCGTACACATGAATGGGAAGAAACAATGGACGAGATTTCAACTGCTTCTTTACGTAAGTATCAAGAGCTTGTTTTCAAAGATCCAGACTTTTTAACGTATTTTAAACAAGCTACACCTCTTCCTGAGCTGGGGGCTTTAAATATTGGGTCACGTCCAATGAGTCGAAAAGGAAGTGATCGCTTTGAAGACTTGCGAGCGATTCCGTGGGTATTTGCATGGACGCAAAGCAGACAGCTGCTTCCAGCCTGGTACGCTGCAGGTACGGGCTTACAGCATTTAGTAGAGAAATCTGGAGATATACAGCTTCTTCAGCAAATGTATAAAGAATGGCCATTTTTCCGCTCGACCGTCGATAATCTGCAAATGGCCTTAACAAAAGCAGATTTAATGGCAGCAAAAGAATACACGGAAATGGTACAAGACCCGGCTATTTCAGAGCGGATTTTTACCGCTATTAAAAAAGAGTATAATCTCACAAAAGAAATGATTCTTCAAATCACAGGTCAAAAAGAATTAATGGATCATCTTCCTACGATTAAAGAATCTATTAAATTACGAAATCCGTATGTGGACCCTCTAACATTCTTACAAGTTAAGGTCATTTCCAAGCTGCGTGAAGATGAGGATGGAACGTTAAATGAAGAACTTTTAAAAGAAGCGTTATTAACGATTAACGGCATTGCAGCAGGGTTGCGTAATACAGGCTGATGATACCAAAAGACACCTCAAGAAAATAAAAGAGGTGTCTTTTGCTTATTCTTCTCACATAAAGAACTGCCTGTCAGTTCCCTCTCTTTTAAAGAGAACTTCCGCCTGTTAAATAGGCACTGAGAAAAATCAATGATAGAATAGAAAAAAGATGGAAATATTCTACAACTGAATACGAGTGATGGGGAACTAGATTGAATATGGAGGACGAGGACAATGGTAAAAAATTCGCAAATCTTCATTGAAGCTGACTCCGAGAATTCTGTATTTATTGGACTGGAATTTTGTGAGTATACACAAAAAATGAATCCTACTTGTTTGTCCAAACAGCATATAAATGTGTTTATTCATCCGGAAGAACTCACCGTGGAATTTAAGAAAACAAAAAGTGATAGAACTATCGATGATTTTCATCTCATGCATATCGTTCCGGTTCATTGCTTTAATTATTTATTATGTTCGATTTCGCAAGGTATTGTTACAGATGTTCAGCTGAAAGCGGTTGGCCATCAAGGAGAAACGTTGTTTGAAGAAAATCTTACATTAAAGTTTCATGAAAAAGCGACGGATTATGAAGAAACCCTCTCATTTTTCAAGCATTTAAATCAAGAAATACAAAAGCAGACGAAAAAATATACAGCCAGTTATATGAGCTCATAATAAAGCAAGCTGCGGTTTTTAAAACCGCAGCTTTTATTCGTTTAACCGAAAAAATTATGTTAGAGATGCTTACAAATCAAGAGATTTTTCAGTGGGAAATTGATAAAGTAAAACTAAGAGAAATCAGTGGACAGAAAAGCTTTTAGCGGCTGGCCGCTCTTTATTCAATATATAAGGGTTAGGTTTTAAGGTTAAAAAAATAGCGATGAATACGTATTGTCGTTGTAGATGAAGTGCTAAGGTCGCTCTATCTGCAATCATGTAGAATCTTCGCGCGCTTATAGTCTGTTTTACGGAACGAAAAAGCTGCGGAAATAGAAGCACTCCTTCTATTTCTGCGGTTTTTTTTATAAACAAGAAATAAATTTACTTATTGTACGGAGGCGATGCAGATGATTAAAGATTTAGTATTGGCTAAGGAATGGCTGCCTGCAGCTTATTCACATGATTTAACAGATCAGCCCTTGCAAGTAACGATTTTAGAAGAGCGAGTTGTCCTTTTTCGCACAACTAATGCTATTAAAGCATTTAAGGATTTGTGCATCCACCGCGGTGCAGCGTTATCTCTTGGAAAAGTGGTAGATGATTGCATTGTATGCCCTTATCACGGATGGAAATACGATGATGCCGGGGCTTGTGTGAAAATTCCTCAACAGCCGCCGGGAAGAGCTATTCCTTCAAAAGCAAAAGCACAGGTGTATGACTGCGTTGAAAAGTACGGGATTATATGGGTGAAGATGAACAGCGAGGCAGGTGATACTCCTCTTCCCCTGTATGATGAACATCTTAACTCCGGATTCAAAACGGTTTGCGCCAGCCCTCATACTCTGCAGGCAGCAGCTCCTCGTGTCGTAGAAAACTTTCTAGATGTAAGCCATTTGGCTTTTGTTCACGAAGGAAGCCTGGGGCACTCTGACTACGCCGAAATTCCTGATTATAAGGTGCATTGGAAAGATAACCGATACGTTTCTGATGAAATCGCTGTGTACGCAGATGCAGATGGCACGGGTAACTTTGCGACTATTTATTATACCTTTGAAATTCTTCGTCCTACCGTTGCAAGGTTGAAAAAAGTTAACTACGAAACGGGTGAAATCTTTTCAATGCTGTTTGCGGTTTTACCTGAAGAGGAAAGAAAGTCCACCGTGTTTGCGCTGGTTTCTAGAAACTATTCGTTTGATGCACCTGATCAATATTTCCGCGATTTTCAGCAGCTTATTATTGAACAAGATACCAGTATTGTGGAAAGTCAAAAACCAGAAGAGCTGCCGCTTGACTTACAAGCAGAGCTTCATTTGAATCCGGACCGACTGAGTATTGCGTATAGAAGATGGCTCGGCGATTTAGGAGTAACCTTTGGAAGTGACATAGGAGAAAGATTAAAAAAAGCTGCTCAATAAAAAAAGAAGAAAGGAGTCTCCTTTCTTTTTTTATGTATGCTCACGGATAAGCTGCTGATAGCTATTAAAAAGGGTAGGATATGTTAATTGGCTTAAAATGACGCATGAAAGCGTAGCAGACGCTAGAATAGTAAAAACGATAAGCAGCTGGAATTTGACAGCTTGTATCGGATCTGCCCCTCCAATAATCTGGCCTGTCATCATACCCGGAAGCTGAACGAGTCCAATTGTTTTTTGACTTTCTACAGTAGGAATCATGCTAGCTTTGATTGCGGCATTTAAAATACTATGAATAGCTTGTTTAGGAGTGCCGCCAAGCGCCAGAATCAATTGAATTTCGTCTCGTCTTCTATTTACTTCAGCATCTAACCGATTTAAAAATAAATTGGCCAAAATCATCGAATTTCCAATAATCATACCGCTGACAGGAATGATATATCGTGGAGTAGCAGGGATAATATGTAGTCCGAGCATAACGCTTTGGGTCAGGATTTCTACAATAAAAAGAGTGACAAATACACGAAAAAAAGCTTTAAATCCCTGCTTTTTTTTCTTTACAACATTTTGGGAAGCGACTGTCAGCATAAGGAATAAAATGAAGATCATAAAAGCAGGGTGATTCGCGTCAAAAATAAACGATAAAACATATCCGATTACTAACAGCTGAACGGCTGCTCGAATACTGGCAATAATAATATCTTTTTCGAGTCCTATACGAAAAGATTTTGATAAAAAAAGAGCAATAAAAACAAAAACAATGGTAAAAATCAGTGAAAGTGAACTCATAGAAAGGCTCCTTCAATAAATTGTTTTGTTTCAGCTTTTACAGGAGCATGAAAAAAGGTCTCTGTCTTGGCTTTTTCTACAATCACTCCGTTCATTAAAAGCCAGACTTCCTCTCCTAAACGTTTCGCTTGATCTAAATTATGGGTAACCCAAATAATCGTTTTATTCTGCTCTTTATGTAAATGAGAAATAAGCTGTTCAATTTCATGAGCAGAAGTGGCATCCAAAGCAGAAGTGATTTCGTCTAAAAGTAAAAGGTCAGAGCCGTTCGACAGCGTGCGGGCTAATGATAACCTTTGCCTTTGACCACCGGATAAATCTCTGGCATCCTGCTCTAACAAGTCAGGGGAAAGACCCGTTAAGGCACAGAGTTCTTCAGGCATAATATCCTGCTTGCCATGCAGTTTTTGAACAAGCATCATATTATCACGCACTGTTCCATCAATAACAGGAGCTGATTGAAAAGCAATGCCCACTTTTTTTCGTAAATCAGAAATAGTCCATTTGCTAATGTCTTTTCCATATACTTCAATACTTCCTTCATCAGGTGCAGAAAGTAAATTGCACATGGAAAGAAGGGTGCTTTTTCCGGATCCTGATGGTCCTACCATCATGACGAGCGAGCCTTGCATTACTGTACCCGATATGCCTTTTAAAACACTATGTTCTTTATCCTTAAATGTTTTATGAACGTCTGTAAATGTGATAGCAGGTATTGAATTGAACGTGTTCATAGTAACTCCTTTTTCATTCGTTTTGTTTATTGTAGCATAAGGGAAAGTATAAAAAGTTATTGGATGATATAAAAAAAGCTGTGAAAAATCACAGCTTTTAAACAGTTGTATTCACTTTTTGGCTGGCTTTTAAGGCATAATCTAAATCTTCAAGAAGGTCGTCGATTGCTTCTGTTCCAACCGATAGACGAATGAGTTCTGGGGTCACACCCGAAGCTTTTTGTTCGTCTTTAGATAGCTGTTGATGAGTGGTGCTTGCCGGGTGAATAATGAGTGATTTAGAGTCGCCGATATTGGCTAAATGAGAAAATAACTGAACCGAATCAATTAACTTAGCCGCAGCGTTTTTTCCTCCCCTTACACCAAAGGTTAAAATTGCTCCTTGCCCTTTAGGCAAGTATTTTTGTGCCAAAGAATAGGAAGGGTGGGAAGGAAGCCCCGCATAATTTACCCATTCTACTAATTCATGCTGCTCTAAAAATTTCGCTACCTTTAATGCGTTTTCGCTGTGACGCTCTAATCGCAGATGGAGTGTTTCTACCCCTTGAAGGAGTAAAAAGGAATTAAAAGGTGATAAAGCAGCTCCAATATCTCGTAAAAGCTGAACGCGCGCTTTTGTAATATAAGCAGCTTCACCGGCAGCTTCTGTGTATACAAGGCCATGGTAACTTGGATCTGGAGTTGTTAAGTCTGGAAATTTCCCGCTCGCTTCCCAATCAAATTTTCCACTGTCTACGATAACACCCCCAATTGCTGTTCCATGCCCTCCAAGAAACTTAGTAGCAGAATGAACGACAATATCTGCTCCGAAATCGATGGGACGAAGAAGGTAAGGGCTTGGAACCGTATTATCAATAATAAGAGGAATTCCATGTTCATGGGCAATGTCTGCAACTGCCTCGATGTCTAGCACATTTCCCTGCGGGTTTCCAACGGATTCAGCATAAATTGCCTTTGTTTTGGAAGTGATTGCACTTCTAAAATTTTCTGGATGATCAGCGTTTACAAATTTGACGGTAATGCCCAGTTTAGGAAGCGTAGACGAAAAGAGGTTATATGTTCCTCCATATAAACTGCTTGCTGATACAATTTCATCTCCTGCGGAAGCGATATTCAAAATGGAAAAGGTAGTAGCAGACTGACCCGAAGCTACTCCTAGAGCACCTACTCCGCCTTCTAACTCAGCAATTCGCTGTTCAAAAACGTCCGTAGTAGGGTTTACAATTCGAGTGTAGATGTAGCCTTGTTCACTTAAATTAAATAAAGATGCAGCATGCTCCGTATCTTTAAACCCAAATGAGCTTGTTTGATAAATAGGTACCGCACGCGAAAAAGTAGCCGGGTCAAGCTGTTGGCCAGAATGGATGGCTTGTGTTTCAGGACGAAATGGTTTCTTAGCAGACATTGAAACTCCTCCTTAAATATAAAACTTATAAAAAACATAGGAATAATAAACTTTAATCATAATATACGAATTCTATTGAATGATGTCAAATGATAATTTGAATATTTAGAAAATATAAATAAGATTAATGCTGTCATTCAGCATTAAGACATCTCTTTAATTTCTAAAAATACCATAAAAAATATAAAATGTAAGAAAAATGTCAATTAATTTGTATAATTATGTTAGAATATTAGGTGTTTGAGAGTTTCTTAGAAAGAGCCGATTTTGCTAGAAGACTTTAAAAAATAGTAAAAGACGGGTCTTAAGAGCTAATAACGAAACAAAATAAAAGGAGTTTGATTATGAGCACAGAAGTCAATGTATCTTCGGAAGTCCAAGAGAAAGGAAAGCCTTCTATTTTTGGTTTTATTACGAGTCCGGTTGTACAGTTTGAGAAAATGAAAAGCAGCCCGGTCATCTGGGGACCTCTTTTACTTATCCTCATCTTAACAGCTGCAACAACGATTCTAGCCGTCTATACCCCTCAGGGACAAGAGGCCCTGCAACAGCAAAAAGAAGCTGGCATTGAAGTGAATTCAACATTTAGTATGATTGGCGGAGCGATTGGCGGAGTGATTGCAATAGTTGCTACACTGGCATTCACGAGTTTGATTCTGTTTTTAATTGCAAAGTTAGGGACTGGAAAAACAACTTACCGCCAAATGTTTAGTTTGAATTTGTTTGTTACGTTCATCACAGCAATCGGTCAGCTAATTAATACGGGAGTAGCTGCACTAGCCCATACTTCAGCTAATGTGACTTCGTTAAATGGAATGGTTGGTGCGAAAGGTGCTATGGGAGGAGTGTTTACTTCCATTGAAATCTTTTCTATCTGGGGACTTATTCTGACAGCAGTAGGACTACAAAAAGTGGCAAATGTATCAAAAGCTGTTTCTATTATTACAGTGATTATTTTATTCATCTTAGGAGCCGCTATTTCAGGAGCTGGAGGAGCTGCTTCAGAAGCGCTTAAAGGAGCAGGGTTGTAAATGAAAAAAGGAATAATTATTACAGCTGTAGCAGTTGTTATTGTTGCGGTTATTGGGATTAACGTATATCGTGCACAAAGTGTAAGTGGGAAAGCAATCAATGTTCACGTAGCAAATATAAAGGAAAAGAAGTTAAGAAATACAGTTATGGTTCCGGGTACGTTAAAGCTTGCTGATGAGCAATATGTCTATTTTGATGCTGAAAAAGGCGAGGTTGAACGATTTCACGTAACAGAAGGCTCTCGTGTACAGCAGGGAACCTCTCTTGTAACTTACGAAAGCGATACGCTTGATTTAGAGCAAGAACAAAACGAGCTAGAAAAAAAATCCAGTCAGCTGCAAATTGACTCAGTAAGCAAACAGCTTTCTAATTTAAATAAAAAACAAAAAGAATTGGAAAAAGAAATGAGTAAGCAAGAAGCGAGAGATCAAATCGATACAGAGCGTACGCAGCTCAATCTCGATTTAGAAACAGCTAAAATTGATTTAGAACGAAACAAACTAGAAGCCAAATCAATTGCTAAAAAAGAACGTAATTTAGACATAGCGAGTGATATCAATGGGACGGTGCTAGAAGTAGATAAAGAAGCGGTTAATAACACAAGTGACGTTCAAAAACCGCTTATACATATTGGTAATACCGATGAATACTTAGCTACTGGTGTGCTGTCTGAATACGATGCATTAAAAATTAAAACCGGTCAAGCTGTCAAAATTACATCAGATGTGCTGCCTGATAAAGAATGGGCAGGGAGCGTTAAACAAATTGACTATCTACCTCAGCAGCAGGCATCAGCAGAAGCCGGCAATGATGCAGCTAATCAATATCCAATTGAAGTAAAAGTAGATGACCAGGATATCACGATGATTAAGCCGGGATTTAAGCTGCTGCTTGAAATTGAAACAAGCAGTAAAAAGGCTTCATCTTTGCCAATAAAAGCAGTTGTAAATGAAGACGGAGAAAAATATGTATATGTGGTGAAAGATAAAAAGGCGGTTCGTAAGGAAGTAAAGATTGGAGAAACAACAAATAAATTTATTGAAATCAAAAGCGGCGTAACTTCTAAAGACAAAGTCATTACAAATCCTACCAAGAACTTAACTGACGGTGCGGAAGTGACTGTTCAATGATTGAGCTTGTGAATATTCATAAAAGTTATCATCTTGGCAAAGAGGAAGTGCCAATTTTAAAAGATATTAATTTGAAGATTTATGACGGTGAATTTGTTGCGATTATGGGACCTTCTGGCTCTGGTAAATCAACGCTAATGAACATTATCGGATGTTTAGACCGTTCGTCTTCAGGGTCCTATTTATTAAACGAACAAGAAATCTCTACTTATAGTGATGAGCAGCTTGCAAAAGTAAGAAATATTCATATCGGTTTTGTTTTTCAGCAATTTCAGCTGTTGCCGCGTTTAACAGCGGTAGAAAACGTAGAGCTTCCAATGGTATATGCCGGTGTAACGCGTAAGGAAAGACGAGCCAGAGCAGAAGCTGCGCTTGAAAAAGTAGGGCTGAGTGAGCGGATGAAACATTTACCGAGCGAGCTATCAGGAGGGCAAAAGCAGCGCGTTGCTATTGCTCGTTCTATTGTTAACAATCCGACGCTTATTTTAGCGGATGAACCAACAGGAGCTCTAGATACAAAAACAAGTGCTGATATTATGGAACAATTTTCTCAGCTTAATGCAGATGGCACAACGGTTGTAGTCATTACCCATGAACCTGAAGTAGCAGAATACACATCGCGTACAATTATCGTTCGTGACGGTAAAGTGCTAAGTCATAGCGATAAGGAGAACGATAGCTTATGAGTTTGATAGAAAATATTCGCATGGCTCTCTCTTCGGTTCTTGCTCATAAAATGCGCTCTATTTTGACGATGCTTGGTATTATCATTGGCGTAGCGGCTGTTATTATCGTTGTAGCCATTGGTCAAGGCGGAGAACAAATGATTAAGTCGGAAATAACAGGAGCAAGCAATACAGTTGATGTATACTATCAGCCTCCTGAAGACGAGATGCAAGCTGATGACCTTTCAATGGCGGGTGAGCCCATCTTTACAGAGGATGATATTAAAGCTCTTTCGACTATTCCCGGAGTGAAGAATGTGGTGGCTTCTAGCTCAATGGGAATGGGGGTAAGATATAGAGACAAGGAATCTGATACGACTGTTAATGCTATTAACGAAGGATATATTGAAGTTAATCAGCTGGAAGTTTCAAAAGGAAGAATGTTAGACAGCTCTGACTTTTTATCAGGTAATCGAGTAGGTGTTATCACAAGCGATATGAAAAAAGAGCTATTTGATAAAAAAGAAGCCCTTGGACAAGTAGTATGGGTTCAAGGGCAGCCTATCAAAATTATTGGTGTAACAAAAAAGGCAACGGGCTTTTTAGCATTTGAAATACCGACCATTTATATTCCAAATAATACGTATAAATCAAGCTTCGGTAAGCTCGATTACACCAACCTTAGTGTTCAAGCGACAAGCTCTGATCAACTAAAAAAAGTAGGCAATGACGCAACGGATTTGTTAAATAATTTGCATGATGCGGAAGATGCTTACCAAGTGCAGAACTTAGAAGAAATAGCAGATAGCATTGGAAATGTAACGCGAATTATGACAACGATTATTGGATCGATTGCGGGCATTTCCCTGCTTGTTGGCGGGATTGGCGTTATGAACATTATGCTGGTTTCGGTAACGGAACGTACAAGAGAAATTGGTATTCGTAAAGCGTTGGGAGCATCTAAAAGACAAATTCTAACTCAGTTTTTGATTGAGTCCATTACCCTCACGTTAATTGGTGGTTTGCTTGGAATTGGTCTGGGCGCGGGCGGGGCAGCTCTTGTTTCGTTATTTGCTGGCTGGCCGTCATTAATTTCGTGGCAAGTAGTACTTGGAGGAGTGTTGTTCTCCATGACGATTGGCATTGTATTCGGCATGCTTCCTGCAAACAAAGCGGCGAAGCTAGATCCAATCGAAGCATTAAGATATGAATAAAGACATGCGTTCGCATGTCTTTATTTTAATTTAACGAGAACCGAGAAGATTTCTCGTTTTTCTTATTTATTACTTACTAGGGTTGATACGGGCTACGTTAATAATATCATGTATTTTCTCTACCAAATCGAGCATGAGAAATCCGTTTCCTTCAGAGCTTTTTCGATATCCAAGAGGAAGGGTTCTTCTTACAAGTTGAGCATAGATTTCGGCTTCGATTAAAGAACGGCCAAATTCCTTCTCACATAAGTTAATTAATAGAGCTAAAGCTCCTGCCACGTGGGGAGTCGCCATTGAAGTTCCTGAAAGAGTCGCGTACTTATTTTCCAAGTAAGTAGAGATAATGTTAACTCCCGGTGCGACTAGGTCCACTTCTTCATTTGCATTAGTAAAAGGGGCAAGATTTAAGCTGCTGTCCACTGCTCCTACTTGAATGACTTCGTTGTAACTTCCTGGATATGAATATTCAAAGGTTTCTTCGCGGTCGTCACCTTCATTTCCAGCCGCAACAACAACAGAAACATCTTTATTCACAGCATTTTGAACAGCTTCGTGCAGTTCTGGAACGTCTTGGGGTCCCCCGAGTGACATGGAAATAACTCGTGCTCGCTCATTTTTAGGACCGCGCCATTCGACGGCGTAGTTAATAGCGTCAATAATCCATTCGTAATTTCCCGATCCTTCACCGGTAAGTACTTTTAAGCTTAGAATTTTTGCTTTGGGTGCCACTCCTACTACCCCTTCATTATTGAGCGCAGCAGCAATGGTACCAGACACGTGAGTGCCGTGCCCATTATTATCTTCAAATACAGAAGCATCTCCGTCATAATCCGAAGTGAAGTTTCTTCCTCCGATAATACAATCTTTTAAGTCAGGATGATTTGTGTCAACACCAGTGTCGATAACTGCAATTACAATGCCTTCTCCTTGATTGCTTTGTTCCCAAATAGCAGGCGCTTGAATTAAGCTTACTCCTTTAGGCGTTTCGTTTGTTGAGTCGATAATCGACTCAATTGTATAAGGAATTAATTTGACTTGTAACGGTTGTTGAGTCATAGTCATCCTCCTTAAAATGAATTCCATAAAAATGGAAGTTACTTAATTATAAATTCCCAACTATTGCTATAAATTAAACACTTTTCATGCGAATCCTTTCTTTTTGAATAAAAAGACTCACAAAAGATGTGAGAAGAGGAAAAAAGACCCTGAAGACAAGCCCGATAGAGATTTTTAATGTTATCTGTGTATTCACTTTTAATGTTTATCTCACACTATAGAAGAAAGAAACTCCAAGAAAAATCACATAGGACTGGTAACTTTTGATATAATTACGAACGGTATGACATTCTCAAAATACATGATATTTATAAATATACATCAATTTGCAAATTACGAAGGGGCTGAGGATAGTGTCAACTTTAACGTCTCAATCGGTCATCAAATGCAGAAAGTATGAACTGAATTATGCGGACCGTACGCTTATTATGGGAATTTTAAACGTAAACCCGGATTCATTTTCAGATGGCGGAAAATACTACGATGTAGATAAAGCGGTTGCTCATGCTGAGGAAATGGTGAAGCAAGGAGCAGACATCATTGATATCGGAGGAGAATCAACTCGTCCTGGTTATACAAGAATTAGCGATGAAGAAGAGATTAAACGGATTGTGCCCGTTATTTCTGAAGTGGCTAAGCGCGTAGAGGTGCCGATTTCTGTAGATACATACAAGTCGGAAGTGGCCAAGCATGCGCTAGAAGCAGGAGCACATATTATTAACGATATATGGGGCGCAAAGGCTGATCCCAAAATGGCTCAAGTTGCAGCTGACTATAATGTTCCTATTATTTTAATGCATAATCGCCATGAGCCCAATTATACAAATCTGATTACAGATATGATAAGTGATTTAGAAGAAAGCATATCAATTGCAAAAGCTGCAGGAGTTCGAGATGATCAAATTATTTTAGATCCAGGCGTTGGCTTTGGAAAAACGGCTGCGCATAATGTAGAAGTGATTCAGCATCTAGATCATTTGACAAAGATGGGCTATCCTGTGCTGCTTGCTACTTCTCGTAAAGGATTTATTGGACAAATAGTTGATGCTCCTCCTACGGAAAGAATGGAAGGAACTGCAGCTACTGTATATGCAGGGATTGCACAAGGCGTTCAAATGGTTCGAGTTCATGACGTATTAGAAATCAAGCGCTTTGTAAAGATGGCAGATGTACTGGTAGGAAAACATATATTTCAGTTTTAATAATCATTTAAGCAGACGCGTAAGCGCTGCTTTTTTATTTTCCTTGATTTCCCCGGATAGAATACATGCCTTTAGATAAATTTAAGTAATATAAAGGTTATAAAAATGGAGGGTGAAAATGAGAGCGGTAACGTATCAAGGGCCTAATCAGGTAAAAGTAGCAGAAGTAGAAGATGCGAAGTTAGAGAAGAAAGATGACATTGTCATTAAAATAACGTCAACGGCTATTTGTGGTTCTGATCTCCATTTATATCAAGGAAGCATGCCATTGCCTCACGGTTATATTATTGGTCATGAACCAATGGGGATTGTGGAAGAAGTAGGACCGGATGTTACAAAAGTAAAAAAAGGAGATCGAGTTATTATTCCGTTTAACGTAGCGTGCGGACAGTGTGCATACTGTAAGGATGATTTAACGAGCCAATGTGATAATTCTAATCCACATTACGATTCTGGCGGCTATTTCGGTTATACTGAAAAGTTTGGAAATCATCCAGGAGGTCAAGCTGAATATTTAAAAGTGCCGTTTGGGAATTTTACACCATTTGTCATTCCGGAATCGTGCGAATTAGAAGATGAATCGCTTCTTTTTTTATCAGATGTGCTTCCAACTGCTTATTGGAGTGTAGAGCATGCGGATGTTAAAAAAGGGGATACCGTTATCGTACTCGGCTGCGGGCCAGTGGGATTAATGGCTCAAAAGTTTGCTTGGATGAAAGGTGCCAAACGGGTTATTGCAATAGATCATGTTCCATACCGAATGCAGCATGCAAAGAAAATGAATGCCGTAGAAACCTTTGATTTTACAGAATACCCAGATATGGGGGAGCACTTAAAAGAAATCACAAAAGGCGGAGCAGATGTGGTGATTGACTGTGTAGGTATGGATGGCAAAAAGTCGCCTCTTGAATATATTGAACAAAAATTAAAACTTCAAGGTGGAACGCTCGGACCTATTCAAATTGCGACAAAAGCCGTTCGTAAATGTGGAACCGTCCAAATCACCGGGGTATACGGAAGCAACTATAACAGTTTTCCGTTAGGAGCTTTTTTTGCTCGAAATGTAACTCTCAAAATGGGGCAAGCTCCTGTCATTCCCGTTATGCCGAAATTATATGATCAAATTGTACAAGGAGAATTCGATCCAAAAGAAATTATTACTCATAAAGTCGCTTTAGAAGACGCAGCTGATGCCTACAAAATCTTTAATGATCATCAAGATAACTGCATTAAAGTCATTTTAAAACCTTAAAATGCCATCTCTATTAGGTGAAGATTCCTGAGCAGTGAAGCTCGGGAATTTTTTATGTATGTAAAGTGGCGGAGGAAAATAATGCACGATTGGATGGTTGATTTTACATAATTTAGCTTTATGATAGAAAGAGAAGATATAACGCTTTCATATTCTTATTAAATCGTGCTGCTTAAAATGAAATAAATAACATCTTGGTATTCAGTCTTATTCAATCACCGAAATATGGAGGAGAGAATGAATGAAACTAGCATTGCTTCTTGTCATTATTATCGGCGTTGCTGCCCTTGCAGGTACGATCAGTGCTGCAAAGAAAGTAGATGAAGATTACGGAAAATCTAAAAAGAAAAGTATAGTGAATTTATCTATTATTTACGGAGTCGTATTCATAGGATCAATCGTAGGAGTAGCGTGGTATATTGCAGTGAGACCATAAATAAAACGAACACTTCCGTGTTCGTTTTATTTTGATTTTAACGTTAATTCTCCGCTTGAAACAGCTGCATCAATAGGATATTTTCCATTTCCATGCTTTCCTTTTAATACATCTTCTGTCACGGTTGCATTGCTTAACTTAAAGTCATTGTTTATATAACCGCTGCTTACTTTTCCATTCACTTTAAAACCAGCGCTTTTCGGAAGAACCAGCACGGCATCTCCAGATCCTACATCTACAGAAACGGCCTCTTCTAGTTTTTTAAAATCCATATAGAGATCACCAGATCCAATACGCGCCTGAAGTTTTCCTTTATAGTTTGTTCCTTTAATTTCCCCAGAGCCTACAGCAAATTTAGCCGTTTGGCTTTCAACATTACTCAGCTGTAAATCTCCAGAATTGACATCCGTACGAAGAGAGGTGCTCCTCAAGTTTGAAATACTTGCATTTCCAGAACCTACTTTAATCGAAACATCTTTCAGCTGAAGTGCTTGCTCAGGCTGTGCAGCAACTTGAAGGTCCCCAGAACCTACCGTAAGCGCAAGGTTGTGGTGATAATCTCTAGGAATGTAGATTGTCACTTTTGTATTTGAAAAAATAGAAAGCCATTGAAAAGGACTTTTTTGATAAGTGACGACTAGGGTGTCTCCATTTTGCTTTACATCTACTTTTCCTTTACCTTCTACTTTTGTTTTAATATCTTGACGATCTTGCGGCACGACAGTTGTACTAATGCTTGGAGAGTCAATTTGAATATGCTGAATATCACTTGATAACGCCGCTTCAGACTTGGACGTCTTGAATGAACTTAACGACCAAGAGGAAGGTGCAAATGCAGTAGAAAAGAGGACTGCCGTACCACCTATTACTAAAATAAAAGCCAATATTTTTTTCACGTTATAACCCGCTTTCTACCTAAATTAAATTTGTTTTCTTCTACCATAAAGTGTAAATTGAAAAGCGGTTAATTTCAACGAACAGCAGGATTATTTTTTTCTACGTCTCAAGTCGTAAAAATGAAATATTTTTGAGGAATTAAATGAAAGGCGAAGTAGATATTTAAACATACTCATCAAAGAATCAATTTCTTTGTTTCAAAAATAGGAAAATAATTGAGTTAAAAGAACGGTTAAATTCACTTTTTTTGTGTAATTTTCTTATGAGTAGTTCAAAAGGAGTGATAAATAAATAGAATTTTCATACCAATTTTATTATTCCGAAAAACTTTTAAAGTGTTGATTATTAAAAAAATAAAGGGTAGAATTTGTTCATATCAATTGAATACAGCTAAGATTACGATCTTGTATATTATCAGTAATATGGTCTGATAGTCTCTACCTAGTAACCGAAAAAAACTAGACTACAAGAAAGTTTGGATATAAGCAGCAAAAAGAAGGGCGTATTCTCATGAGTACAGTCTTCTTTCAAAGCTCTTACTTTTCATACTTTCTGTTATTGTCAGAATTTATGAAAAGTAAGAGCTTTTTTGTTTTTCAAATACACACCTGGGAGTGGCTTGCATGTACTTTTTATTAAATTTATTAGGCGTTTTTGTCGTAATGGGTGTCGTCTTTTTATGTTCTCCTAAAAAGAAAGAGATAAAGTGGCGTCCAATTGCTTCACTGCTAGTCGTTGAAGTCCTCATTACTTGGTTTATGTTAGGAACTTCAATTGGAACATGGATTATTAATAAGATTGCTTCGTTCTTTACTTGGCTAATTTCCTGTGCTAACGATGGAATTGCTTTTGCGTTCCCATCCGTAATGGGAAATGAAACGGTTGACTTTTTCTTCAGTGCATTACTGCCTATCATCTTTGTCGTGACATTTTTTGATATTTTATCTTACTTTGGTATTTTAACGTGGATTATTGATAAAGTAGGCTGGGTCATTTCGAAAGTTTCTCGTTTGCCTAAATTAGAAAGCTTTTTCGCTATTCAAATGATGTTTTTAGGAAATACGGAAGCATTAGCGGTTATTCGTAATCAGCTTTCTGTGTTAAAAGACAACCGTTTGCTTACGTTTGGAATTATGAGTATGAGCAGTATTAGCGGATCTATTATCGGTGCTTATTTAACGATGGTTCCCGCTACGTACGTGTTTACAGCAATTCCACTGAACTGTTTAAACGCGCTTATTTTAGTGAGCTTATTGAATCCAGTTCATGTTACAAAAGAAGAAGATATGATTTACGTACCGCCAAAGTCGGAGAAAAAAGACTTTTTCTCTACCATTTCAAACAGTATGTTAGTCGGAATGAACATGGTTATTGTTATTTTAGCGATGGTTATTGGATATGTAGCTCTTACATCTGCGCTTAACGGTATTTTAGGCGTTATCGTAGACGGCTTGACTGTACAAAAGATTTTCTCTTATATCTTTAGTCCATTCGCATTTTTACTAGGGCTAACGGGACATGATGCAATGTACGTAGCTCAGCTGATGGGTATCAAGCTAGCAACAAATGAATTCGTGGCAATGATGGATTTGAAGAAAAATCTAGATACACTTCCACCGCATACGATTGCAGTTGCTACAACATTCTTAACATCTTTTGCTAACTTCAGTACGGTGGGTATGATTTATGGGACGTATAATTCTACTTTATCAGAAGGTAAATCAACGATTATTGGAAAAAACGTATGGAAACTGCTTGTGAGCGGTATCGCTGTTTCGTTATTAAGTGCTATGATTGTTGGATTGTTTGTTTGGTAAAAAGTTAAAAAAGCTGTGCTTTCGTCTTAGAAAGCACAGCTTTTTTCTTGTTGCATCACCTATTCATTTGCAGAAAAATGGTTATGAATATCCACAGTAAAAGAAAATCACACTATTCAAGAAAAATTCATTTTACTTTTGCAGAAAAACATTTTAAATCTAGTGAGCATTATGTTAAGATTACAAAAGGCTGTTTCATTTAAATTGAGAACACCGCATAAATATGTAAGTAAATATGCATAGAAAACAAAGGTTTATTAATTTTTTTCTAGGTAATATCTCGTAATAAATAGGTTGAAAGGAAATGTCGTTAATATGATAGAAGGACAACAGCAAACAAATGAATTAAAAAAGACGATGAAAAGCAGACATTTGTTTATGATTTCGCTCGGCGGGGTTATCGGTACAGGTTTCTTTTTAGGAACAGGATACACGATTAGCCAAGCAGGAGCGATTGGAGCTATCCTTTCGTTTATCGTAGGTGGCTTCATTATGTACTTAACAATGCTTTGCTTAGGGGAACTTGCAGTAGCAATGCCAGTTTCCGGTTCGTTTCAGACATATACAACAAAATTTATTGGCCCTGGTGTTGGTTTCGCTTTTGGATGGTTATATTGGTTGGGCTGGGCTGTAACGGTTGCATTAGAATTTTTGTCAGCAGGTCAGCTTATGCAAAGATGGTTTCCTGATTCTCCTGTATGGATCTGGTGTGCTATATTTGCCCTTTTATTATTCTCATTAAATGCACTGTCAGCTAAAGCGTTTGGTGAAGCGGAGTTTTGGTTTGCCAGCATTAAAGTGTTAGCTATTATTTTATTTATCGTGCTTGGTGGAGCTGCTATGTTTGGTTTTCTTCCATTAAGTAATGGAGACAGCGCACCGCTTTTCTCTAATTATACAGCTCACGGTGTGTTTCCTCACGGAATTAGTGCCGTGTTGATTACCATGATTACAGTTAACTTTTCATTCCAAGGCACGGAGCTTATTGGTGTAGCGGCTGGGGAAAGTGAAAACCCAGACAAGACTGTACCAAGAGCAATTAAACAAACGGTATGGAGAACGCTTGTATTTTTTGTACTAGCTGTAGCTGTCTTAGCGGGTATGATTCCGCTTGAAAAAGCAGGCGTAGTTGAGAGTCCATTTGTTGTTGTATTTGACCAAATTGGTATTCCATATGCAGCAGATATTATGAACTTTGTTATCCTAACGGCACTGTTATCTGTAGCTAACTCAGGTCTTTATGCAGCAACGCGTATGCTGTATTCATTGTCAAAAGATAACATGGCAAGTTCAGCTTTCATGAAAGTAAATAAACGCGGTGTGCCGATGAATGCCCTGCTTTTAACATTAGGCATTGCGCTTTTATCTTTACTTTCAGGATTCTTTGCTCAAGAAACAGTATTTGTATGGCTCATTTCTGCAGCGGGTTTAGGTGCACAAATCGGCTGGATTACGATTGCTGCATCACTGCTTGCATTTAGAAAAAGATATATAAATCAAGGAGGGCAAATCGAGGATTTAAAATTTAAAGTCCCTCTTTACCCAGTATTACCTTTAATCGCATTAGTATTAAATACAATCGTATTGGGAAGCATGGCATTTGATGCAGAACAGCGAATGGCACTGTATGTCGGTATTCCACTAGCGCTGCTGTTTTATGTTTATTATCACGCACGTGTAAAAAAGAAAGTTGATTTATCTATCAGCCGTCAAGAAGTGCAGCTTAAAGACGACAAAAAAGTAATTTTATAAAAATCAAAAGACGCAAAAGCTCAGTTTTTTGCGTCTTTTTTTATTGTTTATTTGTAAACTTAAAATAAAATTAAGTTGACAAATAAAAAGAAATTATTGCAAACTTAAAGCAACGAAAAGAGAAAGGAGGGTGAATATGAAACCGAAAACAATGGCGTATGTTTCCTTATTTGCAGCTTTAACGGCGATTGGTGCATTTATAAAAATTCCTATTCCCTACATACCGTTTACTCTTCAAATTGTTCCTGTTTATTTAGCCGGTGCGCTGTTAGGTCCGCGTTTAGGTTTGTATAGTCAGCTATGCTACATAGGTATGGGGTTAATCGGTGCTCCGGTTTTTGCAGAAGGAGGAGGTTTAGGGTATATCTTCAAACCAACGTTTGGCTATTTAATTGGCTATGCTATGGGTGCATTTATGAACGGATACCTTATTCAAAAATATGACTTAAAGAAACCTTTTTCTGTTTTTTTAGCTAATTTATCTACGTTAGCTATTGTGTACGCAGTCGGCTGCTTCTGGCTTTACGGAGCAATGAAATGGATAATTGAAAAGCCTCTTTCACTGAGTGATACACTTCTTTTTGGAGCTGTTTTGCCAATGCCTGGAGATCTTTTGTTATGTATTTTATGTTCAGTGCTGATTCACCGAATGCAGCCTCAATTTAGTCGTTTGTCATCAAAGCGGGTCAAAGCGGGGTAACTAAGACATAGAAAAAAAGGAGAGAAAAAAATGGGCAAAGCGTATTTTATTACGGGAACTGGAACAGATATTGGAAAAACCCTGGTTACAAGTATTTTGTATAAAGTACTTGGTCGTCTAGGAATAAAAACGACAATTTGCAAACCATTTCAAACCGGCTATCAAGACGAAATTGGAGGTTATCCGGATATTCACTGGTTTGAAACAAGGCTCGGAGTAGCAGATACAGGTATTTATCAGTTAAAGCCGGAGACGTCTCCTCATTTGGCTATTGCACTGAGCAACAAGCAAGTAGAGCCTTCAATCGTCTTAAAACGCATTAATGAATTAAAAAAGAAATTTGATGTAGTGCTCGTGGAAGGAGCAGGAGGCCTTGCCGTACCTTTAATTGAGGAGGAAACAACGTTCTATATGACAAAAGATTTGATCATAGATGCACAAATGCCGGTTATTGCTGTTGGAACAACGGGATTAGGAGCTATTCACGATGCGCTTTCTACCTTTTCATATGCAAGTGAGCATCACCTTAAAATCAACGGACTCATTTTTAATCGTTTTAATCACAGCATTATCATTCATAACGATAATGTTCGAACGATTGAAAAGCTGCTTCAAATATCATCTTTAATGACCGTTCCAGTATTCACACATATCGATGAAGAGTTAGATGCATATATTGAGAAAATGATGAGGCAAAAAAGTGTTATTCAACATATTCAGGAGGTGTTTGACTGTGCCGTATCAAAAAGCTGAGCTGGAGAAATGGGATAAAGAATATGTATGGCATCCGTTTACGCAAATGAAAGCTTACCGTCAATCAAATCCTCTTATTATTGAAAGAGGAGAAGGAAGCTATTTATATGATGTAGAGGGAAACAAATATTTAGACGGATACGCTTCTCTATGGGTGAACGTGCATGGACATAATGATCCGGAATTAAATACAGCTTTACATATACAAGTGGAAAAATTAGCGCATTCTACGCTGCTTGGATCCGCAAACGTTCCATCTATTTTGTTAGCCAAAAAGTTAGCGGAAATTACTCCTGGCAGCTTATCGAAAGTCTTCTACTCTGATACAGGCTCCGCCGCTGTCGAAATTGCGTTGAAAATTGCCTATCAATATTGGCAAAATCTCGACTCTGTAAAGTACAAAAACAAAAGTAAATTTATCTCATTGAATGAGGCATATCACGGAGATACAATTGGGGCAGTCAGTGTGGGAGGCATGGATTTATTTCATCGCATCTTTAAGCCTTTGCTGTTTGAACGAATTCCCACACCTTCTCCTTATACTTACCGTATGGAAGGATTTGAAACGGAAGAGCAAGCTTCAGCTTACTGTATTCACCAGCTAGAGAAGCTCTTGCAGAACAAAGGAGAAGAAGTAGCTGGGTTGATTATTGAACCGCTTGTGCAAGGAGCAGCGGGTATTATTACACATCCTCCCGGTTTTTTAAAACAAGTAGAGCTGCTGTGCAAAGCGTACGGGGTATTGCTGATTTGTGACGAAGTAGCAGTTGGATTTGGACGAACAGGAACGCTGTTTGCATGTGAACAAGAAGATGTTGTACCGGATATTATGTGTGTAGGAAAAGGGATAACAGGAGGGTATATGCCGCTTGCGGCTACGTTAACAAGCGAAAAGATATTTAATGCTTTTTTAGCTCATCCAGATGAAAATAAAACCTTCTTTCATGGACATACGTATACGGGAAATCAATTAGCCTGTACAGTAGCGCTTAGAAATATTGAACTGATAGAAGAAAGAGAATTAATCCGTAGTGTAAAAGAAAAGGAAAAAGTTTTTAAACGTTATCTATTAAAGCTTTATGAGCTGCCTAACGTGGGAGACATTAGACAAAGAGGATTAATGGCAGGAATCGAAGTTGTGAAAGACCGCCAAACAAAGTCTATTTTTGAAGATAAAAAAGTTATGGGAGACATCATTTTAGCGGCTCGCCAAAAAGGTTTAATTATTAGAGAGCTAGGTCCTGTGATTACGAT
Source organism: Priestia sp. ST2 (assembly GCF_055810735.1). Taxonomy (NCBI): domain Bacteria; kingdom Bacillati; phylum Bacillota; class Bacilli; order Caryophanales; family Bacillaceae; genus Priestia; species Priestia sp. ST2. Next base: position 718,242 of record NZ_JBVVNT010000003.1, on the reverse strand, counting down.
GATGCCTATTCTTTCAATGACAAACGAAGAATTAAAAACAATGGTTGAAATTGTATATGAATCAATTAAAGAAGTAATTGCACGTCATACAGTGAGTTAAATAAAAAGATGATAGGACAAAAGTATTTTATGTTAAAAAAAGATCCGAACGATAAAGCGTTCGGATCTTTTTATGGTTATGGTAACGTGAATGTACTCTATTTAGCCGCTTCTAGCGGTTGATTGGTGTAGTTATCTCTCAATCTCTTCTTTTTTTTATCAATAAATATTTTTAATACTTGATAGGCGAAGTGATCGTACATTCTGATTTTCATCTTTTAATAGAAGAGTTTGTTCGAGTAAGTTTAAGTTTTGAATATAACCTTTTACCGTTTGAACAAAACCGTTGTTTTGATAGTTAATAGTTAATAATTTATTTGTTTTTAGCGCTTTTAAAATCATACCTATTTTCTCCTTTCTTATATCGTAGCTGACGAAAAACTACAAAATAACGAAGAAGCATTGGAGGCTTGTATTATTTATAAAAGTCACTCTATTTTTTATAAATGCTCTCCTGCTATTAATAGTAGAGAGTGATGGTGAAAAATAGATGAAAGATAAAGGATAAGGTTTGATTTATTGTAATGAACTGACTTTTCCTTTACAAATACCTATTTCAAATTTCTTTTTAGTGATAAAATACTGTTAGTGAAATAACTACTTCTCTCCATTAAAGGGTAAGAACGGGTTATGTTGATAGAGTTTTAGTTCTCTATTTCTAGTAATGAAATAAGAGATAGAGAAATAGACTAATAAAAATCAATCAAGGAGTTTTTTTATGGATCAGAGTTTTATTTTAAATCTTTTAGAAATTTTACTGATTAACATTGTACTGAGTGGCGATAACGCAGTCGTGATTGCTTTAGCTTGTCGGAATCTTCCGGACGAGCATCGAAACAAAGCGGTTGTTTTCGGTACATTAGGAGCGGTTGTACTACGTGTAGGGCTAACATTTGTCGCTGTATATTTATTAACAATTCCATTTTTAAATTTCATCGGAGGCCTGCTTCTTCTATGGATTGCTATTAGTCTTTTAAAAGGTGAAGATGATGGAGATATTAAAGCGAATTCAACTCTAGCAGGTGCTATTAAAACAATTATTATAGCGGATCTTGTTATGAGTTTAGATAACGTAGTAGCGGTTGCGGGTGCGGCTAACGGCAATATTCTACTCATTATCCTTGGTCTTGTTATCAGCATTCCGTTAATCATTTGGGGAAGTCAGCTTTTAATGAAAATTATGGAAAAATTCCCGATTATCATCATTGCCGGAGCAGCGCTTCTTGGCTATACTGCTGGTGAAATGATTTTTAAAGACAAAGCGGTGGGACACGTATTAGAAGGGTTGAATCCGCATTTGCATACGATTATTCCTATTTTGTTAGCTATTTTAGTTGTGGTTGTTGGGAAACTTAGCGGACGTTCTAAAAAAGAAACGCATTAATAATAAAAAAAGTTTGGGACAAAAGTATTTAAGATGAAGTGAAAAACGAACCACTAATCAATTTTGATTAGTGGTTCGTTTTTTTTGTGGTGAACGTAGGCTTCATTTGTTTAGATCCTTCTAGCAGTTGATTGGAGGACAAGGCGAAGACTCCTGCGGGAAAAGCGGAACAGATGAGACCCCACAGGAGCGTACGTGACGAGGAGGCTCATCGGCCGCCCGCGGAAAGCGAAGTCTTGTACGGAAATCAACTGTGGTGTCATAAGCGGTTCAGCTCATGTATCCCATTTATTCGTCTTTAGATTGGATTCATTTCGCTATGTCTCAACTTCTTTTTTTATTACTTAGCTAATGGAGGTGCGGAATTAACGTCTTGTACTGTTTCTACAGGAGGATGAAATTCATTTTCCATTTTCGATACAACTACAGTTGCTACACCATTTCCAATTAAGTTTGTAATGGCACGAGCTTCCGACATAAAGCGGTCTACCCCAATTAACAGCGCGATTCCTTCAACTGGAATCATCGGGAATGCAGCAAGCGTAGCTGCTAGTGTAATAAATCCAGAGCCAGTAACTCCGGCAGCTCCTTTAGACGTTAGCATTAAAATACCAAGTAGCGTAATCTCTTGCATTAACGACAGATCGACTCCATACGCTTGAGCGATAAAGATAGCAGCCATGGATAAGTAGATTGCTGTTCCATCTAGGTTAAATGAGTAACCAGTTGGAATGACAAGTCCTACTACAGATTTTGAACATCCGTACTTCTCCATTTTGTCCATCATTTTTGGCAGTGCAGATTCCGAAGAAGACGTACCTAATACAAGTAGAATTTCTTCTTTAATAAAAGCAATGAATTTAAAAATATTAAATCCATAAATCTTAGCAATGGTTCCAAGTACAAATACAATAAATAAGAACATAGTAATGTAAACAGATCCCATTAAGAAACCGAGTTTTTGAAGAGAGCCTATTCCAAAGTTACCGATCGTATAAGCCATCGCTCCAAACGCCGCAATAGGTGAAAGTTTCATAATCATATTAACAATGCCAAAGAAAATATCTGTACAGCGTTCAAAGAATGTAATGACAGGAGCCGCTTTTTCGCCGAGTGTAGCTGTAGCCATTCCAAATAGTACGGCAAAGAATAAGATTGGCAATAATTCACCATTTGCCATTGCGCCAAATACGCTGTCTGGAATAATTCCCATGATAAACTCCATAAAGCCATGCTCCGCTTCAGCTGCTTGCTGCGTATATTGAGTAACATCAGCTCCGCTTGCGCCATTGATATTAAAGCCAGCCCCAGGTTTGATAAAGTTTACAACGATAATTCCAATTGCTAAGGCAAAAGTAGTGACAATCTCAAAGTATAAAAGAGCTTTACCTCCAATTCGTCCCACTTTCTTTAAATCTCCCATGCTTCCGATACCGATGACCACTGTTAAGAAAATAATTGGGGCAATTACCATCTTAATTAATTTAATGAAGATATCAGCCAATACTTTTAATTTAGCTCCAAATTCAGGAAACATGAAGCCAATTGCAATACCGAGAAGGATACCGATAACAACTTGAACAGTTAGATTTTTAAAACTTAATTTCATACGTAATGCTCCTTTCGAGAATGTTTTTTTGTTAACGCTTACATTATTCTTATCCTTATATTAACTGATAATTTTAACTATTTATATTTCTGGTGATAATGTTCTTTTTGGTCATTTTGGTCAAAAAAAGTGATGAACATATAGTCATCACTTTTTGCTTTCGATATTTTTTATTTGTTGAATGATATCAAGCGTTTGTTTTGTTGCATTGTTTTCAAACGATTGATAAAGAGAGCTAAACTGTTTTTTCCATTCGGATTTTTGTAAATCATTTAAGTAATAAACGCGCATGCCAGACTTATTTTTTATTTGCTGCAGCTGTTCATCGTTCATCATTTTTGATTGAGTCCAAATCCAGTTAGTTGTTTCTACCATTGCATCACTTAATAGTTGTTTTACATCTTCAGGGAGGCTGTCCCAATACTTTTCATCCATTAAAACAGCGTAGCCCAAGTATCCATGGTTGCTGATGGTCATATATTTTTGCAGCTCGTACAAACGTTTTGAATAAATATTAGAAATGGTATTTTCCTGTCCATCAAATTCCTGTCGTTCAAGGGATTGATATACTTTATTAAACGAGACAGCCTGAGGCTTGGCGCCAAGAAGTTCGAATTGTTTTTTGATTACTTCACTTGGCATAATGCGAAACGTTTGACCTTGAAAATCTGCTGGATGGAGCAAAGGTTTCGTATTGCTAGTCATTTGTTTAAAGCCGTTGCTCCATAAAGCAAGCCCTTTAATGTTTTTCTCTTGCAGCGTACTCAACAAATCCTGTCCGATTTTACCGGTAAACACTTGTTTTGCTTCGCTGTAATCATCGAAAATGAAGGGAAGATCAAAAAGCTGCCACGTAGGGGAGAGGTCGCTTAGCTTTGAAATGGAAGGTGCAATCATTTGTACATCATTTCGGCGAAGGGCGGCAAGTTCTTCGTCGTCTGAATACAATACGCCGTTTGAATATACTTCAATTTTAACTTTACCATCCGATTTTTGATTAACGATTTCAGCAAATTTTTGGGCGGCTAAGCCTTTTGGAGTATTTTCAGCTACCACGTGGCTAAAATTAATCACAATTTGCTTATTTAATCCTTTTTGCTCATCGTCATGATACACATTATCCTGATTTATAACCGTATACTGCAAAAAAACATAGATCATCAAGAAAACGCTAACAATGATACTTGCCCCTATAAACATCTTCAAAATGTCCAACCCCGCGATTCAATAATTTTTCTCTACAAATATTCTAACACGCAATTTCTCAACGTGGTAAAATTAAAATAAACTTCAATCAGCAGTAGGTGTTCCGCTATGATGCGCTTATCGATGCAAACGAAAATGACGGGGTTAATCTTTTTTATCGTGGCCTTTTCGTTGTTTTTAGCAAGTATCGTGGTGATTAATAATTTTGTACAGTCAAAAGAAAATGATTTAGAGCAGAGGGCTTTAATCACTTCGAGAACAGTTGCTGAAATGCCTGAAATTCGAGAAAAAATTGAAAAAGATAGTAAGAACATTAATCAAATTGTAGAGCCCATTCGCATTATTCACGGTGCTTATTATGTAGTGGTTATGAATATGAATCATGAACGTTTGTCTCACCCTTTGCAAAGCATGATTGGAGAAATCTCTAAAGGAGATGATGAGGGACAGGCGTTTGCAGAACATACCTATACCGATAAAGCAAAAGGAGAAGGAGGAATGGTCATTCGCTCTTTTGTGCCCGTTGTAAACGATCAGCATGAACAAGTAGGAGTGGTTGTCTCAGGCTATCTTCTTCCGAAATTTACAGAGGTCATTTTAAGTTTAAAAAAAGAAATCTTTCTTATCTCAGGTCTTGCTCTTTTTTTTGGAGGATGGGGAGCGTGGGCGCTTGCATCTCGTATCAAAAAAGAGATGTTTGAGCTTGAACCTCATGAAATTGCTCGTTTGTTCGTAGAACGAACGGAGACCTTTAATGCCATGCATGAAGGAGTCATTGCCATTGATAAAGAGGAGAACATCACTATTTTTAATCATAAAGCGAAAATTATGATGGATGTACCCGATGAAGTAATTGGAAAAAAGATCTATGATGTGATTCCAGATACAAGGCTTCCAGAAATTCTGCAGCTTAATCAGCCTGTTTATAATCGAGAGCTTCAAGTTCGAAATTTGAATATTTTAAGCAATCGTGTGCCGATTAAGGTTAATAATCACACAGTCGGTGCGGTCGCTATTTTTCAAGACAGAACGGAAGTTAAAAAATTAGCTGAAGAGTTAACAGGAGTTAAATCATTTGTAAGCGCTCTTAGAGTTCAAAACCATGAATACATGAATAAACTTCATACGATTGCAGGGCTTATCCAACTTGGAAATAAAGACAAGGCTCTTCAGTATGTTTTTCAAGTGTCTGAACAGCAAGAAGAGCTCACCCAATTTCTTCATAAGCATATTAAAGATGAAAGTATATCGGGATTGCTGTTGAGCAAAGTCAGCCGTGCCAAAGAACTTGGAATTGAGTTAGCTATCGATCGCCACAGCGAGCTTCACTCATTTCCTCCTTACTTAGATCATCATGATTTTGTGATTATTATTGGTAACTTAATTGAGAACGCTTTTGATTCGTATCAACATATGGAGCGTCGTGAACGGAAGATCTATATAAGTATGGAACAAAATGATGGCATTCTTTCTATATTAGTTGAAGATAACGGGTGTGGTATGAATGAGGATCAAGTAGCGAGAATCTTTGATGAAGGTTTTTCAACCAAAGCAAAGGAAAATAGAGGAATTGGTTTGCATTTAGTAAAACAAATTGTTGAAAAAGGAAACGGTCAGATCGAAGTAGAGTCAGAATTAGATGTTGGAACGACTTTTATCATTACATTCTTTTTATAGGGGGAGTGGGAAATGAATAAAAAAGAATGGACCGTGCTTCTCATAGAAGACGATCCTATGGTACAAGAAGTGAACCGCCAATTTATTGAACAAGTTGAAGGGTTCATCGTTATCGCTGCAGCTTCGAATGGTTTAGAGGGGGTACAGCTCATTAAAAAACATCAGCCTGATTTAACGATTATTGATATGTATATGCCTAGTCAAGATGGCTTAACTACCTTACAGCAAATTCGAGCAAATGGTTATAAAACAGACGTGATAGCAGTTACGGCTGCAAGTGATATTGAAACCGTACGCAAAGTTCTTCAATATGGCGCTGTTGATTATATTATGAAACCGTTCAAGTTTGAACGAATGAAGCAAGCACTTGAGCAGTATCGTTCGTTTCAAGTTAAAATAAGTCAAAAAGAACATATTACTCAGTCTGAATTAGATTCTATGCTGTTTCAGCAATTCGAAGAAAAAGCCGATTTGCTTCCAAAAGGGCTAAATGCGGTTACGCTAAGGAGGATACAACAATATCTTTCCGAACAAAATCATCCAATTTCTGCTGAAGAAGTAGCGGACGGTGTAGGAATTGCGCGTGTTACAGCAAGAAGGTATTTAGAGTTTTTAGAACAGGAAAACGAGCTGAAATTATCAGTTGAATACGGCAGAGTGGGGAGACCTATTAATCGCTATATGTTAAAAATAAATTAAATGATACAGAACAGCTTTTATTTGGAAAAGCTGTTTTTTTGCGTTAGAAAGTATATCTTTTTCTCTCCTAGAACAAATTAAGGTATACAGTTTTCGCTATCCAAAGAATATTTCGTGCGGTCATTAATTCATAAAATGTCCCTGAAAAAGGATTAATGGCGGAAAAATTGGGGAATATGCACTTTGACATTTAATTTTAGCACAGGAAGGTTTTGAAACATGGACATATTTTTAGCTGTCTTACCAGCCATATTTTGGGGAAGTATTGTGCTTTTCAATGTGAAACTAGGCGGAGGACCTTATAGTCAAACACTTGGAACCACATTGGGAGCTTTGATTTTCTCCATCGGTATTTATATTTTTGTACACCCTACGCTTACACCTTTAATCTTTGGGGTTGGAGTTGTATCGGGGCTATTTTGGGCAGTTGGACAAAGTAATCAGTTGAAAAGTATTGATTTAATTGGAGTTTCTAAAACGATGCCTATTTCAACTGGGCTTCAGTTAGTTTCCACTTCATTATTTGGAGTAATTGTGTTTCACGAGTGGTCTACAAAAACTTCAATCATTCTTGGTGTGCTCGCTCTTATCTTTATTATTGTAGGGATTGTTTTAGCATCACTTCAAAGCAAAGAAGAGAAAGAGGCTGAAGAAGGAAAAGGAAACTTCAAAAAAGGAATTGTTATTTTATTAATTTCAACCGTTGGTTATTTAGTTTATGTTGTAGTAGCCCGTCTATTTAATGTAGACGGATGGTCGGCTTTATTACCTCAAGCGATTGGTATGGTTATTGGAGGAGTATTGCTGACGTTTAAGCATAAGCCATTTAATAAATATGCAATTCGCAACATTATCCCAGGTCTTATTTGGGCCGCTGGTAATATGTTTTTATTCATCTCACAACCTAAAGTAGGCGTAGCGACAAGCTTTTCGCTTTCCCAAATGGGAATCGTCATTTCAACATTAGGCGGGATCATTATTTTAGGTGAGAAGAAAACGAAGCGTCAGCTAGTTGGGATTATTATTGGAATTATACTGATCATCATAGCAGGAGTCATGTTAGGGCTCGCCAAAAGCTAACTAGGAGGGTATTAACAATGTATAAAGATTTAGAAGGAAAAGTAGTTGTCATAACAGGTTCATCTACCGGTTTGGGAAAATCAATGGCGATTCGTTTTGCGACAGAAAAAGCCAAGGTAGTTGTGAATTATCGTTCGAAAGAAGAAGAAGCTAACAGCGTTTTAGAAGAAATTAAAAAAGTTGGCGGAGAGGCAATTGCCGTTAAAGGTGACGTAACAGTTGAGTCTGACGTGATCAATTTAGTTCAATCTGCTATTAAAGAATTTGGAAAGTTAGACGTTATGATTAATAACGCAGGAATGGAAAATCCGGTTTCATCTCATGAAATGTCTTTAAGCGATTGGAATAAAGTCATTGATACGAACTTAACGGGAGCATTTTTAGGCAGCCGTGAAGCGATTAAATATTTTGTGGAAAATGATATTAAGGGAACAGTTATTAACATGTCGAGTGTTCACGAGAAAATTCCTTGGCCATTATTTGTTCATTACGCAGCAAGTAAAGGCGGAATGAAGCTCATGACCGAAACACTTGCATTAGAATACGCTCCAAAAGGTATTCGTGTAAATAACATTGGACCGGGAGCAATTAATACACCGATTAACGCTGAGAAATTCGCTGATCCTGAGCAGCGTGCAGATGTAGAAAGCATGATTCCAATGGGATACATTGGAGAGCCGGAAGAAATTGCAGCGGTTGCTGCATGGCTAGCTTCTTCAGAGGCAAGTTATGTAACAGGGATTACACTCTTTGCTGACGGCGGTATGACACAGTATCCATCATTCCAAGCAGGACGCGGATAAGAAAAAACGCACTCTATGATAGAGTGCGTTTTTTAGTTTTCCTGAGCTTTTTTTTGGTTCTTAGGAGCTGACTGGTGTTGAAGTCGTAAAAAAAGAAAAATCAAAATGATGCAGCCAGTGATGCTGTACATCCCAAAAATAAGCGGTTGCTGTGTATCTGTTCCAGAAGTAATGCCGTGATACAGTGCGAGCAAATAGCCTGGAAAAGCAAGAAAATGAATGGCTTTCCATGTTTTTCTCCCCAGCTGTTTTATAAAATCGGATGTGATAATCAGTACGAATAAAATGTAGAGTGAAATAGTACCAAGACCTGTGCTAATTGGTTTGTAATCGGAAGTGAATGGAATTAAAATGTCAGAAAGTGAAAAATGAATCGATTGATCAAATGATAAAACAAGTCCGTGAATCATGCCAAATAATAATCCGAACCACCCTGATGATTGATGAACCCGCAAAAGCTGTTTTTTTCGTTTTGGTTTAAAAAATGAAAAGCTGTGAGAAATGCCAGCGGCAACCGATACAAACATGAGCAAATAAGAAGTTAAGCCGGCTGCCCGAATGGTATTCCAAACGGGAAAGTGGGCACTAAATTGCGCGAGGAGAGTAGCCATAATGGTATACCTGACCTTTCACATTTTTTTCGATTAACACTTCGCCTTCTTTTGTAACCGCAATTACCTCTAAAGAAGGGTGATGCATTTTAGCTAATCTTAATCCGGCGTCCCATCCGAGAATAAGCATGCATTTTGCATAGACTTCAGAAACGGTCAAGTCTTCTGAAACAACCGTTACTTGCAGAAGCTCTGATGAACTAGGCTTGCTGATTCTGCCATCAATAATATGATGGTGAGTGTGTCCGTTTACTTTCCACAATCGCTTGCCCACACTGCTTGTGGCAATGCCGCTGTTGCTCTTTACTTTAATACTCATGAGATTTTTTGATAAATCAAATGGATGAGAGAGCGCAATAGACCAGTGCTTGCTAGCAGGCCCCCACGTTACAATATCACCGCCTCCATCGATTGCACCAAGTGAAGTTCCTTTTTTCTTTAATTGATTCGCCATTTGCTGAATGCTCCAACCTTTTGCGATTCCGCCTAAATCCAGACCGACATTAGAAGCAAGCTGAATACTTCTCATTCCTTTGTGAATCATAATAGGGTTAACAGCATCAAAAGCTGCTACTTCTTGAGGAAGCTGATTGTTAGGCAGTTGTTCAAAGCTTTGGTCATATCCTAGAGTTTGAATAGAGTGATACAGAAATGGGTTGAAAATCCCGTTTGTCTCATTGTGATAGTAAGAGGCTGTTTTTACAGCTTCATACAACATTTTTGACGGTAAAAATAATCTTCCGTTCAGCGAATTAAGCTGTGAAAGCTCGCTTGTTGGAAGAAAGCGGCTTAGGGTTTCTTCTACAAGATAACACCAGCTCTCCACTTTTTGGCTGACAAGTGTTTCAAGCTCATATACATTAAATTCGGTATTCATTGCTTTAAATGAGTAGCTCATTATATCACATCCTTAAGAAGGTCTTGATTGCATAGAAGAATCATCGTTATTGCCCCAATTATCCTGACTATTTCCAGCATCATCATTAGACCACTGATCTTGCTGGCTACTTGAATCATCGTCTGACCACTGATCACTTTGCTCACTAGAATTGTCATTTGACCATTGATCTTGCCCGTTAGTTCCATTGTTCGTATTGGAACCAGATCCTGAATCTGGAAATAGATCCGTCTCATCTTCCGTTTGAGTTTGAGATGAATTATCGGCTGATGCATCGTTATTTAGTGCTGGAGCTGTTGAATTTGTTTGATCATATTTTTGAGAAAGTCCTATAAAAGTGGTAAATGCAGCAACGCTCGATAAACCAACCATCCATTTTGTCCATTTATTAGCTGCCATTGATATGCTCCTTTTATCTTTCATATTTTGCAACTGAACACTGAAGAAAAACTGCAGTGGAAGGTAACATACATCGTTCAATTGTTATAGTTCAATATAGACAGAGAAAATGAAAAAATAGTGAAATAGATGTAGGTCGGATTATTTTTGTGGGGGAATTGAGTGAATTATTAGATTAAAAAAGGGTTGTTCTTTTTAGAACAACCCTTTTTTAATCACCGATAAATCTTACTAATTGATACGTAATAAACCGTTAACTGTACAAGAGAAAGAAGCAAAAGAACGGCAATGGGATAGAAGCTAAAAGAATTAGGTAATAGCGGATAAAAAGCTATTAATATAGCACCTATAGGAATAGAAAATAGGAGGAAAACAAAGGCTTTTTTGCAAGCTTCTGCTGTTATCATCTTTTCACGTTCATCTTCTTCTGCAAATTCAAAAGGAAATAATAAAGGCGAAACGTTCTTCGTCTTTTTACGCGCGCGGTAGTAAAAAAATGAGACAATTAAAAGAACAATTAAAGAAGCAAAAGAGCCTATAGACATAGTAATTTCCCACGGAGGCTCAGGGTCGGTCATAACTTCACTAAATTGAATATTTAGGCTTAAAAAATCATATAAAAACCAACCTACGCACAACAGGGACACTACATTCAACAAATAAGATTTAATAACATTACTCAACATTTTTCTCCTCCTTTTGAAGTGTAAAAACATCTTCCATTTTTAATTGAAAGACATCACAAATTGTTAAACCAAGTAGTAGGGAAGGAACGTAATTTCCCTTTTCAATAGCTGCAATGGTTTGGCGAGTGGCTCCAACTTTTTCAGCTAAATCTCCTTGCGTATATCCATGTTTAGCTCTAAGCTCTTTTACGTGATTAATAAGAGTCAATATGATCACCCGCTGTCTTTTTAATGAATTTGTTAAGTTGATTTAACATTATGTAAAGTTAATTTAACACCAATTGGATAATTTTTCAATAGTTTATGGATAAAAAATACAAAAAAGATCCTAGAAGAATTCTTCAGGATCTTTTTTGTTAATAAATTTCTTTAATGCCAGACAAACGAATGGAAAAAATGTTTTGTTTTTCATCTCGTAGGGAGAGGGTTTGGTCGGTTAGGTTTAAATTTTGGATTTTTCCTTTGAAGGTTTGAAGCAGGCCATTTTCGTAATAATTCACGGTTACATGTTTGTTTTTCTTTAACGCTTTTAAAATCATTAATTCATCTCCTTTCATGTGTGCATCTGTTATGAAAAGAAAGCTGTGGCTTAAGCATAAGAATGTGGAGAATGCTCAAGGCAGAATTATTATTATACAGCAAGATGAGAATAGTTTGTATATAAATTGTGAAAAAATGCACAAGTTTGCAGTACGGGTGTTGCAACAGAGTACAGTATATGAGGGAAGAAGGGGTTTTATGATAAAAAAGGTGATTTTAGTTTATTTATTTGTGGGTATTAGGTAAACTAGTAGATGAATTTAAAGAATCTATCTATGGTTGTGAAGGCTAGGATTTCATTTAATTTTCATTTTCTATGAGTACAATGATAAAGGTTTTCTATATGTTCTTTGTGAATCTACTCATAAACTAATCGAGAAAGGAAAATCAAAATGAAGCGAATCGTTTCTAAGCCGCTGCACTATTTCATATTAGCCGCTGTTTTAATGTGGATAAAGTCGTATGTGGCTTATAAAACTGAATTTAACTTAGGCGTAAGCGGCGTAATGCAGCAAATGCTGCTGTTCATAAACCCTGTGAGTTCAGTGCTGATTTTTTTAGGAATCGGCTTATTTTTAAAAGGAAAGAAAGCAGGAGCTTGGATCCTTGCAGGCAGTTTCATTATGACGCTGCTGTTATACAGCAACGTTCTCTATTATCGTTTTTTTAACGATTTTGTAACGCTTCCTACACTGTTGCAAACAAGTAATGCAGGAAGTATGGGCGGAAGCATTATGGATTTATTAAAAGCACATGATGTTTTTTATTTTGTTGATTTTATTATTTATTTTTTCTTCTTTTTTAGTAAAAAAATTGACTGGCATAATGAAAAAGTATCGGTTAAGAATGCTGTAACCATTCTTTCTTTAGGATTTATGGTTTTTTCTGTAAATTTAACATTAGCAGAAATTGATCGCCCGCAGCTTCTATCTCGAACTTTTGACCGCAATTATCTAGTAAAGTATTTAGGCGCCTATAATTATACGATGTATGACGGTGTTCAGACTGCTCAAAACTCTAAACAGCGAGCTTTTGCAAGCAGCAATGATTTAACAAACGTCGTTAATTTTAAAAACAGTCATTATGCGGAGCCTAATTCCGTTTATTTTGGAAAAGCTAAAGGGAAAAATATTATTAAAATTCATTTGGAATCATTTCAGTCTTTTTTAATTGATTACAAATTAAATGGCCAGGAAGTGACACCTTTCTTAAATTCGTTGGCCCATGGAAATGACTTTACGTATTTTGATAACTTCTTTCATCAAACGGGACAAGGAAAAACATCAGATGCTGAGCTGATGATGGACAATTCTCTATACGGCCTTCCTCAAGGTTCTGCCTTTGTACTGAAAGGAAGCAATACGTATCAGGCAGCACCAGCTATTTTGGATCAAAAAGCTGGCTATACGAGCGCTGTGCTGCACGGAGACTATAAGACGTTTTGGAACCGTAACGAAATTTACAAGCAGTTCGGTGTGGATAAGTTCTTTGATGCAAGTTATTACAATATGACGGGTGAAAATAAAATTAATTATGGTTTAAAAGACAAACCGTTCTTTAAAGAATCTGTTCCAATGCTGCAGTCTTTACCGCAGCCGTTCTATGCGCATTTAATTACGTTAACAAATCACTTTCCATTTTTACTTGGAAACAATGAGGCAAGCATACAGCCGGCTAACACGGGCGATGCAACAGTTGACCGTTATTTCCAAACGGCTCGTTATTTAGACGAATCATTGCAATCTTTCTTCCAAGAACTGAAAGCTTCTGGGCTTTATGATAATTCTGTGATTATGATTTATGGAGATCACTACGGTATTTCTGAAAATCATAATGCGGCAATGGAAAAAGTAATGGGAAAAGAAATTACCCCTTATGAAAATGCTCAGCTGCAGCGTGTACCTCTATTCATTCACGTTCCTGGAGTGAAAGGCGGAGTTAATCATACGTACGGTGGAGAAATTGACGTTGTGCCAACTCTTCTTCATTTAGTAGGGATTGACAGCAAAGAGTTTATCCAATTTGGCACAGATTTATTTTCTAAGGATCATGATGATGTAGTTGCATTCCGCAATGGCAACTACGTATCTCCTAAATATACATTAGTGGATGGAACGTATTATGATTCTAAGACGGGCCAAGCCCTTAAAGAAAATAATCAAATGAAAGCTTATAAACAGAAGGTAGCGAAAGAACTGGAGTTATCTGATCAAGTGCTTTATGGAGACTTGCTTCGTTTCCACAAGCTGAAGGATTTTCAAACAGTCGACCCTTCGAAATATATGTACGGGAAAGAAGAAACAGAAACATCAGCTAAATAAAGCTAAAATCAAAAGAACATGATGACTTCTGCAAAGCAGAATGAACATCATGTTCTTTTTTACTGTAAACTATTCATTAATAAATTTCTTTAATTCCCGATAAGCGAATAGAGAAAGTATTTTGCTGTTCATCTTTTAATGAAAGCGTTTGGTCCGTTAAATCTAGGCGCTGTACTTTTCCTTTAAACGTTTGAAGCAAACCGTTTTTATAATAGTTAATTGTAACGGCCCCGTTTTTTCTTAATGCTTTTAAAATCATCTTCAAAACTCCTTCCATATTTAAAATGTTTATGATTAACGAGCTGTAACATTCATTTTCATTTGCATATTTTTATTATACACAAAAATAGAAAGCGTTTTCACTTAAAGTTTGAACACTTTGTGAAAACTTTAACAGAGAATGTGACAAATACATACAGAAACTAATTTATTTGTCGTATTCATCATAAAACACATTTATGAAAGGAGTGTTAAGAACGTGTTAAAACTTTATGGATGGAAGAATATTATAAAATATCGTTTGAAATGTCGTAGTGAATCCATTCATCGTTTGTTACATTTCCGCCCATTTTTCTGTAAAGCATTTGGGCTCTTGTGTTATCATAAGCCGTTTCCCAAGACATAGTTGCATACTGATGTTCTTTTGTATACTGGTGACTAGTCGAAAATAACTTTTCTCCAATTTTTTGTCCTCTTGCTTTTTCAGTAACGTACAAGTCATTTAAAATCGCTACAGGCTTTACACGCGTGGTGCTAAATGTAAAATAAAGCGTCGAAAAACCTACTGCTTCGTCATTTTGAGTCGCGATAAACTGAACGCCAGCATCCGGATGCTGAAATAAGTGATTAATTAAATTTCTCAGCTGCTTTTTGGTAGGCTGAGGGCGCTTGTAAAAATCAACAATGTATTCGTTCATTAATGAAATAAGTGCTTCCATGTCAGCGGCATTAGCTTGACGAATTGTAATAGTAGTCATTAAATCTTCTCCTTTTTAATCAGATGATCTACACTTATAGTAAAAGAAATGTATCCCCTCTAAAAGAGCCAGATTTGAAAAAAAAAATAGGGACAGATGAAAGGAGCTAGCGTGAAGTTCACACCTTTATTAAACCGCAAAGATGATATGCCTTTGTATCACCAGCTATATGAATATATAAAAAAAGAAATTGTATCCAGCAGGGTAGAAGTGAATGACAAACTGCCTTCTATCCGGTCTTTTGCTGATTACTTAAACGTAAGTCGAAATACTGTAGATATGGCCTATCAGCAGCTTTTAGCTGAAGGGTATGTAGAAAGCAGGCCCAAAAGTGGACTGTACGTAACGAATACACAGTTTGATTTACTGCAAACAGATAGAAAGCCGACTGTATTTTTACATCCTCACTCAGAAACAAAGTCGTATACCTATGATTTTCGGTATGGAAAAGTTGATAACCGTTTGTTTCCCTTGGATGAGTGGAAAAAACGATACAATGAAAGTCTTCAAACTTATAGAGAATCTCTGTTTACTTACCAAGAAAGTCAAGGAGAAGAATCACTGCGAGAAGAAATTGCGACGTACCTTTATCAATCAAGAGGAGTGGTTTGTTCAAAACATCAAATTATTATTGGAGCAGGTACGCAGCAATCACTCAGTTTACTAGCGCAGATGCTAAAACCAAGCATCTGGGACATTGCCTTTGAAAACCCTTGTTATGACGGGGCTAGCTTTGTATTTAAGCAGCATGGATTTTCCTTAAAACCCGTGTCGCTTAATAACAAAGGGATAAACATCCAAGAGCTTTATGATAGCCTAGCACGAGCTGTTTATGTCACACCATCTCATCAGTTTCCATACGGAATGATCATGCCTGTTTCAAGAAGAATAGAGCTTCTTAAATGGGCGAATGACCGCAACGGGTTTATTATTGAAGATGATTATGACGGAGAATTTCGTTATAAAGGCTCTCCCATCCCTTCATTGCAAAGCTTAGACACTGAGGGGCGCGTCATTTATACAGGTACATTTTCAAAATCTTTTATGCCTTCTTTAAGAATCAGCTACCTTGTATTACCTGAAGTTCTTCTAAAGGAATATCATGAACGCTTCTCTTTATACGAGCAAGCTGTTCCAACTCTCCATCAGCGGACGCTCGGGCTGATGATGAAAAATGGAGAGTGGAGTAAGCATTTAAGAAGAGTAAGAACTGCTTATCAACTGAAACACAGTACTCTTTTAGCAGCTTTACAGAAGGAGTTTAACAAAAACATCACGTTGTCAGGAGAATCTGCAGGTTTGCATATACTTATACGCGTGCACAACGATATGAACGAACAGCAATTAATTAACGCAGCTCGAAAGCAAGATGTCTCTGTCTACGGTACCTCTCGTTATTGGCTTACGGAAGTACCTAAACAAAAGCCTCATGTTTTGTTAGGCTTCGGAAGTTTGGGGAGAGAAGAAATAGAAGAAGGAATAAAACGATTAAAAAAAGCTTGGTTATAAATCCATGCTCGTTTTTTCGGTTTCTTGACAAAAGTTGCCTAGTCCTTTAGACTTTTTTGCATATATTTTAAATTATCTGAAAGGAGGATAGGGTAATCGAAGCTAACTGCTAGTGGACAACCCTAGATTAAACAATGAATCCTATCCAACAAATTTTACATACATTTCCTGTGATTGTACTAGATGGTGCAATGGCAACTGAACTGGAGAGATATGGCTGTGATCTAAACGACAGCTTATGGTCTGCTAAAGTGCTGATGGAGCAGCCAGAATTGATTAAGAGAGTGCATCAAGATTACTTTTCAGCAGGAGCTGACTGTGCGATTACAGCAAGTTATCAAAGCACATTTGAAGGTTTTTCTAAACGTGGTTTGAGTGAAGCAGAGGCTCGCGAGTTAATTCAAGCATCTGTAAAAATTGCGGCTGAAGCAAGAGATGAATTTTGGCAGCAAGAAGAGAATCGTCTTAATCGCCCAAAACCAATTGTCGCCGCTTCGGTAGGGCCTTACGGAGCATTTTTAGCAAACGGATCGGAATATACTGGACAGTATGACGTAACAGAAGAAGAGTTAATGGAATTTCATCGTCCTCGTATGAAAGCATTAATTGAAGCAGGAGCAGACGTATTAGCTTGTGAAACTATTCCTAATGTAATGGAAGCAAGAGCCATTGCGAGGCTGCTAGAAGAGTTTGAAGGAGCGTACGCATGGATTACGTTCAGCGCAAAAGATGACCTGCACATTAGCAGCGGAACATTAATCTCGGAGTGTGCACGCTATCTGGATTCCTATGAGCAAGTAGCGGCTCTTGGAGTTAACTGTACGCCGCCTCAATATATTTCTTCACTTATTAAAGAAATTAAATCTCAAACGGATAAGCCAGTCATTGTGTATCCAAATTCAGGGGAGCATTATGATGCTGAATCTAAAACATGGAACGGGATATCTGCAGGCGAAACGTATGGCTCCAGCGCTCACAGCTGGTATGAAGCAGGTGCTCAGTTAATCGGAGGGTGCTGTCGTACAACTCCAGATGATATCAAAGGCATTACAAAATGGGCTAGAAAATAACGGATTAAAAGAAAGAGAATGTGAGAAAAGTTGTTTCGCTAACGTTAAACACGAACGATCTATCAAAAATAGATCGTTCGTGTTTTTTATGGTCATGGTGAACGTAGGTTTCGTGTGGGCAGGTCCTTCTAGCTGTTACACGGAAATCAACAAAGGTGTCATAAGCAGTTCAGCTCATTTATCCCCATTTTCTGTCTTTAGATTAGATTCATTTTATTATGTCCCAATCTTTTTTTTTTGTAAAATAAAAGAATACAAGTTGAAAAATCTTTATTTGAACGAAAGAAGGGATGATGAAAGTGAAAGATATTAAAAATATTTATTGTGTAGGGCGGAACTACGCACTGCATGCAAAAGAATTACATAATGATATTCCAACATCACCTTTTTTATTTTCCAAACCTACTCACGCTCTCGTTGAAGCAGCTGGACAATCAATCACTCTTCCTAGCGACCAAGGAGAGGTGCACTTTGAAACTGAACTGATTCTTCATATTGGACAATCTTACAAAGAGGGCATAACAGTAGATGAACTTGTTGACGAGATGACGATTGGATTAGACTTGACCCTTCGAGACGTGCAGAGCGAATTAAAACAAAAAAAGCACCCTTGGCTGCTTGCAAAAGGGTTCAAACGTTCAGCGGTCGTGGGAAACTTTATTCCATTTGAAGGAGTAGAAGCATCTAAGAAGAAAGACTTTTCGTTAGTGAAAAACAATGAACGCGTGCAGCTGGGGAATATTAAAGATTTGATTTTTGACTTACAAACGATTATTGATTTTACAGGAAAACATTTTGGTCTTGATAAAGGAGATCTTATTTTTACAGGGACACCTGAGGGAGTAGGTCCGCTTACTCATCATGATGAGCTTTCACTTAAATGGGGACAGCAAGAGCTTGGTTCTTGCATCATTTCCTTTCGTTAACAAAAAGAAGCTGAAACAAAAGTAGTTTAGTTGAAGGAAGATCCGAACGATGAATTGAGATTCTTGATAGAGAATCCAACTCGTTCGGATCTTTTATTGTGATGGTGAACGTAGATTGTATATATTTGCTTCTAGCTGTTGATTAGAGGGTAAGGCGAAGACTCCGGGAGGAAAGTGGAGTGGCTGAGACCCCGCAGAAGGGTAAGTGAAGTTTTGCACGAAAATCAACAGCGGTGTACCACGCAGTCCAAATCATTTATCCTATTTGTTCGTATTTAGTTTGGCTTGCTTTCGTTATGCCTCAATCTCTTTTTCTGCGAAGTCTTAATTTTTTAGCCTTCAGAATGAATTTAATATCCAATGGGAAAGCTGTTTCTATCTCCTATAGAAAACGAGGTCCTCAGCATGGTGCTCTTAATCCTTACAACGGTGATTTCTATTTTGAGTGTACTAGTTATGCCAAAACGTATCAGCTGGATAGAAATGTACACAACTTCTTTGTTTGTTATGTTTTTAGGATCGGTAGCAGATATATATCTTGATGTTAAATATGATCTTTATGGATTCTTCACAAAAGGAGTAGATTTTGAATATCTTTTAATTTTTATTTTTGTTTATCCTGCAACGAATAGTGTATTTTTAAATTTTTATCCACAGAGCAAGAGTTTGGCTAAAAAAGCTTTATATATTACAGTGTGGGTAATTCTTACAACCCTGTTTGAATATATTTCTGCCCAAACAGAAGTGTTTTATTATAACGAATGGAAGACGCTATACTCGTTTTTTTGCTATCCTTTTCTTTATATAGCAATGGTTTTAAATTTAAAAATGATACGGAGGCTTCAGATTATCGATAAACAAAAATAGAAATAAAAAAAAGTAATGATAAATCATAAAAAAATGATATTTTATTAATGGCTACATATGTAATATAGTAAAAATAGAAAATAAACGAAGCAGCATATAAGCAGGGTTAAAAAACATCAAAACGGGAATCTTGACATTAACTTCATGTTTTTAACCATGTATTGTGAATGAATATACTTATTGCTAAATAATATGTTGTAGAAGGAATTTAGCAAAGGAGGCAAGAAGATGTTTAAGCGTAGTGAAAAAATCCAAATTCATGGCGTAACGTTTCATGGAGTCATGAGTGCGAAGCAAAAAGCCGCCCTGCAGGAAATTGCTAATGTAACAGACGAAAAAGACTGGGATGGGCTAAAAGGTGTGTATTGCTTAGGCAGTGTAAAAGTGCAAGGGAAAGATGTGCTAGGCGTGTACTATGGCCAATTTAATGATAACCTTCCAAAAGATAAGCGCAAACTTCAGTTTGAAATTGACTATATTAAATATACAGTAACGGAATGTCCTATTGTCTTTATCGATACAACAAAAAATAAAAAGCCTCATCAATTTGCTTTTATCATTCTGCATGAATTAGGCCATCATGTGGATCGTATGACAAATGGAACGCTTTTAAAAGAAGGAAATAGAACGCAAGAAATGTTTGCTAATACGTATGCTTTAGAGAAATATTCAAAAATAGAAAAGTTCCAAACAAAGAAGTTGAAAAACATTCCATTTTTAGAGGAGTCTCTTACTCAATGGAATAAAACTCCTCATTCTGGAGCTTATTCTCTTAGAGTTCAAATTGAATAATTCACGAGAATAGTTCCTCTCTCTCCGTTTTTTATTTTCCTATCTTTTTTCCTCTTCCTTTCTTTTATTCTTCCAATGAACAAAAAGGATTTAATTACCCATAAAGTTTTAAAAGTTTTTATAGTACGAATTATTTACACTATACCCTCCTGTAAATTATGATTATTTTAAGAAAAAACAGAAAATTTTAAAGTTTTAAGGTACAACTTAATAGTGAACAAGCGATGTTGTAATCGTATAGACGAACTGGCATACATATGCGAGTCATACATACAAACGAATCGCTTCCACTGTTATGAAAGCGGATTCAAAAATAGGAGGGGTAATAATGTTAGCTATTCTTGGGTTTTTGATGGTTTGTACATTTATGTTTCTAATTATGACAAAACGATTAACGCCGCTTATTGCTTTAATGGTTATTCCAGTATTGTTTGCAATCATAGGGGGATTCACAAGTGATATTGGAGAAATGGCTTTAAATGGTGTAAAAGAATTAGCACCTACAGGCGTTATGTTAATGTTTGCTATTTTATATTTTGGGATTATGATTGATGCTGGTTTGTTTGATCCAGTTGTAGGAAGAATTTTAAAAATCGTAAAAGGTGATCCACTAAAAATCACAATTGGTACAGCTATTTTAGTTCTTATTATCTCATTAGACGGAGACGGAACAACAACATATATGATTACGCTCTCAGCGATGCTTCCGCTTTATAAAAAGCTAAACATGAAGCCTATGATTTTAGCCTGTATCGCTATTATGGGTAGTGGAGTTATGAACTTAACGCCTTGGGGCGGACCTACTGCTCGTGTGATGAGCGCATTGAAGTTAGATGCTTCACAGGTGTTCACACCACTGATTCCAGCCATGATTGGTGGAGCTGTTTGGTTATTATTTACGGCTTACTATTTCGGGAAAAAAGAGCGCCAGCGCTTAGGTGTTATTGATATTCAAGACGTTACAAATGCTCAAGTAGCTTTTGCAGAAGCAGCCGCTGCTGAAGGAATCGAGTACAAGCGTCCGAAGCTTTTATGGGTAAACTTTGCTTTAACAGCTCTCTTATTAGTAGGACTTATCACAGCAGTTATGCCGCTTCAAGTTCTGTTTATGATTGGATTTGCAATCGCTATCATGATTAACTATCCAAATTTAGAAGTTCAAAAAGAGCGTATCACAGCACATGCCGGTAATGTACTTGCTGTTGTATCTCTTGTATTCGCAGCAGGCGTATTCACAGGCATTTTATCAGGTACAAAAATGGTAGATGCAATGGGTAATAGTTTAGTAGGATTAATTCCAGATGCGTTAGGGCCTTACATGTCTGTGATTACAGCCATCACAAGTATGCCATTTACGTTCTTTATGTCAAATGATGCTTACTACTATGGAATTTTACCAATTATTGCTCAAGCAGCTTCAGCATACGGTATTGATGCTGCAGAAATTGGCCGTGCTTCATTGATTGGTCAACCTGTTCACTTACTAAGTCCTTTAGTTGCTTCTACGTATCTATTGGTCGGTATGGCAAAAGTCGAGCTTGGTGAATTCCAGCGCTTTACTTTAAAGTGGACGATTGGAACAGCGATGGTGATGCTTTTAGTAGCTATTATTACAGGAGTTATTACGCTGTAAAGATCATGAACCTAAAAACTTATCAATTCCGCTTTTGGGATTGATAAGTTTTTTTGTCTAAAAAGCTTTTGGAATAAGGAGCGGATATACAAAAAATTTTGATAAAATAAAAGAGGAATAGAACTATAAGGTAAAGGCTAAAGGTGCGATGAAATGAAAAAATGGTTTCAAGTATCGCTGCAAACAAAAATCGTAGGTTTATCCGCAGCATTAATCATAACTGTTATTGTTCTTTTAGCGAGTATTTTCTCTTACATGCAGTTTGTAGAATCTAAAAGGCAAGCCGAGCAGCTGGCTCTTCAAGCAGCCAAATCAATATCATTTATGCCGGAAGTCAAAGCTGCTTTTCAAAAAAAACAGCCGAGTCGCTACATTCAGCCGCTTGCCGAGCAAGTGAGGGAACAAATCGGAGCAGCAAGTATTGTAGTTCAAAACCGTGAGCAAATCATCTATTCTCATGCTAATCAAAAATGGATAGGAAAGAAAGACAAAGAGGCGGTTAACGATAGAGCACTATTATTCGGCGGATATTATACGCTTGACGGAGAGGGAACCACAGGTCCTGCAATTATGGGGAAAGCGCCTATTGTCATCAGTCACGGAAAGTATACGGAGGTCGTGGGAGTAGTGACGGTTGAGTTTTTAAAGTCTCATGTTCATGCTCAGCTCATTACGCGCATTCAGCAAATTATCCTATTTTCACTAGCTGTTTTATTGCTTGGTATGATCGGGGGTATTTTTTTAGCTAAAAGTATTAAAAAAGATACTCTCGGTCTTGAGCCCCATGAAATCGCTTCTTTATACCGTGAACGAAATGCGATTTTACTTTCGATAAAAGAAGGAATTATTGCTATTGATCATCAAGGCTTTATTACGATGATGAATACATCAGCTAAAAATATGCTAGGACTACAGACGGAATATTTACATCATCATATCATTGAAGTGTTTCCTTATACGAATATGATTGAAGTGCTAGATACGGGAATAGCCCGAAGCGACCAAGAGATTTTTCTAAATGAAAAAACGTTTATCTTAAACTTAACACCTATTATTGAACATCAGCGAATTGTAGGAGTGGTCGCTAGTTTTCGTGATAAGACAGAATTAAAAAGTTTAATCAATACGATTTCAGAAGTACGAAAGTATTCAGAGGATTTACGAGCTCAAACGCA
The DNA here is from genome assembly GCF_055810735.1 of Priestia sp. ST2. NCBI lineage: Bacteria > Bacillati > Bacillota > Bacilli > Caryophanales > Bacillaceae > Priestia > Priestia sp. ST2. The sequence continues at coordinate 695,281 of NZ_JBVVNT010000003.1, read as the reverse complement.
TGAGTTTACGAATAAGCTGTATGTGTTGTCGGGTTTGCTGCAGTTAGGGCAGTACAAAGATGCATTTGAGTTTATTCAAAAAGAATCAGCCGTACACCAAACACAAAACCGTATTCTATTTGATCAGATACTAGATTCTAAAGTCCAAGCAATATTGCTTGGGAAGATTGGAAAAGCATCTGAAAAGAAAATTCACTTTTCGGTTGATTCGGAGAGTACACTCGATACGCTCCCAGAACATATTGAAATTTCTCATCTCATTATCATTATTGGGAATTTAATTGATAATGCATTTGAAGCGGTGAGTCAGCAGCCTGAAAAAGAAGTGTCGTTTTTTATTACCGATATTGGTCATGATTTAATTATTGAAGTGATGGATAACGGACCTGGTATATCAGAAGAAGTACTAAATCAAATTTTCACAAAAGGTTTTTCAACCAAAGGTACAGACAGAGGATACGGACTGGCAAATATAAAGAAAATAGTAGATGAGCTTGGAGGATCTATTGAAGTGTATAATCAGCCAAAAGGAGGAGCCATTTTTTCAGTTTACCTTCCAAAAAACTGAATCATGAGAAGTAAGGGGAGAGTTGAAATGTTAAGAGTCGCAATTGCAGAAGACGATTTTCGAATTGCTCAAGTTCAAGAGCGATTTTTATTAGAAGTAGATGGTGTGGAAGTTGTAGGTAAAGCGTTGAATGCAAAAGAGACGCTTGAAATGCTAAAGGAGAAGAAAGTTGATTTACTTCTTTTAGACATCTATATGCCAGATGAAATGGGAACAGATTTACTGCCAAAAATCAGAGCGCAGTTTCCACACGTTGACGTTATCGTGGTAACGGCTGCCACCGAAAAAAACATTGTAGAAATCTGTTTGAGAAACGGCGTCGTTAATTATTTGATTAAGCCGGTTATGATGGAATCCTTCATTAATGCTATTAAACAGTATCAAGAGAAAAAGGAACTGTTTAGTACGCATGAAGAAGTTGATCAATCATTTATTGATGCGTACTTTGGACATGTCAGAACAAAGCCAAAAGCGGATAAATCTCTTCCTTCAGGTATTGATGGTATCACATTACAAAAGTCAAAAGATATTTTAAAAAGCATCAAAGGAATTACGATCGAAGAGATGGGGCAACACATGGGAGTATCTAGAACGACAGCTAGACGATATTTAGAGTATCTAGTATCAACTGGTGAATGTCACGTTGAATATGATTATGGGATTATTGGACGGCCGGAGCGCAAGTACTATTTAGCGTAGCATTAGCCTTGAAGGATGGTATATATGATCAAAAAGCTCATGATAGTGTTTATAAGTGTATTGCTTGTTAGCTGTTCTTCTCCCTCTAAAAAAGACCATATTGATATGGGGGAAATTGAAATTGTGGCAGCCGGTGCAAAAGGCGGAGGAGCAGATGCAACAGTAAGAGCCATTCAACAGGTGCTAACGGAAAAGAAGATTGTGAAGGTACCCGTTTCTGTTAGTAATAAAATAGGTGGGCAAGGTGAAGAAGGATGGAAATATATTAAACAGAGAAAAGAAGGGAATATTGTTTCCGGAAATTCCAGCTTACTGATTACAAATAATTTGCTAGGGCAAAGTCAATTAACCTATAAAGACTTTACTCCGCTCGCTATTTTAACATCTGAATGGGAGGTCATCGTAGTCCCGGCTAACTCTCCTATATATAATTTAAAACAGCTCATACGCACGTTAAATCAAAGTGAATCCAGCATGAAAGTGGGAATATCACCTCGCTTAGGAAATGACGATCATTTATCGTTCATGCAGCTAAATAAAAAAGCAGGCGTAGACTCTTCCAAGCTTGAGTTTTTCGTTTACAACAGCAGTCATAAAGTGATCGATGCGCTCGTTCATCATCAGCTAGATGTAGCACCTATGTCATTATCAGAAGTAAAAAAGCAGTATGAACAAGGGCAGGTAAGAATACTCGCCGTTTCTTCTCCCAGCAGGCTAGAAGAGTTAAAAGAGATCCCAACGTGGAAAGAAGCGGGAATTGACGTAACATTTAGCCATTGGAGAGGTCTAATGGGACCGCCTAATATGACCAAAGAGCAGGTAGCATATTGGAATAAGACAGTGTATGAAATGGTTCATACAAAAGAATGGGAACAGCTGCTTAAAGATAACGATTTAACCTCTTTTTATAAAAATAGCAGCGGTGCTAAAGTCTTTCTTGAACAGCAAAGCAAGCTGTATTCTGACTTAATGGGCGGAACAAATGATGAATAAATACAATAGAAAGAGGTTGGGATAAAAGGATTTTAGACGGAGTGAAAAACGAACCATTGATCAAGGTTTTTGATTCGTGGTTCATTTTTTTGTTTTGGTGAGGATAGTTTCATCTGTTTTGTTCCTTCTAGCAGTTGATTGGAGGGCAAGACGAAGACTCCTGCGGGAGAAGCGGAACAGGTGAGACCCCACAGGAGAGTTAGCGACGAGGAGGCTCACACCGGCCTCCCGCGGAAAGAGAAGTCTTGCACGGAAATCAACTGCAGGGTCAAAAGCAGTTCAGCTCATACATCCCATTTGTTCGTCTTTAGATTAAATTCATTTCGGTATGTCTCAACCTCTTTCTATCAGCGTACATCTTTTAAATCCAAGTTTTGAATGAACTCAATAAAAGCTTTTACGATGTTAATCTTTAATGAATCCTCATGATAAAACATCCATGTACTGCGCGTTAAAGGCTGCTGGTCTTTTGTTTTTAACGTGTATCTGTAAATCTCTGCTGCGTCATCAAGCAGCATACTCGGCAAAATCGCATAACCGAGTCCGTTTACAACCATCTTTTTGCATGTTTCTGCTTTATCCACTTCAATACTGACAAGGGGAGGCTGAGAGTAATTTTCAGCCCACCAGTTATCAACAGATGTTTTTAAAAAACGATCTTGGTGATAATCAATTCGAGGTATATTGGGAAGGTTGTTTATATCAACAGGCTGTGCAGACGCAATGCAAATCGTTTCTTTAAAAAGCAGCTCTTTCTGATCCTGCCAGTTATAATCACCTTTTACAAACGCAATATGAACATCGTGCTTATAAAGTAAGTGGGCCATGTCACTGCTCCATCCGGTGGTGACTTTGAATTCAACGTCAGGAAATCGCTCTTTAAATAGCCGTAATAGTCCAGGGAGCTTGTAGTCAGTGAAAAAGTTAGACACTCCTAGACGTAAAGTACCGGTTAATTGATCATCCATGTTTAACACATTTTCTTTTATTTTTTGAAGCGTGAGCAGCATTTCTTCTGCACACTTCACTAAATATTCCCCCTGTGGTGTAAATTGAACGCCGCGGCGTCCTCTGTTCACAATCTGAACATGAAATTCCTTCTCCATCTGCTGCAGTCTATGCGTAAGCGCAGGCTGAGAGATAAACAGCTCCTTGGCTGCTTTTGTAATGTTTTTTTCTCGATACAACACTTGTAGAATAAGCCAATCTCGATCGTCCATACTATCCCTCCAGGAATAAAAAAAATGAATGGTTTATAATAAAATTTCGATATTTTAATTATCTCTAAAATTATACTATAGTTAAGAAGAGGAATGTTCGGTGTAAGAAAGAAAAGCCTTGTAGAAGGAAGGAAGTAGATATGAACGCAAGAATTATTTTTTTACAATCTATATTTTTTATTTTATTAACAAGCATAGGAGGATTTCTTTTATCGTTAACAGGTTTATCCATTGGCTGGATGCTTGGGACCCTCATTTTAGCTGCTATTCTAGCTTTCCGAAAGCCGCGTTTTTTATCTCAAACAAGCAAAAAAGGTATTCCAAAATATTGGCTGTACGCAGGACAGTGTATTTTAGGGATTGAATTAGGTCAGAAGATTAACTTGTCTGTATTAACTACGTTTCAATCTCACTGGTCCACCATTACGATCATGCTTTTGCTGTCCGTTGTTTTTTCTCTTTTATCCGGTTATTTGCTATGGAAGTTCAGTTCCACAGACTTATTAACAAGCTTTTTCGGCACGACTCCTGGAGGAATGAGCGCAATGCCAGGCATGGCTGAAGAGGTAGGGGCCAATACGGCAATTGTAAGCATTATTCAAACAATGCGCGTGTTTTTAGTTGTGCTTGCTGTTCCTTTATTTGTGGTCTATTGGGGAAGTAATACAGGTCGGCATGCAGTGTCAGCTACTCCAAGTATTTTTGGGTGGGAATCACTGCTATGGACAGGCGTTTTAATCGTTACAGCAGTAGTAGGCTATTATATAGGAAAAAAACTAAAATTTCCTGCTCCTTGGTTAGTAGGGGGAATGCTTACTGTTGCGATTGTTCAAACAGCTGCTTCATCGTACGCGGGATATAATCTTCAAGCATACTGGCCTCATTCTGTTATGATTTTATCGCAAATTTTTATCGCGTCAAGTATTGGTTCTCGCTTTCATAAAGAAATGTTTATTGGCGTGAGAAAAATTATAGTTGTTGCGCTTATTAATACAATCGGTTTGATCGCTGCTATGTTTGTTTGTGCACTAGCAGTCTCCAAAATAACTGGAATCGGGCTTATTACGTCTATTTTAGCGTTTGCTCCTGGAGGCATTGCAGAAATGGCAACAACATCAATTGTACTGCAAGCCGATTCGACGTTGGTAGTAGCGGTCCAAGTGCTTCGAATTTTAACCATTTGGCTGCTTCTTCCTCCGCTGTTTCGCATGTTTCATCAATGGGGAGAAAGAAAAAGAATACATTCACACGTTTCATAATAAATATGTGAATGCACTAGGCAAAGTAATAGAGAGTTTTAAAGAGAAAAATGGGGGGAGAATAGATGAGTAATAAAGAAATGGTGGTCAGTCAGTTCGGGGGGAATGCTGGAAAGTACGTCAAAAGTAAAGGTCATGCGAAAGGCAAAGATTTAGCTATTTTAGCGGAAATTGCTGAAGAAAATAGAGGAGGAAAGCTGCTTGATGTAGCAACAGGAGGAGGACACGTGGCAAATAAGCTAGCACCTGTTTTTCAAGAAGTAACGGCTTTTGACTTAACTCCTCAAATGCTGCAAAGTGCTGAAGGCTTCATTAAAGAAAATGGTTATGAAAATGTATCGTTTGTTCAAGGAGATGCTGAAGATATGCCATTTCAAGATGACGAGTTTGATACGGTAACGTGCAGAATTGCACCGCACCATTTTCCTAATATTAAACAGTTCATCAAAGAGGTGTACCGAGTGTTAAAGCCAGGCGGACAGTTCTTGCTCATTGATAATGTAGCACCGGAAGTGAATGCTTATGACGAGTTTTATAATCGAGTTGAAAAGACAAGAGATCCAAGCCATTATCGTGCCTATAAAAAAACAGAGTGGCTTTCTATGCTTGAAATGCAAGGATTCCGTACAGAAGTGCTGACAACTTTTCCAAAGCGCTTTTTATTTGATGACTGGTGCGGGATGATGAATGTTTCGGAAGAGACAAAGCGTGAGCTTACTCAATATATGCTGAATATACCAAGCGGATTTAAGCAATTTTTCGACATCAAAACAAATCAACAAAGAATTGAATCGTTTCAAGGAGAAGCAATCTTTGTAGCGTGTTACAAAAATAAATAAAAAGAGGCCAACTCATCGGAGTTGGCTTCTTTTTTTACTTATGCTCGTTGGTTTGAACGATTTCCAAAATATTGCGTAATACGATCTAAAATAATCGCTAAAATAACGATTGAAATTCCAGCTTCAAAGCCCGTGCCGACTTCAAGTCGAGAAACTGCACGATATACTTCCGCACCAAGTCCCGGAGCACCTACAAGAGAGGCAATAACAACCATTGAAAGAGATAGCATGATGCTTTGGTTAATTCCGGCCATGATTGTTTTTGTGGCTAATGGAAGCTGTACTTTAAATAATTTTTGTTTTGTTGTTGAACCGTAGGCATTTGCTGCTTCTACTAGGTCAGCGGGTACTTCGCGAATACCTAGGTTCGTTAAACGAATCGTCGGAGGCATTGCAAAGATAACAGATGAGATAACACCTGGTACCACACCGATTCCAAAAAAGAAAAGTGCTGGAATCAAATAAACAAATGCGGGCATTGTTTGCATAAAGTCTAAGATTGGCGTAATAATTCGAGCCGTCTTTTCGCTTTGAGATGCCCAAATGCCAAGCGGAATTCCTACTATAATCGAAATCAGTACGCTTGTTAAAACGAGAGCTAGTGTGTCCATGGTTTCTTGCCAGTAGCCAAGATTAAGAATAAATAACAGGCCAATCATCGATAAAATAGTAAATGACCATTTTTTACTTGAAAACCAAGCAATGATTCCGACAATTAAGATTAAAATTAATGCGGGTGGAAAGGTTAGCACTAGTACAATAAAACTTACAATACCATCGACAATAGCTGAAATAACATCAAAAAACCCTTTGATATTATCATTTAAAAACGTGACAAAATGGTCAATCCAATTGCCAACAGGAATTTTAGGAATACTATTCATTTACGTTCACCTCATTACTATCAGTACCGGCGAGTGCTTCAATCACTCGTTCTTTTTTAATGATGCCGCGCAGACGATGGTTTTCATCTACAACCGGTAGTGGAAAGCGGCTGATAACCATTTTGTCGTACAGGTTTTCTAGTAGCGTATCTGTTGTAACAGTTGGAATATCCGTATCTAATACGTCTGCTGTCAGTTTATTTTGTTTAATGGCACGGCTAATATCATCTGCAGTTACAACTCCTAAAAGAGTTTTTTTCTTGTCTACGACGTAGATGCTTGAATAACCAGCTTCTTGCATAATTTTAAGAGCCACGCGCGGACCTCGGTCTACGGTAATAGATTCGGCACGGTTCATCACGCTTTCAGCTGTGTATACTTTAGCTACATTAACGTCTTCCACAAAGCGCTCAACATAATCATTGGCAGGGTTTGTCATAATTTCTTCAGGTGTTCCTACCTGAACAACACTGCCGTCTTTCATTAAAACGATGCGATCTCCGATTCGAAGAGCTTCATCAAGATCATGGGTAATAAAAATGATTGTACGTTCCATTTTTTCTTGAAGCTCCAGTAAGAAATCTTGCATGTCTTTACGAATAAGCGGATCTAGTGCACTGAATGCTTCATCCATTAATAAAATATCAGGGTCATTGGCAAGTGCTCGGGCCAGTCCGACACGCTGCTGCATACCGCCGCTCAGTTCACCAGGGTATTGATTTTCGTACCCTTTCAAACCTACTAATTCAAGCGCTTCTTTTGCTTTCTTTTCACGTTCGTCTTTTGGTGTACCTTGAACTTCTAGTCCGTATTCTGTGTTATCAAGAACCGTACGGTGAGGGAATAGGGCAAAGTTTTGAAAAACCATGCTCATTTTTTTTCGGCGCATGTCGCGGAGTTCATCTTTGTTCATTTTTACTACATCGTCACCGTCTAAAATAAGGGATCCAGATGTTGGTTCAACAAGGCGATTAAACATACGAACTAAAGTGGATTTACCACTTCCAGACAGGCCCATAATAACGAAGATTTCACCGGATTTGATTTCGAAGTTTGCTTGATTAACCCCTATTGTCATTCCTGTTTCTTCTAGAATTTCTTTTTTTGTTTTTCCTTTTTGAAGTAAATCAATCGCTTTTGACGGATTCTTACCAAACACTTTGGTTATATTTTGTACTTTTAATTTTACGTGTTCCATATGTCCACCTCAATTGTTGTTTTCTTTTACGTCCATTAATCTTTTGTCCAACTGTCAACTAGCTTTTTATGCTTTTTTACCCATTCTTGCGCTGCTTCTTCAGGATTCGAAGATTTTTCAACTTGTGATAGAAGAGGACTGATTAATTTATCATTCATCTGTGCATTATTCATCCATTTTATGACTTGAGGATTTGTCTTTTTAAATTCCTTGCTTGTCATTGTGTAAATGTTGTCAGGGTCTCCAAACGAATTTTTAGGATCTTTTAAGTATTTGATATCAAAGTCTGCAAAAGCCCAGTGAGGATTCCACATAGTAACAACAATTGGTTTTTTGGCATCATAGGCTTTGCGCAGTTCACTGAGCATAGCTGCCTCAGACGATTTTACAAGCGTATAGCTTTTAAGGTCATAATCCTTTAACGCCTGTTCGGCTAATCCATTAATACTGGAGCCTGGGTCAATTCCAATTACTTTGTTATCGACATCAGAAGCAACCTTAGCAAGGTCTTCCGTTGTGTTCACATCTTTCATATAGGAGGGAACTGCGAATCCTAAGCGCGCGTTTTTTAGCCAAGGGTCTTCGATGTTCACTTGATCTTTATACTTTTTGTAAAAAGGCGCATCTGTTGTAGGCAGCCATGGTGCAAACGAAATATCAATATCGTCATTGGCCGTTCCTACCCAAACACCGGCTTTCTCTAAGAAAACAGTTCTAACCTTGTAGCCTCGATCTTCTAAAATCTGTTTCCATACGTACGTGTAGGCGATGTTTTCAGTATAGTTATTCATGCCGATGGTAATGGTTTTTTTATCTTTAAATGCGCCATTACCGTTGCCGCAAGCCGAAGTAATAACTAGAAGAAAACAAATCATGCTGATTAACAATAGTTTCTTCATGCAATGTAACTCCTTTATAAAGTTTTAAATCAATCTGACTGATATGTAGAACGAGTGCTAAACACAACGAAGTGTATACCCGGTTTTTTTAGGTGGTAAACATAGAAAATATAAAATGTGAAATAGAGTGGGTGATTTTTTGGCGTTATAAAGTTATTTTTAGCTAAAAATGTACATCGTAGTTAAGAGAAATTATGGGAAATAAATGGATAAAATAAGTGACTGTAGAATCAGTTTTACATGTTACCACTCTTTTTTTTACTCCGTCAACTTCGAGTGAAGAGTAATTAAGCGATAAAGCTTTATAAATAAACGCAGAAAAGTATCTTTCTACTAAAGATACTTTTTCAGAAAAATAGTTGCTTAAAGAGCGTTGTATCAGCTTTTACTTTGGATGGTGAAAGGAAGAGAAATAACAGTGAGACATATAAAAAGAACGAGGGTAAAATGATAAAATAAAAAAATATTTTGAAGGCGGCATGCGACCAATTTTTTAATTAAATTTAAAGATTCAGAAAATTTTATCTTGCATAATTTGTGTTGCTTATAGTAAAATGAATGAAAGTCATTCATTTTATAGGTGGAGGGAAAGAGTTGGTTACAAGCACAAGTGAAAAATACGATAAAATCTTACAGGCAGCGATTGAAGTTATATCTGAAAAGGGGCTTGATAAAACGTCAATTTCAGACATTGTAAAGCGTGCAGGCGTAGCTCAAGGAACTTTTTATCTTTATTTCAGATCCAAAAATGCCCTTGTTCCTGCGATTGCAGAAAACTTACTTTCTTTGTCGCTTGAAAAAATTAAAGAAAGAGCTAAAACAGCAACGAATTTTTTAAGTACATTAGAGGTAATGATTGACGAAACGTATAAAACAACTGATGAATATAGAGATGTTCTTGTTTTATGCTATTCGGGGCTCGCTTTTGACTATTCATTAGAAACATGGGAAGCTATTTACTTACCTTATTACAACTGGTTTGAAGAGGTATTAAACGAGGCTGTTAGAAAGGAAGAAGTCATTAAGCAGCTTAACGTTAAATGGACAGCTAAAACGATGATCAATTTGATTGAAAATGCTGCGGAACTTTTTTATATCGGGCGAGAGCAAGATGTCACACTTGAGCAATCAAAGGAAGAACTTTTTCAATTCTTAAAGCGTTCTCTTGTGCCATCCGTGTAATATTAGCGCTGCTGATATTACACCTATCAAAATGACTGACATTCATTCAAACTATATAATTAATTATCAGAATTATAAGTTTTTAAAAGTTTAAAATGACTGACAATCAGTCGTTATTTAATAAGGAGGTATCTTATGGATCGTACAGCCGTTAAAACGTTAACTTTAAATATGTACATAAACGGAGAGTGGAAAAAAGCAGAGAAGCAACGTCCTACTGTTAACCCAGCGACAGGTGAAGTAATTGGATATGCTGCAGAAGGCAGCGCAGAAGATATGAAAGCAGCAATTGAAGCTGCACGGGAAGCCTTTGACAGCGGAAGTTGGTCTGAGACTTCTGCGTCTGAAAGAGCAGCTATCTTATTTAAAATTGCCGATAAGCTTGAAGAAGCGAAAGAGGAATTAGCAGCGCTAGAAACAATGGATAACGGAAAGCCATATCGCGAGGCTGAGGCTGATGTGGAAGATGCAGCTGCTTGTTTTAGATATTACGCTGGATTAATTACAAAGCCAGACGGTCAAACGTACAGTGTTCCTGCACCTATGCAAGCAATGGTTATAAAAGAACCAATTGGGGTGTGCGGACTGATTGTACCTTGGAATTATCCGCTGTTGATGAGCGTGTGGAAAATTGCACCTGCTTTAGCTGCAGGAAATACGATTGTATTTAAACCTTCTGAAGTGACACCGGTTACTCCTACAAAACTTTTTGAGATTTTAGAAAGCGTAGGATTGCCAAAAGGAGTAGCAAACCTTGTTATGGGAGCTGGAGATACTGTAGGAAATACGCTTATTCAAGATAAGCGTGTTGATAAGATTTCCTTTACGGGCGGAACGGTAACTGGAAAACACATCATGCGTCAAGCAGCGGAGAATGTAACGAAAGTCTCTTTAGAACTTGGAGGAAAGTCACCGAACATTATATTTGCTGACGCTGATTTTGAAACAGCTGTAGATTATGCCTTATTTGGAATTTTTGCAGGGAGCGGCCAAATTTGCGCTGCAGGTTCTCGTATTTTAGTAGAAGAAAGCATCGCTGAGAAATTTATTGAACGTTTTGCAGAGCGTGCTCAAAAAATTAAAGTAGGAAATGGAATGAATCAAGAGATTGAAATGGGCCCTCTTGTAAGTGAAGAACATATGAAAAAAGTATTAAAGTACATCGAAATTGGAAAGCAAGAAGGCGCCCGCCTTGTATGCGGAGGCAATCGAATCACCAGCAGTGGATTGGAAAAAGGATTCTTTGTAGAACCTACGGTTTTTAGTAACGTTACGTCAAATATGAAAATTGTGCAAGATGAAATCTTTGGACCCGTTGTTGTTATTCAAACGTTTAAAGACGAAAAAGAAGCTATTAAACTTGCAAATGATACGGAATATGGTTTGGCAGGCAGTGTGTTTACAAACAACGGCGCAAAAGCTCTTCGGGTGATTAAAAAGCTGCGTGCGGGCATCACTTGGGTAAACACATATCATTTTACATTTAACGAAGCGCCTTGGGGCGGATATAAGCAGAGCGGAATTGGTCGAGGGCTGGGCACGTTTGGATTGGAAGAATTTCAAGAAGTAAAACAAATTAATATTAATTTACAAGTAGAGCCAATCGGCTGGTTTAAAAATTAAAAAGTAGAGAAGGAGCGATATTAAAATGAATACAGTGACGAAAAATCAAGAGGTAAACAAAGCATATGGTGAAGTAAACGAATATATCAACAAAGTGCTGGGACTTATTGAAAAAAGCGAAGTTTCAGCTGAAGAAGCACAGTGGATTACGAAAGAAACAGTAGACGGATTTCGTGAGCATGTTAACCCAGGCTTTTTAGAATATCGCAAAACAGTAACGGTGGATACGCAGTTTGCAGCTGTGGAATGGTCAGATGAAGGCTCTTGTTTTACGGATGTAAACGGTAAAAAATACATTGATTGTTTGGGCGGATTTGGAATTTATAACGTGGGGCACCGCCATCCTAAAGTAGTCAAAGCTGTTCAAGATCAGCTTCAGCGTCAAGCGCTCCATAGCCAAGACTTATTAGATCCACTTCGTGCGATGCTTGCGAAAATTTTAGCAGATATTACACCGGGTGATTTGAAGTATTCCTTTTTCACAAACAGCGGAACAGAAAGTGTAGAAGCCGCTTTAAAATTAGCGAAAATGTATAGTGATCGAACAACGTTTATTTCCACAACACGTTCTTTTCACGGAAAAAGTCTAGGTTCTTTATCAGGTACGGCAAAAGGAATGTTCCGTAAACCATTTCTGCCGTTAATTCCAGGTTTCCGTCACGTGCCGTTTGGTGATATTGACATGATGCGTAAAACATTTGAAACGTGCGCGCTTGTAGGGGAAGATGTGGCAGCTGTTTTATTAGAACCAATTCAAGGAGAAGGCGGCATTATTCTTCCTCCTGAAAATTATTTAAAAGAAGTGCGTGCACTATGTGATGAGTACGACGCTATCTTAATTTTTGATGAAGTTCAAACAGGTATGGGACGTACCGGTGAAATGTTTGCATCAGAACTATACGATGTTGTACCCGATATTTTATGTCTTGCTAAAGCGTTTGGAGGAGGAGTTATGCCTGCTGGCGCGGTTGTAGCAAAAGAAAAAGTGTTTTCAAGCTTCTTTGATAATCCGTTTATGCACACAACAACGTTTGGAGGCAACCCGCTTGCCTGCGCAGCCGCTATTGCAACCATTAACGTGTTGATTGAAGAACAGCTGCCAAACCGTGCAAAAGAGCTGGGAGAATATTTCCTTGCTGGTTTAAAGAAAGCAGCTGAAAAACATGGAGATAAAGTACTTGAAATCAGAGGGCAAGGTTTAATGATTGGAATTGAGTTTCACCAAGATGAAATTGGCTACGCGCTTTCTAAAGGTATGTTTGATGAAGGGATTCTAGTAGCCGGCACGCTTGTAAACTCTAAAACAATTCGTATTGAGCCACCGTTGACTATTTCAGCGGAAGAAGTAGATCAAGTCATTTCTATATTTGAAAAAGTATTAAATGAGCTGAACCACCAATAAATGTAACAAGGAGCAATGAATATGAGTCGGCAAAGGTTTCTTATTCCCGTATTGCTTTCAATGATTTTAGTAGTGGAAATGCCTAGCGACTAACTGAAATCATTGAAACGGAGGAGTGAATTATGAAATATCCATTGTCCCCAGATGTCAAACCAGAATTTTGTACAACGGGCTCATTTATGAGGCTGCCAGCGGAAAGAGAAAATGCAAAAGTAGGGCTAGTAGGGATGCCGTTTGATACGGCAGCATCTTTCAGAGTAGGTGCGCGCTTTGCACCTCAGGCAATTCGGCAAGCTTCCATGACGCTGTTTCCTTATCATCCGGTACACGACGTATATCCATTCGATGATACAAATGCTATCGATATTGGTGATGTGCCCGTGATTCCGCATAATATTCACAGAAGCTATGAATTAATGGAAGAAGCGGTAGGCACTCTTATGGATAGGGGAATTGTTCCAATTGGAATTGGAGGAGATCATTCGATTACCTTGGCAAGCCTTCGTGCTGCTGCTAAAAGATATGGTCCAGTGGCTATGATTCATTTTGATTCTCATACAGACACGTGGGATACGTATTACGATGAAAAATATTGGCACGGATCTCCTTTTATACGCGCATATGAAGAAGGGCTAGTAGATCCAAAGAAGGTCTTTCAAATTGGTATCAGAGGAACATTAAATCATCCGGGAGATGTTCAAGAAAGCAAAGACCTCGGTTATCATGTAGTAACGGCCGGGGAGCTTGAACATCAAGGATTCTCAGTGATTTTAGAGCAAATGAAGACAGCGATTGGAGATACTCCGTGCTTTTTAACGTTTGATATTGATTTTGTTGATCCTTCTTGTGCACCAGGAACAGGAACGCTTGAAGTAGGCGGATTCAGCAGCAGAGAAACGCTGAAAATGATCCGTTCTCTGGCGGAATTTAACTATGTTGGATTTGACCTGGTGGAAGTGCTGCCTTCTTATGATCCAACTCAGATAACCTCGTTGCTTGCAGCTACAATCATTCATGATTTTGCTAGTTTAGTTGCAGTGAAAACGAAAAGAGAGTCATTGGATACGATGATTGAATAACGGCTTGTAAGCAGAAATCCCTCTTATTCAGAGGGTATTTCTGCGTTGATATAGCAGGAGATTAGGAACATATAGCTATTTAAAATAAAGCGCTTTCGTAATATGATAAAAGAAAAAGATAGGTTGTTAGCAACCCTTACCAACTTAAAGAAATAAATCATATATTTGCTATAGTAAATGTAACTACTCTTTATATAAAAATGAATGAAAGTCATTCATTTTTATATAAAGAAATTAAATACAGGCATTTATGGATTTAATTGTCAGAATGTTCTTAATAAATAGAAGGGGGAAGATAAATGAAACATGAAACAGTAACATTAAAAAGGTCGTTGAAATTATGGCAGATTGTATTAATGGGGATCGGATATATGACTCCGATGGTAGTGTTTGATACGTTTGGGATTGCGTCTGATATGACGAATGGACACGTTCCCACGTCTTATATCATAGCCCTTGTCGGGATGCTTCTCACGGCAGTAAGCTACAAAAAGATGATTCAAGTGTTTCCAAATGCAGGGTCAGCTTATACATATACGCAAAAGACAATCAATCCACATTTAGGATTCTTAGTTGGCTGGTCTGCACTAATGGATTATCTCTTTTTACCGATGGTTAACGCACTTATTTTTCAAATTTATTTATCATCTATTTTTCCTTCGGTACCATCGTGGATTTGGGTTGTCAGCTTCGTCATTATCGTTACGCTGCTAAATTTACGAAGCGTTAATTTCACCGCCAATTTCAATACGTTTCTTGTTATATTTCAAATGACGATTTTAGTATTGTTTGTTGCTGTTTCAATCAAAGCCTTGCTAGGAGGAATGGGGGAAGGTACTCTTTTTTCTATGAAGCCTTTCTTTAATCAGAACATGACGTCATCAGGGCTAATAGCGGGAGCCACACTTATGTGTTTTTCCTATTTAGGATTTGATGCAGTGGCTATGTTATCAGAAGAAACGCCTAATCCTAAAAAAACGATTCCGCAAGCTATTTTTTTAGTTGCGTTAATCGGAGGAGTCATGTTTACCGTGACATCTTATTTTATTCAAGCGGTTTTTCCAACGTTAGAAGGATTCAAGCATCCAGACGCTGCGGCTCCTGAAATTGCTATGTATGTGAGCGGTACGCTGTTTCAAATTGTCTTTTTAGCTGGAGGAATTGCAGGAACATTATCATCAGGCATGTCATCGCATGCAAGCGTTTCGCGTTTATTATACGTAATGGGACGCGATCGAATTTTACCTCAGTCATTTTTTGGTTATGTTCATCCTAAGCTGCGCACCCCTTCGCGAAATATTGTATTAGTCGGAGTTGTATCAGCAAGTGCTATTTTCTTCAGTCTGGCAACAGCTACGTCATTTATTAATTTTGGAGCACTCATTGCGTTTTCTTTTGTTAATATTTCGGTTATTGCGCACTATGCTGTTCATCAAAAGCAGCACCGGTCGGCTAAGGGATTTTGGTCATACATTGTTATGCCACTATTAGGAGCAGCAGCGATTGGCGTTTTATGGCTTAACTTGGAGCGCAACTCCTTTTTACTTGGTATTGGCTGGGGGATTGCTGGTTTGGTTTATTTAGCGTATGCAACGAAAGGTTTTAGAAGGCAGCTGTCTTCCATTGAGTTTAAGGAAACAGAAGAAATGTCACCTTTGATGAAAGTCGGAGAAAAGTAAGGATAGAAACTACCTGTTTAAGCCTATCTTATTAAGGAAGCCACATTTATGGATTACGCATTTTGAACGTGTTACTATGTAAGAACGATAAGATAGAAAAAGGTAGGTAAATTATGATTAAAGCAGTTGTGTTTGATTTTGATGGATTAATTATTGATACAGAATCAGTGTGGTATGAGGTATACCGAGAAATGTTAGAAGACAGGGGAGTAGATCTACCGATTGCAACGTTTGCTTCTTATGTGGGAACGGATGCTACGGCACTTTACGATTACTTGCTTCAGCAGTTTAACAATGAGTTCACAAAAGAGGAACTAGCTCAAGAATCGTTAAGACGTCATCAAGAAAAAATGAAATTATTAGTAGCCCGAGAAGGTGTAGCGGAGTACTTGGCAGAAGCAAAAGAACTTGGATTGAAAATTGGTTTAGCAAGCAGCTCATATCGCGACTGGGTAACAGCTTTTTTAAAAGAGCTAGATTTGCTGCACTATTTTGAAGTCATTCAAACGCGCGATGATGTAGAAAAAGTGAAGCCAGATCCGGCTCTTTACCGAAATGTAATTGAAAAGCTAGGAGTAGAGCCCTCTGAAGCTTTGGCATTTGAAGATTCTTCTAATGGAGCAAAAGCTGCTATGGCAGCAGGCTTGCGCTGTGTGATTGTACCAAATCCGTTAACTAAACATCTGTCGTTCGAAAGATATCACTTACACATCGAATCGATGAAAGAGAAAAGTTTAAAAGAAGTGATTCAGTATCTTTGTATTGAAGATTAAAAAGAAAGGACGCTCCTGCTGCGTCCTTTCTTTTTTTATAGAATAGATATAATTTTTTTAATTAAAAAATAACGAATCAGCTTGTTTAAATAGATAAAACTGATATAATGATAACGATTATCAGTTTCAAGAGTCGATTATCTACATAAAGATACAAGCAGGAGGAATGACATTTGAATAAGAAAAAAATAGGACTGCTGGCTTTTATTACAATGCTAGCAATCGGAATGCTTATCGGCTGCAGCAGCACGAATAAGGGAAATTCAGCTGATGAAAAAAGTGAAAAAACAAGAGTGGTCAAGCATGAGCTTGGAGAGACAAAGGTAAAAGAGAATCCAAAGCGAGTAGTCGTATTAGAGTTAGGCTTTATTGATGCATTGTTAGATGCTGGTATCAAACCTGTAGGAGTAGCTGATGATGATAAAGCAGAACAGCTTATTGATAAAGATGTACTAAAAGAAATCAAAGGATACAAATCAGTTGGCACGCGAGCGCAGCCAAGCTTGGAATCGATTAAACTGCTGAAGCCCGATTTGATTATCGCCGATTCAGAACGTCATAAAAATGTATACAAAGAATTATCGAAAATTGCGCCAACGATTGAGTTAAAAAACTTAAATGCTAATTACGATGATTTACTAAATACAGAGTTAAAAGTAGGAGAAGCGGTTGGCAAGAAAGCAAAAGTTGAAAAAGTGGTAGAAGAGCATAAGCAAAAAATGAAGGATTTAAAAGCAAAAGCACCAAAAAATCCGGGCAATGTACTTGTTATCGCTGATGCAAATGGTAATATTAATGCTAGAACTTCAAATTTCTTTACAACGGGTGTTCTTGAGCAATTAGGCTTCAAAAATGCATTAACAGATCCTACAAAAGAGTACAGTGTAAAAATGACAATGGAACAACTTGTAAAAGCAGATCCGGACAAACTCATTGTTATGCGAAATGAAAAAGGTCATACGCCTTTAGCAAAACAGCCATTATGGAAAGAGCTAAAAGCGGTTAAAAATAATCAAGTGTATGAAGTTGATGTATTTAAATGGTCTCTTCGCCGAAGTGTACAAGGTGCAAATGGTATTGCAGATGAAGCAGAAAAGTTATTATTTGAAGGCAAATAATAACGAAGAAAAGAACAATCCAGCGGGATTGTTTTTTTTCTTTTTAATGAACTTTCAAATGGAAGGAGGCGCATTCTACTATGAAAGCTGTTCACGGCTTATCCAAAAGAAACAAATCTCCGCTTCGTATAATAGCTATTTTTCTTGCGGTTATTATTCTTTTACTGATTTCAATGTTTTTATCTATTTCCATCGGTTCTATACATATTTCTTTTGGAACGATTAAGCAAGCTATACTAAATTTTGACGGATCAAAAGAACAGTCTATTATTCAAACTGTCCGTCTGCCTCGCTTATTGGTAACGGCATTTGTTGGCGCTAATTTGGCTGTCGCTGGAGCGTTGATGCAAGCATTAACTAGAAATCCATTAGCTTCTCCTGGTATTTTTGGTATTAATGCCGGCGCATCAGCGGCAATGGTATTTTTAACGGTTTTAGTGCCTAGTGTAAGCATGATTGGCGGGGTATTTGGTGCATTTTTAGGAGGCGCATTTGCTGCTGTTATTGTTTATGTCATGAGTTCGTTGATTAAAGGAGGCGACAGTGATGTAAAGCTTGCTTTAACAGGTGTTGCTATACAAGGTATGCTTATGTCTCTCACGCAAACGCTGCTGATTTTTAATGAAAGCAAAACAGAAGGCGTTATGTTCTGGCTCACCGGTTCAGTTATTGGGCGAGATTGGGGACATGTTCATGTATTGGTTCCTTTTAGCATCGCGGGCCTGCTTATTGCGTTTGGTCTGGGAAGAGCGTCTTCTTTATTGTCTTTAGGAGATGACGTAGCTAGAGGACTCGGGCAGCGAGTCTTTGCCATTAGAGCGTTCACTGCAGTTGTTGTGATTGTATTAGCAGGTGTTTCGGTGGCAATTGCGGGTCCCATTGGCTTTGTAGGGCTTGTTGTTCCTCATATGGTACGCTATTTAATAGGTGTAGATTACCGGTTCGTTTTGCCAATGAGCGCGCTGCTTGGTGCATCTTTATTGCTGCTAGCAGACGTATTATCACGATTTATTACATACCCGTATGAGACTCCTGTAGGTGCAGTAACAGCATTGCTCGGAACGCCGTACTTTATTTACTTAGCGAGACGCAAAAAAACAGAAAGGAAGGCATGAGTTATATGCAGACTGTCAATAAAACAAAAAAGCAGCCATCTCGATTCAAGTCTGTCGGCCTGTTTATCATTCTTTCTGTCTTAATTATAGCGCTGAGTGTGATAAGCCTTAGCTTAGGAGACATTAACATACCTCCTCTAGACATTATTACGTCTTTTATTGGTATTGGCGATCCTGACTTGACGTCCATTTTAGTAGAATTTCGTCTGCCTCGTATTTTGCTGGCTATTTTAACAGGAGTCGGCCTAGCTGTGTCCGGAGTCGTCGTACAGTCCATTATGAGAAATCCGCTCGCTAGTCCAGATACATTAGGTCTATCAAGCGGATCAGGATTAGCAGCTGTTGCAGTCACTATTTTACTGCCTTTAGCAAGCCCATCTGTTTTATCTGTCGCTGCGTTTGCAGGAGGCTCGCTTGTCTTTGTAATCGTCTATTTGCTTGCTTATAAAAAAGGAGTAGAACCTATTCGATTTGCATTAATAGGTGTAGCAGTCAGCGCTTTTTGTTCATCCGGTATTCACTTGTTAATTTCAAAAGCAAATCCAAACGTAAATGCGGCACTGATTTGGCTGAGCGGCAGCTTATGGGGAAGAACATGGGATCAATTAATTGGTTTACTTCCCTGGGTCGTTATATTAGTACCGTTGATTTGGCTGTTAGCTGCTCGGTTAGATTTAATTCATTTAGGTGATGAAGTGGCTCGAGGACTAGGGGCTAGAGTAGAGTTAATTCGTCTAGTATTGCTGGCAAGCGCAGTGGCAATGACGGCTGCGGTTGTATCGGTGGTTGGCACAATTGGCTTTGTAGGGCTTATTATTCCTCATGTGGCCAAACGGTTAGTGGGACCGAGACACAAAAAATTGATTCCTACAGCCGCTTTGCTTGGCGCTTTGTTTGTACTAGCAGCAGATTTAATTGGGAGAGGAATTGCTCCTCCGGTTGAAATTCCGGCTGGATTAATCATTGGCATTATCGGCGCTCCGTATTTTCTTTATTTACTGTGGAGAGAATCTAAAAAATGAGGCTGTGACAAAAGTAGTGTAGTTAAAGTTAAACACGAACTATTCATCAAAAATGGATGAATAGTTCGTTTTTTTTTGTAATCATGATGAACGTAGGTTTCATATATGCAGGTGCTTCTAGCTGTTGTTTGTAGAGCAAGGCGAAGACTCCTGCGGGAAAAGCGCAACAGGTGAGACCCCGCAGGAGCGCAAGCGACGAGGAGGCTCAGCGGGCGCCCGCGGAAAGCGAAGCCTTGCACGGAAATCAACAGTGGTGTCACAAGCAGTCCAACTCATTGCTCGTCTTTAGATTGGGTTCATTTCGTTATGTCCCAATCTCATTTTTATTCCAAATGAATTTTTGGGAATGGAATATGCGGAGGCTCTTCTAGCCATCCTTGTTCAATGCTTATTCTTGATACTTCTTTGGCGTATTCCAAAATTTCATTCGTGAAGTTTGTATAGTTTAAAGCGAGATCTAAACGCGGGCTCGTTGACATCGCCAGCCCGTATCCACGTACATTTTCAGTAATCATCGCAGCCAGGTGAAACATCATGAGTTTTTCTGAAAATGGAGGAACGGAAGACTTTTCTACTCCGTAATCCCACTTCATTGTGACCGGTATGTTTTCTACCATTAGCGGTTGTGACAGGGATTCAATGTGCTGCTGTACCTGCTCTCTACCTTTTAACAAAAAAGCTTGAATTTCCTGAGAAGGAGCTGTTTAAGCAAACCCTAAAATTAAATCCTTTGCAATTAAGTTCGTCTGTATGCTTGACACGATATGAGAAATTTCGATGACCGTTAACGGCCGCTTTTCATCAAAATAGCTTCCTAAGAAAAGTTCTTTATCGTTCATATCAGACGCATCTGCAATAGGAATAGGAGGAAGCTCTATAAAAATTTGTTTTTCTAACAGCAAATCTGTAATCGTTTGATTAAGCTTTTCTGCTTTTAATAGCAAGCTGCGAAAAAAAGATCGTACATCACTTCTTGCGGCAACATCGACGCCCGTAGTTGCTGATAGCAGAAGGATATTTGAAATATGCTTCAAATAAAGCAAATAAAAAGAATCCGAAAATAATTTTGGAGCTTCAACATTAAGGTCTTCTTCGCCGAAACCTAGCGGGATTGGCATATTTTCTTTTAAAAAGATAGCAGTGAGCGCATCACTGTTTTTTGTTGTGATGTGCAGTGTACCTTGAATCGCTTTTTGAATATCTAAATCGTCTACATGACACAGAAAATGTTTAAGCATACAAGAAATTGCTTTAGCATACAAGAAATTGCTTTATCGTTCATATATTGCTTCCAAATAACAGCCATCTCGGCGGCTGATAGTGGAGAAAATGATTGATTGTTCATAATAAACTCCTCATATATAGATAAATAACAAGTTTCTAAAAGGTTATCAACTAGTATAAGTCAAAGGAAGTAAGATAAACACTATAGAAAGTAAAAAAGGTATCAACATTTTACTATAAGAGTAACCGTCATGCATAATTTAAAGGTTCTTTTAGGAAAAGAAGAGTTCAACCGCTTCTTTCTTGCAAAGCAGAAATAAAACCGAAATAATAAATGAAGAAAGTTAGGCAAGAAAGGAGTTTCATTATATGCCAGAAGGTCCAGAAATTAGACGAGCAGCCGATGAAGTGGAAAAAGCGATTATTAGTCTTCCCGTTAGAGAGATATGGTTTGCTTTTCCATCTTTACAGCATTACGAAGAAGTATTAACGGGTGCTCGTATTAAAAGGGTAGATACAAAAGGGAAGGCTATGCTTATTCGTTTTGACAATGGCTATACCATTTATTCACATAATCAGCTTTATGGAAAATGGTATGTACGTTCATCTTACAATTATCCATCTACAAACAGACAGCTGCGTCTTGCTATTCATAATGAAAAAAAATCAGCGCTGCTCTATAGCGCTTCTGATATTGAAGTATTGCGTGATGAAGAAGTTTCTGCTCATCCTTTTGTATCAAGAGTAGGTCCGGATATTTTAAGTGAAGAAGTAACGGCAGATGAGCTTTTAGATCGCTTTTACTCTAAGTCATTTTACCGCAGAAAATGGGCGTCACTGCTGCTAGACCAAAGCTTTATAGCGGGGATTGGAAATTATTTGCGCAGTGAAATCTTATTTGTAGCGGGAATTAATCCTGCAGCTCGTCCGGTAGACTGCACGGAAGAACAGCTTAAAAAGGCAGCTGAAGCAACCATTTCTCTTGTCAAACGGTCCTATGAAACAGGTGGCATTACAAATGATGTAAAGCTTGCTGAAACGTTAAAAAAGAAAGGCCAAAAGCGCTCTGAATACCGCCACTGGGTTTTTAACCGTGAAGGAGAAGCTTGCCGAATTGACGGCACGCCTATCTTAAAAGTGCAAGCTGCTTCTAGAAGGCTTTATTACTGTCCTACTTGTCAAAAATAGCAGGATATATTTATTCTGCTATTTTTTTAATGTGGGAATGAATGACTGTTCATTTTTTGTGATATAGTTAAAAAGTAAAGTCATAATCTTAAGGGGAGGGATAAGATGGAATGTAAAACAGGAGATACATTTACGTGGCAAAGAACGTTTCAAGAGGAAGAAATCATGCAGTTTGCGGAGATGACTGGGGACCGGGGCAAACATCATATAGAACGTGACGAAAAAGGGCGGATAATGGTGCATGGACTTATGACTGCTAGTATTGGGACAAAAATAGGAGGAGACTTAAACTACATTGCAAGAGAAATGGTGAGTGAATTTCTTCGTCCAGTTTTTGCAGGAGATACAGTTACCTGTGAATGCATATTAACTGAAGTAGAAAAAGCAGATGGTTTTAAAAAAGTGAAAATCAAATCAGTGTATCGAAATCAACAAGGTAAAGAAGTACTGATAGGGACAAGTAATGGAGTTATTAGAGATTAAAATGAAAACGCTAACAAAAAATAAGTTATGAATGTTGTTAGAAAAGTCACGGATTCGTGACTTTTTTATTATGCAATTTCCTGCTTTTGTTGGTTACCATTTAAATGTAAATATGGTAATTTAGTAAAGTTGAGTTTCGCAAATGGTAAAAATGTGTATTTACTAAGTACATAGATTCTTATTTTTGGAAAAATATTTAAAAAGGAGTTTCTTATATGAAAAAAATAATGAATACAGGCTTAGCACTATCATTCGCTCTATTGCTTTCGGCATGTGGGATGCCGTCTTCAGAGGAATTAACGGGTGACGTGAAAGAAGCACAAGAAAAGGTGAAAAATGTTCAAGTGAAGGTCACTGGAAAAGAAGAAGGATCCTCTGATTACCAAGTAAACGGAGTACAAGAGTTTGATTTTAAAAGTAAAGCAGGTTACATTAACAAAAAAATGAACGGCGAAGAATTGAAGGTGTATCATGATGGTGATGAAACGCTAGCTGTGGCTGGAGAAGAAAGCACAAAAGTACAGGGAGAAGAAAAAAAGTACGTTGCGGCTTTAATTAATAACGCTATGGAGCTTCAACAAAATCCAATACGCTACTATCAAAAATATGATAAAAATCTTCCAAATGAATTTGACGTCACCGAAAAAGACAAAGAGTATGTATTAACATTTAACGGAGACAAAGACAAAAAGCAAAAAATTGTAGCAGGTGATGCTAAAGCTTATTATAAAATAACAAATCAAGGCAGCGATACCGCTGTAGACCTTGACCAAATTAAGGGAAAAGATTTTTCGCTTGTTGTGACAATTGATAAAGAAACGAAGCAAATAAAGAAAGTAGTAAAAAATCAGTCGTATTCAGTTAAAGTAGACGGGAAAACAGAAAACTCAAAGTCTAAGCAAACGTATACGTATACATATAACCAATTAGACAATGTAACAAAACCAAAAGTGGAAGCAAAAGCCGCTGCTGCTTCTAAAGATAGCAGCACCGAAACGCCAAGTAAGGAAAAGCAAGCTGCCTATGCCAAGGAAGCAGGACAATACGTGGATGCTTTAATTCAAGCAACTGTTTATCAAAATACAGATCAATTTGTTGCTAAACATCCGAATCAGCAAGATAAGAAACAGGTGAAAGAAAAAGGGGAGTTCCAAAAGAGTTCGTTTGTAGAGTTTTTTGAAACGAATTTTAAAGGTGCTTTATCATCATTGAGCTCAAATATAACCGACGAGCAGTTAAACGAAGTAAGCAGCGCTTTTCTAAAAGCTCTTTCATCTACAAAATATAAAATTAAAGATGCAGCGTATAGTGATGAAGATGATGCGTACGTCGTACAAGTCGAAATTCAAGGATTTAACGATGCAAGTGTATTAGCGGAAGTCATGACACCACTTGCAGAAAAATATCAGGCGGGTGAGCTGAGTAACGAGCAGTTAGTAAACGAACTTATTAACGGAGTGGCAAAACGCTATCGTGAGCCAGTTGAATTACTTCCTGCAAAAACAGTCCCTGTACACGTCGTAAGAAATGGTGAACAAGATTACGAAGTTTTAATGCAAGATGAGTATCTGTTAACATTTGCTCAACAATCATAAATAGACATAAAAAAAGATTTTAGCTATATGCCTGAAGTCTTTTTTTGTG
This sequence comes from Priestia sp. ST2, assembly GCF_055810735.1. NCBI lineage: Bacteria > Bacillati > Bacillota > Bacilli > Caryophanales > Bacillaceae > Priestia > Priestia sp. ST2. Next base: position 671,190 of record NZ_JBVVNT010000003.1, on the reverse strand, counting down.
TTTTTTAAAATATAATTTTAAAAAATAAAATAAATTATTGAAATTATATTTCAAACAAATTATAATAGCCATAACTTCACTATATGATGAAAAAGGAGCCCAAAAGATGAATGAACAGCTTACGTTATTAACAACAGAGTCCCAAAACGAACACACAATGAAGATAGATACAGCTAGTACAAAGGAAATTTTAAACATAATGAATAAAGAAGATCAAAAAGTGGCGCTGGCTGTACAAAAAGTACTTCCAGACGTAGAGGTGGCAGTTGAATTTGTAAGTGAATCGTTTCAAAAGGAAGGCCGGCTTATTTATGTCGGAGCAGGAACAAGCGGGAGGCTGGGAGTATTGGATGCTGTTGAATGCCCGCCTACTTTCAGTACCAATCCCAATCAGGTACAGGGATTGATGGCTGGAGGAGAAAAAGCATTTGTTAAAGCAGTTGAAGGTGCTGAAGATAACGAAGAATTGGGAGCAGCAGATTTACAAAAAATTCATTTGAATGAACGAGACACAGTCATTGGAATTGCTGCAAGCGGACGCACTCCTTATGTGATTGGTGCATTAAGATATGCAAAATCTGTAAAAGCTAAAACGGTGGCGCTGTCTTGCAATGGTAATTCTCTTATTGGAAAAGAAGCGGACCATAGTATTGAGGTGGTAGTAGGTCCGGAAGTGCTAACAGGTTCCACAAGGTTAAAAGCAGCAAGCGCTCATAAAATGATTCTCAACATGATTTCTACAGCGGCTATGATCAAAGTAGGAAAAGCGTATGAAAACTTAATGATAGATGTTCATGTGAGTAATGAAAAGCTTAAAGAACGAGCAATAGGTATTATTTGTAAAATTATGGGTGTTTCTTATGAGCAAGCAAGTCGAACGCTTGAAGAAGCAAATAATGAGGTAAAAACAGCAGTGGTTATGATCAAAACAAATGAAAATTATGACACCGCGAAGATGTTACTTAATAATGCGGACGGTTATGTGAGAAAAGCGATTGAACATTACGTATAAAGGAGAGAAACGATGTCAACAGGCGGATTAACAATGATTAAAAACACGGTGGCTAAGCTTCCTGATTCGGAGAGGAAAATTGCTGAATATATTTTAAACAACCCGCATACTGTGGTAAACAGTACGGCTGGGGAACTAGGTAGACTAGCGAATGCGAGCAGTGCTGCTGTTATTCGTTTGTGTAAATCTATCGGGGTTAGCGGGTTTCAAGAATTAAAGGTAAGAGTAGCCGGTGATTTAGCTAGAGATACGGAGCAAGGATACCGCGATATTGAAACAAATGAAACGATTCAATCTATTGTCAAAAAAACGGCAAGCAACAGCATTCAAAGTCTAAGTGATACGGCCGAGCTTGTGAATTACAAAGAAGCAGAGCGGGCTGTTTTGGCGCTGATTGAAGCTAAAAACATTCATTTTTTTGGAATCGGTGCTTCACATATTATTGCTATGGATGCGCAGCAAAAATTTCTTCGAATTAATAAAAATGCGACTGCTTTTGCAGATAGCCATCTAGCAGCTACACTTATCGCAAATGCAAGTAAAGACGATGTAGTTGTGGGCATCTCTTTTTCAGGGGAGACTCCTGAAGTAAGCAATGTCTTATCTTTAGCTAAAAATCGCGGAGTAAAGACGATTAGCTTAACCAAGTACGGACAGTCTACCGTTTCGTCTTTAGCTGATATTTGTTTGTATACGTCTTATTCTCAAGAAGCGCCGTTTCGAAGCGCAGCTACATCGTCTCGTTTAGCCCAGCTTTATGTGATTGATGTGTTATTTTTAAGTATTGCAGCGCAGCAGTATGACCAGACGATTGAGTATATTGATAAAACAAGGGATGCCATTCAGTTTTTGAAAACTAAGAAATAAAAAAAGAAAACGATTACAAAAGGGGATTTTGTGGTCTGTTTCCTCAGTACCGTGTCCATCTAAGAGGAAAATACAAAGGGGGATTAACATGTCTGTAGATAATCATCAATTAGCAAAGGTTATTTTGGAGATGCTTGGGGGAGCATCAAATATTGAAGCGTATACGCATTGTATGACTCGGCTGCGCGTGACTGTAAAAGATGATTCAATTGTAAAAAAGGCAGATATACGAAAGCTTGAAGGCGTACTTGGATTAGTTGAAGAAGAAACGCTGCAAATCATTATTGGTCCTGGAAAAGTAAACAAAGTAACAGAGGAATTTGGAAAGTTAATTGATGAATCTGGCGGTATTAATTTAGAAAATCGTGCGGCTCAGCGGAAATCAGAGCTGAAAGAAAAAAATGCAACTCCGTTTAAGCTCTTGCTTCGCCGAATTGCGAGTATTTTTATTCCGTTAATACCTGCTCTTGTAGCATCTGGACTTATCACCGGAGTGACAAAAGCAGCTGTTCAAGCGAAGTGGCTTCCGGCAGATTCACAGATTGCTATTCTTTTAACCGTTATCGGAAGCGGTTTATTTGCTTATCTTGGTATTTTAGTAGGTATTAATGCGGCAAAAGAATTTGGTGGTTCGCCGGCTCTAGGAGGCTTAGCCGGTATTTTAGTCATTAATCCTGCCGTAGCTGATATTAAACTTTTTGGTGAAGCACTTTTGCCGGGACGGGGCGGCTTAATAGGCGTATTGCTTGCAGCAATCTTTATGGCCGTAGTGGAAAAACGAGTGCGTAAATTTGTCCCTCAGTCACTGGATATTATTATTACACCGACCGTTACGGTGTTAATTACAGGCATTATTACGTATGTAGTGTTCATGCCAATCGGAGGTTTGATTTCAGATGGAATCACAAAAGGCCTTTTAGGAGTTTTAGAGGTTGGAGGAGTTGTAGCAGGCTTTGTTTTAGGAGCAACGTTCTTGCCGCTTGTCATTACAGGACTGCATCAAGGTCTTACTCCTGTTCATTTAGAGCTTATCAATTCAATTGGAGATGATCCGCTTCTTCCTATACTAGCAATGGGCGGAGCCGGTCAGGTAGGTGCCGCTTTTGCTATTTATATCAAAACGAAGAAAAAACGTTTAAAGCGAGCAATTGGAGGCGCTCTTCCTTCAGGGCTGCTTGGAATCGGAGAGCCGCTTATTTTTGGAGTCACACTTCCTTTAGGGCGTCCATTCTTAACCGCTTGTCTCGGAGCTGGAATCGGCGGAGCATTTCAGGCGCACTTTCATATTGCAACTGTAGCGGTGGGGGTATCAGGTTTACCGCTTACGTTTTTAGTTCATGCGCATCAAATTCTTCTTTATTTACTTGGATTAGTTGTTGCTTATACAGCAGGCTTTGTTTGTACCTATTTCTTTGGATTTAACGATGAAATGGCGAGGGAGTTTGAATGATCGGTATTTCGTTTTATTTAAATGATAGTGATGCCCCCGAAAAATTAATAGAAGCGAGTGAGTGCGGCGTCACACGTGCATTCACTTCGCTTCACATTCCAGAAGAAAAAGGAGATTTGGCTGAACGGGCAAAAGACTTGCTTCATGTGGCTAGAGATTGTGGAATAAGCGTGTATGCAGACGTATCTAAGCATACGCCAGTTCATTTAGGTATTGAAAGCCTTATGTCGCTATCTTCACTTGGCGTATCTGGTATTAGACTAGACGATGGCTTTAGCGCAGAAGAAACTCTTTCGCTTGCGAATGAATTTTATATTGCTGTTAATGCAAGTACGTTATCCAAACAAGAAATTGAAGCACTCTTATCTGCAGGTCTTCATCATCATCAGCTGCTTGCATGGCATAATTTTTATCCGCGGCCTGAAACAGGGCTTGAAGAAACGTTTTTTCAACAGCAGACAGATTTATTTAATGAACTTCGGATTCCAGTCTGCGCTTATATTCCTGGAGAAGACGAAAAAAGAGGCCCTATTTATCAAGGTCTTCCTACTAGAGAAACAGACCGTAATAGATGTCCTTTTACCTCTGCAGTAGATTTATACGGATGCGGAGTAGCAGAGGTTTATATTGGAGATCCATGCGCCGGTTCAAGTTTATTAAAGCGTTTGGTTCAATATCAAGAAAGCCGTATTATTCCGCTGCGCATTCGTTCACCTCATATAGAGGGAACGTACAGCGTGCGTCCGGATGTATCAAAAGACGTTCTGCGTTTAGTTGATACTCGATCTGTAAAACCAGTGCCGCCATTTCATACAGTAGAGCGCAGAAAGGGAGCAATTACAATGGACAATGATGGCTACGGACGTTACAGAGGAGAGGTTCAAATAGCTAAAACGAATTTGCCTGCAAATGCTAATGTGAATGTGGTTGGGTATGTAATAGAAGAAGATCATGAGCTGCTTTCGTTAGTGAGACCGGGGCAAAAACTTGAGCTTGTCACTGTCTAAATGGAAAAACCGCGTATTTTTAAAAAAGCCGCTAACTAGTAAGCTTATAAAAGTAAAGAGCACACACTGCTTAAAAAAGGTGTGTGCTTTTTATTTTACTAAAAAGGAAACTATTTTCATTGCTGAATCATGAACCTTTCTATTGAATAAAACGCTTTACTATGATAAAACTATTACAGGTAAACATATGATAATCGTTTAATTTTATAGAGATACAACGCCACTAGGGGTGCTTTCTAAGCTGAGAGAGACGAGAAGTCTTAACCCTTATAACCTGAACTAGGTAATACTAGCGTAGGAAAGAGGTATTGTAATGGATGTTTTGTATGGTATTTCCTTACGAACTCGTTATAATAATTTTTTGTATATAAACAAAAACACTTCTTTCCTGCGAAAGAAGTGTTTTTTTATGCGTAAAGGAAGGTGTCATACATGGAAGAAACAATTGATTTGATTGTCAAACAGGTAGAGGAGCGCAAAGGGGAGCTAATCCAGTTAGTAAAAACGCTTGTTTCATATAAAACGCCGGCGCCTCCTGCACGAAATTCTCATGAAGCGCAGCGTTACGTAGCAGATTTCCTTAAAAGCTGCGGTTTTTCCATCGATATGTGGGATTTATATTGCAACGATCCTATTGTAGTGGGCACGCTAAAAGGGAAAAAATCAGCTGACTATCAAAGCTTAATTATTAACGGGCATATGGATGTAGCTGAGGTACAAGAAAATGAAAAGTGGGAGACAAATCCGTTTGAAGCTGTGGTAAAAGACAACATGATAATCGGACGCGGAGTTGCTGATATGAAAGGCGGCTTGGCAGGAGCATTATTTGCAGTCCAGCTTTTAACAGAAGCAGGAATCGAACTGCCGGGAGACTTGATTTTTGAATCCGTTGTAGGAGAAGAAGTGGGAGAGGCAGGTACGCTGCAATGCTGTCAGAAAGGATATACAGCTGACTTTGCGCTTGTTGCTGATACGAGTGATTTACATATTCAAGGTCAAGGCGGAGTGATCACGGGATGGATTACGATAAAAAGCAGTAAAACCTATCATGACGGTACACGCCGAAGTATGATTCATGCTGGAGGAGGTCTGTTAGCTGCGAGTGCTATTGAGAAGATGGCAAAAGTGATCGGAGGGCTGCAAGAATTGGAGCGCCACTGGGCTGTTACAAAAAGCTATCCAGGATTTTTGCCGGGAACAAATACGATTAATCCAGCAGTAATCGAAGGGGGAAGGCATGCTGCGTTTATTGCAGATGAATGCAGGCTGTGGATCACCGTTCACTATTATCCCAATGAATCATACGACCAAGTATCAAAAGAAGTGGAAGAATACATTTTAGCTATTGCAAAAGCAGATCCATGGTTAAAAGATAACCTGCCAACCTTTGAATGGGGAGGCACATCAATGATTGAAGACAGAGGAGAAATCTTCCCGTCATTAGAAATTGATGAAAATCATGCTGGAGTACAGCTTCTTGCAAATACTCATGAACAAATTGAAGGGAAAAAGCCCCCAATCGATGTGTCAACTAGCGTAACAGATGGCGGTTGGCTAGCTGATGCGGGAATTCCGGCAGCTATTTACGGTCCGGGAAATTTAGCAAATGCACATGCTGTGAATGAACAATTAGATATGAATCAGCTTATTCAATATACAAAAGTGATGGTGCAGTTCATTTATACGTGGCTGCATACGCATAAGGAGTGATCATCATGAAATTTAGTGAACGATTATACGAAAAGCTGCAGCCTATTTGGCGTCAAAATCATAATCATCCCTTTGTACAGGGAATGGGAGACGGAACGCTTGAAAAGGAGAAGTTTCGCTTTTACATGATTCAAGATTACCTTTACCTAATTGATTATGCCAAATTATTTGCGATTGGAGCCATGAAAGCTACTGATGTTCAAACGATGGGGAAATTTGCTGCACTTTTGGATTCTACATTAAACGAAGAAATGAGCCTGCACCGTGAGTATGCCAAGAAATTTGAAATCAGCGAAAAAGAATTAGAAAAAGCGCAGCCATCTCCTACAACGCTTGCATACACACACTATATGCTGCACGTTGGTCAAAGCGGAACATTAGCTGAATTAGTGGCGGCTCTTTTGCCTTGTATGTGGAGCTATTGGGAAATAGGAAAAGAACTCAGTGAAAAGCCTGGAGCTAACAATGAGTTTTATCGTGAGTGGATTGAAATGTACAGCTCAGAAGAATTTGGAGAACTAGCGACATGGTGTATTAATTTATTCGACTCACTTACTGCAGACAAATCAGAAGCGGAGTTAGAAAAGCTCGAAGAAATTTTCTTAAATACAACGCGTTTTGAGTATATGTTCTGGGATATGGCTTATAACGAAGCGATGTGGCCAATTCATGAATAAGTCTGTGTTATCTTTTCAAAACGTCAGTTTTACGTACAAAAACGGTGATCAACCGATTTTAACATCATTAAACTTAGACGTGAAAGAAGGCGAGTTTGTCAGTATCGTTGGAGCGAGCGGTTCTGGGAAAAGTACGTTGTTTCGTCTCATTACAGGTCTTGAACAGCAGAGTGAAGGCGATATCGTGATTAACGGACAGTCTTATGAAAAGCGGCTTGGAAAAGTAGGCTACATGCCGCAGCAAGATTTGCTTCTTCCGTGGCGTACGATTTTAGACAATGCAGCGCTGCCGCTTGAGCTTCACAATGTGTCAAAAGCAAGTGCTCATAGGCAAGTATCTCAGCTGCTCGAAGAGTTTGGTTTAAAAGGGTATGAAAATCGTTTTCCAAGTGATTTATCTGGAGGGATGAAGCAGCGTGTTTCTTTTCTGCGAACGGTATTAAGCGGTTCTAACGTACTGCTTTTAGATGAGCCTTTCAGTGCGCTTGATGCCATTACGCGTTTGTCGATGCAAGAATGGCTGCTTGAACAATGGCAAAAGCGTAAGCACACCATCTTATTTATCACTCATGACGTAAACGAAGCGCTTTTTTTATCAGATCGTATTTTTATCTTTTCAGACAAGCCGGTAAGTCATCTTGAAGAGATTCAAGTGCCGCTTAGCAGACCTCGAACGCAAAAAGATTTGAATCAACAGCGTGTGCTTGACGTAAAAGATTATTTAATTGAACAGCTTAGATCGAAGGTGAACACATGAAAAAGTACGGAGCTTCAGTGATATTAGTAGTCATTTTACTGGCTGCTTGGGAAATTGGAGCACGCATTGTAAACTATCCGTTTATTTTACCAACGCCCACCGGTATTTTAACGAAGCTTTGGGATTTGCGAATGGATTTATTGTTTAAGCATTTACCAGCTACGTTATCTATTGTCATAATTGGGCTGGTTATATCCGTTGTGCTAGGGGTTCTGCTGGCCGTGTGGATGAATTGGAGCTCGCTTATTGAGCGTGCTTTCTATCCGCTTATTATTGCGTCACAAATGATTCCGACCATTGCCGTTGCTCCTGTATTTGTTCTCTGGTTTGGCTACTCCATTTGGAGCAAAGTGATTGTGACCGTATTAATTACGTTTTTTCCCATTACCGTTAGCACGTTTGACGGGCTTCGTTCCACAAACAAAGAGTTAAAAGAACTCATGTTAACGATGGGAGCAACAAAAAAAGATATTTTCTTTAAGTTGAACATTCCTTCTGCACTGCCTCATTTTTATTCAGGGCTCAAAGTAGCGGTTACCTTTAGTATAATAGGTGCTGCCATTGGCGAATGGTTAGGTGCACAAGCAGGCTTAGGATATTTCAGTCGTCGTATGATGACACAGTTTGATGCAGCTGGTGTATTTGCACCAATTGTAATTTTATCTGCGCTTGGTATTTTATTCTTTATTATTGTAGTAGGTTTTGAAAAACGTTCATTAAAGTGGAGGAAAACAGAATGAAAAAATGGTTTGTAATTGGCTTAAGCCTGATGCTTGTTTTGATGCTCGCTGCTTGTGGTCAGAACAAGGAAAATAAAGCTGGTGACAGTAAAAAATTAAAAGACGTTACAATTATGCTTGATTGGTATCCAAATGCAGTGCACAGCTTCATTTACGCTGCACAAGAAAAAGGATATTTCAAAAAAGAAGGGCTGAATGTAAAAGTACAGTTTCCTGCTAATCCAACAGACTCGCTTAATTTAGCAGCTGCGGGGAAAGTTACGCTCGGCCTTTATTATCAGCCTGATGTAGCAATGGCACGAGCAAATGAAGATGTGCCGGTAAAGTCGGTAGGAGCAATCGTAAGGTCTCCGTTGAACCGAGTTGTGGCGCTGAAAGATAGCGGTATTAAGCGTCCTAAAGATTTAGAAGGAAAAGTAGTAGGCTACAGCGGAACACCATTAAGTGAATCTGTTCTAAAGAAAATGGTGAAAAGCGATGGAGGAGATCCGAATAAAGTCAAACTAGTAGACGTAGGATTTGAGTTAAATTCATCGCTGATTAGTAAAAAAGTAGATGCCGTAATAGGGGCATATATTAATCATGAAGTACCATTGCTTCACAAAAAAGGATACAAAACGGTTGACATTGATCCTTCGGATTACGGCGTACCATCTTACTATGAGCTAGTGGCAGTTACTGGGGATCAAACATGGGCAAAAGATTCTGATACGATTAAAGCGTTTTGGCGTGCCGCGACAAAAGGATATGAGTACACAGAGAAGCATCCAAAAGAATCACTTCAAATTCTATTAGATAACCAAGATAAATCAAACTTCCCTCTTGAAAAAGACGTGGAAACAAAAAGTTTAAATATTTTACTTCCGAAAATGAAGTCTGAACACGGATTTGGCAGTCAAACGAAAGAATCATGGCAGTCAAATGTGGACTGGTTAAAAGAGTCAGGATTAATTAAGAAAAAGCCAAATGTAGATGAAATGTTTGAGAATATCGGAGAATCTAAGTAAATAATTTAAGACGAATTTAAAAAAACCTTCTTATACTGAACGTAACTTTCTGAAAGAGAAAGTGAAAAGGTAAAGGAGGTTTTTTTATGGCTTTTACGATGGTAGATAAGGAAACATGTATTGCTTGCGGAGCATGTGGAGGGAGCGCACCAGATCTTTATGATTATGATTCAGAAGGTCTTGCTTATGCTGTGTTAGATAACAACGAAGGAATAAAAGAGGTTCCTGAACATCAGCAAGATGAGATGATGGAAGCGTACGAAGGATGCCCAACAGACTCGATTAAAGTTGCAGAGCAGCCCTTTTATGGAGATGCAACAAAATTCGAATAGGGTTTTTGAAAAAAGTTAACGATAAAGTACATTTAGTTATGCGATAAATAAATATTTGGTGAAATAGAAAGTTTCAAAACAAAAAAGGTCTTGCCTAGAGCAAGACCTTTTTTTATTCTAAATTTGCATGCTTTCCGTACATTGTATGGGTATCAAGTTCTTTCTTCTCCATGAAGCGAAGAATCAGCGCATCGTAAAAGAGAAGAAGCGTTTGTTCAAACAATGATGCCATAGGCTGTACTGTTTGATAACTGCTTTGTTCTTGATCCTTAGGAGCACCAGGCAGCTTCACGATAAAGTCAGCCAGCTTGCCAAGCGTGGAGTCGGGAGAAATTGTGACTACTCCAACTTTTCCTCCAAGTTCTTTTGCTTTTTGAGCGATAGGAATCAAGCTCTTCGTCTCCCCAGAACCTGATCCGATGATTAATAAATCATCCTGCGTGAAAGTGGACGTCACGGTTTCTCCAATGACATAAGCATCAATGCCCATATGCATCATACGCATAGCAAACGACTTGCCCATAAGACCTGAACGGCCTGCTCCAGTGACAAACACTTTTTTAGATGAGATGATGCCATTTACAAGCTGCTCAGCTTCATCATCAGCGATTAGAGCTGTTGTTTGTAAAAGCTCATTCATAACTGTTTTTAAATGTTCGCTCGTCTGCATAGAAAGCTCCTTAATTTGTAATAAGCTCTTTCATTTGAGAAGCAACTGATTTTTTATCGTCTTGGCTCGTGATTCCTCCGCCAACGATAACAAGATCAGGCTGTGCTTTTACTACTTCAGGTAAAGATTCTAATTTAATTCCGCCAGCAACGGCTGTTTTTGCATTTTTTACAACGCTTTTGATTGTTACTAAATCTTCAAAAGAGTTTTGACCAACAGCTTGAAGGTCGTATCCTGTGTGTACACAGATATAGTCAACGCCAAATTCGTCTAGCTCTTTTGCGCGTCCTTTAATATCTTTTACCCCAATCATATCGACTAGAATTTTTTTACCTTGTTTTTTGGCTTCTTCAACTGCACCTTTAATTGACATATCTTCAGCAACACCTAAGATGGTAATGATGTCTGCTCCAGCTTGAGAAGCTTGCTGTACTTCATAGCCAGCTGCATCCATAATTTTTAGGTCAGCTAATACTTTTAAATTAGGAAATGCTTCTTTAATTTCTTTAACGGCGCGAAGCCCTTCATTGATTACAACGGGCGTACCGATTTCCACGATATCAATATGTTCTTCAACTTCTTTTACTACCTCTTTTGCTTGAGAGATATTAACAAGATCTAATGCTAATTGTAATTCCATTCTACTCCACTCCTTACAGAAATGTATAAATACCTTTTGTGCTTTTTTACATATAAAGCAGCTGGTGTAGTTATTGTACCCGCAGTTTGAGGTTCTTAAAAGTACGCACTTTTCCCACAAATAGTGTGGGGAATGATAGTATACAGAAGTATACTAATGGACATATCAGTCTTGTAACCGCTTAATCTTTATTAAAAATGCGGATGATGTTGAGTAACATCATCCGCATAAAAAAATAAAAACTATGGAATAGAAGGAGTAGTTTCCATCATTTAATCAACGTTTCCGCCTTTTGTTCTTGATTGATCAGCACTGTATCACGGTAATTTTTACCCCAATCATACATGGCTGTCAAAATGGGCATTAAACTTTCTCCTTCTTTTGTAAGTGAGTATTCGACTTTAGGTGGTACGACAGGATAAACTTTACGGTTAACAATTAGATCTTCTTCCAGTTCCCGCAGCTGGTTAACCAGCATACGCGGCGTAATATCAGGAATAAGCGATTTTAGTTCCCCGAACCGTTTTGTTCCTTCACGTCCTAAGTGCCATAGTATCAGCATCTTCCATTTCCCACCGATAATAGCAAGCGTTAATTCTTTTTCACAGTTAAATTCCTTATTAAGCTGGCTCAATTGCTTCACCCCTATGACCAATAGTATAAAATTTATTTTAAAGTACTTCTTATTATACCGGTGCTGACAATCCTTTTACAAAAATCCGGCTTGCGCTTTTCCGTTAAAAAAGGGGAGCTTTTTTAATACATAGTTATTCTTGACTAGTGGGAGCAAAAAGGTGGCCTTTAGTCATGTTTTTTGTGTTCAATTGTTTAAATATAAAAAAAGATGGGAAATCACTCAATAACAATGCTAAAGGAGGCAGTAAAAATGGAAAGAAGCCGATCTGAATTACAAAACCCTGCTTTAAGCAACAGCGCAGGCATTAATAACGACGTAGGAATCAATAACAATCCACAGACAGCTAATAGCACTACTGCTGTTAGCACTGGAAAAAGCTGTAGCAGCAAGCTAGTAAAAGGTGTTGTTGTCGGGGCAGTTGTGGGTGGATGTATAACATTACTTGATAATAAAACTCGCTCATCTGTTAAAAGAAGAGCCGTTACATTAAAGGACTCTTCTGCAAACATGATTAATCAAGTAAAAGAGAACCCTCAAGAAACAAAAGAAAAAATGGTGCAGCAAATGAAAAACGCATCGAATCTTTTAAAAGATGCAATTAATGATGCTAAACATTTGTACGAGCGTGTAAATGAAGATTTCTTTAAGCAAGCAGAAGATGTGAAAAGCGTTACGCATGATGCAAAATCGACGGTAGAAGATGCTAAAAGTGATTTACAGCAAATTGGTGAAAAAGTGAAAGATGCAACTTCTGAAATAAGTAAGGAAAAGATGACGCCAGACGAAAAACCAGAAGCTGAGCGTGAAAGAACATACCAGTCTATTCACTAAAAGGGAGATGTTAACTGTGAGTCAAATGAATGAAGGAACTACAAAAGACATGAATAAAATTGAAGAAACGGCAGATAATTTAGGGACGGAGAAAAAAGAAGCAATTTTGCAGAACTTTGATACGTTTACCGATTATTTAAGTCAAAAAGTTCATGTCGGTAAAAAGCTCGGGTTAAGTGAGGAACAATTAACGGCCGCTACAAAAAAAGTGGCTAGCTATTTAGCCAAAAATGAGGAGCCTCGAAACCGAGAAGAAAAAGTCCTTCATGAGTTATGGAAAGTCAGCAGTGAAGAGGAAAAGGAAGTCCTTTCTCATCTCATTTTAAAACTAGTTGCGTAACATTAAAAAAGCATCCCATCTATCAGGATGCTTTTTTAATGTATTAAGATGATTGATTTTGAGCCTCTTGAATCGTTTTATCCCAGTCAATACCGCAATCATCCGTTGCACAAGAAGATTGCTGTGCGCAGCTTGCACATTTTCCCTGAGTACTCTTGCGGAAGAATTTTGTCATATGATAAAGAGCATATCCAAATATCAAAACCCCAATTAAAATGTTAATAATCAATGTTATTCACTCCTTTTAAGAAAAACCAAGTACTTTTCCAATAGTGTGTACAAGCAAAGCTACGAGATAAGCGACAACCAAAGGGTAGGCCACAGCAAATGCTGTCCATTTCAATGAGCCGGTTTCTCGTCGAATAACAGCGACGGTTGCTAGACACGGAACATAAAGAAGAACAAACACCATAAACGTATAGGCTGTTAGCGGTGTAAAGAATGTCTTCATTGTGTCGCCAAGCTGTCCTTCTTGTACTTTATAAATGATGCTCATAGTCGAAACAACCACTTCTTTTGCTAGGAAGCCTGTAATCAGTGATGCTACAGCTTGCCATGTCGCAAAACCTAAAGGTATAAATAGCGGAGCGATAGCACCTCCAATAATAGCCATAAAGCTATTTTCCATATCTACTCCAAAACCGCCAGGGCCAGCGTAAGATGATAGCCAGATAAATACAGAGCCAGCTAAAATAACCGTACCTGCTTTTCGGACGAAATTTCGGCCTTTTTCCCACGTGCTTCTCCAAAGAGTCTTGGCTTGAGGTACGCGGTAAGGAGGAAGTTCAACAATAAAAGTTGATTGTTCGTCTTTAAGAAGCGTTACTGATAAAATTTTCGTTACAACAAGTGCTAAAATAATGCCAAGCAAGTACATAGAAAACACCACAGCTGCTCCGTTTTGTACAAAAAACGCACCTACAAACAAAGCGTATACAGGAAGGCGTGCTGAGCAGCTCATAAATGGATTTACTAAAATGGTCATAAGGCGCTCTTTTCGCTGTTCAATTGTACGCGCGGCCATGATCCCTGGTACGTTACATCCAAAGCTAATAATCATCGGAATAAATGCTTTTCCGTTCAAACCGAAAAATTCCATGATACGATCCATTACTACAGCAATTCGAGCCATGTATCCTGAATCTTCAAGCAGTGAAATGAAAAAGAACAGGACAAAAATTTGTGGTACAAATACTAGTACGCCGCCTACGCCTGCGATGATGCCGTCCACAATTAAATCATGAATAAATGGAGCGGCACCAGCTGCAGTTAGAAGAGAATCAGCGCCTTTACTAAGCGTTCCGCCAAAAAAACCGTCCAGTTTATCAGAAAGAGGAACGCCAATCCAAGTAAACGTAATATTAAAAATCAAATACATTAAGCCAAGAAAAATAGGGAGACCAAGCCACTTATGCGTCACAATTCGATCGATTCGATCTGTGAAGGTTAGAGGTGTTTCGCTGCCCTTTATGATACACTCGCTGGAAATGCGTTCAATAAATGCTGTACGCACGTCGAAGAAATGCTCGCTAAGCGGCTTGGTTAATTTTTGTGCAGCCGCTTTTCGAAGCTCAAGCAGCTCTGAGTAACTCGTTTTTTCTTTTAATGTTGATTCGATTACGCTATTTTCCGCTAAAAATTGAATGGCAATCCATCTGCTGACATCCGCTTTTGTTTGAATCATATGAATTGCTTGTTCAGCGGTTTCCCCGTAATTTAATTGAAATGAAGGGGCTTTTAAATCTTGCTTCAAAGTGGAGAGAAGCTCATTAATTCCTTTTCCATTGCGGGCAATAATTGCAGAAACCGGAATATGTAATGATTTGCTAAGCTTTTCCAAATGAAAAGTTAATCCACGTTTTTCCGCTACATCAATCATATTTAAGCCGATTACTAATGGCTTTCCATATTCCAATGCTTGAATAGTGAGGTGCATGCTTCTTTCAAACTGAGAAGCGTCTACAATATTCAGCATACTGTTAAATTCTCCGGTTAACAAAAAGTTAGTTACCACTGCTTCATCTGAAGAAAGAGGAGTAAAATCATACACACCCGGCAAATCAACCAGCTGGCTGTTTTGCTTTTTAATAGACCCAACTTTCTTTTCAACGGTTACACCGCTCCAATTTCCTACGTATTCATAGGAATCTGTTAATATATTGAATAAAGAAGTTTTTCCTGTGTTTGGATTTCCTAAAAGTGCAATTGTACTCATGCTGTCTCAACCTCAATTTTAGCCGCATCGCGTTTTCGGATGCTAATCATTTGACCTTGACATTCAATAATACAAGGTCCCCCTAAGATGGTTTTTTGCTTCATGCACAGTTCGCAGCCTTTTTTTACTCCAAAAGAAAGAAGGCGGCGTTCTAATGATCTATCTAAAAATTCAATGTTTTTAACTTTTACTTTGTCGCCAATACTCACGGTAGTTAAATTCATCATTCAGCACTCCTGTTAATGATAATCATTTTCAATTTGTATCTATCTCGATTATACATAAGGTTCTAAAATCAATCAATGCTTCTAGAGCGTTACAATTAAAAATATATATTTATAACTATATTTTTCAGGTGAAATTATGTACGATTTTAGCAGCAAATTGTCAGGAGGGATGTGAGTGGAGGTAATCATTCGCAAAATGAGAAAAGAAGATATTACGTCTGTTCAATACGTCGCAAAGATGAGCTGGTATGATACATATGAAGGGATTATTCCTAGAAGCGTTCAGAATCGGTTTCTTTCAGAAGCATACTCCAATAAAAGGCTGCTGTGGCGCTTGCGCAATTCGTTCATTTATGTAGCAACTATTGATGAGAAAATCGTAGGGTACGCTAACTTTTTCCGACTACAAAACAAAGGGGAAATAGAACTAGGATCTATCTATATACTTCCTGCTTATCAAGGAAAAGGAATCGGTTCGCAATTGTTAGAAAAAGGAATGAAGCGCTCGAAGGAATTAAAAATCGTTTACATTAACGTAGAAAGGGAAAACGGAATAGGCCGTGCTTTTTATCAATCAAAAGGTTTCCAGCTCGTGGATGAATTTGATGATGAATTTGAAGGGCACTTGTTAAAAACGATGCGGATGAAGTTAATGATTTAAGCCTATAGCATGAACGTTATCTTAAAAAAGCTGATTTTAAACTTTCTGCTAAAATCAGCTTTTAATTACAGAATAACGATTGACCTTATTCTTGTGAATATGGTAACATTAATCAGAACTTAATGACCGAAAATGTTTTTCGGTCAAACAGTCAGGCGGAAGTAAGGATTATTGGAGGCTAAAAAACATGAATATGATTAAAGGAGAATGGAAAAAAATCTTTTCCAAACCAATGACTATTGTTGTGATTTGCGGATTGTTATTTGTTCCATTACTTTATAATGTCATCTTTTTATCTGCTTACTGGGATCCATATGGAAAAACAGATCAAATTCCAGTTGCAGTGGTAAATGAAGATAAAGGTGCTACGTTAGATGGAAAGAAATTGAATGTCGGTCGTGATTTTGTTGATGATTTAAAGAAAAATGATAAATTTGACTGGAAATTTACGAACAAAGAAAAAGCGTTAGAAGGCCTAAAAAATGAGGACTACTATTTAGTTTTAGAAATTCCAAAGAATTTCTCCAAAAATGCAACAACATTAATGGATAAAGATCCTAAAAAAATGAAATTTATCTATCATACAAATGCCGGAAAGAACTATTCAGGCGCTCAAATTAGCTCAAATGCAGTGGCTAAAATCAATGATCAGATTAAAGAAGCAGTCACAAAGCAGTATGCTGAAACGGTATTTGACAGCTTTAAGCAAGTAGCGGACGGTCTTCAAAAAGCAAGTGACGGTGCAGGAGAGCTCGAAAATGGCTCAAAAACGCTGCGAGATAACATGAAGAAATTAGCAGACAGCACGGTTACATTCGAAGACGGTACAGCTAAATTGGCAAGTGGGTTAACGGATGCACGAAAAGGAGCAACAGATTTAAATGCAGGTGCAGCTAAGCTCCTAAACGGTGCGGATAAGATTAATGAAAACTTAGGCAGTCTAAACAGCGGTTTAGGAAAGTTAGAAAGTGGGAGCGGACAGCTTTATGCGGCTTCTAAAGAACTTGAAACAGGTGCGGGAAAGCTTAGTAATGGATTAGGACAACTACAAGACGGAACTGCAAAACTGCAAGGAGCAACACAGCAGCTCAATGAAGGAACAAAGACACTTCAAGGGAAACTACCGCAGTTTACAAGCGGCTTAAATCAAGTGGACGCTGAAGTGAGCAGCGTTACGCAGCAAATTAATCAAGCGGAACAGGAAATTACGCAGATTAAACAGCAGGTTGATTCAAAAAAAGCAGAGTTTGAACAGCAGCAGCAAGCCCTCATTGACAGCATTAACAGCAACGAGTCCATTCCTGATGAGCAAAAACAAACGCTGATTGCAGGAATTAAAAAACTCACGTCTCAGCAGTTTATGGATGAACAGCAGCAAAAAGCAGAGCAGCTAAAAGCAAAAGTAGATAAAGTGCAAGAGTTATCAGCAGCGCTTCAAAAGCTCTCTAAAGGCGGAGAAGATATTCAAAGCGCTATTAATAAAATTGCTGATGGACAAAGTCAGCTGTACAATGGCCAGACAAAATTATATAATGCCCAAACTCAATTATACAACGGTGCTGTTAAACTAGCAGACGGAGAAAAGCAGTTCAACAGCAAATTTGCAGAGCTAAACAGCGGTATTGCTGACGCTCATACAGGAGCTGGAAAGCTTGCTGACGGGCAGCAGCAAATTGTGGATGGACTTAAGAAGTCTGAACAAGGAAGCGCAGCGCTAGCAAATGGTTTAACACAGCTAGAAAACGGGGCAACCAAATTAGCAAATGGTTCTAAAGAGTTAACAAATGGTTCGTCCAAACTATATGATGGTTCATCTAAATTATCAGATGGAACAAGCGAGCTTCATTCATCTTTAGCAGATGGTGCAAAAGATGCAAAAGATGTTAAAGCGGATGATAAAACATATAGCATGTTTTCAAATCCAACGGATTTAAAATCAGATAAACAAAACAACGTAGATAAGTACGGTGTCGGATTAGCTCCATACATCTTATGTATTGGCTTGTTTGCGGGAACGTTAATGTTCTCAGCGGTATATCCAATGAAAGAGCCATCAATTCGACCGACATCAGGCATTTCGTGGTTCTTAAGTAAGTTTAGTGTCATCACTATTGTAGGTATGCTGCAGGCAGCGATTGCTGTTACAGCTCTTCTATGGGGCTTGCATCTAAACGTAACAAGCATTTGGCACTTCTATATCTTTACCATGATTACAGGTGTGACGTTCTTTACACTTATCTTGTTCTTAACAACAGGGTTAGGAAAAGTAGGGCAGTATTTAGCCTTCATTATTCTGCTGCTTCAAATTGGCGGCAGTGCAGGTACATTCCCTAAAGCACTTGTGCCGGAATTCTTCCAGGCAATTAATCCGTACTTGCCTATGACCTATGCAATTCGCGGTTTCCGTGAAATCATCTCAATTGGTGATGATTTCGGCTATGTATGGCATCAGGCTGGCGTACTTGGAATCTTTGCAGCAATCTTCATCACTCTTTCATTGATAATGTTTTATATCAATGCCAGAAAAGAGAAGCATCACACAGAGGAAGAGGCAGCAGCATAATTTAACTAATATAAAAAGAGAGTTCCAGTTTAAAAAGGAACTCTCTTTTTCTTTATGATAGTATAGGTTTACGTATAAAAGAGGGGAACGTGAATGCATGCAGCTTACAAAATTTTCGGTATATGAAAGTGATCGTGTAAAAAAGTGGCAGGAAGGGCTGAAAGAATGGGACGGTTCAATATCGGAACGGATGATAAACGACCGAGCTGAAGATGAATTTTGGCAGCAGTATTTAGAGAAAATGTCTTTTAATTCAGTAAATGACCCTGTAGTAAAACAGCTTCAACAAGAACTTCTTGCTTTTTTGAATCCAAATGACTCTGTTATGGAAATTGGCCCTGGCTGGGGAAATTATACGTTTTCGATTGCTGATTATGTAAAAGAACTTACGTGTATGGATTGTTCGCCAAGCATTATTCGCTACTTACAAACGCAATCAGATGCCCGCTCTAATCTAAAGTTCATAGAAGGTAAATGGGAGTATGAGCGTCTAACAGATAACTACGATGCCGTAGTAGGAATAAACTGTTTTTACCGTATGCATAATATTGTCGATGGTCTCTTAAATATGAACGATTCGGCTAATCGTTTGGCGGTTATAGGCATGTCAACGGGTCCAGAAAAGCCTCACTACGTGGAGTTACATAGAAAGCTTGGGTACGAGATTAAATGGCGCCGTAAGGAATATATTGACTTACTAAATATTTTATATGAACTGGGTATTTACGCAGATTGTAAGCTGGTTCCTATAACCAAAACGGTAACTTATGAGATGTACGAAGATCTCATCAAGAAGAACTCGACAAAGGTGCTTTCTAAAGATATTGACAAGTTAGAAACTGAGAAGATTATTTTACAGCATGTAAAGAAAATAAATGGCACATATGAATATACGTATCAATATCATATGGCTTTTATTTATTGGAAACCGATAAAAAGAACCCGTTGAGTAAAATCAACGGGTTCTTTTTAGTAGGGATAAAGCTGTAATTTAGAATAAGCAATATTAAAATCGTCGCCGCTTAGAAGAACTTTCAATTCCTGCTTCTTCACGGTATTTAGCTACTGTTCTTCTTGAAATCTGAATTCCTTCGCTGGAAAGAAGAGACATGAGCTTTTGATCTGAAAGAGGTTTTAATTTATTTTCTTCGGCAATTAATGTTTTGATTTTTTCTTTTATAAAGGCAGTAGAATTGCTTTGTTCGCCATCAGTTCGCTCTAAAGAATTGGTGAAAAAGTATTTTAACTCAAACAGCCCGCGTGGCGTTTGAATATACTTTCCGTTAGTCGCACGACTTACCGTTGATTCGTGACAGTCTATTTTTTGAGCAATATCTTTTAAGTTAAGCGGCTTTAGCCCCGAAATACCCATTTCAAAAAAATCTTGCTGATGTTCCACAATGGCTTTGGACACGTTGTAAATCGTCGCATTACGCTGCTCAATACTATTGATTAGCCAAGTAGCTTCATGAATTTTTTCCTGTACGTATCGATCGGTTGTTACGCATGCAGAGCGATGAACCAGCTTTTGATAGGTGCCGTTAATTTCGATGGGCGGAAGCAGCTCGCTATGAAGAATAACATGATAGCGGCCGTCAACTTTTTGTACCGTTACATCAGGCGAGATGTACTTTGTAAGCGGGACGTGGAAATCTCCTGCTGGACGAGGATTTAATGTCCGCAAGCAGTCAACAATTTCTTGTACTTCACGCATCGAAATAGAGTATTTTTTTGAAATGTTCCGATATTTTTTGTTAGCAATATCTTCAATATCGTGTTTTACCACGTCGTATAAAAGAGGAGGCTTTGACTTTTTGGCCTTAATTTGAATAAGTAGTGAATCGACAAAATTTTGAGCGCCCACGCCAATCGGATCAAAGCTTTGTAAAACGTGAATCATATCGTTGACTTCGTTAATTGAAACATTCAGCAGTTCGGCTGCCAATTTTGGCTCAATTGCTAAAAAGCCGTTTTTATTTAAGTTTCCAATTAGAAATTGAACGATGTGTTTTTGGTGTGAGTGTAAATGATTTAGCATAGACAGCTGCTCTAATAAATGACTCTCTAATGTCACAGTTTGATCAGATATATAATTAAACGGATTATAATCGTCATCGGTATAACCTTTTGAATATGAACGCTGTTCTCGAGTATCAAATGAATCTTTTTGCTGAGAGTCGCCAGCAGACAGTTTAATCACAGGATTTTCATTGACTTGCTGATGAAGATAATGAACTAAATCGGCCGTAGAATAATTTAAAATGTTGATAGACTGACGTAATTCAGGTGTCATGGCCAATTTTAATAGTTGTTTTTGGGATAAATCTAAACCTAATTGCATCATTGAATCACCTATCATTCTTGAGTTTTATTTCGACAATTCTGGCTGCATCGTTCGACATCATCATAGCTGAAAATGCGAAAGAATTCTATAGTGTTGTCAGATGTTCTTACACAGGGGCTAATTGCAAGAAAGAGTAGGAGAATAGATAAAACAAAAACGAATAGCTCCTGGCAATAGCTATTCGTTTGTTTTAACAGAGCCGCTAGGAGAACTTAGCTGCAATTTGGGGTGTTTCCCATTCTTCTATCTCCCCATGCGCACATCATATTTAAAATTTCTCGTAAGGTTTCGCCTTCTTCACTGAGTGAGTACTCTACTTTAGGAGGAACTTCATTGTATACTTTTCTATTAACCACACCGTCTTTTTCTAATTCTTTTAGCTGTTGAGACAGCATTTTTTTGGTAATAGCAGGCATAGCTCGCTGAAGTTCACTAAAACGTTTTTCACCTTCTTTTAATAAGCATAAAATAACGACTTTCCATTTCCCGCCGATTACTTCAAGCGTTGCTTCAACAGGTACATTATAGTGGGGTGCTTTCACCGTTAATCCTCCATTCATAAACAGATATGAAATATGGATATAATAATTTAATATCCATAGACCTAGGTTACCGGGAAGGTACCTGGTTACATGAAAGTGCCGTCTTTTGTAAACAACATGTATTTATTATACTGAAAAAGAACTTTTAATTGAAGGAAGAAATGTAAAAGGGGGGATCTTGATGAAAGCTTTACTGCTAGAAGGCAAAGGGAAAGTAAGTGAGATGAAAGTCGGAAATATCCAAAAGCCACATCCAGCTAAAGGTGAAATTTTAGTTAAAATTAAAGCTACTGCTTTGAACCCTGTAGATTATAAAACAGGAAACAGCGGTAATCCTAGTTGGACATATCCTCACGTATTAGGACTTGATTCAGCGGGCGTTGTCGAGGAAGTGGGAGAAGAAGTCACAGCTGTCAAAGTCGGAGACCGCGTTGTATATCATAGCGATTTATCAAAAAAAGGCGGGTTTGCACAATACGGAGTGACAACAGCCCACACAGTTTCTCTTATTCCGCAAGGGGTTTCATTCGAAGACGCTGCGGCTATTCCATGTGCGGGATATACAGCATATCAAGCATTGTTTCACAAAATGAACGCTTCAAAAGGACAAACAATTTTAATTCACGCAGGTGCTGGAGGGGTTGGAGGATTTACCATTCAGCTTGCCAAAAATGCAGGCCTTACAGTGCTCACAACCGCATCTTCTGCCAATCATGAGTTTGTAAAAAGTTTAGGTGCTGATTATGTAATCGACTACCGTAAAGAAGACTTTGTGAAAAAAGTGCTGGATCTTACCGATGGAATCGGTGTAGATTTAGTCTTGGATACCGTTGGACGAGACAATGCAGACGAGTCGGTAAAGGCTCTTGCTTTTAATGGTCAAATTGCATTCATCGCAGGACCGCCTAATGTAAACGATGCGATTTCGTTTGCGCACCCACTATCGTTTCATCAAGTTGCATTAGGGAGTGTACATCAGTCTAATAACGTAAAAGAACAGCAAAAACTTGCTGAGATGGGAAATAAAATGCTTTTGCTTTTACAAGAAAATACGCTAAATGCACTCGTGGAAAAAGTCATTTCACTAGAAGAAGTGCCAGCAGCATTAGATGAACTGGCGACTCGTCGAGTAAAAGGGAAAATTGTAGCTGTAATAGATAAATGATAGAACGAAAAAGAGATTGAGACATAACTACATCAATTCAATCTAAAGACAAACAAATGGAATAAAGGAGCTCGTATCGACCATTTATTACACCGCTGTTGATTTCCGTGCAAGGCTTCGCTTTCCGCGGCCGGCTGATGAGCCTCCTCGTTGCTTGCGCTCCTGGGGGTCTCATCCCTTCCGCTGTTCCCGCAAGAGTCTTCGCTTTGCCCTCCAATCAACAGCTAGAAGCAGCTAACTAGATGAACCCTACGTTTACCAGCACAATGAAAAGGTCCGAACGATTACTCGTTCAGACCTTCTTTAAACTAACAGACTTTTTATTTTACCTCTTTTAAATCGTAAACTGCTGCGTATAGAGTTGGTGATAAAACCCTTGTTTTTCTAGCAGCTCGCGATGATTTCCTTCTTCAATAATTTGTCCGTCTTTTAAGACAAGAATTTGATCTGCATTTTCAATCGTTTTAAGGCGGTGGGCAATGACAAAGCTTGTTTTTCCTTTTAATAGATTACTCATTCCTCGTTGAATATCAATTTCTGTTTTTGTATCAATGTTGGAAGTAGCTTCGTCTAAAATTAAAATATCACAGTCAGAAAGCATGGCTCGAGCAATCGATAAAAGCTGCTTTTGACCTTCACTTAAATTTCCTCCGCCAGCTGAAATCGCGGTATTGTATTGCTGCGGCAAATGTTTGATAAACGAATGAGCATTGGCCATTTTAGCTGCGCTTTTCACTTCTTCGTCGCTGGCATCTAACCGACCAAATCGAATGTTATCCGCAATCGTACCGGAAAATAAATAGGTATCTTGAAGAACAATGCCGATTCGGTTTCGTAAATCATGGATGTTATAGTCACTGATGGAACGTCCGTCAATTTTAATGTCTCCGTTTGAGATGTCATAAAATCGTGTGAGCAAGTTAATGATGGTTGTTTTACCAGAACCTGTGGGACCGACCAAAGCAACCATTTCACCTTTTTTTGCTGTCAGTGTAACATTTTTTAAAATCATTTTTTCATCGTTATAGCCAAATGATACGTTCTCAAAAGCAACGTCTCCTGCAAATTTTGTAACAGAAAGAGCGTTTGGCTTGTTTGTGACGTCCGGCTGCTCATCCATAATCGCAAACACGCGCTCTGCGCCGGCAATAGCCGAAAGAATGGTGTTTACTAAGTTTGCCATTTGACTGATTGGGCGAGAGAACTGACGTGAGTAGTTAACAAATGAAGCGATCATCCCAACTGTAACGCTACCTTGAACAGCCATAAATGCGCCCGCTCCGATCACTAGTGCTAAGCCTAAGTTGTTAATAAAGTTTGTGACAGGACCTAAAAAGCCTGAAAATGTTTCCGCTTTTGTTGCTGAACTTCTCAGCTGTTCATTTCGTTCATTAAAAATAGTTAAAAAGTCTTTTTCCTTACTAAAAAGCGTAACAACTTCTCCTCCAGAGATTGCTTCTTCTACAAAGCCGTTTAGCTCACCTAAGTCTTTTTGGCGTTTGACAAAATTTTCACTGCTGCGTTTTAATATTTGTCGAACGATTATAACCATCAAGGGAATAACAATCAGCGTGATAATGGCAAGAATCCAGTTGAGCGAGAACATCGCAATGGTAATGCCGACTAAAGACAAAATAGAGGACAGAGCCTGAATAACGCTTTGACTCAGAGCGCTGTTTAGATTATCAATATCATTTGTGACTCTGCTCATTAACTCTCCGTGAGCTCGTTTGTCAAAAAAGCGAAGGGAGAGAGTCTGAAGCTTTGCAAATAAATCTTGTCGAAGCATTCCAATAGTCGTAAACGAAACGTTCACCATTAAATAGGTTTGCAGCCATGTTAACAAAGATGTCGTAATATAAATTCCTGCAAGAATAAGGGACATTCGTATCGTTCCGCTGATATCTTTAGGAATAATATGCTCATCAATAATAACTCCAATTAAATAAGGGCCTAGTAAATTAAGCAGGGAAGTCACAATAACTAAGATTATCGCAGCCGCAAGCGGAGGTTTTCGTTTCCCCATATATGACCAGATTCTGTACAGTGTTTTTTTTGCATTTTTTGGCTTAACTACAGGGCCTTTCATCATTCCTCTAGGGCCGCGAATAGAGCTCATTTGATTTTTACCTTGGTTATTCACTAGGCAACACCTCTTTTCCGCCTTGTGCAAGGTAAATGTCGTAATAAAGAGAGCGATAACGAAGCAATTCTTCATGAGTCCCTTGTTCAGCAATTTTGCCTTCATCCATGACGATAATATGATCAGCGTGGAGAAGAGACGAAATTTTAGAAGCAATAATGATAACGGTCGCATCAGCAAACTCTTCTTTTAAATGTTTTAGTACCTGCGCTTCTGAGACAGCGTCTAATGCCGAAGTTGCATCATCGATGACTAGGATAGCGGGCTTTCTAACAAATGCACGCGCGATTGAAAGACGCTGCTTTTGCCCTCCTGATAAATTGGTTGCTCCTCGCGTTAAAGGATACTCATATCTTTCTGGAAGTTTTTCAATAAACTCCGTTGCGCATGCAAAATCCGCAGCATCTTCAATTTCTGAGGAAGAAGCCTGATCTTTTCCCATTCGAATATTCATATCAATCGTGCCGGTAAACAGCGTAGCTTTTTGAGGAATAAATCCAATGGATGAGCGAAGCACTTTTACGTCATAGTCCGTAAGGTTTTTTCCATCTACGAAGATTTCGCCGTCATCAGGATCATATAAGCGGGAAATAAGTTTTGCAAGCGTCGACTTCCCGCTTCCAGTAGAGCCGATAATGCCAATGGTTTCCCCGTGTCTAGCAGTGAACGAAATATCTTTTAATACGTTTTCGCCATTTTTACTATAGCTGTATGTAACGTTTTGAAACGATAGATCACCTTTAAGTCTGTTGATTTGAGCAGCAGAGTTTGCTGGAGGGATGTCTATTTTTGTTTTTAAAACAGAATCGATTCGTTCAGCTGAAGGGAATGCGCGTGTAATTTGCATCAGCACCATGCTGCTTGACATAAGTCCGTTTAAAATAATCGTTAAGTAATTAATAAAAGCTAAAATCACACCTGCTTCAATTTTTCCTGCTTCGACTTGAAGTCCTCCCAGCCATAGAGTAGCTACCATTCCGATATTTACGACAAATAAAATAACGGGCATTAAAAGCGAAATAAGCTGAACAGCACTCATATTAGCTCGCGTCAAGGAACTGTTTGCTTCTTTAAACTGATTGATTTCATACGATTCTCTTACATACGCTTTTACTACACGCATCCCTGATAAATTTTCTTGGACTTTTGTATTTACATGATCAACGCTTTGCTGAACTTTTTTAAAAAGTTTTCCAGCTTTCGTGATCACAAACCAAATGCATAAAAATAAAATAGGGACGACCACGACGATAATAGGAAACAAAGAACGAGCGGTTAATAACACGATCACAATACTTCCTGCAAAAAGTAAAGGACCTCTAACTAATACTTTTAGCGTCATATTCAATGCGTTTTGAACACTCGTTACATCATTTGTCATGACGGTAATTAAGTGACCAGTCCCTAGTTTGTCTCTGTTGCTGTTTGAGAGGTTTTCAATTTTTTCAAAAAGCGATTTCCGAATATCGGTAGAAAAATTTACTGCCGCTTTTGTGCTAAGGATGGCGCAGACGATACCGGCAGCTAAGCCAATGACTGCTAACATAAGCATAAGGATACTTCGAGTGATAACATATGTTTGATCGTTGTTTGCAATGCCATAATCAATGATATGCTGCATAATAGTAGGCTGAAGAAGGTCAGCTAACACTTCAATTACCATCAATAGCGGGGCAAACAGCGCGAGCCATTTGTAAGGTTTTAAGTAAGGGTACAAAGATTTAATTGTATTCACACATTGTGGCACTCCTTTCTGTAAAAAATATGGTAACATAGAATAAGTTTAGAAGTTTGTTTCAAGCACCATTTATTATACGCCAATGCAAGCAGAAATCCACTTTTTGAGGGGTCAGGTATGCAATGAATCAAACATTACGAGTACATCATCCGCTTTTTGGATCTTTGTTATATGACTCGGCCTGGGTTGGAGAAAAACAGGTCACTTTCTTTGGACAAAAACAACAGGTGTTGCTGACAATTGATGGAGATAAAGAGAAGCCATTTCAAAAACGACAAGAAGAGGCCTTTCAAGCATTTTGGCTTCAAGGTGAATTATTGTTAAAGAGGACGGAAAAAGCTCTTTTTGATTATTATCAACAGGTGCGAGATGAATACAGAACTCAAGTTGAAAAAGACGTGGTAGACTTATTAGTTCCGAATGTAAAAAAGCGAAAAGACATCGGGTTTTTAGTTGAGTGTATTCAAATCTTTGTTCCTGAAGCACCTCATGATACAAGAGAACTTGGTTTGTTTTTTGAATGTACGTGGGAAGAAGAGCATATGTTAGCTGTAAAGTTTAGAAATGAACAAATTTCCGCTATTGGTTTACAAGAAGATTTATTCTAGTAAAAAGCCTTGAAGCAACCTGCTTCAAGGCTTTTTGGCATTAATGCTTGACGGGCTCTTCGATTCCCATACCTGTATTTGCTTTTACTAAAATCTCATCAAATTTCTTTTCGTCTGCTTTTTTAGACGAAAGAAGTGTTCCTATAAAAGCAGCTAAGAAGCCTAGAGGAATAGAGATAATACCAGGGTTTGTTAGCGTAATGAGCGGTTCACCTACAAAGATAGCAGCTCCCGGCTCAGGTGCCCATACGTTAGGACTAATGGCAACTAAAAACAGGGAGCTGAATAGTCCAACCAGCATGCCAGTGACTGCTCCTGCTGTATTAAAACGTTTCCAAAAAATAGTGAGAAGAATAATTGGCAAGTTAGCGCTCGCTGCTACCGCAAACGCAAGTGCCACTAAAAATGCCACGTTCATGTTTTGAGCAAATAATGCAAGAATAATAGATAAAATGGATACCCCAATAGAAGCCCATCGTGCAGCCACTACCTGTTCTTTTTCAGTAGCAGCTCCTTTACGCAGAATATGACTATAGAAGTCGTGCGCGAATGCTGAAGCTGCTGAGAGCACCAGTCCAGCTACAACAGCTAAAATTGTAGCAAATGCTACAGCTGAAACGAACGCAAAAAGAAAGTCTCCGCCAAGAACTTGAGCGAGCAGAGGAGCCGCCATATTTCCTGCTGCATTTGCTTTGATAATATCATCATATCCTACAAAAGCAGCAGCACCGAATCCTAAAAAGATTGTCATAATGTAAAAAACGCCAATGATCCACGTTGCATAAATAACAGACTTTCTTGCGGTGATGGCATCTTTTACTGTGAAGAAACGAATAAGGATATGAGGCAGGCCTGCTGTACCAAGAACAAGAGCTAAATTCAACGAAATCATGTCCAGCGGATTTTTGAATTTATTTCCTGGATTTAAAAAGCCGTCACCAAGAGGAGTTGCAGTTTTCATCTCGGAAAACATTTTAGCTAAGCTAAAATCAAATTTTGAAAATACGATAATGGAAATAATGAACGTGCCAATCATCAGAAGCAAGGCTTTGACAATCTGCACCCAGCTAGTCGCTGTCATTCCTCCAAATACAACGTAAACCGTCATCAAGACGCCGACAATCAAGACAGAGTACACGTAATCTAGACCAAGTAATAAATGAATTAATGCTCCTGCTCCAACAAGCTGCGCAATCATATAAAAAATGGAAATGGTGATCGTGTTTAACGCAGCAACTCCCCGCACTTTCTTTTCGTTAAAACGAGCTGCTATCATATCTGCCATCGTGTACTTTCCTAAGTTGCGAAGGGGTTCAGCTACAATGTATAACACAACCAGGTAGGCAACTAAAAAGCCGATGCTGTAAAAAAAACCGTCAAATCCAGAAAGCGCTACCATTCCAGCTATGCCTAAAAATGATGCAGCAGACATATAATCTCCGGCAATTGCCATACCGTTTTGCCAGCCGGTTAAACTTCCATCTGCTGTATAAAAGTCACTGGTCGTTTTTGTCCGCTTGGATGCCGCATACGTAATGATTAGCGTAAGACCTACAATGGCTAAAAAAAGTGAAAAAGCTAGTACGTTCATTGATTTAACCCCCTATTTAATTTGCAGCTTCTTTTTTAATCGTGTCAACAAGTTCATCGAATTTCGAGGCTCTTTTTGTGTATAGAATGCATAGGGTCCAGGTCATCACAAACTGTGCAAAAGCAAATACCCACGCCCAGGTCATAGAAGCAAAAGCTGGTTTGTTTAGGACGGTTGTGTAAGCCGTTAAGATAGGCAAGGTAAAATAAAAAGCAAGAAAAAACAGAGAGAGCGGTAAAATAAAATTGCGTTTTTGTTTCAAAAGCTTTTGAAATGAAGCAGACTGTACAATTTCTGTGTAATCAGGAGAGGAAGAAGCATTGTTTACCTTCTTTAAAGAATTTTCATTCATCGCCAAGCGGAATTCCCCCTTTGATAATAAATAGATGAAGCGAAAAGCTTCATATCACTTGAATTATATTATTTTCGGAATAAAAAGTAAATTCTGTCTTTTTGTGAGAATGGTAACTGTGTAGGTTTTTTAATATACTGAAGGTTCGTAATAAATGCATACTGACATAATAAAAAAAGAACAACATTTAATACAAAGGAAAAATCATTCGCAAAAGAAATGTTGAAATTAATCCTTAGTTTCTTATATATATAAGGCTTTTCTTTATTATTTAAACATTATTTGTTTGTTTGATCTTTTGAAAAAGAAAAGAAGATGATGATAGAATCATAAGCACACAATAATGCTTAGAGAGGAAACAGGTTGAGAAAATAAGCTATTATTTAGAGATGGTTATAAATAGACAAGATATTATGAAAGATTTCTATATGAATGATATTTTTTCTTTATAGTAAACAAATCATGTGACTACTTATATAAAAGAGAAAAGGTGAAAGAATGGCATTTGGAATTAAACGCCCGGAACTAAACGCATGGAAAGCAGCTGTTAAGCGAGGAGAGATCGCGTTTTTAACTCATTATTGGCTTGATGAGCGTTTTCCACATGCAACTACCGTAACAAAAGTAGGTTGCAGTGACTTAAATAAGCTGATTAAGTGGGGAAAAAAGTACGGTATTCCCGCTAAGTATATTGATAATCGATCCGGCTATCCTCATTTCGATTTACTAGGTGAGCGTCAGAAAGAAATTATGAAAAAGGAAAATCAGCTGGAGCAGCTGAAGCGATTTGAAGAAGTTAACGAGTGAAAAGCAAAACTAATTTCAAAAAATGTAAAAAAATTCTATTGTTAAGACTTTTTTTATGTTTAAATAGAAAAAACAGTGGAATAGATTAAGAAGAACAATTACGTTATGTATTCTCTTATATAGGGAAAATAACTTAGTGTAGTTTCCTTATTTGATACGATAAAGAGCTTTGTTTTATAATAAAATTGTTGTTCGGATAAAAGGAGGAAGAAGGGCATGTCCGAGGTTGGAACTTTAAAAAAAGGATTAGATATCTTCTCTTTGCTTTTAAACCGTCCGAATATGACTATTCCAGAAATGATGGAAGCGCTCGGTTTTAATAAGAGTACGATGTATCGTCTTGTGAGCACGCTTGAGCAAAACGGATTTATTGTAAGAAACCCGTCTAACCGCTATACGGTTTCACCGCAACTGGTGCTGGCACTCGTGCAAAATACGATGCATACGAACTATGAAATGAATTGGCTCTCTGTTCCTGCTATGCAGAAGCTGAGTGAAGAGACCAAAGAGACCATTTATGCGGGAATTCTCCATCATAAACAAATGGTTACAACTCAGGTGGTTAACGGGCAATATAGCACTCGTACGCATTCTGAAGTAGGAAATAAAAAGCCGCTTCATGCAAATGCTATTGGAAAGTGTATTCTTGCTTATCAAGAGGACAGCGTACAAAAATCTATTCTTCATGAACTTTCGCTTGAAGCTTATACAGATCGAACGATCACCGAGCTGGACGAGCTTGAAGCTGATTTAGCTTTAAGTAAGGAAAGAGGATATGCTGTCGACGATGAAGAACGGGAGCCGGGCGTTCGCTGTATTGCAGCCCCTATTTTCAGAAAAGGAAAAATAATGGCGGCTATTGCTTTATCAGGTCCATCCTTTCGTATTTCACAAGAGAAAGACGAAGAACATGCTGCACTTGTTAAACAGTGCGCAGAACAAATTTCACAAGCAATTACTCTTTACGAATAATTCAATAGTAAAAAAAGGGGATGAACAGCAACATGGAAAACTTACAGTCAACTACGACCTTAGCAAACGGCGTTAAAATGCCTTGGTTAGGTTTAGGTGTTTATAAAGTAGAAGATGGTCAAGAAGTTGTAGATTCAGTTAAATATGCAATCAAAGCTGGATATAAAAGCATTGATACGGCTAAAATTTATGAAAATGAAGAAGGCGTGGGACAAGCGATCAAAGAATCAGGTGTTTCTCGCGAAGAACTGTTTGTTACATCAAAAGTGTGGAATGCAGATCAAGGATATGACACAACTATTCAAGCGTTTGAAACAAGCTTAAACAAGCTAGGGCTTGAATATTTAGATTTATACTTAATTCACTGGCCAGTTGAAGGTAAGTATAAAGATACGTGGAAAGCACTTGAAAAGCTTTATAAAGACGGGAAAATTCGTGCAATCGGCGTATCGAATTTCCAAGTACATCATTTAGAAGACTTGATTGCAGATGCAGAAGTCAAGCCGATGGTAAACCAAATCGAATTTCATCCACTTTTAACACAAACAGAAGTGCGTGAATACTGCAAAAAACAAGGAATCCAAGTGGAAGCATGGTCACCGCTTGCACAAGGTGAGCTGCTTGATAACGAAGTGTTAACTCAAATTGCTGAAAAGCACGGAAAATCAACTGCTCAAGTTATCTTACGTTGGGACTTGCAAAACGAAGTAGTAACTATTCCTAAGTCAACAAAAGAACATCGTATTATCCAAAATGCAGACGTATTTGATTTTGAATTAAATGCAGATGAAGTTGAAAAAATTAACGCATTAAATCAAAATCATCGCGTAGGTCCCGATCCGGATAACTTTGACTTTTAATTTTAAAGCAAGACTAAAACGTCTTGTAAGATAAATAATAAACAAAGCGCTATTGTCATTCATGCAGTAGCGCTTTGTTTATTAAAAAATAAATGTGATGGTTGA
The DNA here is from genome assembly GCF_055810735.1 of Priestia sp. ST2. Lineage (NCBI taxonomy): Bacteria > Bacillati > Bacillota > Bacilli > Caryophanales > Bacillaceae > Priestia > Priestia sp. ST2. The sequence continues at coordinate 639,620 of NZ_JBVVNT010000003.1, read as the reverse complement.
ACGAGGAGGAAAAGTAATGAAGATGTCAGGAAACACTATTTTAATTACGGGCGGAGCGTCAGGAATTGGGTTGTCGCTTGCAGAACGGTTTTTAAATGAAGGAAATGAAGTTATTATTTGTGGAAGAAGGGAGTCAAAGCTGCAAGAAGCAAAAGAAAAATTCCCTTCATTACATACAAAAGTGTGCGATGTATCAATAGAAGAAAGCAGAGTAGAGCTAGTAAAATGGGCGACTGAAAGATTCCCGAAATTAAATGTTATTGTGAATAATGCAGGCATTCAGCAGCGCGTAAATCTTTTACACATGCACAAAGAGTGGCAGTATTACGAAAAAGAACTAATGAGTAATGTAAGTGCTCCTATTCATTTAACGTCGTTATTGATTCCTCATTTCGTTCAGCAAGAAGGTGCTGCGGTTATTAACGTTACTTCCGGGCTGTCTTTAACACCTGGAGCATGGGTGCCAATCTACAGCGCAACAAAAGCGGCATTAAGGTCGTTTACGATTAGTCTAAGACATCAATTAGAAGAAACAAATACCGAAGTGATAGAAATTCTTCCTCCAGCCGTGAACACGGATTTGGGAGGACCGGGACTTCATACATTTGGAGCACCGCTTGATGACTTTGCCGATTCGATATTTGAAGAATTGAAAAAAGGTAAAATCGAAATTGGCTATGGAGACAGCGCTAAGAGGCTTCATGCTTCCAAAGAAGAAATTGAGAAAGCTACAGCACAGGCTTGGAGTGGATTTTTGAAAAATAATCCTGAATTTTAAAGACAGCAAACAAAAAGCTTACTAAACTCGTCAATAGTAGCGGGTCATAAAAAGCGTGTGTCCATAAAATAAATGAACACACGCTTTTTAGCATTAACGATCTACAGTTTGTCTAATTCGTTTTTCCATTTTTTCAAGCATGCGGAGGTACTCATCCTGTTCTTCAGGAGTTAGAGCAAAAAGCATGTCTTGCCAAAATAAATTCCGCTGCTCAATTACATAGTTCACTAATGTTTCGCCAGCCTCTGTTAAGGATATCCATACAATTCGGCGGTCTTTTTGGTCACGTACGCGCTTAATGAGTGCATCAGCTTCTAATTGATTTAATAAAATGGTAGTAGCCCCGGAGGTTAGCTTTAGATTTGAAGAAATTTCGGCTACCATACGTTTAGAGCTGACTCCAATGAATTTTAGAATTAAAAATTTCGTAATGGTCAAATTATAGGGCTGCTCACTGATTTTATCTTCCAAGAGCTTTCGCTTGAGTTCAAATAATGAGGTTTTAACTTGGTCAAGTTTTTCTAGTTTATCTATTAACTGCTGATCCATTATAATCACCTTTTCTTTATCATTATAGGTGTTAAACAATTGCTGCTAGTTACCTATTGTGGTTTATGTATATAGGGAGTTTGTTCCAAAAAAAGAAGCTGTTTTTGTGTATAACCCTATGCTTATATATCTAACTTTAAAGTAAAGTAAAGTACTTGTAAAGAAACCAAAACTTTTAAGTTGTATTTCAGTTAAAGATGTAGTAAAGTATTCAGTCGGGAAAACTTTATGAAACATAAATGTTTAGTTTTAAAAATAAATTAAAATCAAAGTTATTTACAACTAAATATCTTTGTGATAAAGTTATCTAGCGTAATACTTAACTGAATGAAATATTAAGGAGGTAAAATAAATGTCAAGAGGGCGTTTAATTTTAATGAACTTTATCGGAATTATTGTAGTATTAGCTTTAATTATTGGTGGGGGATACTATTATATTCAAAAATCTAATTATGTATCCACAGACAATGCAAAAGTGTCCGGCGACCTTTATACAGTAGTAGCGCCAGCGGCAGGTAAAGTAGCAAGCTGGAACGTTGAAGAAGGTAAAGATGTTTCAAAAGATGATGAGGTAGCTAAAATCCAATCAGAAGATGGAGAAAAAACAGTTACAGTACCAGAAGACGGTAAAATCATCAAAACACAGGTAAAAGAAAATCAAATGGTTCAAGCTGGTCAACAAATTGCTAGCGAAGTAGATATGAATAACTTATTCATCATTGCAAACATTAAAGAAGACAAATTAAAAGATATTGAAGCTGGCGATGACGTTGATGTAACAGTTGACGGAGATACTAAAACAACAATCGATGGAAAAGTAGAAGAGATCGGTTATGCAACAAACTCAATTTTCTCATTAATGCCAAGTTCTAATTCAGACGGCAACTATACGAAAGTATCACAAACAGTTCCTGTTAAAATCTCTATTTCTAACTACTCTGAAAACGTACTACCAGGTATGAACGCAGAAGTTAAAATCTCTAAAAACTAAGACCGTACATGATTAAGAAGAGAAGAAAGGAGGAAGGAACTGATGTCAGCAAACACGATACAACCAGAGGAAAGCTCAGTTAAAAAGCATATTCCGCTGCTAGTCGTACTTATGCTTGGATTGTTCTTAGCAATTTTAAACCAAACGCTGCTAAATGTTGCGATCCCGCATCTGATTACAGAGTTTGGCGTTACGGCTAATACGGCACAGTGGTTGCTTACAGGATATATGCTTGTAAATGGTGCACTTATTCCATTATCAGCCTATTTAATTGAACGTTTTGGAGTTCGTCGCTTATTCTTATTTGCAATGGCCTGCTTTACAATAGGGGCACTTATCTGCGGAATTGCGCCGACTTTCTCGATTATGCTAATCGGACGTCTGGTTCAAGCAGTCGGAGGCGGAGTGCTAGCACCTCTAGTTATGACCATTATCGTATTTATTTTCCCTCCTCATATGCGCGGAAAAGGAATGGGTATCTTTGGTTTAGCCATGATGTTCGCTCCGGCAATTGGACCGACGCTTTCAGGATGGGTTATTCAAAACTATGACTGGCACATTTTATTTACGGGAATGGTGCCACTAGGTGCGCTCGTACTTATTATTGCAGCTTTTAAATTAAAAGATATTAAACCACCTCAAAATGTAAAAGTAGATCTAATCTCTGTGTTTACATCTCTTGCAGGTATGGCTTTACTTCTATACGGCTTCAGTGAAGCTGGAAACGATGGCTGGACGGATTCAGTTGTATTGTCAACGATGATTGGCGGTATTGTCTTATTAATCATCTTTGTCGTGCAGCAGCTTCGACTTAAGAGTCCATTACTTGATGTGAGAGTATTTAAATACAGTATTTTCTCATTATCTAATATCATTAGTATTGCCATCACAATTAGCATGTATGCTGGTATGTTCTTATTGCCAATTTACTTGCAAAATATTCGTGGCTATTCAGCATTTGATTCAGGTTTATTAATCTTGCCTGGTGCACTTGTTATGTTAGTTATGTCACCAATTTCTGGTACGCTGTTTGATAAATTAGGGCCGCGTCCACTAGGGATTGTCGGGATGTTGATTACGGTTGTGACAACATTTGAATTTACAAAATTAACGCTTGAAACACCGTTTAGTCATATTGTTATTATTTATATGATCCGTGCATTCGGTATGTCATTATTGATGATGCCAATTATGACGGCTGGTTTAAATCAGCTGCCGGCAAAATTAAGCAGCCATGGTACATCAATGGCGAACACGCTTCGTCAGGTGAGTGGTTCAATCGGTATCAGTTTAATGACTACAATCTTTACAAATCGCACAACATATCATGTGAATGAAATGAGCAGTTCCATGACTACATCCGATCCATTCTTTATGAATAACTTCCAGGCATTTGTGCAAAAGATTGCTCAAACGCTTCACCTTTCTCAAACAGAGGCGCAAAAACAAGCTTTAACAACATTAGCTGGAAAAGTTCAAGCGCAAGCAACTGTACAAGGAATTAACGATGCGTTTTATTGGACAGTTATTATTGCCATTATTGGATTGATTTTAAGTTTCTTCCTACGTGATGTTCGTAAAGATGCAGTAGTAGAAGTAGAAGAGACAGAAAAAGAAACAACAGACGATATTCGTATGTTACCGGCACCAAAAGATATGAACTCATAAGCAACGGAGGGATAAAGGATGAAAATTTGTATCGTATATGATAGTGAAGGCGGACATACAGAGGCATTAGCAAAAGCGATTGCTTCTGGCGCTGAGCTGTCTGGAGAAGCAACTGTATATGTAAAGCATGTAGAAGAAGCAGATGTACGTGAACTGCCTGAAATGGATGCTATTATTTGGGGCTGCCCAGGGCATTTTGGAACAATCAGTTCAGGGTTAAAAACGTGGATTGATAAATTAGGTTATTTATGGGCAGAAGGTAAATTAATTGATAAAGTAGGTGCGGTGTTCTGTACAACAGCTACAACGCACGGTGGCTTAGAAGCAACGCTTTTAAATTTAATTACACCTATGCTTCATCAAGGAATGGTTATCGCTGGCTTACCAGGTAACATTCCAGAAAATGCGCTGTACGGTACTTATTACGGTGTGGGAATTACTTGTCCAATCGAAGGTGACGAATTATTAACAGAGAACGACCAAGCGCTAGGTAAAGCGTTAGGAGAACGTGTTGTTCAAGTGACTAAACGAATGACACAAGGACAGTAGGTGACAGTATGTTAGGTATTTTACTGATCGTTGTAGCTGTGATTCTGGTTGTACTAATTATTACAATGAATGCTAAAGCATCATCTTCTAAGCGCCAGCGTACAGTTCCACCTAAAAAAGAAGCGGCTGCTTCAAATGCTCCTAAAGAGCCAAAAGTAGAAGAGAAAAAAGTGGCAGAAAAAAAACCTGAAGCACCAAAAGAAGAGCCAAAAGAGCCGCAGGCCAAGACGGAAACAAGAACATCTAGATATAAGAAAGAAAAAGATGTCATGAACGATGATATGTATCGTCAAGTGCTGCAAAAGTTTAGAGAAGGCGAAAAAGACAACACGGTTTTTACAAAAGAAGAACGTGACGTTATGAATGATGACGCTTTTCGTAAGGCTTTAAGATCGTTTAAGAAAAACGATAGTGAATGAGTTTCTTCTATTATAATAGTACGGAATAAAATAGATAGAAAATAGGTTATAAGCATTCTGCGAAACCAGCCGCTCTCCCCAGGCTAGGTTTCGCTTGGAGTGCAGCAGGGGGCTGACATGTTAACATCGACTCCCTGATTATAAGAAAGGGGACGTCAAAACATGGAACAGCTCACATTTATTGAAGAGGTCCAGAGAATTTCGATATCCCTTAACAAAAAGGTAATGACAGAGATAAAAGAAAGGTTACTTTCACAAGGGATTACACCTTTTCAATATCATATCTTATTAATTATCGGTAAGTGCAGTCACATTGGGGTAACCAAGCTGGCAGAAGAGATGCGCGTCAAGCCTAGTGCGATTACTCCTGTTATTAATCGTTTAATAGACTTAGAGTTAGTTTCACGCTATCACTCTAAAGAGGATCGCCGCAAAGTAAACATTGAGTTAACAGCTAAAGGTGAACAAGTGATTGAAGAAGCAAATGAAATTGTGCAAAAGATGATTGCTCATTTCTTTTCTTGCTATGAACCGAAAGATCAAGAGCAATTTTTGAAATTATTTAAGAAACTAGACGCTAATATCTAATGAAAGAAAAATCACTTCTTAATGAAGTGATTTTTTTTAATAAAAAGATTGTCAACTTCACTTTTCCATGTTATTATTTGTGTAAACGGTTACATATATGAAAGGAGGGAAATAAAGTGGTAACAATTCGTGATGTAGCAAAAGAAGCAGGCGTGTCCGTTGCGACCGTTTCGCGCGTTTTAAACAGTACAGGATATGTAAAAGAAGACACGCGTGTGCGAGTAATGAATACAATTCAAAAATTAAACTACAGCCCTAACGAGGTAGCCCGTTCGCTTTATACACGTGAATCTCGTTTGATTGGTCTCTTGCTTCCAGACATTACAAACCCTTTTTTCCCTCAGCTTGCACGCGGAATAGAAGATGAAGTACATAGCCATGGATTTCGTTTAATTCTTGGCAATAGTGATGAGCAGTTAGAGAAAGAATTAACCTATCTCCAAACGTTTACGCAAAACCATGTAGTAGGGATGATCACGGCAACAACAAGTCTAGCTCAGAAACTATATGAAGGTCTTACATTTCCCGTCGTGTTTTTAGATAGAAGTTCTGAACAGTATCCATCCGTTTATGCTGATGGTTTTGAGGGTGGAAAGCTTGCTGCAGAAGAAATAATCAAAAGAGGAAGTAAAAGAATTACACTTATCAAAGGTCCAGTAAATGTAAAGCCTGCCCAGGAACGTTTTCAAGGCTCTCTGTCTGTTTTGAGTCAGTCTGATGCAGACTTTTACGTATTAAATACAAATTCTCTAGCGTTTGACGATGCGCAGAAATGGGCAAAGGAAATCTTTCAAAAGTACCCTGAAACGGACGGGATTATTGCAAGTAATGACATTGTAGCCACAGCCGTTTTACACGAGGCGTTTCGATTAGAAAAAAGCGTGCCTGATGATCTACAAGTAATTGGTTTTGATGATATTCCGCAAAGCCGCTTTTCGTTTCCAGCGCTGTCTACAATTCGTCAGCCTGCTTATGAAATGGGCAAGCAAGCAGCAGGTCTGTTAATAAAATGCATTAAGAAAGAACCTTTAATTCAAAAGCAAGTACAACTACCCGTTACGTTTATTGAACGAAATACGACACGAAAGGTTGAGGAACATGGCTAAAGTAACTGTGATTGGAAGTTCATCAATGGATTTAGTAGTAACATCAAATATTCGTCCTGGAGCTGGAGAAACAGTGTTAGGAGAATCATTCAAAACTGTTCCCGGAGGAAAAGGAGCGAACCAAGCTGTTGCAGCAGCCCGTCTTGGAGCTGATGTGAGTATGATTGGGTGTGTGGGCGAAGATCATTACGGAAAAGCAATTCTGGAGAATTTCAAATCAAACGGTGTATCCGTGAAAAATGTGAAACCGGTTACAGATTCAGATAGCGGAACAGCGCACATTATACTCGCTGAAGGAGATAACAGCATTGTAGTTGTCAAAGGAGCAAACGATTATATTACTCCAGACTACGTGGAAAAAGCAAAAGAAAAAATTAAAGAAGCGGATATCGTACTTATTCAGCAAGAGATTCCAGAAGAAACGGTTGAATATGTTGCTGAGCTTTGTCAGGAACTTAAAGTACCGCTTTTGTTAAATCCAGCGCCTGCAAGACCATTAAAAGCAGAAGTGATTGAACAAGTTTCTTACATCACTCCAAATGAACATGAAGCAGAGCTTTTATTTGAAGGAAAAGAAAAAGAAGAAGTATTAAAACAGTATCCAAATAAATTGTTTATTACAGAAGGAAAACAAGGTGTGCGCTATTTTAACGGCAAGAAAGAAGTATTGGTTCCTTCTTATCAAGTAGAAACGATTGATACAACAGGAGCAGGAGATACATTTAACGCAGCGCTTGCTGTGGCACTTGCCGAAGGAATGGGTTTTGAAAAAGGAATTCAGTTTGCTAATCGGGCAGCTTCGCTATCCGTCACTAAATTTGGTGCGCAAGGCGGTATGCCGACTCGCAAAGAAGTGGAGGAGAGTCTGTAAATGAAACGTCACGGAATGATTAACAGTCATATTACGAAAATACTAACAGATCTAGGTCATACAGACACTATTGTCATTGCAGATGCAGGGTTACCTGTTCCGAGTGACGTGCCTAAAATTGATTTATCTTTAAAGCTAGGGGTGCCTAGCTTTAAAGATGTAGTAGTAGCTGTGTTAGAAGATATGGCTACAGAAAAAATAGTGATTGCTTCTGAAATGAAAGAAAGAAATCAAAAGGCTTACGAGTTGATGGAGAAGCAAAACATCTTAGTAGAAGAAGTATCGCATGAACAATTAAAAATGCTGACAAGCAAAGCGAAAGTTGTGATTCGTACAGGAGAAGCAACTCCTTATGCAAACTGCATTTTACAAGCGGGAGTTATTTTTTAAAAGAGGTGAACAGCATGCATATTGCAATGAGAGGGATTCATAAAGCCTTTGGAGCAAACCGTGTACTAAGGGGCGTGGATTTTGAATTACATGAAGGTGAAGTTCACGCACTAATGGGGGAAAATGGAGCGGGGAAATCTACGCTGATGAATATTTTAACCGGCCTTCATAAAAAAGATGAAGGGCAGATTCTGATTGATGGCAAAGAGACGTATTTTCAAAACCCAAAAGAAGCAGAACAAAACGGAGTTACCTTTATTCATCAAGAGCTGAACGTTTGGCCTGAAATGACGGTGCTTGAGAACTTATTTATCGGCAAAGAATTAAAAACGCCTTTAGGTTTTTTAAAAACAAAAGAAATGAAAGCGTTAGCAAAGAAGCAGTTTGAAAAATTAGCTGTGACCATTCCTCTTGATCAAGAAGCGGGACTTTGTTCTGTCGGACAGCAGCAAATGATTGAGATAGCCAAAGCACTGATGACGAATGCAAAGGTCATTATCATGGATGAGCCAACCGCAGCGCTTACTGAAAGAGAAATTCAAAAGTTATTTGACGTAATTAATGCGCTGCGAAAACAAGGTGTATCGATTGTCTATATTTCACATCGTATGGAAGAGATTTTCGCTATTTGTGATTCCATTACGGTCATGCGTGACGGACAGACGGTAGACAAAAAGCCGATTCCAGAAACCAGCTTCGATGATGTTGTTCGCAAAATGGTAGGAAGAGAGCTAACGGATCGATTTCCTGCTAGGACATCTCCTAAGGGAGACGTTGTATTTGAAGCAAAAGGCTTGGAGAGAAAAGGTGTATTTCAAGACGTTCATTTTTCAGTGCGATCAGGAGAAATTGTCGGTGTTGCGGGGCTAATGGGAGCTGGCAGAACCGAAATTATGCGCGCTATCTTCGGGCTTGATCCGTTAGAAAAAGGCGAAATTATATTAAATGGCAAACGGGTCAGTATCACAAAGCCCGACCAAGCCATTAAATTAGGTCTCGGGTTCATTACAGAAGATCGTAAAACAGAAGGGCTCGTCCTGGATTTTTCTATTCGAGAAAATATTGCGCTTCCAAGTCTATTCAGCTTTTCGCCAAAAGGCTTTATTGAACAAAAAAGCGAGCAGCAATTTGTAGATTTACTTATTAAACGTTTAACGATCAAAACTGAGTCGTCTGAGACGAGTGCGGGTAACTTATCGGGAGGAAATCAGCAAAAAGTAGTTATTGCCAAGTGGATTGGCATTGGACCAAAAGTGCTGATTTTAGATGAACCAACTCGAGGAGTTGACGTCGGGGCAAAGCGTGAAATTTATCAGCTTATGAATGAACTGACAGACAGAGGCGTGGCTATTATCATGGTGTCTTCAGAGCTTCCAGAGGTACTGGGCATGAGCGATCGCATTTTGGTTGTACATGAAGGGAAAATAACAGGTGAACTGACAAGTGAAGAAGCAACTCAAGAAAAAATTATGACATTTGCAACAGGAGGTCAGTAAAATGAAAGCAAACACAGCGATAAAAGAAAATCGCGTTGATAACGTGATGCAAAAGCTAGGTCCGTTACTAGGTCTATTTATTCTTATTGTCATTGTATCGATTTTAAATCCAAGCTTTTTAGAACCTTTAAATATTTTAAACTTGCTGCGTCAAGTAGCCATTAATGCCTTAATTGCATTCGGTATGACGTTTGTCATTTTAACAGGCGGAATTGATTTATCGGTTGGCTCTATACTTGCTTTATCAAGTGCGTTAATGGCAGGTATGATTGTGTCAGGTGTAGATCCTATTTTAGCTATTTTAATAGGATGTGTGTTAGGAGCTGTAATGGGTATGATTAACGGCTTGCTTATTACAAAAGGAAAAATGGCGCCGTTTATTGCAACGCTAGCGACGATGACAATTTTTAGAGGGTTAACGCTTGTTTATACAGATGGAAATCCGATTACGGGGTTAGGCGAAAACTATTACTTCCAGTTATTTGGCCGCGGCTATTTTCTAGGTATTCCTGTTCCGGCAATTACGATGGTACTAGCATTTGCTGTCCTATGGGTGATTTTGCATAAAACGCCGTTTGGCCGTAGAACATATGCAATCGGAGGAAATGAAAAAGCAGCATTTATTTCAGGAATTAAAGTACCAAAAGTTAAGGTTATGATCTACTCACTAGCAGGATTATTGGCAGCGCTATCAGGAGCGATTTTGACTTCTCGTTTGAACTCTGCTCAGCCAACGGCAGGTACGTCTTACGAGTTAGATGCTATCGCTGCAGTAGTACTGGGTGGAACAAGCCTTTCTGGAGGACGTGGACGCATTGTTGGAACGTTAATTGGTGCGCTGATTATCGGAACGTTAAACAACGGCTTAAACTTACTCGGCGTTTCGTCCTTTTACCAAATGGTCGTAAAAGGAATTGTTATTTTAATCGCGGTATTAATTGATCGCAAAAAGTCAGCTTAGGAGGGAAAAACATGAAGAAAATTTGGCTCGTGCTATTATCATTTTCATTATTACTGTTAGGGGCTTGTTCACTTCAGCCTCCTGAGTGGGCGAAACCATCTGAAAGTAAAAATTTAAAAGATATTAAAATTGGTTTATCCGTTTCTACATTAAACAATCCGTTCTTTGTTTCGCTAAAAGAAGGGGTACAAAAAGAAGCAAAAAAACTGGGCATGGAAGTAGTTGTAGTAGATGCTCAAAATGATTCAGCAAAACAAATTAACGATGTAGAAGATTTAATGCAGCAAGGTGTTAACATTCTGCTTATTAACCCAACGGATTCAGCTGCTATTTCAACAGCTGTACAATCGGCTAATAATGTAGGTATTCCAGTTATTACACTAGATCGTTCAGCAGAAAAAGGAAAAGTAGAAACCCTAGTAGCTTCAGATAATGTAAAAGGTGGTCAAATGGCTGCTGATTACATTGTGAAAAAAGTAGGGGAAAAAGCTCAAGTAGCAGAACTTGAAGGCGTGCCGGGAGCTTCAGCAACTCGTGAACGAGGAAAAGGGTTCCACAACGTTGCGGATCAAAAGCTAGATATTACGGCTAAACAGTCGGCTGATTTTGACCGTACAAAAGGCTTAAACGTTATGGAGAATGTTCTTCAAGGAAATCCTGGTATCAAAGCCGTATTTGCTCATAATGATGAAATGGCATTAGGAGCTATTCAAGCGATTAACAGCTCAGGAAAAGATGTGCTAGTAGTAGGGTTTGATGGAAACGACGATGCAATTAAAGCGGTAAAAGAAGGGAAGCTAGGAGCAACTGTAGCCCAGCAGCCTGTTTTAATCGGCAAACTTGCCGTAAAGTCTGCTAAAAATGTTCTTCAAGGCAAAAAGGTAGATAAGCAAATTCCAGTGCCTTTAAAACTAGTAACATCTGACAAATAATGGTTTTATACGTGTGTAGAAAAAAGACGCTCATTTGATTTATGGGCGTCTTTTTATGTATATAAAGTGTAAAAAAGAAGTGAAAAAGTCACAACTTTATAAATAGTGTAGGAATTATGTAGGTGGAATTTATGTAATAAAAAGTAAAAAACACCGAAAAAAGACGCTAAAACACATAATTTTCTGTGAAAAATTTGTAATATACCTGTAATAATAAGCGTTTATTTCTATTTTTAAAGAGTGATTTTGCCCTGTTTATGACAAAAATATATCTTTTTTAATAAACAGTAAACCTCTCTATCAAGGGATTTTGGTGATGAATTCCCAGAAAGAGATTCTTGGTTATACAGATTATGGGAAACTTTTAACTGTATTGTAACATAAACAGATAGTTTTTTATGGTATAACTATGTCTATGAGGAAAGGGGACTATTACTTTATGAAAATTTTTAAGCGTATGACTCTTGCAGCAGTCACAGGAATTTTCTTCATGACCGGCATCACAGAGACTCACGCCCAATCGAATGAAGAAGCGCTCCAGAGTACTGAAAATAAAATTAAAGAAACAGAAAAGGCTGTTCAACAAAAAGAGAAAGAGAAACAGTCTATCAATTCAGATGTTCAAAACATTCAATCACAATTAAATTCATTACATACAGTAATCTCTAGCAATAAAAAAGAGTTAGCATCGACTGAAAAGCAGATTTCAGAAGCGAACAAAATGATTGAGAAAAAGAAAAAAGAAATCGTTTTGCTTCAGGAAAAAGTGTTAAGTCGTAAAGATATTATTGAAAATCGATTAGTTGCTTTACAGCAAGACGATAAAACAAGCGTTGTTATTGATACATTAATGAATGCTGATAACTTTGGAGATTTTGTTGCACGTATGGGTGCTGTCACAACGTTATTGTCAGCAGATAATGATATTTTAAAGCAGCATCAAAATGATTTAGATCAAATTGAAAAAGATAAAAAAGAAATTGATAAGCAAGAAAAAGTATTAAAAGCAGCAAAAGGTAGCTTAGCGGCTAAACAAGCTGAATTAGATAAAAACGTTGCCAAACAAACAGCAACGTTAACAACTATGCAGGAAAAGTACAGCACGGTCGTAAATGAAATTGATGCAGCTTCTTCAGAAAAAGCAAACCTTCAGTCTGAATTAACAGGCATTCAAGATAAGATTGCAAAAGAAAAAGAAGCAGCTCAAAAGCAAGCTGAGCAAGTGGCAAAACAGCAGGCAGCTGAAAAGGCTGAGGCTGATGCAGAAGCAAAGCGTCAAGCTGAACTGGCAACAGCTAAAAAAGAAGTAAAAACAGAGCCAAAACAAGAAGTAAAAACAGCTGCAGCTACAGAGAAGAAAGCAACCGTTTCTTCAGAAGCAAAAGAAACGAAAAAAGAAGAAAGCACACAAAAGCATTCTGGAAAAGAAATGTATGTAGAAGCAACAGCTTATACAGCTAATTGTGCAGGGTGTAGCGGCGTAACAGCCACTGGACAAAATGTGAGTTCAGGCACTCATAAAATTATTGCGGTAGATCCATCCGTTATTCCATTAGGTTCAAAAGTATACGTAGAAGGATACGGAGTGGCAACAGCAGGTGATACGGGCGGTGCGATTAAAGGATATCGAATTGACGTATTAGTACCTTCCGAGTCAGCTGCAAAAGCATTTGGACGTCGTACAGTGAAAATTACGGTGTTAAATTAAAGAAATAAGCTGAAAATATTTTAGTTGCAGGAAAATCCGAACGATGAATCGTTCGGATTTTTTCATTGTTGTAGTGAACGTAGGTTTCATCTAGTTAGTTGCTTCTAGCTGTTGATTGGAGAGGAAGGCGAAGACTCCTGAGGGAAAAGAGGAAGTGATGAGACCCCGCAGGCCCGTAATCGACGAGGAGGCTCATCGGTCGCCCGTGGAAAGCGAAGCCTTACATGGAAATCAACAGCGGTGTCACAAGTGATCGATACCAGCTCATTACTCCCATTTGTTCGTCTTCGGATTAGATGGATGTAGTTATGTCTCAATCTCTTTTTTGCATATTTAGTGAGCAAGTTGCTAGCTAATCTATACTCTTTTCGTTACCATACAATAAAGTAAATGGAAGAAAAGGAGTAGGTAAAATGAAGATAGTCGATCCAGCGGTACAAAGTGTAAAAGACAATTATCATTTGTTAACAGGGGTCGTCATTCCCCGGCCGATTGCGTTTGTTACAAGTCAAAATGATGACGGTGTAGTGAATGCCGCACCGTTTAGTTTCTTTAATGTAGTTGCGGCAGAGCCTCCGCTGATTGCCATTTCAGTTTCGAGAAGTGAAGGTCAAATGACGAAAGATACGGCCAAAAATATTAGTTCATCTAAAGAATTTGTAGTTCATCTTGTAGACGAAAACTTAGTGGAACAGGTGAATCAAGCGGCATCTTCTTATCCTTCTTCCGTCAGTGAAGTCGAAGAAACAGGGTTAACGCTAGCACCGAGCAAAAAAGTGCAGGTTCCCGGAATTCAAGAAGCCAGCATTCGGATGGAATGTAAGCTTCACCAAATTGTGCCATTAGGAACGGATGAGGCATACAGCTCAGATTTGTTTATCGGTGAAGTTGTGATGTTTCATATTAGTGAAAAAGTGATAGAAAACGATCGCGTTTCTGCAGAACGTGTGAAGCCAGTCAGCCGACTTGCGGGTTCTAACTATAGTAAATTGGGGCAATTATTTTCCTTAGAACGTCCTAAATAAGCAAGAAAGTGTTACTTATGTAGCAAAAAAATAGTATACATTGGATTTTTTTAAATAAGCGATTGTGTTCTGTTTCAACAATGACAGTACATTCGCTTTTTTTCATGAACGAAAAAGTTAATAGAAACCATAATAACAAAATCAATTTAGAAAAAGGCAAAAATGTAAGGTTTTTGCCTTTTATATTTACCATTGAGGAAAAGGGTATTCATTCATATAATTTAGATTAAGTAAATTGTATACGCTTTCAATATACAGAATTATTTTTCAATAATTCTCTCGAAAAAGAGTCATGAGCGTTTACAAAAAAACTTGCCACACTAGGAGACAAGATTATAGGAGGGGTATTCATTGAAACGTTGGTTTAGTTTAATCAGTTTTGCACTCATTTTAACCCTAGTACTTGCAGGATGCGGAGGAAAGGCCGCTAATGAAACAAGTGGTAGCGGTGGAAAAGAAGTTGTTGCATGGGCTTGGAATATTAACGTACCGGTATTAAAGAAAGCAGCAGCAGAATATCAAAAAGAGAATCCAGGTTTTAAATTAAAAGTAGTGGATATGGGACGTGAAGACGTTTATTCAAAACTAACAACAGGATTGCAAGCTGGCGGAAAAGGCCTTCCTGATATTGTATTAGTAGAAGACGATCGTTTCCAAGGATATTTAGATGCATTTCCAAAAGCATTTTTAAACCTATCTAAAAAAGGATTTGATAAGCAAGAAGATAAGTTTCCTGAATTTAAGAGAGCCCTTTTATCAAAGAATGGAGATATGTACGGCTTCCCGTTTGATGCAGGTCCAACAGGCGTATTCTATCGCACAGATTACTTTGAAAAAGCAGGCGTAGATCCAAACAGTATCAAAACATGGGATGATTATATTGCAGCTGGTAAGAAAATTAAAGAAAAAGTTGGCGTTGATTTACTAGGTTTAGATTTTAATAATGACGATGGCTTATTCCGAATGACGCTGACACAGCAAGGTACGTTCTACTTTAATAACAAAGGAAAGCTAAATTTAACTTCTAAAGAAGCGAAAAAAGCAATGGAGTTAAATAAGAAGTTAAAAGAAGCAGGCATTGTTAAAAATACAGTGGGCTGGGATGCTTCAATCAGTGCCTTAGCAGAAGGTAAAGTAGCAAGTTCACCATCCGGTGCTTGGCTATCCGGTTCTATTACACAGCAGGCTCCGGATTTAAAAGGAAAATGGGGAGTGTTTTTATTACCTTCGTTTGAAGAAGGAGGTAACCGTGCTTCTAACTTAGGCGGAAGCAACTATGTGATTTCAGCAACTAGTCAAAAAGCAGATGAAGCGTACAAATTTATGGAGTATTTCTCAACAACGGATAAAGTTCAAGAAGAAGCGATGAAGGGCGGATTATTCCCATCATTAAATACCGTATACTCTTCAAAATTATTCACTGCACAAGATGAGTACTTTAACAATCAGACGATTTGGAAAACATTCGCAGATGAAATGAAAGATATTAAACCGGTTAATTTTACGGGCAATTACTCAGTTGCAAACAGTGAAGCAGTCAAAGCTGTGTCAGAAGTAACAAATGGTAAGGGTGTTACAGACTCGCTTGAAGCAGCTCAAAAACGCTTAGAAAACCGAATTAAAAAATAATCAAGAAGCATAGAAGGTGATTTATGGAAAATTGCCTTCTATCTCTTCTTCTTGCGGTACTAGGAGGTCATCATGAAGACAAATAAATCGTTGCCTTACTTATTTATTGCTCCAGCACTTTTGCTGTTCGCGCTGTTTACAATCTACCCTATTTTTTCATCGTTTGTTTTAAGCTTTCAGAGTATGGAAGGCGGAAAGTATGTATTTACCGGGTTATCAAACTATACACGTTTGCTCGGAGATGATATTTTCTGGAAAGCGCTTGGGAATACGGGGATTATTTTAATCGTTCAAGTACCCGTTATGATTTTATTAGCTCTTGTACTAGCTAACGCGTTAAACAGTCAGCTTTTAAGACTAAAAGGTTTTTTCCGAGTTTCATTTTTCTTGCCGGCAGTAACGTCACTAGTTGCCTACTCTATTTTGTTTTCAATCATTCTTCAAGATGAAGGAATTATGAATACTATTTTAGGGTTTTTCGGTATCGATGCCATTCAGTGGCTGGGAGATCCATTTTGGGCTAAAGTCTCAATCATCGTTGCGATGACTTGGAGATGGACAGGTTATAACATGGTTATTTTTCTAGCAGCTCTTCAAAGTTTATCTCATGAAGTTTACGAAGCAGCTGATTTAGATGGAGCAAATCGTATTCAAAAGTTTTTCCACGTAACGGTTCCACAATTAAAACCCGTTATCTTGTTTGCTACTATTTTATCAACAATTGGCACGCTTCAATTGTTTGACGAACCTTTTAACTTAACAAAAGGCGGCCCTGCTGATTCTACTATGACGCTAGGCTTATATATTTATCAAAATGGCTTTAAATACTTTGATTTTGGATATGCATCGGCCATTGCGTACGTTGTTGTATTATTAGTTGGTATTTTAACGTTCTTCCAATTTAAATTTACGGGTGATAAATCATGAGTGTATTAGAGAGAGTAGAAGCAACCGCAGTAGTTACCGTTCCTAAGGTCAAAAAGAAAAGGCACATCATGCGTAAAATAGGACTATACAGCTTGCTTGGGCTGTTTACGATTATCTCAATTTTTCCTTTTTACTGGATGTTTATCGGCGCTACGAATGAATCAGGAAAAATGTTTACAAACCCTCCAACGCTGAAGCCTGGCGATCAATTTATGACAAATCTACAAAATTTAAATGCTTCAATTGATTTAGGGCGCGTCTTTTTTAACTCAGTATTTGTTTCAGTCGTGTATGTGATTGTAGCTTTAATGGTCTGCTCCACAGCTGCATATGCGCTATCTAAATTTGAATTCAAAGGCCGAAACGCAATTTTCACTACGCTTTTATTGTCTATGATGATTCCATATCAAGCAACGCTCATTCCACTTTTTCAGCTGATGTCGAATTTTAATTTGCTTGACACGTATTTTGCACTTATTGT
The DNA here is from genome assembly GCF_055810735.1 of Priestia sp. ST2. Classification (NCBI taxonomy): domain Bacteria; kingdom Bacillati; phylum Bacillota; class Bacilli; order Caryophanales; family Bacillaceae; genus Priestia; species Priestia sp. ST2. The sequence continues at coordinate 622,552 of NZ_JBVVNT010000003.1, read as the reverse complement.
TCCGCAGCTGTGTTTTCCGTTTGCTATCTTTTTATTACGTCAGAACTTTTTAGCTTTTCCAACGGAACTTATTGAAGCAGCTCGTTTGGACGGAGCTGGAGAGATGAGAATCTTTTTAACTATTGTGCTTCCTTCTATGAAGCCTGCTATGGCTGCAGCAGCTATTTTCTTATTTATGACACAGTGGAATAACTTTATGTGGCCTTTAGTTGCGACTACATCTAACGAAATGGCTACATTACCAGTTGCTCTTTCAAGCTTAATTGGCTTATCGATTATTGATTACGGTCAAGTAATGATGGGAGTAACAATTGCAACCATTCCAATCATTGTCTTCTTCCTGGCACTTCAGCGTCATTTTATTTCAGGAATGCTTGGAAGTGCAGTAAAATAAAAGCAGAAGCTCCTATTATAGGAGCTTTCTCAATGAACAGGGGGAGAGAAGATGGGAGAAATACCTGTAGGAGTTCAGCTTTATACGCTGCGTGAAGAAATGAAAAAAGATTTTAAAGGAACGCTTCAAAAAGTAGCTGCTTTAGGATATCAAGGGGTAGAATTTGCAGGGTACGAAGGATATACAGCAAAAGAAGTAAAAGCATGGTTAACGGATTTACAGCTGAAGCCGGCTTCTAGTCATGTGCCGCTTGAACAATTAGAATCTAATTTAGAGCAAGTGATTCACTTTGAACAGCAAGTTGGAAATTCACATATTGTTTGTCCTTATTTAATGCCTGAACGTCAAACTGAAAAAGGATATCACGTGCTTATTGATTCTTTAAATGATATTGATACGTATTGTAAAAAAGAAGGTATGTCGTTTAGCTATCATCATCATGATTTTGAGCTGAAGAAATTGTCAACTGGAAAGTCAGCTCTCCAAACAATCTTAGAAGAAACTGAGGTAAACGTAGAACTGGACATTTATTGGCTGACTAAAGCAGGTGAAGATCCAGTGGAGTGGATGCAGCATTATCAAAATCGTACGCCTTTTATTCATTTAAAAGATATGACAACAGACGGCGAGCAGTTTTTTGCTCCTCTTGGTACCGGAGGAGTAGATGTAAAGGGTGTAATGCAAGAAGGACATAGAGCAGGCGTAAAATGGTGGATCGTTGAACAAGATCACTGTATAGAAAGTCCACTTAGCAGCATTAAAAAAAGCTTAGCATATATCAAATAAAAAACGAACAGACAGCGTCTGTTCGTTTTTTATTGATAAGCTGGAGTCCACTCAATTTCTCCGCACTTATTCGTATAATCAATATTCACCTCAAAGTTATGTTTTTCATAAAAATGAATCAATCTTTCGAGATGATCCCAATCGCGCTCAGCGATATCGCCTTTAATGACATGAACATTTTGATCAACCGCTACTTCTTTTAAATAATTCATACATACAGAGCCATATCCCTTATTAGCGGGCCCTTTAATGTCACCAATAAAAATCGTGTGATTATCTTCATATACGCCATCGATGGCAAAATCCCAAGCCCCTCTATAGGCTTTTGTACATTCATTTAGCATAATTTTACATGCGTTTCCGTCATTTTGTGCCGATACAATAACTAACTGATTATCTTCAGGCTGATCGACACCAATAACTTCATACTTTTTAGCAATTTCTTTTAAATTATCCTGCATGCGAAATAGCTGAAACTCTAAATCATCAAGTGTTTCTTTTAGTTCTTCTGCATTCTGGTTTTTTTCTGTAAGCTGAGTAAACATTTTATACTCCTTTCCGTCTGTTTTCGGTCTAAGTGCGCCTATGACAAAGAGGACACGGTGTATAAAGCGAAACTTTATTTAGCAAAGTATCTACCTTAGTAAAAATATAAAAAGGAAAGAACCTGATTTGATTGATTATTCATCAAAACGGCTGCTTTCCTTAGCATTCACTTTTAAATTTTTCACAACGTGTATAAGGGTAACAAAGACTCATTAATTTTGTCAATAAGGTTGTAGGTCTATTTATAAAGAAGATAACAGGTCATTTTACTTATTGGGTAGAAAAAATAATGGGTGAAAAAAGAATCATTTTAAAGTAAAATCATTGAAGGAAAAGTATGGTTAAAAAGGAATTGCTTTTCATTTGGAAAAAACATACTTAAAATACAAGTAAGAAAATATTTCATTTACTTACAAAATATTATAGAAAAATGGATGGAGTAATATGGGGTAAGTGTTAACTATATCGAACAAAGGGTGTATAAGATGGATAAATATCAAATTGCATTATTAGCTAATGTCCGCAAGCAGCTGCAAGAGTGGACCGATCAAAATGAAGAAATACCTCATGAAGAAGTGTACCGCTTTTTGCATTCAATTTCTGGAACGTCTGCAACCATTGGACTGAATTATTTAGGAGATCGTTCCCGCGAGTTAATGGAAGCTGTTGAAAAAAATCAGAAAAAAACCTGGGGTTACGCGGAGTTGAATACATTTTTATTAGATATTATTAAAATTTGTTATCAAGATGAAATTCAATCCGTAGAAGACATAAATAAACCGATAGAAATTAGTGAACAAACAGCGAATGTTTTACTTGTGGATGATGATCTTTCAATGCTGATGTATTTAAAAGAACAGTTTGAAAAACAAGGGTGGTACGTATTAGCAACTGCCTCTAAAGAAAAAGCCATTACGGCTTTTTACGAATTAAAGCCGGATTGTTTTGTTGTTGATGTACATATGAAAGACTGTACAGGCTTTGACATTCTTTCATTTTTACGTGATAAAACAAAGCAACTGTTCGTCCCCATTGTCATGATGAGCGTTGATAATCAAAGAGAGACGCGTTTGAAGGCTTTTAAATTAGGGGCCGATGATTTTTTTGTTAAACCTCTCGATATGGAAGAAAGTCTACTTCGAATTGGTCACCATATTGAACGAAAGCAGATGTTTAACTCCTATTTAATGTTTGATGAATTAACAGGAGCCTATAACCGAACGTATTTAAAAGAAATCTACAGTCAGCAGCTATCCAGCTACGACCGCTTAAAAGATCCTTTTTGTTTAGCGATTTTAGATTTAGATTTCTTTAAGAGAATAAATGATCGATATGGACATCTTATGGGAGACCGTGTGCTGCAAGCATTTGTAGAGTATATGAAGCATGAAATTCGTCCAACAGATTACATTTTTAGATATGGAGGCGAAGAATTTATTCTTTTACTGCCAAAAACCAATATAAAAGAGGCAGAAACAGTATTAAATAGACTGTTGGATTTCTTTGTGGAAAAAGTGTTCACACATCAAAGCAATTCGTTTTATTGCAGCTTTTCCGGCGGAGTTGTAGAAGTTCATAACACTGAATGGCCGTTAGAAAAAGCTCTTCATCAAGCTGATGAGGCATTATATATAGCGAAGGAATCAGGACGTCAAAAAATTGTAGCTTCTTCTCAAAGCAAGCTGGTTAAAAAGCGAACGCTTCGTATGGCTATTATTGATGATGATTCTATCATTCGAACGATGCTGAAAGAGCTTTTAAGTAAGATTGATGTAGGAGATCGCTATGAAGTGAAAATAGAAGTGTTCAAAGATGGCATTGAATTTTTTGAGTCTCAATGGATTCATTCTAGCGATCAGTACTTTGTTATTTTAGACGGAATGATGCCTAAAATGGATGGCTTAGAAGTGCTGCAAAAATTAAGACAGAATAAACGTTACGATCAGTATACGGTTATTATGCTTACATCAAGAAACAGCGAACAAGATATTCAAAGAGCATTAGAACTTGGGGCAGACGATTACATGACAAAGCCATTTAAGTTAATGGAGCTTGAAGCGCGCGTGCGTCATTTAATGAAGAAGGTGAAATAAATGGCGATGTCAATTCAAGTGGTATATGTCTTATTTGGCGGATTGCTATTGCTTTTAGTCTGTTTTCTGAGTTATTTACTTATTCAAAAAGCGCGTTTAAACGCTTTTCGAGCAAAAGTAGAATTCTATAAAGATAGTATGAAAGAATCTCTTTTTATTTATTTATACAGAAAAGATGAAGAACATCGGTTAGAGCCTAAAAATAGAATAGAGCTGGCGGGTGTAGAGGAACTATTGAGCGGTTTTTCTACAGCTGTACAAGGCGATGAAATTCTAAATAACATCACGCTCTATGCGGAGAAGGTTTTTACACCCAAATATAAAAAAGAGCTGCATCATTCTAGATGGAGTGTCAGAATGAATGCCCTTTATGCTATTGAAGATTTTGGTCTAACTACGCTAACAGACCAATTAGTAGAAATGTATGAGAAAAAAATAGTACAGCGGCTGAAAAAAATCAAATTTTAAAAATTTTAGTTAAGCTGAACCGCCCTGAGTTTGTTGTATACATGACAAACGCTTCTAGACCGCTGTCTGAATTTATGTACCGCTCTTTGTTTGGAACTATGAACAGTGAGCAGTTTCAGCAATTTATTAATAAATTTGAAAATCTACAAGAAGAAATTCAGCTGCCTCTTATCGATATGATCGGTATCAATCATAAGTTAGAGTATATAGATTTCTTAAAAATGCACATGAAAAGTTCATCAGAAGAACTGCGAATTCGTACATTGAAATCACTTAATGCTTTATCTTTTCCATTAAGAATAGAGGAGCTCACGAACCATCTTCAGTCAGGTATTTGGCAAGAAAGAATGATGGCTACAAAACTAATAGGCAAAACGAGAGATGAGAAGGGATTGTCACTTCTTGAGCAGTCACTAAAAGATTCTCATTTTCTTGTGCGTTCGAATGCTGCTCAGTCAATGATGAAAATCCCAACAGGTAAAGAATACTTAGTTCAAGTATACAAAACGACTGATGACAAGTTTTCGAAAGATATGGCAGCAGAATGGCTTGAAAAAGGAGGAGTTACGGTTGTGGAATAGTGTTTGGCATCTTTTATTGTCCATTTGCGGATGGGCTGTATTTGCTTATATGATTTTTGTGCTTTGTTTTTATTTTATGATGTTTATCATCTCTGCTTTTCAACTGCGAAAGCAATATCAATTAAATGATGAAGAACCTTATGAAGATTTGCTTGCGGTTAGCTATACAACACCGTTATCTATATTAGTTCCCGCTTATAACGAATCTGTCGGGATTATTGGAAGCGTGCGTTCGCTGCTTGGAATTGAATATCCGGAATATGAAGTAATTGTAGTAAACGACGGATCTTCAGATGATACGTTAGAAAAGCTAATCGAGGAGTTTTCTCTTGTGAAAATGAATCGAGTTGTGAGAAAGCAAGTAGAGACGAAAGAAGTAAAAGCTGTATATCGTTCTAAATTATACGATTATTTATATGTAGTCGATAAACAAAATGGGGGAAAATCAGATGCATTAAATGCAGGAATTAATTTATCCAACTATCCTTATTTTTGTTCGATCGATGGCGATTCAGTGTTAGAAAGAGATGCTTTTTTAAAAGTTATGAAGCCAATTATTGATTCAGACGGAGAAGTAATTGCTTCAGGGGGAAGTATTCGAATTGCAAATGGATGTAAAATCGAAAACGGTGCGGTCGTATCGATTGGACTTGATACACAGCCGCTTGTTGTGATGCAGATTATTGAATATTTACGTGCATTTCTTATGGGACGCATTGGTCTCAGTCGCCATAATTTATTGCTTATTGTGTCAGGAGCATTTGGCGTATTTTCTAAACGCTGGGTGATTGAAGCTGGGGGTTATTCTCACACGGTCGGCGAAGACATGGAGCTTGTTGTTCGCCTGCACCGACTGATTAAACAGAAAAAAACCAACAATCAAATTGTTTATATTCCAGATCCCGTATGCTGGACAGAAGCACCCGATGAAATCAAATATTTGCGAAGACAGCGGAACCGCTGGCACCGCGGTTTATTTGATAGTCTTTGGAAGCATAAAGAGATGCTGTTTAATCCGAAATACGGAAGCATCGGAATGATTTCTATGCCTTATTTTGTGTTTATTGAACTAATCGGACCGGTCATGGAAATGTTAGGCTATTTGTTTATTGTTATTTCTCTAGTTGTAGGCGGGATTTATGTAGAATTTGCTTATTTGCTTTTTCTTTTAATGGTTGTATATGGTTCTCTTTATTCAATGGCGGCCGTTTTGCTAGAAGAGTGGAGCCTTCGTAAATATCCAAAAGTATCCGATATTGCTAAGCTATTTGTCTTTTCCCTGACTGAATCCTTTTGGTATCGCCCACTAACTGTTATATGGCGCTGTCATGGATTGTTGGATGTTATTCGCAATAAAAAAGGCTGGGGAGACATGCAGCGAAAAGGAGTTTCACAATGAAAAAATGGTTATTAATCGGCGGCATTATTTTGGTTATGGCGATAACGGCTTCTCCATTTCTTATTTGGCAGCTAAAGAAACCAACTGATTTGAATATGCTTGTTATTGATAAAACAGTGCCAGATCAAACGTTTCGAGAGCATCAAGGCTTAATGTGGATGCTGAATCAAGCGAAAGTACGCAAAGACGGGAAGCCTTATGAAATCTCAAAAGATTATGCAGGGTTTTACCCAAAAGGAGATAAAACATACAGCATTAAATCTCTGCCAAAAACAAACTCTGCAGATATGATTTATATCACCGACACGTATGGTGTATACAAAGAAGATTTAGGCGTAAAAGCTAAAAGAGGAGATCGCTCTCAATTGGTGTATGGCGGCATGACTTCTGAAGACGTGAGCTACGTTAAGAAAGCGCTGAATGGACGTACAAACACGCTGATTGGAGAGTTTAATACATTTGGAAGCCCTACTTCTTTAGACGTTCGCAAAGAACTGTATGAATTGTACAATGTTACGTGGTCTGGCTGGATTGGTCGCTACTTTGAGGAATTCGGCAGTGAAGAAGTTCCTGCTTGGGTGAAAAGTGCTTACAAAAAGCAGTACAACAAAGAGTGGAGCCTTACAGGAAAAGGCTTATTATTCGTTAATGAATCCAATAAGCTCGTTATTATAACGGAAAAAGAATTAAAAGAAAATCCAGTATGGTTTCAATATACAAAACAAGGAAAGAAAACATTAAATTTACAGGATGAATCTGCTTATCAATATTGGTTTGACGTAATTACACCCCAGCAAAAAAGTGATGTGCAGGCTCAGTTTGTCTTTCACTTGGATTCTGAAGGAGAAAACAAGCTAAAGGAAAATGGTATCCCTTTGTCCATACCAGCAGTCGTTCATCATAATAAAGAGCGATATGATACCTATTACTTTGCAGGAGATTTTGCAGATCAAGGAGAAGTACCTTCCATTTATCAAACCTCTTTTTACCCGGTGTGGAAGAAATGGACAGAGAAAATCGGAAAAGAAGATGAGTCTTCTTTTTACTGGACTGTTTATCTGTCTCTTATGAATAAGATCATAGATCAACAGCAAAATGAATCTCAGCCTGCTTCTGTTACTTTTAATGAAAATATGGAAATCTATGAAGATGCTGACCGTAAAGTAGCAGGGAAAGTAGGAAAAGATTATTTGCAAGTTTATCAAAATGGCAAGTGGCAAGATTTGCTGATTAAAGGAGTAAATATGGGCATTAGTAAGCCAGGATATTTCCCCGGTGAGACTGCTATTTCGAAAGAAGAATATTTGCGCTGGTTTAAAGAAATTGGAAAGATGAATGCCAACTCAATCCGCGTATACACCATTCATCCTCCCGCCTTTTATGAAGCGCTTGCTGAGTATAATCAAAAAGCCAAAGAACCCATTTATCTTTTTCATGGAGTATGGGTAAATGAAGAAGTTTTCTATGATTCACAAGATGCTTTTGCAAAGGAAAATACAAAAGAATTTGAAGCTGAAATGAAAAGGATTGTAAACGTTATTCACGGAAAGGCAACACTGCCAAAGTGGACGGGACATGCAAGCGGAACGTACACAGCAGACGTGTCTCCTTATGTTTTAGGATGGATTATAGGAGTTGAATGGGATCCCACGGTAGCTCTTTCGACAAATGAAAAACATAAAGGAATGAAAGATTTTAAAGGGCAGTACATCTATACCGAAAAAGGCAACCCTTTTGAAATTTGGCTTGCTCAGCTTATGGAAAAAACAATTTCCTATGAGCAGGATAAATATGATTGGCAGCGGCCTATGAGCTTTACGAACTGGGTGACGACGGATTTGCTTACTCATCCATATGAACCTTCTGAAGACGAAGATAAAGTGTCCGTTAATCCTAATTTAATTCACACAACTAAAAAATTTGAGCCGGGCTTATTTGCCTCTTATCATATTTATCCGTACTATCCTGACTTTTTAAACTATGAACCTCGTTATCTCGCTTATCGAGATCATCGAGGAGAGAAAAATAACTACGCAGGCTATTTGCAAAATATGAAAGAAGTTCATCATATGCCCGTTCTTGTTGCTGAATTTGGCATTCCGGCTTCGCGAGGACTCACCCATAGAAACGTATACGGGTGGGATCAAGGCTTTCACACGGAACAAGAACAAGGAAAGATTCTGTCACGCTTATACGAAGACATTGTCGAAGAAAAAATGGCTGGCGGTATGGTCTTTACATGGCAAGATGAATGGTTTAAGCGAACGTGGAATACGATGGAGTACGACAATCCGAACCGAAGGCCATTTTGGACGAATTTGCAAACGGGAGAGCAGCATTTTGGACTGCTGAGTTTTGATCCAGGAACGAAGCTGAAAGTCAAAGTAGACGGTAAATCAGATGATTGGAAAAAGCTGAACAGCAAGTCGGTATATAAGCCGTCTAAAAAGTTAAAAGCATTGAACATTACAAGTGATGAAGGTTATCTATATCTACAAGTGAGTGCAAAAGAACTGGAAGATCAAAAGCTTTATTTCTTGTTTAACACGATTAACAATCAGGGACAGTCAAAGATTCCTCAAATTCCTTCCTTAAAAACAAAAGGAATTGATTTTGTAGCAGAATTAAACGGGAAAGAAGACAGTCATTTATGGATAGACAGCTATTACGATACGTATTATTTTTCATATGCTCATCAGCTTCAAATGATTCCGGCCGTAAAAGGAACCGATACGAAAGACAACGGCATGTTTAATCCAATCAGGCTCGCCCTTAACAAAGAGTTAGCGATTGGAGAGGGGAAAAACAAGAGAACCATTCCTTTTGACGCCTATGAAACTGGGAAGCTCCAAGAAGGAAACAGCAATCCTAACTCTTCATCATTTGATTCGCTAGCAGATTTTAAAGTAAATGAATCAAGTGGAATTGCTGAACTTCGCATTCCTTGGGCGCTTTTAAATGTAAAAGACCCGAGTCAAAAAGAAATAATGGGAGATATTTGGTCCAAAAAAGGATTAGAATCCAGCGAGAAAATAAAAGGGATTCAAGTGGGAGTCGTAGCTGTTAATAAGAAGAGCAATGACGTAGAAGATACGTTTCCGACTCAGAAAAAAGGAGAACTTTTATTAAAAGATTTTTACTTATATAAGTGGAGAAATTGGGAGTATCCAACTTTTCATGAACGAATAAAGCCGTCCTACTTCATATTGCAAAAAACGTATGGACGACTACAAGCGGAGGAATAACAATGGCAAAAATTTTATTAGCAGAAGATGAAGAAGTGCTTCGTATGTTAGTGGTAGATACCCTTGAAGATGAAGGACATGATGTGACGGAAGCAGAAAATGGCGAAGAAGCTTTGGAATTTATTAAAGAACGTGATTTTGACTTAATTATTTTGGATTATATGATGCCCGTGTTCACCGGGCTTGAAGTCATTCAACAGCTGAAAGAAATGAAAGATAAGCGCCATACAAAAGTATTGATGCTTTCAGCTAAGAATCAAGCTGCTGATCAAAGCCGAGTGTTAGAAGCAGGGGCTGCGTATTTTATGTCTAAGCCGTTTAGTCCCCTATTGCTAGCCGAACGTGTCGAGGAAATTTTAGATGAACAATAAACTAAAACGAAAAAGTATCTCAATCCAGTTCATCCTCTTAGCAAGTATCCTTTTACTTGCTTTTGCGGCGGGTTCAACTGTACTTGTTGTACGGCAAAAAGAAATTACAGCTGATTATGCCCAGTACAGGGCACAAGTACGGGAAAAGGCACAGCTGCTATCTACAATTGATAAATCAATGAACAAGGCTTTTTTGCAGGCTCGTGGGTTTATTGCATTTGATTCAGAGGATATGTATAACGAGGCTGCAAGTCAGCAAAAAATTATCGAAGAAAATCTTGATCGACTTTCAGGTCTAGCCGCAGATAGACGTGAGCGTACGTTTGTAAATGAAGCGACGGTGATGCTAAACACGTATTTTAATCAAACGCTTCCTTATTTTAAAGATATTTACGACAAAAAAGGTATTGAAGGAGTCCGCTCTAGTCCTGAGCGGAAGGCTGCTTCTAAATCAATAGAACAAATGCAAAAAGAACTTGATGACTACCAAAAGGAATTAACTAAAGACTTAAATACACAGTACGATGATACGTCGAGTGACATGCAGAAAAGTCAAACGCTCTTTATTTTATTTTTAGCGTTTACAGTGGTCATTTTATTATTGCTTACACGGGTACTGCTAAATAAGTTTGTAAAGCCGCTGAGTCAGCTCGCATATACGGCAAGCGAAATTGCTGCCGGAAAAGAAATGCCTATGACATTTGATGAACATAGAAGAGATGAAATTGGTATGCTATCTCAAGCCTTTTACAAAATGGTATCGACTTTGCAAAATAATGAACAGGAGTTAACGGCTCAAAATGAGGAGCTGATTGCACAGCAAGATGAATTGCACAGTCAGCAAGATGAACTTCAGCACGCGTTAGAATTGACCAAGGAACGAGAAGGGGAGTTAGAATTGCGCAATTTATTTGTGCATGGACTAACAAATTCTCTTCACAAGCAAGAGGTTCTCACGAGTGCTGTCACAAATATGAGCCGGGTGATGAAAGCTGATCACGGGTTTATTATGCTAGCCGATGAAAAGACACATGCTTCATTTGGTCTATCTTCATCAAGTGTTCAACAGATGGTGGCAAATCTTCATAATAATTACGTTGATCATGTGCAAAAGACGAAAAAATGTATGGTAGTAAAAAGAGAGTGTATAGAACATGAGCGCCTATATCATCAGCAAACGTTTTATTTGTATGATGTTATCGTACCGGTGCTCTCTTCACAGGGAGATATGCTAGCCTATATGTTTTACAGCCGCTACGCGGATAAATACACAGAACATGAATTACAGACATTTGAAATACTGGCAAAACAAATTACGATTGCCCTTGAAAAAATTTATATTTACGAAGAGTCTGAGCATGACCGATTGCTATCTCAAGATATTTTAAATTCGATTCAAGAAGGAATGCAGCTTGTAGATACAAGCGGTACGATTCTACAAGTGAATACGAAGACTAGCGAATTGTTTCAATATGAGCATCAAAGCGGGCTTCTTCAGCTCTCTTGCAATCAATGGCTAGATGCTCTTTCTCAAAAAGTCGAAAATATACAGCAGCTGAGACAATACGTTGAAGCCATTTGTAAGGGAGAGCAAGTAGAAAAGTCTTTTGTTTATTACCTGCACACGGAAGGTAAGCGAAAAGTTATAAAAGTTTATAGCGAATACGTATATCGAAACCGTCAGATGTTTGGCGTATTGTTCGTTCATCGGGATATTACGAAAGAATTTGAAGTTGATCAGATGAAGTCGGAATTTGTAAGCACTGTGAGTCACGAACTGCGCACACCTTTAGCAAGTGTATTAGGGTTCACTGAGCTTATGCTAAACAAAACATTAAAAGAAGAAAGACAGAAGAAGTACTTAACTACTATTTATCAGGAAGCACAGCGGTTAACATCTTTAATCAACGATTTTCTGGACGTCCAAAGAATGGAAGCGGGGAAACAAACCTACGATAAAAAGTATCAAGACATTCTGCCGCTTATTAAGCAGGTGATTGAGGTCCAGAAAATACAAACAAGTAAGCACGAATTTGATATGATTTCCGATCAAGAGCATTTTACAGTAATGGGAGATAAAGATAAGCTGCTGCAATTGTTTAATAATGTAATTAGTAATGCAGTGAAATATTCCCCCGATGGAGGGAACGTTACAGTTAAAGTGTATCAAAAGGAACACGCTGTTTATATTGATATTCAAGATGAAGGGATTGGTATACCAAATAAAGCGCTAGGTCAATTGTTTACCAAATTCTACAGAGTAGATAACTCCGATATGCGCAAAATTGGCGGAACAGGTCTAGGATTAGCAATTGTAAAAGAAATTGTAAAAGCTCATGGCGGAGACATTACTGTACAATCGGAATGGAAAAAAGGAACAACATTCACGGTTGTTCTCCCGCTTCTATATGAAGTTCAGTACGATGAAGAGATGATAAATACGAATGATAGCCGTAAAAGCGTAGTGATTGTAGAAGATGATAAAAGTTTAGCGACGCTTTTACAGGTAGAATTAAAAGAAAGCGGCTTTCACGTTCGGTATTTTAACAATGGAGAAGACGCATTAAACTCTATTCATCAGCAAAAGCCTGAAGTGGTTGTTCTAGATATTATGTTAGGAAAAAATAAGTTAGACGGCTGGGATGTTTTAAGACAGCTCAAAGAAAATACAGAGACAGAAAAGATTCCTATTTTAATCTCATCTGCTTTAGACGAAAGAAGCAAAGGGTTAGAGCTTGGAGTGTGTGAGTTTCTGATTAAACCCTATCAGCCTAGTAAATTATCCAAAACGATTCTCCAGCTGCTTTTGAAAAAACAAGAGCACGAAGGAGAAATTATGATTCCATCAGATAAAGAAGAGTAGAAATTTGGTGAGGCTTCGTTATATTTACGGAGCCTCATTAAACGAAAAGAAAATTAGCAAAGTAATATAAAAAAACATTGAAAACGCTCTCAAAATGTGGTTTTATAGAAAGTAGGCATAACATGATGACCTTAGAATTACCTTTTTCCACCTCCTTACATGCGTAAGGAGGCTTTTTTGTATAAATATAGTAAGATAAGATAACAAAACCTGATGGAGAATCGTTCATTGAATTTCAGCTAATTAAGAAACTGCTCAAGAAAGTTTGATAGTGAAAGGAGTGAAGCTCTGGAAATTATTTTACAAAGAGAGAATAGTCTATCCAAGAAGTGAAGGTAGTTCAAATTTTATAATCATAGTATAATAAAAAATACGGTTATAAAAGCTGTGTTTATTATACATCTTTTATATAGAAGGTAAGATTGAATTTTATATTTGCTTAAAGGAGGTCTTTCCTTGGATATTGCGTATATAATTGCTGAAGAAAGAATTAGACAAGCAATAAAAGACGGTGACTTTGATAAGCTGCCTGGGGAAGGAAAACCATTAAAGTTAGAAGATTTATCACATATACCTGAAGAACTGCGCCAAGCGTATAGGATATTAAAAAATGCAAACATGATAACGGATGAACAAGAGCTGAAACGAGATATGGCTACAATAGAAGAATTGATTTCTATATGCACGGATGCTAATGAAGAACAAAGGCTAACAGAGATGCTTACGGAAAAGCGTTTGCGCTTTGAGCAGCTCGTTGACAAGAAAAAGATGACAAGTTCTGCAGCTTACAGGACGTATCAGAATAAAATTTACTCCAAATTTTTTTATTAATGAGTGTAATGAACCAGACGATCGGAGGGTGAGAACTTGCGGCTGTTAATTTTATTGATTAGTATCATACTATTTATTTCGCTTTGTTTTTATATTTTTGCCCCACAAATAAAACGAGGTGCCCAATCGAAAAATGTGCCGGTTTTATTTATTCATGGCTATTTAGGCAGTCAAAAAAGCTTAGGGAAAATGATTAAACGATTTGAACAAAACGGATGGGGAACTAAAGTAGCTTACTGCGTTGTTCAAAAAGATGGAGCTATTCAGTGGAAGCACATTATGAAAGCAAAAGAGGGAAAACTTCCGCTTATTCATATCGTCTTTAAAAAGCCAGATGCCAGTATTGCACAGCAGCAAAAATGGATTGAAGCTATTATGCAAGATGTACGTGATACATATAAAGCATCTTCTGTTGATTTAGTTGGACATAGTATGGGAGGAGTAACAGCAGCAGCTGTTAGTTTGTCTAACCCTCAGTATATTCAAAAGTTAGTTACGTTAGGATCGCCAATTCAAGGATTAGATTATCAGGAATTAATGGAGATGTATCCTCATGCACGCAATCATATTGAATCTATGGGTGCTCGTGATTTAGCTTTTCACTCTATAGCGTTAAACAAGCTGTACGAAAGTCGTCAAGATTTCTCAAAAGAAATCGACGTTTTTTCAGGAGCAGGAGATGTGGGAGATAAGACAGATGGAGTGGTAACAGTAGAAAGTGCGTACGGACTGCAAGAGTTCACCGAACACATTCATCTCCACACGTTTCATGAAGCACATTCAGATTTACATGAAAGCTCAGAGGTTGATAAAGCTGTCTATCAATTTTTAAAACGGGATTAAAGGGGGATTACGATGCTTTATTTAATTAGACACGGCCAAACAGATTGGAATAAAAACAAACTTATTCAAGGGCATGCTGATATTCCGCTCAACGAAGCGGGAAAGCAACAAGCTAAACGCGTAGCGGAACGTTTTCGAGATATCCATATTGATGTAATCTATACAAGCGATTTGCTTCGCGCGCAGGAGACCGCTAGGGAAATTGCAGCTGCTGCTAAAGTAAAGAAAATGGAAGTTTGTGAGCAGCTGCGTGAGCGCTCTTTTGGAGAACTAGAATCAAAGAACGTAGAAGTTCTGCATGAGCTTGTGCCAAACTATGCGACAAATTGGGGAGAAGAGCCTTTATATAATATCGAAACACTCGAAGCGGCTCAAGAACGGATGGTTCAGCGGTTAACGGAAATTATGAAGAAGTCTATCGGAAAGAAAGTAGCAGTTGTTAGTCACGGGGCAGCAATTAATACATTCATTCATCATGTAACAAGCGGAGAACAAGGAACAGGGACTACTGTTTTACAAAATACATCGATTACAACTTTTGCTTATGAAAGTGGAAAATGGCGTCTTGAAACGATCAATGATGCCAAACATCTTGAATAAATATACTTAAAGAGGCTGTGGCAGTAGTATTTTAGTTAAGGGGAAATCCGAACGATTAATCGTTCGGATTTTTTTATGGTGATGGTGAACGTAGGTTTCATATATGTAAGTACTTCTAGCTGTTGATTGGGGGACAAGGCGAAGACTCCTGCGGGAAAAGCGGAAGGGATGAGACCCCGCATATTAATTTCATATATAAATATTTATACAATTGATTTTAATAAAAATGCATAGTAAAATAAGTTTTATTACTATTCTATTAAAGCGTTTAGTATAACTGAATTTCCTAATATTGTTTAATAAGTAACTATATTTCGGAATAAGATTAATTGATTTGTATAATTTCAAGGAGGATGTAGTATGTCAAAAGATTGGAGTCACTTATTTGAAAGAATGCCTGAATTGCTAGCACCGACGATGGCTAAAGACCATCCGAATTTGCCCGTTGTGAAAGAAGAAGGATGCTATTATTATGGATTGGATGGTAAAGAATATCTCGATTTTACTTCCGGAATCGCTACGACTAATGTAGGACACAGACATCCGAAAGTAGTAAAAGCAATCAAAGACGGAGCAGATCAATTATTGCACGGTCCTTCAGGTGTTATTATGTACGAATCGATACTAAAGTTAGCCGATGAGTTAGGAAAAGTAACGCCGGGCAATTTAGACTGCTTTTTCTTTGGAAATAGTGGCACCGAAGCAATTGAAGGAGCCTTGAAATTAGCGAGACATGTCACAAAGCGTCCGTATGTTATTTCTTTTTTAGGGTGTTTTCATGGCCGCTCGATGGGAGCTTTAAGTGTTACAACCTCGAAAAGCAAATATAGACAATTTCAGCAGCCTTCAGGACTGACGTATCAAATTCCATATGCGAATCCAAAAGAGTGCCCTGCGGAGCTAGACAGCGATGTGTACTTTACTGAAAAGCTTGAAAAAGATTTTGAAATACTCTTTAAGCACCAAGTCACGCCTGAAGAAGTGGCGGCCGTTATTTTGGAACCAGTATTAGGAGAAGGCGGCTATATTATTCCTCCGAAAAGTTGGATGAAGAAGTTAAGAGAGATTTGTGATCGTCACGGAATATTACTTATTTTCGATGAAGTGCAAACAGGATTTGGCCGTACCGGCGAATGGTTTGCTGGACAAACGTTTGATGTCGTGCCAGATATTATGGCTATAGCAAAAGGAATTGCTTCTGGAATTCCGCTTAGTGCAACGGTAGCTTCTCAAGAATTAATGAAGCAGTGGCCCCTTGGCACACATAGTACAACATTTGGAGGAAATCCTATTGGATGTTCAGCAGCACTTGCAACTCTTGAAGTGATGAAAGAAGAACAACTGCTGGATAACACGAAAAAAATGGGCGCTTATGCGTTAGAAAAGCTGCATCTTTTAAAGGACAAACATTCAATTATTGGGGATATCCGTGGTTTAGGACTTATGATTGGAATTGAAATTGTTAATCCGGATACGGGAGAAGGCGATGGAGACGCCTTATTCGAGATTTTAGACTTAGCTTTAGAAAAAGGTGTGTTATTTTATTTTTGCGGAAATGTAAGTGAAGTTATTCGCATGGTACCTCCGCTTACTGTAACAAAAGAACAGATAGATGCCGGCATTCGTATGCTAGATGAGGCTATCACTTCCTTTGAGAAAAAGTCAGCTGTAAAAGCGTGATAAAAAAATATAAAAAAATTATATATTTGTAACCTAGTTGTCATAGTAATGGTAGCGATATCATAGTTTTAGAGGGAAAACAATTTTCTGAAAAGTAGTTGACATCTGTTTGTGCAGCATGTAACATAATATTTATCTTATCAACAATTATCAACAAAATTCGACAAACTTCTTATCAAGAGAGGTGGAGGGATAGGCCCTGTGAAACCTCGGCAACGGACTTTATAGAACCGTGCCAACTCCCACAAGCAGTGCTTGAAAGATAAGAAGAGACCAGGCTTACTAACAATTGTGATCCCAACCTCTTCTTACAGGCACTTAGACACTGTAAGTGGAGGTTTTAATTTTATGACAAGAAGATGACATTTAGATAAAAAACAGCAGGCGAAATTACCTGCTGTTTTTATATGCTGTAAAATGATAAATAACCTACCATAATTCCTAGTAAAAGTACCCCAATCGTAATACCAACAATCCACCACATCATTTTTTTCATTATTTATTCCTCTTTATCAATTAACTGTAGCTGTTGATCCGCCTGAAGCGCCGGAAGCTGTACCGTAAGCAGTTTGTCTTTTGATTCCGGCATTTTTAGCTGCAATTTTCCACTGCCAGTCAATTCGCCCGTAGGCTCGATTATTTTGCACCCAAGATTTTGAGCTCTTTTTTGAAATAGACACAAGGGGGTTTACATTTTTCGTGACAACGCCTCGTACACTTTTGACTGAAGTCACCGATGAGTTTTTTGTGTAATAGTCTACATACACCGTTAGTTTTGTTGTTGTAAATCCAGCCGCTTTATAAGAAGCCGTATAAGCTGCTGTTTTGAATAAAGGTGAAGCCGTTCTTGCTCCGTATGCTGCTGTACTTGCAGCTTCGACCGTGCCGCTAGTCTCTTCAATATCCATTTTTAACAGAGATGGATCCTTTAGTGATTGTACAACTTTTTGTTTTTGTTGACGCGACAGTTTTGAAAATTCATACAGTGAACTTTTATCACTTTGCGCTTTCAAGAACTGCGTGTAAGAAGCAACCGTTAAATGTGCAGGTTTTTCACTAGCCATAACAGAGTTTGGCACGACTAATAGACATAATAACGCACTTATCAGAAAAAAAGAAAAAAACGTTCTTTTTGTAGCCATATTTATATAAATCCTTTCTAGTATTCTATCTTTATAAATAGATACGAAGTAATTTATCGTTTTGAAGAAGGACTGTGTGCTGACATATTAACTGTCATCACGACACGAGCTTGCTGTACAGACTTCATAAAACATTCGTATAGAGAAGCGAATACTTTGTTCACATCTCCTTCTAAAGCTGTTGCAAAAGGCACGGTTTCGGCAAATACTCCCTGTTGTTTAACTGCGCCAATTCCGCTTTTGATGATGTCTACATAATGCGGCGTATCTAATGGATACAAAGAAAATTGAGTGGATACAGGGAACGAAGCACAAAGCTGTTGGTTTGAAGATATGTTTTCTTTTGGTTTTATTTTTCTTTCTTCAAAATATTCTTCGTGCTGCCCTGTTGAAAACGTGGCATTCAGCACAATATGCTTTCCTGATTTTCCAGCACTTTTATAAACGGCTTGCACAACTTCAAATACGTCTTTAGCACTTCCTTCAATAAACGTACTAACACGGTCCGTTTTTCGCTGAACTTTAGACATATCCACTTCGTTTAGTGCGCCTAAAATAATATCGATAAAGTTATCACTCATAACGGAAAGCGTAAAACGGCAGCCAACATTTATTTTTTCCAAGTTAATCACCCCTAAAATATAGATTTGTAGTTTTTTAATCATACAAATCATAAAATAACTTTTCTGTTTTGTATAGAAACAGAAGATAGATTCTTTATTTTTAGGAAATATTACATAGAAGAAACGAAAATAAATTGCATAACATGAAAAATAAGGGTGTTAAGAAAAGTTACATAATAAAAAAGAATAAAAAAACAATGTTAGAACTTCTGACAAAAAGCTGGTATATAGACTGAAAACACCATATTATAAATACAAGATCACATTATTCTCCTGCGATTTCGTATAACCTCTTGAAAAAGGGACTTGGGATTTTATCATAAATCCAACCTCCTAGCTGTATAATCAGCTAGGAATTTTTTTTACCCAAACTCTCTATCGCGCATGAGGTTACCTACACTTATTCAACTCAGAGCATGCACCATATATATTTAAGAACAGTGTAAGAAAGATTGCTTGAAGATGTTAGTGTTCGGCTTGAGCTAGAAATAGATAGATGTTACGAAAGAGGGGAAAGAAGGTATGACGCACACATTAATTAAAAATGCAGAGATTATTACGATGAATGAGAAGAATGATATTATTTACGGTGACCTTTATATTGTTGGAAATCGTATTGCAGCAATCGGGAAAAACCTGCATCCGGAAAAGGTAGATAAAGTCATTGACGCAGCAAATAAAACGATTGTGCCGGGCTTTATACATACTCATATCCATTTATGTCAAACGCTTTTTAGAGGGCAAGCAGATGATTTAGAGCTGCTAGACTGGCTAAAGAAGAAAATATGGCCGCTTGAAGCTTCACATGATGAAGAATCTATCTATTATTCAGCGCTGTTAGGGATCGGCGAACTCATTCAGAGCGGGACTACAACAATTGTAGATATGGAAACTGTTCATCATACGGACTCTGCTTTTCAAGCTATATCTCAAAGTGGAATCCGAGCTCTTGCAGGAAAAGTAATGATGGATAAAAAAGGCGATGATCTGCCAAAAGCTCTGCAGGAGACAACGGCTGACTCGATCAAAGAAAGTGTAGAGCTGCTTGAAAAATGGCATAATTCAAATAACAGTCGTATTCGATACGCATTCTCCCCAAGATTTGTGCTGTCGTGTACGGAAGATTTGCTGCGTGAAGTGAGCCATTTATCAGCTGCATATAATGTCCATGTACATACTCATGCTTCTGAGAACCAAGAAGAAATTCGCATCGTAGAAGCTGAAACGGGTATGAGAAATATCATGTACTTAGATCATTTAGGATTAGCCAATGAACGCCTTATTTTAGCGCACTGTGTGTGGCTAAATGATCAAGAAAAGCAAATTATTAAGAATCAAGGAGTAAAAGTTAGTCATTGCCCAGGCTCAAACTTAAAACTTGCATCGGGAATCGCAGATGTGCCCGGTTTATTAGAGCAAGGTGTATTTTTAAGTCTTGGCGCTGACGGTGCTCCTTGTAATAATAATTTGGATATGTTCAACGAAATGAGGCTGGCCGCTACGATTCATAAACCCTCGCACGGACCAACGGCCATGAATGCAAAGCACGTGCTAGAAATGGCTACAATCGGCGGAGCGAAAGCAGTCGGGCTTGAAAAAGAAATTGGAAGTTTAGAGGTCGGGAAAAAAGCGGATCTTGCTATTTTAAATTTAAATCAGCTTCATACTTTTCCATCTTACGGCGTAGACCCTATTTCCAGAGTTGTGTATTCAGCAACGCGAGGAGATGTAGAATTAACGATGGTTGATGGAGAAATTGTGATGGAAAATCGCGTGTTAAAAACAATTGACCAAGGAATTGTATTGAAAGAAGCAAATCATTCGATTGATCGTCTTTTAAAAAGAATCCCGCTTTTGATTTCATAAGATGTAAAACAAAGAAGAGGCTGGAATAAAAGTATTTTAGCAAAAGTAAAACTCGAATTATTAATCGGAGTTATTGATTAATAATTCGAGTTTTTTTGTTGTCAAGGTGAACGTAGGTTTCATCTGTTTATTTGTCTTGAGAATGGATTTATTTAGTGATGTCTTAATCTCTTTTTTGTATAAATGAGTAAAAAGAGTACTCTTGCAACAGACTAAAAAGATAAGAGAAATAAATTTTCAAAATTCCAAACTAACGGAAGATAAAAATTTTTATAATGATAGCGTTTTCTACCTTTGCATATCTACAAATTAAGACTATAATAGGACAAAAGATTTTACTTTGCAACGTAAAATCCTCCTAAATCGTGTCTTTTTTAGGACATTTGAATAGGTAGGATTTTTTATTTTTTTTAGAAGTAGGGAGGCGCGCGTGTTGGAGCGTAACGGAATATTAGAGCGCTTGTTTAAACTATCAGAGCGCAACACAACACCAAAACAAGAAATACTAGCAGGACTTACAACTTTTATGACGGTCAGTTATATGGTAATTGTCAACCCCATTATCATGTCTGACGCGGGTATCCCCCGCGAAGCGGCGCTTGCAGCTACCATTTATGCCATTGTATTTAGTACGTTACTGATGGCTCTATGGGCAAATTTCCCGATTGTAACCGGTCCAGGGATGGGTTTAAATGCGTTTTTTACGTATTCAGTAGTATTAGGGCAAGGATTGTCATGGCAAACGGCACTTGGAGCAGTTTTTATATCCGGGGTCTTATTTTTTGTTTTAACGGTAACAGGAATACGCGGAAAGATTATTGATGCCATTCCGAACGTATTAAAGTCTTCCATAGCAGTTGGAATTGGTCTTTTTGTTGCGTTTATCGGTTTGAAAAACGCTGGATTAGTTGTGGCAAACGAGTCTACTTTTGTAGGGCTTGGAAATGTCATGGATAAAGGTCCCTTACTGGCTATTTTTGGGCTGATATTAGCAGCTGTACTGATGGCTAAAAATGTAAAAGGCGCTCTCATTATAAGTATTTTTGCTACGACAATATTAGCGATGATTGTAGGAGTACAAGCAGTTCCTCATTCCTTGAAAGACGTCTTTTCAGCTACGCCGCCAAGCGTTGGAGAAACATTTTTTCAAATGGATTTAAAGGGTGCAGTTGCCTACGGCATTTTTTCAGTTGTATTTTCTTTCACCATCGTAGAATTATTTGATACGCTAGCGACATTGATTGGATTATCTAAAAAAGCAAACTTGGTAGATAAAAACGGTAAAATTCCAGGTTTAAATCGCGCGCTTGCAGCGGATTCAATCGGTACAATGGCGAGTGCTATTTTTGGAAGCACTGCGTTAAATACGTATATTGAAAATGCAACAGGTATTGCAGAAGGAGGGCGTACCGGCTTAAAGGCATTAACGGTTGCCATCTTATTTATATTTACCTTGTTTTTTGCACCGCTCATTCAATTTATCCCAAGCGTTGCTACTGCTCCGGCACTCATTATTATTGGTTCGCTTATGCTGAGTGACATTCGAAACGTTAACTTCGACGACTTTACTGAAGTTGTTCCCGCTTTCTTAACAATTGTCATGATGCCGTTAACCTACAGCATTGCAGAAGGTTTAGCATTCGGCTTCATTTCATACACAGCGATTAAACTGTTTACAGGACGCCGTCGCGAAATTCATTGGATGATGTATGTGATCACAATTGCCTTTTTTATCAATTTTTATATGAGTTCGCATTAGGGATGAAAAAAGACGTAGCATTAAGCTACGTCTTTTTTTGTAAAGGCTTGTTAAGGGAACGAATTTTTATTTCATTAAGGTTGATAAATGTCCCAAGCTGTTTTTAATGAATCAACGATATAGTTAGCTACTTCTTCAATATCTAAATTATCAGTTTCAACTTTCGAATGGTGATTGGAATAGATAGCTTGACGATCGTAAAATAGCTTTTCAATATCTTCTAAGCTTCTTCCTTGTAAAACAGGGCGGCTATCAATAATTAAACTAATGCGTTCTTTCCAAGAATCCCAAGATAAATCTAAAAAGAATACGATGCAGTTAGATAAACAAATCTCTTGAATTTCTTCTTGTAAAAAAGCGCCTCCCCCTAAAGAAATGATTTTTAAACGCTGCTGTGAAAGTCGATTTATTACTTCTTTTTCTTTTTGTCTGAAGAAAGTTTCACCGTGCTCTTTAAAAATCTGAGAAGTAGGCATATTAAATTCTCTTTCGATTTCTTGATCTATATCAACAAAATCTCTATACAATTTTTTGGCAACCATTTCTCCAATAGTTGTTTTTCCTACCCCCATAAAGCCGATAAATACAATACTTTTCTCTCTAAGAGATATGTCGTTATATGCCATTTTTAAGCCTCTTTCTGATTTTTAAATACAAATCGGATGTTATAGTAAATACTGAAATTATAATATAAATCCTTTAGTTTGTAAAAGCTACTATTCTTCTCTGAAATAAACCGGAAATTATTTTTTAGGATGCATGGAAAGATACACCCGAGTATCTTTTTTGCGCTCGTACTTTGGATTAGCGCTTCGCGTATATTCTTTTGACTGATGTTCTATATGGTAGTTCTGTTCAAACTGTTTGATTGCTTCATTAATTTCTTCTTGTTTTCCCATTAATCTTACTTGCAGCATTGTAACGTCTCCTTCCATATACTTTGCTTTTTGACTATATCATGAAATGAAAAAGAAGTAATTTTATTTTTGTTGACGAACCTGTATATACAGGTTAGAATAAAAGCATAAAACTTGTATATACAGGTTTGCGGTGAGATTTATCTGGGGGATAGGAAATACAGGAGTAAAATGAAAACGGAAACAAGGGGGAAAAGACATGAATCGAGAATCTGTGGAACGCATTGTAGAAGCCGTTGGCGGAAAAGAAAATATTTCTGCTGCAACGCATTGTGTAACGCGCCTTCGACTTGTTTTAAAAGATGAAGGTAAAGTCAATCAACGTATGCTAGATGAGCACGAATTAGTAAAAGGATCTTTTTCTACAAACGGCCAGTTTCAAGTTGTCATTGGTCAAGGCACGGTCGATAAAGTATACAAAGAAATGGTGGCGCTTACAGGGATAGGCGAACTATCAAAAGAAGAAGTGAAAAACGAAGCGGCTAAAAACTTAAATCCGCTGCAGCGTGCAATAAAAACATTAGCTGACATTTTTATTCCTATTTTACCGGCCATCGTAACCGCGGGTTTATTAATGGGAATAAATAATGTATTAACAGGAGCAGGAATTTTTTACGATGATAAATCAATCGTAGATGTTCATACACAGTGGAAAGACTTTGCGAGCATGATTAATTTAATTGCCAATACGGCTTTTGCCTTTTTGCCGGCTCTTATTGGATGGTCAGCTGTTACGCGTTTTGGAGGAAGCCCTTTATTTGGAATTGTTCTTGGGCTCATGCTGGTCCATCCTGATTTGCTAAATGCCTGGTCTTATGGAGAAGCATTAAAAAAAGGGAGCATCGATACGTGGAATTTATTTGGCCTGCACGTTGAGAAAGTCGGCTATCAAGGACAGGTTTTACCTGTGTTAGCTGCTTCGTTTGTGTTAGCAAAAATCGAATTGTTTTTACGAAAACGAATACCGGATGGTTTTCAGCTTTTAATTGTAGCGCCTGTAGCTCTTTTAGTAACAGGGTTTCTCGCTTTTATTGTGATTGGTCCGATTACATTTGCAATAGGAAATGTGATTACAGGTGCAGTTGTATGGCTGTTTGAAACGGCTCCATTTATTGGAGGACTTGTATACGGCGGCTTATATGCTCCCCTTGTTATTACGGGCATGCACCATACATTTTTAGCCGTAGATTTACAGCTGATTGGAAGTGTGGGAAGTACGTTCTTATGGCCAATGGTAGCATTATCTAATATTGCACAAGGCTCTGCGGCTTTTGCGATAATGATTCTTTCAAAAAATGATGAGAAATTAAAAGGACTGTCTTTAACGTCAGGGATTTCAGCGTGGCTTGGCATTACGGAACCTGCAATGTTTGGTGTGAATTTACGCTTTAGATTTGCTTTTATTTCTGCAGTGATTGGTTCAGCTATTGCAGGGGTCGTCATATCCGTGGCAGGAGTGAAAGCAGCATCGGTGGGAATTGGGGGTATCCCTGCTCCGTTATCAATTGTTCCACAGAGCTGGCCAGCTTTTATTATTGGAATGGTAATCGTAATTGTGGTGCCGTTTCTTTTAACGTTAACGCTTGGAAAGCTTCAGAAAAAATCAACCGTTACATCAACTGGCGCGGCTACAGAATCGTTTCAACATAATCCAAAGAATTAAATGGTGGTGTTAAAGATGCAAGAACCTTGGTGGAAAAAATCGGTTGTCTATCAAATTTATCCTAAAAGCTTTTACGATACGACTGGCAACGGCGTGGGTGATATAGCTGGTATTATTGAAAAGCTAGATTATTTGAAAAAGCTTGGCGTAGACGTTGTATGGCTAACGCCAATTTATAAATCGCCGCAGCGGGATAATGGATATGATATAAGTAATTATTTTGTTATTCAAGAAGAATACGGAACAATGGAGGACTTCGATCGTTTAATAACAGAAGCGCATAAGCGGGATCTTAAAATCATCATGGATATTGTCGTTAACCATACGTCAACTGAACATAAATGGTTTCAAGAAGCTAAAAAATCGAAAGATAACCCGTACAGAGATTTTTATATTTGGAAAGATCAAAAAGAAGATGGAAGTGCTCCGACGAATTGGGTTTCAAAATTTGGAGGTTCGGCGTGGGAGCATGATAAGCTGACAGAACAATCCTATCTGCATTTGTTTGATGTCACGCAAGCGGATTTGAACTGGGAAAATGAGCGTGTGCGCCGCAGCGTGTACGATATGATGACGTTTTGGTTTGAAAAAGGAGTAGATGGATTTCGTCTGGACGTTATTAACTTAATTTCAAAAGATCAGCGCTTTTTAGATGATGATGGTTCTATCGCGCCAGGAGATGGACGGAAATTTTATACCGACGGTCCTCGCGTTCACGAATATATGCGAGAAATGAATCAAGAAGTTTTTTCAAAATATGATAGCATGACCGTTGGGGAAATGTCGTCGACAACTGTTGACCACTGTATTCAATATTCTCATCCGGACCGGGGCGAGCTTAGCATGACGTTTAATTTTCATCATTTGAAAGTCGATTACCCAAACGGAGAAAAGTGGGCGCTAGCAGATTTTGATTTTATTAAATTAAAAGAGATTCTATCAACTTGGCAAAGGGAGATGAATAAAGGAGGGGGATGGAATGCACTATTTTGGTGCAACCATGATCAGCCTCGCGTTGTTTCCCGCTATGGAAACGATGAACTCTATCATAATAAATCTGCCAAAATGCTCGCTGCAACGATTCATCTGATGCAGGGAACACCTTATATTTATCAAGGGGAAGAAATAGGGATGACAAACCCGAAGTTTTCCTCTATTGATGAATATAGAGATGTGGAGTCATTAAATGTGTATGAGATAAAACGTGCACAAGGAATGAACGAAAATGAAATTTTGGAGATTTTAAAACATAAATCAAGAGATAATTCCCGTACACCGGTGCAATGGAGCGATGAGCCAAATGCAGGTTTTACAAAAGGAAAGCCGTGGATTAATCCAGCCGATAACTACCGTGAAATTAATGTGGAAAAAGCGTTAGATGATGAAGATTCAATTTTTTATTTTTATCAAAAGCTTATTGCACTGCGCAAGCAGTACGAGATTATCACCTATGGAAACTATGAATTGATTCTTGGAGAAGACGAGCAGATTTTTGCTTATATCCGAAATGGAGCAGATGAAAAGCTGTTGGTTATAAACAATTTCTACGGCAGCGAAACGACTTTTGAACTGCCAGAAAATCTAACTTTTGAAGAATATCATAGTGAAATATTGCTGTCTAACTACGAAGATTCATCAAAGGAATTCAAGCAAGTCTTCCTTCGGCCGTATGAATCAATCGTGTATCATTTAAAAAAATAGAGAAAAAGTAAAAAGAACGATGGGTGACAATCTATCGTTCTTTTTATACAATTGGGTATATATAGAAAGTAAAATAGGTGATGGCAATTGAAAGAAAATAAATTTATCAGCATTTACGAACAGTTAGTCGATAAAATTAAACGCGGTGACTGGCGTCCTAATACAAAACTTCCTTCTGAAAATGAACTTGTTGAACAGTATCAAACGTCTCGTGAAACGATACGGAAAGCGTTAAATTTACTTTCACAAAATGGGTACATTCAAAAAATGAAAGGAAAAGGCTCATTTGTATTGGACGTATCACGCTTTGATTTTCCAGTATCAGGACTTGTTAGCTTCAAAGAAATGGCGGAAAAGCTGGGACATACATCGACCACTATTGTAAAAGAGTTTGAATTAGTCAAGGCCGATCAAGACCTGTGCACACAGCTTGGGGCGACGAAAAAAGATCTTATATGGAAAGTGGTTCGAGCGCGGGAAATCGATGGGGAGAAAATTATTTTAGATAAAGATTTTTTTCATAAAAAGTATGTTCCTCACCTCACAAAAGACATATGTAAAGGCTCTATTTATGAATACTTAGAAAAAGATCTTGGGCTGAAAATAAGCTTTGCCAAAAAAGAAATTTCCGTTGACGAGCTGACGGACGAAGATAAGTGCTACTTAGATTTAAAAGACTATGAACATATTGTGGTAGTAAGAAACTATGTGTATTTAGAAGATGCAAGCCTTTTTCAATATACGGAATCACGTCATCGTCTGGATAAGTTTCGTTTTGTAGATTTTGCCCGCAGAGGTATATAATGGTTCACTGCCCATGAGTTTTATCTTTTTGTACATGTTTACAAAAAAACTGCTTTGGTATAAAAAACAAAGCAGTTTTTTTATGGGGAAAATTGAAAAAACGTGATCCTTTTGACGATAAAATTTTAAAAAGGTTGAATTTTTCTTTGGAGTTTGTTTTAGTAGAACATAAGATTATTTTATATTTATATAATGTTATCCATACAGGATAGGGATTTATTGTTCTTTTTTTTATTAGGTATATAAGAAATTATTATTCGAAAACAACAATTCCATTAGTAATTCTAATGAATGTATCTAACTACAGCATTAAAGGGAGCTGCTCAAACAATACTAAGTAAAAAAGGAGGAGACGGAATGAGTCACGATTATCGACTTTATCCTCTTGGTGACAGCGGCATTGTCGTTTCATTTGGAGACGAAATTAATTTCGGCATACATAAACGTATTCAGCAATTTACTGAGGTACTAGAGCAATCATTATGTAAGGGGATGATTGAATATGTGCCGGCTTTTACAACAGTTACAATTTATTATGACCCTTGGGTAATGAGTGAAAAAGGAAGAAGAAATCCTTACACAGCAATATCTACATATATTGAAGAGCTGCTTTTCCGCCAGGAAGAAAAATCTGAAGCGGTCGCTAGACAAATTGAAATTCCGGTGTGTTACGGAGGAAAGTGCGGCCCGGACTTAGAGAGGGTAGCCGCTTTTCATTCATTAACGCCTGATGAAGTTATCTCC
This sequence comes from Priestia sp. ST2, assembly GCF_055810735.1. Classification (NCBI taxonomy): domain Bacteria; kingdom Bacillati; phylum Bacillota; class Bacilli; order Caryophanales; family Bacillaceae; genus Priestia; species Priestia sp. ST2. The sequence continues at coordinate 594,633 of NZ_JBVVNT010000003.1, read as the reverse complement.
ATTCATACAAATGGAGAATATTTGGTGTATATGTTAGGCTTTGCTCCTGGTTTTCCTTACTTGGGAGGGATGAGCGAAGAAATTGCGACTCCAAGAAAAGAATCACCGAGAAACAGCATCCCAAAAGGGTCAGTTGGCATAGCAGGAATGCAAACCGGCGTGTACCCAATTGAGACACCTGGAGGATGGCAGTTAATCGGGCGTACTCCTCTTACACTATTTAACCCCAAAAATGATTCGCCAAGCTTGCTTCAAGCAGGTGATCGTATCCGATTTGTTTCCATTTCTGAAACAGAATATGAAGCCCAAAAGGAGGTGGATGAAGATGAGTATTAAAGTGATACGTCCCGGTTTATTAACAACGATTCAAGATATCGGCAGACATGGATATCAAAAGGACGGCATGATTGTCAGCGGGGCAATGGACAAAGTTGCTTTAAGGATTGCCAACTTATTAGTAGGAAATCAAGAAAATCAGCCGGTTATTGAAATTACGTTAATGGGGCCAAAAATTGAATTTCAGCAAGATGCTTTGATTGCCCTGACGGGAGGGGATTTATCGCCAACTGTTAATGATGAAGCCGTAAAGATGTGGCGGTCTTTATATGTGAAAAAAGGGAGCGTGCTACAGTTTGGCGTTCCGACTTTAGGGTGCCGTTCTTATTTATCGGTTTCCGGTGCTTTTAATGTTCCTGCAGTTATGGGAAGTACATCTACTTCACTTCGCGCTCGGATAGGCGGGCTGCACGGTAAAGCATTACAGTCAGGGGACGAAGTATTAAGCCACCCTCCTACAGAAACGGGGGAAGCAATTATAAAGAAACTGGTGAAAAAGCAAACGGACCGCTCTTTTCAGCAGGCTTTTTGGACGATTCATCCTAAACTTCTTCCTTCATACGAGACGCCTATTATCCGCACGATGAAAGGTGCAGAATTTGATTGGTTTACAAAAGAAAGTCAACAGCATTTCTTTAATCAAGAATTTGACGTTACCCCTCAATCTGACCGCATGGGCTATAGGCTAAAAGGGAAGAAATTAGTCCTTGGTCAAGAAAAAGAGCTGCTCTCTAGCGCTGTGACGTTCGGTACGATTCAAGTACCAAAAGAAGGACAGCCCATTGTTTTATTAGCAGATCATCAAACGACAGGAGGATATCCTAGAATCGGACAGGTAGCAACTGCAGATTTTTCAGCGCTGGCGCAAATTTCTCCAGGGAAAAAGATTTCTTTTCAAGCAATTTCACTGGATGAAGCACAGCATTTATATATGGAGCAGGAAAAGAAAATAAATCATATTAAAAGAGCACTTCGAATGAAAATATAAGGGGGAAGAAGATGGCTACCGTTGATTTGAACTGTGACTTAGGGGAGAGCTTTGGGAACTATAGATTAGGAAATGATAAAAAAATTTTACGCTATGTAACGTCAGCAAACATTGCTTGTGGCTTTCATGCCGGAGATCCTTCGGTTATGAGAGAAACAGTAAAGCTGGCTTTGAGTGAAAATGTGGCGATTGGCGCCCACCCGGGATTGCAAGATTTAGCTGGATTTGGACGTAGATATATGAAAATTACGCCTCGAGAAGCTTATGATTTAATGGTGTATCAAATGGGGGCTCTTTCAGCTTTTATACGTGCAGAAGGAGGGACCCTTCATCATGTGAAACCTCATGGCGCTTTATATAATATGGCTGCAGGGGATCGAGACATAGCTAAAGCTATTGCTGAAGCTGTTTATAATGTTAGTGAGGAAGCTATTCTATATGGTTTGGCTGGAAGTGAATTGATTAAAGCCGGAAACGAAATGGGCTTGCGTACGTCTCAGGAAGTATTTGCAGATCGAACCTATCAACAGAACGGCATGCTGACGCCGAGAAACGTTGAAAACGCCGTGATTCAAGATGAAGGAGCGGCTATTTCTCAAGTAATTAAAATGGTCAAAGAAAAGAAAGTGTTTACTGTGCAAAATGAAGAGATTCCCATTCAAGCAGATACCGTTTGTATTCATGGAGACGGTGCACATGCTGTTGAATTTGCCAAAGCTATTTGTGACAAGCTAAAAGAAGAACAAATCATTATTCAACCACAATGAGGTGACATCATGAAAAAAGAGCGCAACTGGAGCGTGCTGCTCGGAGCAGCATTTTTAATGGCTACTTCAGCAGTGGGTCCAGGTTTTTTAACTCAAACAACGGTCTTTACACAAGCACTCGCCGCAAGTTTTGGTTTTGTCATTTTACTGTCGATTTTATTAGACATTGGCGTTCAGCTAAACGTATGGCGTATTATTGCCGTTTCAGAAAAAAGAGCACAGGATATCGCTAACAGTGTTTTGCCAGGTCTCGGCTTATTTATTGCTATTTTAATTGTAATCGGAGGCTTAGCATTTAATATTGGAAATGTAGGAGGAGCGGGTCTTGGCTTCAATGCGCTATTTGGTATTTCCCCTAAAGCCGGTGCAGTCATTACAGCCATCATTTCTATCGCAATTTTTTTAGTCAAAGAAGCCGGAAAATTAATGGATCGATTTGCTCAATTAATGGGCGGAATATTAATTATTTTAATGGTGTATGTGGCTATTTCGTCCGCTCCCCCAGTAGGAGAAGCAGTCTCTAAATCATTTTGGCCGGAGCACATTGACGTAATGGCGATTGTTACTCTTGTAGGAGGAACGGTAGGAGGATATATTACATTTGCAGGAGGTCACCGTTTATTAGATGCAGGAATTAAAGGAAAAGCCGCGATTCCTGAAGTAACAAGAGGAGCAGTATCTGGTATTACGATTGCTTCGATCATTCGAATTTTTCTATTTTTAGCGACATTAGGTGTGTTGAGTCAAGGGTTAAAACTGAATCCTGATAATCCACCAGCCTCTGTTTTTCAGTTAGCCGCAGGGGATATTGGCTATAAATTATTCGGTGTCGTCATGGCAGCAGCGGCTATCACTTCAGTTATTGGTTCAGCATATACATCGGTTTCCTTTGTTAAATCCTTCAGCAAAAGGATTGAGAAATATGAAAACTGGATTATCATTGCCTTTATTACGATTTCAACCCTAGTTTTCCTAACGATTGGCCAGCCGGTCACTCTGCTTATTTTAGCTGGAGCATTAAATGGGTTAATCTTACCTATTACACTCGGAACAATGCTTATAGCGGCGTATAAAAAGAAGATAGTAGGCGATTACAAGCATCCGACTTGGCTTACCATTTTTGGCGGTTTTGTGGTCGTTATTATGGCTGTGCTAGGAGTCTATACGCTTGTGACTCAAATGGCAAAACTGTGGTAAGGAATTCTATAACCAATTAAAAAAGGGCCTTCTGGCCCTTTTTTAATTGGTTATAGGCAATACATATAAAATGATTGCTAAAAAGTGGAGTACGGTTCCGCCAAGAACAAACATATGCCAAATCATATGATGAAAACGAAATCCTCGCCATACGTAAAAAACGGCCCCGATTGTATACAACACGCCTCCAACTACGAGAAGGACAATTCCTTGATGGGCAATGTTTTGAGTTAACGAATCCCAAGCAAAAACAATCATCCATCCCATAAATACGTAAAGAATGGTGGAAATAAAAAGGAATTTCTTTACAAAAAAAGCTTTGAATACAATTCCTGCAAGAGCGATGCCCCATACAATTCCAAAAAGTGTCCAGCCGGTGGTTCCTTTTACTGCGATAAATAAAAATGGAGTGTACGTACCGGCAATAAACAAATAAATAGAAGAGTGGTCAAATATCTCAAAAAGATCTTTTACCTTACCTTCCGGAAAACTATGGACAAGCGTAGAGGAGACATAGAGAAGCAGCATGGTTACTCCGTAAATAGTAAAACTGATAACATGCCAAGGCGTTCCTTCTAACGAAGAAAGTACGATTAAAAGCGTTAATCCAACAATGCTGAGTACGGCTCCAACGCCGTGTGTAATCGCATTTGCAATTTCTTCTCCTCTTGTAAATGTGTGTGTAGTAGCCATTTACAAAATCCTTTCTTTACACAAATTTATCTTCTATTTTCTCAGAGGATCAGGTTTGAACATACCTGCTGAGAAAAAATCCGTAACTGTCAAAAACATGAGTGAAAAAGTCATTGGTTATTTCTTTATTATAGACCATTCTTTTGATTTTATCTATTTTGACTGGAGGGCCGAAAAGAGGAAAGATATATATGTGAATATTCACTAGCTGTAAAAAGCATGTATAGAAGAAAAAATTGCTTTTTGAAAAAATGGAAGAAAAGTTGTCATGAAGGCATGATTTTGAAATACATATAAAATAAAACTTTTAACAGTCAAGGTTACGATTACTGCTTAGCTCATTTGCAATAGATAAGTAACAAGATTGTAAGAAGGCAGGGGGATGGAAGCAGTGAAAAAAGAAGTTATTTTTGATGAAACAGGCACATACAAATACTCTCTATTATGCAAATGGAGTGAAGTAAACGAACGTAAACTTACGTTTATCTTGTCATTTCCAGAAAATACGTATGAATACAGCGACGATACAGCTGTATCCAAATGCATAGAACTGGCGCAAAAGTGGGGATTTGGAGTTTTAGAAATCGTTTATTTATTCAGCTATCAAACCGATCATGTTTCGTTTTTACGCATGCTTTCAAAAGAAGAAGCTGTTGGAACAAGAGCAGGTGAGTATATTCAAAAAGCAGTGGAAGATGCTGAACTGGTTGTGGTAGCTTGGGGTGATCATGGAAGCATTTATAACCGGCAAGAAGAAGTAGAACGCTTTTTGAAACACAAGCCGGTATACTGTTTTGGAAAAACGAAGCAGCAATTTCCTCGCCATATTTTATCCGTGGTGCACCGCACAGAATTACAAAAATACGAAATGCCGGCTAATCGTGAAGAGTCGGAAGAAGTTTCTTCGTTTATTGAAGACATAGATCAAAGTTTTGGTGGAGAGGATTATTCTCCAATTAAACAACTAACAGAAGAAGAACCGCTTATGTTTATTGAAGACATTGCCAGTATGTATCGGTAAAAAGAAGAAGCGAGGTTTATATTCCTCGCTTTTTCGTTAGTATAAAACACCAAGTTTTGTCATATGGTTGTATCAAGAAGCGTGTGTGAAGGGGGAACTTTATGAAGTTGAATGAAGTATTGCACCGCATCACAACTATTTATAATGAGTTAGAAGAAGAGTGCTTTCAATATATAGGGACTGTGATCAACGAAAATGCAGAGCTGGATATTTCTCGTCTAGAAGAATTAAGTACGCTGTTAAACTTCGTATATGAATGCTCGGAGGATGTATTAGTAGGTTCTATTTTAACAAAATTGGATTATGGACAACCCATTTATCAATTTGCTATGTTAAAGCCTATTTCCCTTGAAGGAAATGAAGATAAGTTAGACATTTTATATGAAGAAAAGGTAAAAGTAGAAAGAGCTATTCTAGATGTGTATACAGCTCAGCGAAAGAAGTTATTGACTCAAGCAGCTGAAGACTTAAAAGAACTGCACTACGAGCTGCAGACCTATGTGTATGCTTGCAACATATAAATGAATCTGTTGAAATGGCAAGGCATATATACAAATAAAAGGGAACATGTTAGGATAAATAAAAAGAACTCCTAATCAAAGAGTTCTTTTTATTGTAAAATATATGATTTTGAACTAGCAAAGCATAAAGACGGTGGTAATGGCAGTTACCCTTTTCTTTGTGCTTTTTTTATCCGATTGTGTTGATGATACTGCTTACTGCGTTAAAAAAGTTCATAAGTACCTCGTTTAGCATGTAATATGCCCCCTCTCTTACTAAATATGTACAATCAAATTATCCAATTGTGTTAATGATGCTGCTTACCGCGTTAAATAAGTTCATTAAAACGTCGTTGAACATGTTTGCAACCTCCTTTATGATAGATTCATATAGTAATACGAGAAAACATAAAGTTTGGATCACATTTTTTTAATGTTTTTTAGAAAAATAGTTAAAAAGAGAATTTAATGGAGGTTGAAGAAGATGAATTCGTTTACAAACGACGAAAAGCAAGCGGTGTACAAAGCGATTTACGGAAGAAGAGATGTACGAACATTTTTGTCTGATGAGATTCCGAATGAAACGGTTTATAACATTCTGCAGGCTGCTCACAGCGGACCTTCCGTCGGGTTTATGCAGCCTTGGAATTTTATATTAGTATCTGATACAGAAGTGAAAAATAAACTTGCCTGGGCAGCAGATAAAGAGAGAAGAGCACTGGCTATTCATTATGAAGGTGAAAAGAAAGAAGATTTTTTAGAGCTCAAGATTCAAGGATTAAAAGAAGCGCCGTTAACTATTTGCGTAACGTGTGATCCAACAAGAGGGGGCTCTCATGTTCTCGGAAGAAACTCAATTCCAGAGACCGATATGATGTCAACTGCGTGTGCGATTCAAAATATGTGGCTTGCTTCATATGCAGAAGGACTGGCAATGGGGTGGGTAAGTTTTTATAAGAAAAATGATGTACGTGACATTTTACATATTCCTCCTCATATTGATCCTGTAGCGCTTATGTCAATTGGCTATACAGATAAATATCCTGAGAAACCAATCTTAGAACAAGCTAACTGGGAAAAAAGAAGGGATTTAGACAAGCTAATTTATCATAATGTATGGGAAAATGAAAAAGAATAGCGGAGAGAAAATAAAGACATACTAAAAAGCGCCGAAATATAGTAAAATTTGAATATTAAATGATACACTATATATAGCGAAAGCGGATATGAGCGTCTAGCGTATCCGTTTTATTTATATGTATACAAATGACTTGGGAAAAAGAGAGATAGGAGAATTGAAGGTTTCATGAATATTGCAAGAAGTTGGCTTCACAACAAACTTACTATTCGCATCATTACGCTTATTATCATTACAGTTTTACTTGTCAGCATTAGAAGTATGCTTCAGCTGCTGTTATTTACGTTTATTTTCACCTTTTTAATTGGTCGTCTTCAACAAACGTTAAGAAGAAAGCTTCCGCTTAATTCAACGCTTATACTCATCGTCATCTATATCGCACTGATTGGGGCGCTTGGTATTGTAGGATATGTATATATCCCGGTTATTATGACGCAAGTTACTGAGCTTGTACAGAAGCTGATGTATTTTTACAAACACCCCCCTGATAATACATTCGTCACCTATATTATCGATAATCTAAAGAGATTCAAATCACCAGAGAATATTCAGCAGAATATTGATTTAGTATACAGCTATTTATCTAATATTGGAAAAGTAAGTGCACAAGTTTTCTTAGCACTCTTGTTAAGCCTATTCTTTTTACTTGAAAAGTCGCGGATTCACCGATTATTTGTCCAACTGGAACAATCTAGGCTGGGCTGGTTTTTCAAAGAAGCTGGCTATTTGGGGAGAAAATTTGTTAATTCCTTCGGCAAGGTAATAGAAGTTCAGTTTATTATCGCTTTTGTGAACAGCATTTTGTCCGTTATTGCGCTGTGGGTGTTAGGGTTTCCTAATTTGCTTGCACTTGGCGTTATGGTCTTTCTACTAGGGCTAGTGCCGGTTCTTGGGGTATTTGTTTCACTCATTCCACTTTGTACAATCGCTTACAGTTTAGGAGGCGGTGTAAAAGTACTATCTGTGTTAATTATGGTGGTAGTACTTCACGCACTTGAAAGCTATGTATTAAATCCAAAGCTCATGTCATCTAAAACAAACTTGCCAACATTCATTACGTTTATCATTTTAGTGTTTGGTGAACACTTCTTGGGCGTATGGGGGCTAATTCTTGGTATTCCTATTTTTATTTTCTTTTTAGATTTAGTAGGCGTAGATTCAGCCCAGCAACTGTCAAAAAAAGAAACCTCCGCAGACTAGTCTGCAGAGGTTTCTTTTTTTAAGCAGCGTATCGTTTTTTGAATAGTAGGATGATCGCGATGCTTAAGTTTATAAGCAAGAAAGATCTGATTTTTTACTGCTAAATGTTCAAGTTCGATTTTTACTTTTTTTTCTCGAAGTGCTTCTTGAATTAAATAGCGGGGAAGCAGGCTGATTCCCATGTGATGCTGAATGGCTTTTAACACCGTTTGAAGATTTGGAATCACGTGATGAGGCTGAATTTCAGGTCGTTTTTTAAAATGCTGCCGCCAAAAACGTCTAATAATAGGAAGTTCAAGACCATAGCTAATCCACCGCTGGTTGTATAAAAACTCTTCTACGTCTTTACTAGCTGTCATTTCAAAAGAAGGAGGGACGGTTAAGACAAACTCTTCTTCTTCAATGACCGTATATTCAATTCCAGGTATTTGCAATCTTTGGGTTGTAATCGCAATATCAATTTCGTCGCTTTGTATCTTTTCAAGCAAAACAGAAGCAATACCAAACTGGCTGTAGCAGCGGATGCCTGCATCTTTTATTCTTTCTAAAGCTTGTTCGGTAAAATACTCTACGGGAGAACCAATTTTTACGACCGGCAGCGCGTCGGGAGATGAAGCGGTCATTTTTAATTCAATTGAAGCAGCTTCTAGACTTTCAATTAACGGGACAATACGCGTGTACAGTTCTTTACCTTTTTCTGTTGGAATCATTTTTCTCGGTGCACGGATAAATAAAGCTTCCCCTATTTCAGCTTCTAAAGCAGCTAAGTGCTGACTCATGGCCGGCTGCGTTAAGATCCTCGCTCTGGCTGCTTCAGAAACGGATCGATATTTGTAAATGCTAATAAAGCTGCGATACCATTCAAAATCAATCATTTATGCTATCCTTTCTTATAAATTTATTTATGGATATCTATTTATTTTCTAATTTGTATTATAGACAAGCTCTCTTTAAAATAAAAATAGTAAGCAAATCATTTTTAGATAAAATAATAAAAGCAACGCTAGGCAAATGATTTAAAAAGGAGAGTTAGACTGTGAAAGCATTATTATTGCAAGATAAAAATAAATGGACAGAAATGAAAGTAGAAGAAATAGAAAAACCTCTTCCAAATAAAGGGGAAGTAGTAGTTGAAGTGCACGCAGTGGGACTTAATCCCGTAGATTATAAAACGGCTACTAATGGAAATCCTTATTGGACATATCCTCACATTCTAGGTTTAGATGTAGCTGGGACAATTGAGGAAGTTGGAGAAGGAGTAGTTGACTGGAAAAAAGGAGACCGCGTTGTCTATCACGGGGACTTTATGAAAAAAGGCGGATATGCTGAATATGCGGTTACAACTGCTCATTCAATTTCGCGCATTCCTGATGCTGTTACATTTGAAGAAGCTGCTGCTTTGCCTACGGCAGGTTACACAGCGTATGAAGCACTATTTCGTAAACTTCCAATGAACCATATTCAAACCATCTTAATTCATGGAGGAGCTGGAGGCGTAGGAGGCTTTGGCGTGCAGCTTGCTAAAAACGCTGGAAAAACCGTTTTCTCAACAGCTTCAGCACATAATCATGAGTATGTGAAGTCGTTAGGAGCTGATTATGTAATTGATTATCGCGAGGAAAACGTCGCGGAAAAAGTATTGGAGCTGACAAATGGCCGCGGCGTAGATGCTGTGCTTGACACGGTGAGCGCAAAGAACGCAACGGATTCTTTAGATATGATTGCCTATAGAGGACATTTAGCACATATTGCTGGTGCACCTGATTATACAAAAGTAAAGCCTTTTACAAAGGTGATTTCTTATCATGAAGTAGCTTTAAATGCTGCACACCACATTGATGACATGATTGCGCAAGCGGATTTAGCAAAAATGGGCGATGAGCTTTTAGCATTAGTAGCAGAGAAGAAAGTAGCTCCGATGATTGAGCGCATCATCTCGTTAAAAGAAGTGCCAAGTGCATTAGAAGAGCTTTCAAAACGTCATGTGAAAGGGAAAATCATTGCTAAAGTTAAATAATAGCAGGACAGAAAAGACTCTTTTATTACGACTAATAAAAGAGTCTTTTTCTGCTATTTTCTTTTTTTTCGTTACTTCACTTATGAACTGCATATGATAGAAGATAATCAAATATAGCAAACGGGTGCGTATGAGCTTTTTTTACTAGTAAAATTGCTTTGAAATCGTGAAATTTTGAATAGTTTGAGTTATGATGAAAGAACGTGAAATTTGTATGATTGAAAGGAGAAAAAAGGTGCAAGGGTTTATTGATTTTGTACAAAATTTAGGCATAGTGGGCATCTTTATTGCGACAGCAATCGAAGCTGCGGCAATTCCTTTTCCGTGTACGTTATCGATTTTGCTTATTGGCTCGGTGCTGCAGCTCTCAATATGGAAAATCCTTATTGTTTCAGCTGTTAATACCGTTATTTATATCGCATTCAACTATATTCCGTTCGTTATGGGATACAGGTTTGAATCTATTACCAAGCGCTGGTTTGGTGAAAAAAATATAAAACGTGCCCAAAAATGGTTTCATAAATATGGAAAATGGAGTATTACGATTTCCCGTCCCATCAGTATCGCAAACTATATAACCTATTTGGCAGGTCTTAGTAAAATCAAATCTAGGGACTTTGTTTTATACAGCACCTTAGGTATTTTTCCGTGGTTTGTTTTTTTGCTCTATGTAGGAGGACTTGGAGATATTGAAAAAATCCAAAAATATTTGCATGATGTTGATCGTTTAATATTTGTTATTCTCGTAATCGGAGTGATAGTTGGTGCAGGCTGGTGGATGAAAAAGAGAAAAGATACATAAAAAAGGATCTGCCTAAATAAGCACTACCTTAAAATAAGAGAGTTTTTAAATTAAGGTTTTCATAATTCAAAAGAGCCGCCTCTGAGCCGAGTTTTCGACTTAGAGGCGGCTCTTTTATCCCCTTATGTATACGGAACCGCTCCGTACGCTCTCTCTCGGACCAGCCTTTAACATGTGTTAAACGGAACCCTAGATCGCTTTTTTGTCTTCAACAGAGCGAAGACCTTTATAGGTAATGTAAGTAGTTCGAAGTATAAGCAGGATTATAGGAAGATGCAACTACTGTGTTAGATAGTTTAACAAACTTTTTGAAAAAGTAAACTTTTGTAAAAGGCGAACTATATATAATTTTATTAAAAAGATTATTCGTTTATAGTTGACTTACAGAAAGACCTATAGTATATTTGTAGACAAGAAAAAGCTAAATACGGTTCACTCATATATGTTTGAGAATATGGCTCAGACGTTTCTACCTTATCACCGTAAATGATAGGACTATGAGTAAAAAGTGAATCTAGGTTCCCATTTTTACGTCAGTAGAAAGTTTGGTCCAAGCGATTCACATATTCATTTTTGAAAAGAAGTGGATATGACACCGAAGGGATAAAAGCCCAGGCGGGTAGGTTTTTGCTCATTGTATTTGAGAGACCTGCCTTTGTTTGGGCTTTTTCTTATGTGTCTATTTACAGTATGAGCGAGTGATGAAAATTTCTTGTTTGTATCTGCATTGCTTTCTGGGGAGAATAGCGATGCAAAGCATGAAATCACTCACTGAAGCTTTATCTGTAAGCCCTCATTTAACCATGGGAAGTATATTCTATCTATTTTCTAGCATTTTTTCTTTGATGAGCAGCGTGGGGACGCTGCTCCTTTTTTTGTTCTTGCTTTTTTCTCTGTAAATAAAGGTCTCTAAAGAGAAGGTGATTTGCGAAATTTGGCGAATTAATGCTTTAAACAATAAATGATAGAGAAGATAAAGCGGTCTATGAAAAATGAAGAAGTTGAAAAATTGAGGAGGGAATTATGTTGCTTCACTTAATTAATGTTCGTTTGCCAATTATGCACGACCACGCTCTTTTTGAAGTGAAAATTTCAAATGGAATGTATACTTCTATCGTTTTACAAAACGGCTATCTTGAAGGTGACGAGTTTTTTCCGCTGCACGCGGCCGTGTTAGGAAAAGAAACGTCACTTGATGCACAGGGTCGTGTGCTATTACCAGGATTTGTAGATATGCATATGCATTTAGACAAAGCTCATTCGCTTCCTCAAGTGCCCAATATATCTGGAACTCTTCAAGAAGCCATTAAAAATTACAGCAGCAGCCTGCCGGCATTTCCAGAAGAAGAAATTAAGCAGCGAATGTTAAAAACTGCTTTACAGGCATTAGCTAACGGTACGACTACGATTCGAACGCATATTGATTTTGACTGCAGCATGGAAGAAGATAGTTTATTTCGAAGTTTACAAGCGGCTGTCGAAGTGAGAGATGAATTAAGCCCGTATATGGACGTGCAGGTTGTTCCGCTATTCTCTAACCTAGACATTGATGATATGCATAAGATGAATAAAATTGAACGAGCATTCGACCTTGAAATTGATGCGATTGGAGGCTGTCCTCATTTAGCTAGAAATCCAGAAAAAGAGATTGATGCTCTATTTTCGCTGGCTCAAGCCTATAATAAATCTCTTGACTTACATGTGGATGAAAGCGATGATCCGTCTGTTGATACAATAATTAATATTGCTCACAGAACAATTGAATTAAATATGGAAGGAAAAGTGGTAGTGGGGCATCTTTGCTCGCTTGCAGGAATGACTGATGCAAAAGTGAAAGAAATCTTAAATCTTTTAAAACAGGCGAAAATTGGAGTTGTCACATTACCTGCTTCTAATTTATATTTACAGGGAAGAGAAGATAAAGGAATTGTAAGACGAGGCGTAACGCGTATTCGCGACATACAAAAAGCAGCGATTCCAATTGCTACTGCATCTGATAACGTGAACGACCCCTTTCATCCGTTTGGAAAAGCAGACTTGCTGCAAGTAGGGTTACTAACTGCCTATGCTGCACATATGGGAAGTCCGGATGATCAGCGGCAGTTGCTCCGAATGATTACAAGTATACCAGCCCGGCTGATTGGAAAAGAAAAGTATGGAGTGGAAGAAGGAAACGAAGCAAACTTTGTTCTATTAAATGTGCAGTCTGTACAGGAAATATGGACTGAACTTCCCGAAACTCGCTTTGTTTTCAACAAGCATCGCTGGCTTAGCGTAAAAGAGACGCATCAGCGGCTCGCTGATGCGAACTTGACCAATCTTTGGCAGGAAAACCAAATTTTAATTGGTTAAAAACGAGGTTGAGACATAACTATATCAATTTAATCTAAAGACGAACAAATGGTATAAATCATCTAATAGATATCACTACTTGTTACACCGCTGTTGATTTCCGTTCAAGACTTCGCTTTCCGCGGGCGGCCGGTGAGCCTCCTCGTCGCTTGCACTCCTGCGGGGTCTCACCTATTTCGCTTTTCCCGCAGGAGTCTGCGTCTTGCCCTCCAATCAACAGCTAGAAGCAATTATATACATGAATCCTACGTGCATCATCCTAATGAAAAGATCCGAACGAAGTGGATTCTCCATCAAAAATCCACTTCGTTCGGAACTTCCTTCGACGAATATACTCTTGTATGTGCCTCATCTCTATAAATGTTTTGTTTAGCTCTGGCTTCCCAAAGTGGAACGTGATTGTACTTTTGCCACTCGAATACCTTTGTTTAAGCGTATTGTACTAAGTTTTAACATCAGAAAAGCAATGCCTATTGAAAAGATAATTATAAGAGCAATGCCTATTAGATAAGTTATAGTAGGATGTGCCATTTTAAATGAAAGCAATTCAGAAACTAGACCAGCTATGAAACCAATGAATCCACTTCCTGCAAGTTCGTCTGCAAATACTTTAAATGAAGAAGGGAGGTTTAGTAAAGCAAATGGAATAAGGGCAATAAATAAATACACATAGGCTAAAATTGCTAAGAGAATCGACACACCAAATGTAAGACGGTTCTGAGGGTTGTTAGGGTTGTGCTTAGCACCAATGGTACCTAACCAAATTCCCATACTGCTAATCCCAATAGTTAAAATTCCTTTTAGCAAAATACCACTGATTATTTGCACAGCAGACCAATGAATGAACAAGCCTAAAACAATTTCAATAGTTGATAGCAGGATGAAAGGGAGCAACCAGCTCATCCACAGCTTACCTAGTGCAAGTTGCCAACTGGAAATCGGCAGACTTTTTATAAGTGATGCTGTCTCTGCTTCACGTGCAATTGAAGAAGCAGACATTGACCCATTAAAGAGAGCGTAAAAAAATAAAAAGAAAACTTGTACACCGAGCCATACATTATCTTTATAAGAAATAATATTCTCTAAAGTAGCTCCACTTTTTAAAAAGCCAATGGTAGGAAATATCAGAAAGAATACAAAAGGCATAAAAACGAGCCATTCTCGCAAATCTCTTTTTATATTTTTCCAATCTGTCAACCCAATAACCATAACTGGATGGTGAACTCGATATTTTTTGCTAAATGAAATTTTAGCTCTTTTTTTGGCTTTTCCTTCACTTAAACGAACCCATCCAGTTCTAAATCCTTTTTCTACTAAAAAAGAAGATAAAAGTACACTAAGAAAAGCCAAACCCATAATACTTAATGCGGGTAAAAAAGCATGAACAGATCCTTTAGCACTTGAGGTTATTGCTGTGCTCGCCCAGTAAAAAGGTGTCCAGTTAGGAAATAAGGGAAGGGCTGTTATTGCTTTTTCAAAAGGTGCTCCATTAGAGCTAAAATTGGGAAGTTGAAATAATACATATACAATAACACCTGATAAAGCACTCATGGCTGTCATAAGCTCGTTTGCTCTTTGTGCAGGAATAAGTTGAACCAACAGGAGATTAAGTAAATAACAAATAGAAAGGCCTATCACGGCTGTACTTAATAAAACGGCTAAGGAAATAATATAGAATAAAAAATGAGCGTGAACTCGAATACCGTAGACGATCAACGGTATATAAAATAGAAAAAACATGATTAATGGTGTAGAAAGGAAACTCTTAATATATTTCACCCAAAAAAGCTGTTTTGTTGGAATGGGCATTGTAAATAAAAAGGATAAATCTAAAGAGGAATACAAGTTTTTAAATACCTGCGGGATTCCCATTAAGACAAGCATGCCCATTAACAATAAACAGCTATAAGAAAATAAGCTGCTCACCGTCTCAAAAGAGAGAGAGGGTGCCACGCTCCATACGCCTTTTGACAGAAAATACACAATAAGAGCAATAAATAAAGTAGAAAATCCAATCGTGGCGTAAGCTTGTTTTTTAGAAGATTTAACATGGTTAAGAAGTAGTTTTCCTTCTGTTTGGAGCAAGAGTTTCATCATTGATTTTCACCAGCTTTTGCAAGTTCTTCTATAATGTTTTGCTGCTCTTCATTTCCTATTAAATCGAGGAAGATGTCTTCAAGACTGGACTGATTATTGTTCGCTTGCTCTCTAAGCTCTTTCATAGAACCTAAAGCAATAACTTCTCCATCTAAAATAATGCCAATTCGATCACAAAGCTGTTCAGCAATTTCTAAAATATGAGTAGTGATAAAGACCGTTACGCCATTATCGCAAAGCCTACGTAATAGATTCTTTAGCGTTCGTGCACTTTTGGGGTCAAGTCCTACAGTTGGTTCGTCCAAAAAAATAATTTTAGGGTTATGTAAAAGCGCTCCGCATAAGGCGATTTTTTGTTTCATGCCGTGTGAGTAGCCTTCAATGAGTTCATGTGCTCGTTCTTCTAGCTGAAAAAGATGTAACCATTTAGTGGAGCGTTTCTCGAATTCGTCAGCAGATAATTTAAAAATCGAGGCGACAAACTGTAAGTATTCCATGCCGGTGAGTTTTAAGTAAAGTGTAGGTTGATCAGGAACGTAGGCGATTTTTTGTTTTGCTTCAACAGGGGACTCCCACACATTAATTCCGCACACATTAATAGAGCCGGAAGAAGGTTCTAATAGTCCTGTCATCATTTTAATAGTCGTTGTTTTTCCTGCACCGTTAGGGCCTAAAAAGCCGAATAGTTCGCCAGTTTCTACGGTTAAATTAATGTTTTTTACCGCTTTGTACGAACCGTAACTTTTAGATACATTTAATAGTGAAATAGAGTGCATCTTTATCCTCCTCATTTGTTTTTCTACTATCATATACGACTGAAAAAGGATAAAGTTTCATAAAATGTAATAAAAAATCCAAAAAAGAGCATAAAAAGAAGCTGTCACATTAGTGACAGCTTCTTAATCAATTACTTTTGAACGTTAGCAGCTTGTGGTCCACGAGCTCCATCTTCGATTTCAAATGTAACTTCTTGACCTTCTTCAAGTGATTTGAAACCTTCGCCTTGGATAGCTGAGAAGTGTACGAATACGTCGTCTTGTCCTTCTACTTCGATGAATCCAAAACCTTTTTCTGCATTAAACCATTTTACTTTACCTTGTACCATTGTAGTACCTCCTGTGTGGAAAATCCACGAATATATTACTATCTCTGCTCAATTTCAATAAGAATCACTTTAAAGAAAGTCTTTCTATTTGTTAACACCGAACAAGAAATAATATACCTAGTATAACACTTTTTCATAAAAAAGAAACCTTTTTTCATAAAAAAGTACTCTGAGATAAAAATAAGTTGAAAATATGGATATATTTTGAAATGGTAAATAAGCTATTTTTTTATGGATCTTTAGCAATCACTAAAATCTTTTATCTCGTAAAAAAAATGAATACCGAGGTTGACAAATTGAGCGAATTGTAACTATAATGGTTACAACGAGCTAAGAAGAATTAGTAGTCCTATAAAAAGCTCAAATTTTTTTGTGTTGTATGTAACTATATTGGTTACAACGAAAATAAAAGGAGAGAATAAAAATGAAAATTGGTGTTATTGGAGCAACAGGAAAAGCAGGTCAATTAATTATGGAAGAAGCAAAACAGAGAGGACATGAAGTAACAGCCATTGTTCGAAATGCTTCTAAACTAAAAAATCAAACAAACGTAATGGAAAAAGATATTTTTGCCATCACTTCAAAAGATATTGAACAGTTTGATGCTGTGGTAGATGCATTTAATGCACCTCCTGGAAGCGAACAGCTTCACGTTGAGTCTATACAATCACTTATTAAAGTATTTCAAGGTGTGCAAACGCGACTCGCAGTAGTGGGCGGAGCGGGAAGTTTATTTGTAGATGCAGAAAAAACAGCGCCTTTAATGAGCACAGACGGTTTTCCAGCAGCTTATTATCCAACTGCTTCAAACATGGGCAAAGGTTTAAAAGAACTTGAAAAGTCGACTATAAATTGGACTTATTTAAGCCCAGCAGCCTTTTTTGATGCAGAAGGTGCTCGCACGGGAGCCTATCAATTAGGAAAAGATCATGTGATCACAAATAGTCAAAATGAAAGTTATATTAGCTATGCGGATTACGCGATTGCTTTAATAGATGAGTTAGAGAATAAAAACCATGTGAATGAACGCTTTGCTGTAGTGGGTGAAAAAGCATAAGCTTACGTTTGAGTCATATTGAAAAACAGCTTGCATTTGATGTGAGCTGTTTTTTTATGGAACAAAATAAATATAAAGCAATGGAAAATGGTATAGATTTTTTATTATTTCTTCGTTTTTCTTTTTAAAAACGATACAATACAACATAGATGATAAAAAGGAGATGAAAAGATGATTCGTTTTGGTGTAATAGGAACAAACTGGATAACAGATCGACTGTTAGAATCAGCTCAGTATGTAGACGACTTTCAGCTGGCAGCTGTTTATTCTCGAACGATTGAAAAAGCAGAAGAATTTGCAGGTAAATATGATATTCCTCATATATTTACTGATTTAGAGGAAATGGCAGCGAGTGCTGAAATTGATGCAGTGTATATTGCTACTCCAAATGCTTATCATGCGGAACAAGCTATCTTATTTTTGAAAAATAACAAGCATGTATTGTGTGAAAAACCGCTCGCAGCCAATGCAACAGAAGTAACTCGCATGATTCAAACAGCCAAAAATCACAAGGTGTTACTAATGGAAGCGATGAAATCAACCCTTCTTCCTAACTTCAAAGTGATTCAAGAGAACTTACATAAAATTGGTCCAATTCGGAAATACGTTGCATCTTACTGTCAGTATTCTTCTCGTTACGATAAATATAAAGAAGGTATCGTGCTTAATGCCTTTAAGCCAGAGCTTGCAAACGGTTCACTGATGGATTTAGGTGTATATTGTCTTTATCCTCTGATTACGTTGTTTGGAGGGCCTCATAAAATAAAGGCAACGGCGTTTATGCTAGAATCTGGAGTAGATGGAGAAGGGTCAGTTGCTTTAGAGTACGAAGATCGTGACGCGGTCATCATGTATTCTAAAATTACAAATTCGCATTTGCCAAGTGAAATTCAAGGAGAAAAAGGCAGTATGATTATTGACAAAATACATACCGCTGAAAAAGTAGAAATTCGGTACAATGACGGACGGGTAGAAGAGTTAACGGTCGATCAGCCTTATCCTGCTATGTACTATGAAATAAATGAATTCGTAGAGCTGTTAAAGCAAGGAAAGATGGAATCGGACACAAATTCTTATGAGAATTCATATTTAACAATGCATGTGATGGATAAAGTGCGAGAGCAAATCGGTCTTGTATATCCAAATGATAATAAATAACAGAGGCTGGGCAAAAGTAGTTTAGTTGAAGAAAGATCCGAACGAGTTTGATTCTTGATGGAGAATCAAGCTCGTTCGGATTTTTTTATTGATAGGGTAAAAGTAGGTTTCATGTATGAAGTTGCTTCTAGCTGTTGCACGAAAATCAACAGCGGTGTAACCCATCATCCATACTAGATCATTTTCTAATTTGTTCGTCTCTAAATTGGATTGAGATAGTTATGTCTCATTCTTTTTTATTGTCGCTATAAAGAACATAATTGAGATTCGAAATCTTGCTTCGGCACATTTTAAAAGCAAATATGTTGAAACAAGGGAAGTTTTTTAGTATCTTCTATCTTTATCTATCCCTGCATACATAGGATTAATCAAAGGAAAGAATAAAAAGAGTGGAAAATATTCGATAATCAATCCTAGATTAAAATGATTATAAAAAAGTATTGACTATAATAATAGCTCGTGTATAATAAAGAATGTAATCAATAGTCATTACTAGTTTATAATGATACTAATAATCGTTATCAAATAGAAGCTGTCATTGATTGCATTAAAAATAATACATACAAGCATAAGCTTGTAAAATACATCGTACAAGGAGAGGTTTTGACATGGCAGAACGTATGGTAGGAAAACAAGCACCACGCTTCGAAATGGAGGCTGTACTTGCAAATAAGGAATTTGGAAAAGTAAGTTTAGAAGAAAATATGAAAAACGGTAAATGGACAGTATTGTTCTTCTATCCAATGGACTTTACATTCGTATGTCCAACAGAAATTACAGCTCTATCAGATCACTACGAAGAGTTTGAAGATCTAGATGCTGAAGTTGTAGGCGTTTCTACAGATACAATTCATACTCACTTAGCTTGGATTAACACAGATCGTAAAGATAATGGACTTGGAGATTTGAATTATCCATTAGCTGCAGATCCAACTCACGCAGTAGCACGTGATTACGGCGTGTTAATTGAAGAAGAAGGCGTAGCGCTTCGCGGGTTGTTTATTATTAATCCAGAAGGTGAATTGCAATACGCAGTTGTAAACCATAACAACATCGGCCGCAGCGTAGAAGAAACATTACGTGTACTTCAAGCTCTTCAAACTGGCGGACTTTGCCCAGCTAACTGGAAACCAGGTCAAAAAACACTTTAATAAATAGCGGTGGAGTAGAGGAGAAATTCCTCTACTGCTGCCATTAAAATAGAAAAGGCAGTTTTCTAACTATAAAAAACAGAATATTCAGTTTAATTAATGTGGAGGAGGATTTTAAAATGAAATTACGTGAACAAATGCCTGAATTAACTGGAGCAACATCTTGGATTAACGACGAAGTAACAAAGGAAGACTTAGTAGGTGATAAAGCAACGCTTATCCACTTTTGGTCAGTAAGCTGCCATTTATGTAAAGAAGCAATGCCTGAAGTTAATGATCTTCGTGATGAGTATGATGATCAATTGAATGTTGTAGCAGTTCATATGCCTCGTTCGGAAGATGACTTAGATATGGGTGTTATTGAGGCAATGGCAATGGGACACGATATTACTCAGCCAATTTACGTAGACAGTGAGCATAAGTTAACAGACGCTTTTGAAAATAAATATGTACCAGCATATTATGTATTTGATAAAGAAGGTCAGCTTCGCCATTTCCAAGCGGGTGGAAATGGAATGCCGATGCTTCGCAAACGTATTAACCGCGTTTTAGGCGAAGAATAATCTCTACATGAAGAAGAAATAAAAAGGCCGGGATAAAAATATTTTAGCCGAAGTGAAAAACGAACCACTAATCAAAATATTTGATTAGTAGTTCGTTTTTTTTGTTGTGTCACAAGCGGGATCAGCTCATGTATCCTATTTATTCGTCTTTAAATTGGATTCATTTCGTTATGTCTCAATCTCTTTTTTATTTTTTACTGAGTCGTTTTCATTATTAATGAGCAATTCATCATATTGACATAAAAAACCTAATATAGTTAAATTTATATAAGAACAAGCGTTCGTTTTTGGTGTTGTTATTTTACTCTTTTCTCCCTTTTTAATAAGTATAAGAAAAAAAGGAGGAGATTTGCACAATGACTCAGCTCTATTCGCAGCAAGAAAAGCGGCATGACAAAGAATGTACCTTTCATACATTTCTTACAAACCACAGCCCAACTCTTCAGACTCATATAATGAATACATTTTTGACACCAGAACGCTATGAGCGATTACAAAAAGCGGTTGTTAAACATGATACAAAAGAACAAAGACTTCTAAACAAAGAATTTCATCAGTTTTATAGCGAAGTTAGATTGCTTCATTATATTAACAAGCTTTGCAGACATTATTCCAGAGATGTTATGCGTATCAAAGAAAAAGAGCGTTCTTATATTCCTCTTCGCCTGCAGCAGCCGGCTGCGCTAGATGGAAATCGAACAGTGGAAGATATGCTAGGAGTACAGGACGGGGCTGTATGGGAGCATGAATTTTTAGGAAATCAACTTGAAAATCGTATTCTTCATCATGCATTTCGCCAATTAACGGCCAAGCAGCAGTGTATGCTGCACTTGATTATTGTCGAACGCTGGACTCATAAAGAAATCGCTGCTTATTTTTCTATTTCTCAGCAAGCGGTTTCTAATCATTATCAACGTGCGCTAAGCAAGTTGAAAAAAATTATGAAGGTGAGTGATAGATATGTTTGATCCTCAGTGGCTTCAACTTGTTGGAAACGTAGGATTTCCTGCTGTCCTTTCTTTTTATTTATTACTGCGTGTAGAAAACAATATAAAGAGACTTGAAGAAAAAGTAGAGAAATTAACAACTGACTTAAGAAAGAAGTGAAGAAATGGAAACTCTATATGAGCTTGTAAGTAAAGTGAAAGCTGGAGATGAAGAGGCGTCAAGGCGTTTATTAAAAAAGCTGGAACCAAAACTAAATAAAGCTGTTCAAAGCTTTTCGCTGCATGAGAGAGAAGACGTAAAGCAAGATTTAAAGATTAAAATTCTTTCCGCTGTTAAGACGTTTGATTTTTCCAAAACGCCAGGACTTTGGGAATTTTTACGCCATAAATAAAAAAGAGCGCTCGTTGTATCGACGCTCTTTTTTTATTTTTGCTGAAGTTTGACTACTTACCTTACGAAAATACAAAAAATAGAAAATGGATAAATATTAAAAAAAAGGTAAAATATTATGTGTGCAAATAGAGTTTAGTAGTATACTAACAAGTAGAATTTCTTGTATAAAAGGAAGATAATCACTCTTTATATAGAGAGGATTGTCGGCAACGAATAGAGTTTAGAAGAGTTTTATTTAATGAAGGAAAAAATCGTGCTGTTCGATAAATCGAACAGCACGATTTATAAAAAGGGGCAGTAAACAATATGTAAGCTAAGAAGCCTATTGTTTTTTGTTTTAGCTTTTTGGAAAGAGGTGAAGAATAAAGTGAGTCAACTTCTCTTTAATATCACGTTAATTATTTCTTTCATGTTTGCTGCGAGTATAGTTCGAGAGCAAATCATTTCTAGAGTAGAAGGAATAAGCCGGTACAAAATGTATCGCTTAATTTATTACGGATGTTCTTACGGCCTATTAGGCAGCATTTTAATGATATATACAATTAAAATAGATTCTACTATTATTCTTGACCTTCGCTTTTTAGCGGTGACAATTGTCTGTCTTTATGCAGGAATGGTACCTGCTATCATTGCGGCTTGTATTATAGGGGTAATGCGTCTGCTTTTGTTTGGAATTACGGCAAGCGGAATAATAGGGGCTGCTGCAATTATCGTAATGGCTTTACTGTCTGGGTGGACGGTTCGCTTACCTTATCGTCCATTTATTCGTTTTCAATTAATGAATTCTATTAGCTTGCTTTGCGTATTCTTCTCATTGTCCTTTCTTTTTAAAGATATCAAGCACGCTGCTACAATTATCATTTATTTACTGCCTGCTTCTTTTATAGGTGGGTGTTTGGTGTATCTGGTAGGTAGATATATATATGTATCTCGAGTAACGACAAGTCAGCATAAAAAGCTGTCTAAAATGTTTTCAGTTATGATTCAAAATGCAAAGACAGGTACCATGATTGAAACGCCAGAGCGCGAAGTAGCTGTTATTAATCAAACTTTTTGTGACATGTTTGACATACCCGGACCTCCTAATCAATACGTGGGATTGAAAAGTAATCAGCTGTTTTTATCTCACGCTCCTATGTTGAAAGATCCTGCTAGGTTTTTAAAAACAGTAGAAAGCACCGTTTATTCAAAAGAGTCAATAGTAGATGAAGAAATTACGTTTATTAACGGTAAAATTTATGCGCGTGACTACATTCCAATCTATGAAGGCCATGTGTATATTGGCCACTATTGGGAATATCGAGATATTACGGAGAAAAAGAAGGCTGAGTGTGATCTTCGCAAAGCCAATAAAAAGCTTGAAATGCTGTCCATGAAAGATGGATTAACAGGTCTGAACAACCGCCGATCTCTTGATAAACAGCTGGAAAATGAGTGGGAATATGCACAGAAAGAAAAAGAGCCGCTTTCTTTTCTATTATTTGATATTGATTATTTTAAAGCGTATAACGATACCTATGGCCATATTCAAGGAGACGAATGCTTAAAAGAAGTAGCGAATATTGCTAAAAGCGTTGTTTTTGACGAAGCGGCTTTTGTTGCAAGATACGGAGGAGAAGAGTTTGGTATATTGCTTCCTCGAGCTAATCAATATGAAGCGATAAAAATGGCAGAAGCTATTAGACAGCAAGTGCAGCAGCGTGCAATTATCCATCAAGCTTCTGACGTGTTTAAGTGTGTCACAATCAGTGTTGGAATAATGACAGTCGTTCCATCCGAACACATACAGCTGATTTCAATTGTCCATGGAGCAGATCAGGCTTTATATGAAGCAAAGCGTACGGGTCGAAATCGAATTTCAGTATATTCTCACCACAAAGAAGCTGACTCAAACGTTTGAGTCAGCTTTTAAAAGAGATATAAGCCTCTTATTTAGGAGGAGCTTTTTCTTTTTCATCTTCTTCCATAATTCCTTTTGTAGCGTTTTTAAACTCTTTTAACGTTTTTCCGGCAGCTTTCCCTAATTCCGGCAGTTTCTTTGGGCCAAAAAGCAATAGAGCGACAAATACAATTAAGGCAATTTCTCCAAACCCAAGGTTCATTGTCATCGTCTCCTATTTTTTGAAAGTGTTTACAAGTTTAGTATAGCATGAAAAGAAAGGAAGTAGTACATCATTATCCAGTGATTTTAAGGCCGATTACACCTGCTACAATACAAAAAATAAATAAAATTCGACGCATATCTTTTGCTTCACGAAAGAAAAGCATGCCAAGAAGTACGCTTCCGGCAGCTCCTACTCCCGTCCATATGCCGTAAGCTGTTCCAATAGGTATCTCCTTTAATGCTAAGGAGAGAAGATAAAAACTTCCTGCACCGAAAAGGATAAATCCAATCGAAGGAAACAACCGCTTAAACCCATCTGAAAGTTTTAAAAAAATCACAAATCCCACTTCGCAAAAACCGGCAGCTATTAATGCAATCCAAGCCATGTTACGATTCCTCTCTTTCTGTTTCTTCAGTAGAAATCAACTTTAAACCAACGATTCCAAAGATCATTAATCCTAAAAATAAAATCTTTCCAATATTTGCTCCTTCGTCTAAAACGGTCATTCCAAGTATCGCTGTGCCAGCAGCCCCTATACCAGTGAATACTGCGTAAGCTGTTCCGACAGCAATTTTTTTTAAGGCATTTGAAAAGAAATAAAAGCTGATCACAATTGTGACGATTGTAATGATTGTTGGAGTTACTTCAGTAAATCCGTGTGAATATTTTAAGCCGATTGCCCATGCAATCTCGAGCAAACCAGCGATAATAAGGTAAATCCAAGCCATTTTAATTCCTCCTTGCATAATAATAAGCCCTTTTTACAGGGCCTATTTAGCACGTATGCCTTCCCAAAATATCGTCCAAGCATCGTGAATTTTTTGGTCATAATACTCCGGTTCATAATAAAAGCGCTGAATGAACAGTCCGTCGGTTAAACAATAAAAGCTATTGATATACAAATCAATCGGACGTTCAATTATTTCGCCTTCAGCCATTCCATGTGTAAAAATAGCATGCAGAATTTGATCAGACAATCGTTCGCTTCTTAAGAAAATAGCTTTTACTTCCGACTGTAAATGTTCAGGTGGAAACAAAATAAGACGACGGTACATCTGGCCAAAAGAATCTTTTTCAATCATCGTGCAGAAATCTACAACAAAGCAGTGAAGCTGTTCTTTAGCAGACTTTGTTTTATGCTGTTCGTATATAACAGATAACTTTGTTAAAAATAAATTCATTAAATCATGCACGGTTAGTAAAAATAAGTCGTCTTTGTTCTTAAAATGAGCGTACAGGGAAGGTTTTTTTATGCCTACTTTTGATGAGATATCGGCAAGCGATGTTTCTGTATAGCCTTTTTCTCCAAAGAGCTCCATTGCTGCAGCTCTAATTTTTTCTACAGTTGATAATTCAATCAAGAAAAGCTCCTCCTCAATCTAACTAACGTTCGTTAGGTAAAAGATATCAAATGTAAAAAAAAGAAGCAAGGGAATCGCTTCTTTTTAATGTATTTTCACTAAATGACGCTGAGTTAAAAATAAAGAGAAGATAAAAATAAGCTCAAACGTATTTGTTACAGCTGTGCTTGGTATAGGAATTGACACGGCACTTCCTACAATCATTACGGCTACTCCAATCATCATACTGCTCCATTGCGTCTTGCGAAATAAGGAAATTCCAACAAAAAGCAAAATAATCGCCACAATGAGAACCATAAGAGGGGGACCGGATGATCCTACTAATGTATAGCGAACAATGCCATATTCACGTACAACTTCCATACGCTGACTAATCGTCTCGATTATTTCATAGCTAATTAAGGCAAACGTAGTTAGAAAAAAAAGGATGCCGGCAACAGGTTTTTTAGCCCATGTAATCGTCGAATATTTCGCTACGCCATACGCAAAGAGCACCAAAGTAGGGGTAAATAAAGCGTGAAACCAAAAGCGAAGCATGCTGAGTGAACGTAAAGTATCCCCTTCACCGATAAATGAACCAATCCCAATCATTATATTATCGTAAATTAGTCCAGCTATTACTAAAGGAAGAAAAAGCATGTAAAACGGCGAAGTGTTTTTTCGCACTACATATATGCTAAAGAAAAACAGGACAATATAGCAAAAAGAAAATAGAAAATAAAGGGTTGTATCAACCATTGTTTTCCTCCTTCTGATGATACTTCTTCTTTTTATGATAACATCATATACCAAAAAAGTGAGAAAACATGCATTTTTCTAGGCAATCTTAACGGACGAAAGACTCCTTTATCGGTAGAAAGATTCAGAAAATATTGAAATAAAAATAGGAAAAGAGGCCATAGTCAAGAGATTTAGATTTACTGAATTGATTATTAAATAAAGGAAATCTATAAAATTACAACAAAAGAACTAGGAACACATGGAGTCTAAATGCTTATATAATTAGAAAAAAATATTTAATGTCCTTTCTATTTAAGTAAGTTAAATGTAAGCATAAAATGATAAATAAATGTATTTTTTTTACTTTTATATCTATCTATCATCCTTATAAGTACGGTTGTTAGACAAATTCAATTGGTATATCCATAAAAAGGAATTAATGGGATAAAATATTTTTTATCCCACCTTTATATTACAAAACGTTTTCTAAAGTTAAGAAATTTTTAATTACGTAATATTTCCGTGTGTTAATTGTAAGAGTGGTGTATAAAATATTCCTGTTGTTATGGTAAAAAAAGGTATAGATGGGATTTTTCTAGGTAAATAAACTTTAGACCTATTCTGTAAATTTTAAATAAAACGATGAGTTTTTAATTCTGTAAATAGACAATCGGAATTGTAAGAATATATAACATTTGAGCTATTGACCACTAATGAGCGCAGATGATAGTTTTAGAGCTGTTGAAATTGGTACTCGAGTCCATTTTTCAAAGCAGGTGTTTTAGCAGCATGCTAGCGCTGTTAATTGATTAGCTCCCATACATATATAAAGGGAGTGAAACTATGAAATCGTATATCTATCATTATGAATCAAAAGCATTCATAAACGTATCCAACAGGAGAAGTTTGGAAGGAGAAGAATGAAACATGATCTTAATTATCCTATGCTGCCTATTTTTAGTAGGGTATGGCGTTTGGGAGTATCGCAGACATTTACGCAAGCTGCATTCAATTCCTGTACGAGTGAATGTTAATGGTATTCGCGGAAAATCCACCGTTACACGATTGATTACAGGTATTGTAAAAGAAGCAGGTTACAAAACAGTAGGAAAAACGACAGGAACACAAGCGCGTATGATCTACTGGCATACAAGTGAAGAAGAACCAATTATTCGTCGTAAAGAAGGTCCGAACATTGGAGAACAGCGACGAGTGGTAAATGAAGTTGCCGATATTGGCGCAGAAGCTCTTATTTGTGAATGTATGGCTGTACAGCCTGATTATCAAATCACATTCCAAAATCAGCTGATTCAAGCCAAGGTAGGCGTTATTGTAAACGTACTAGAAGATCACATGGATGTAATGGGTCCAACTCTAGATGAAGTTGCTCAAGCGTTCACTGCTACTATTCCTTACGATGGCCACCTTGTTACAATTGAAGGTCCATATTTGGAATACTATAAAAAAATAGCCGCAGAGCGCAACACAAAAGTTATTGTAGCTGACAATGATAAAGTATCTGAAGCGTATTTACGTGAATTTGATTATATGGTTTTCCCTGATAATGCTTCCATCGGTTTAGCAGTAGCAGAAGCACTTGGTATCGATGCTGAAACAGCGATGAGAGGAATGTTAAATGCCCAGCCTGACCCAGGAGCTATGAGAATTACAACGTTTGGCGATGAAAAAAATCCAGCCTTTTTAGTGAATGGATTTGCTGCGAACGACGCTTCTTCCACGCTTCGTATTTGGGAACGTGTAGATTCAATGAACTATAGTGAAAAACTTCCTATTGTCATTATGAACTGCCGTCCGGACCGTGTAGATCGCACGGAGCAATTTGCTGAAGATGTAATGCCATACATTGAAGCGGACGTAATGATTGCAATTGGTCAGACGACCTCACCAATCGCTGCAGCATATCAAAGAGGCGAATTGCCAACAAAAGAATTCTGGGATATGGAAGGCGCTTCTACAGAAGAAATTTTAGAGCGCATGAAGCCTTATTTAAAAGATCGTATCGTATACGGTGTCGGAAATATCCACGGTTCAGCCGAGCCGCTTGTTGAAGCTATTATTGAAATGAAAAAGATGAGAAAAGCAGTTTAATCTAGGAGGCCATTCCATGTTCGGATCAGATTTATATATCGCCCTTGTGTTAGGGGTTACACTAAGCTTAATTTTTACAGAAAAAACGGGCGTATTGCCAGCGGGTCTTATCGTACCGGGGTATTTAGCTCTTGTATTTGATCAGCCAATTACCATTTTAATGATTTTCTTAATTAGTATTTTAACTTATGTTATCGTCGTATACGGAATCTCAAAAGTAGTTATTTTATATGGACGTCGCAAATTTACAGCGATGTTAATTACGGGTATTGTGATTAAAGTTGCATTTGATTATTTCTTCCCGATCTTGCCGTTTGAAGTGTTTGAATTACGCGGAATTGGTATCATTGTACCGGGCTTAATTGCAAATACAATGCAAAAGCAAGGTCTTCCTTTAACAGTTGGAACAACGGTTTTATTAAGTGGTGTAACATTTGGAATTATGCAAGTTTATTATTTATTTTAATACACAAACAAACCGCAGCTGGTAAAGGAAGGTGAAAGCGTTGAAAGAGAAAAAATTAAACTTTCAAGAAAAAGTATTGATGTTTATAAAGAAAACAAAGCCTACAACGGGCAAGCAAGCTCTTATCTTAACGCCAATTTTAATCGTAATTTTAGCTCTTTCAGGATGGATGGAGCGTTCGGATGCTCTTGAAAACCCTGAGACGGCTAATCCAGAGGCCAATAATGATTTAACGATGACTATGGTCGGAGACATTATGATGGGTCGCCATGTAAGAGAAGTAACTGAACGCTACGGAGAAGATTTTGTATTCCGCAACGTGGAGCCGTTCTTTAAAAATTCGGATTACGTAAGCGGGAACTACGAAACACCGATTTTAACAAATGACGTAGATTCATATAAAGCAATGGAAAAAGGTATTCATTTATATAGTAAGCCTGCTGATCTAGCGACTGTTAAAAATGCAGGTTTCGACGTATTAAACTTAGCGAACAACCATTCAATGGACTACAGTGCAAAAGGGTTAGAAGATACGATCTCTACTTTTGAAGCAAACAAATTAGATTTTGTTGGTGCTGGCCGTAACTCTGAAGAAGCAAAGCATATTTCGTATAAAGATGCTGACGGTATTCGTATTGCAACCGTAGGTTTTACGGATGTACATTCAGACGGAATGTCGGCTGGAAAAAACAACCCAGGGATTTTAAAAGCAGATCCGGATCTTATTTTCAGCACGATTCAGCAAGCGAAAGCAAATGCTGATTTAGTTGTAGTAAATGCCCACTGGGGTGAAGAATACGATGCACAGCCAAGTCCTCGTCAAGAAGGGCTAGCAAAAGCGATGGTAGACGCTGGTGCGGACATTATCATTGGTCACCATCCGCACGTTTTACAGTCATATGACGTATATAAAGGTTCGGTTATTTTCTATAGCTTAGGAAACTTTATTTTTGACCAAGGGTGGTCAAGTACAAAAAATACAGCGATGGTTCAGTATCATTTAAATAAGCAGGGCCAAGCTAAAATTGATGTTATTCCAATGGTTATTAAAGCAGGTACACCAACTCCAACAGATAACCCTTGGCGCATGAAGCGTATTTATAACGATTTAAACAAGTTTTCTTCAAACCCTGAACTGTTAGAAAAAGAACGAAACAAGTTTGAATTAAACTTAGATCATTCTCGCATTATAAAACATGCAGAGGAGCGCAAAAAGAACGAAGCGCAAGCTAACTAATAGCCCGTCATACACAGAGGAGGTAAAAGATGATAAATAAACGTAATGCGATTATTGTTTCCATTGTCATCTTTTCACTCATAGTAGGTGTATGTGTTTATCAATTTATGTTTCCAAAACAAGAATATGCAGTAAGTACTTCAGATCCTCGCGCCACAAAAGTAGGTATGGAAATTCTTAAACAAGGCGGTACAGCAGTTGATGCAGCTATTGCCATTTCCTACACGCTTGGCGTTGTGGAACCGTACGGATCAGGACTTGGGGGAGGCGGCGGAATGCTGATTGATCCAGCAGATGCCTCTCCAACATTTATTGACTACCGAGAAATTGCACCTAAGAATGATAAAGAAGATGAGATTGGCGTACCAGGGTTCGTTGCTGGTATGGATTATATTCAGCACCACTACGGATCTATGTCGATGAGCAAACTAATCGACCCGGCCATTAACTATGCTGAGAATGGGTATAAAGTGGACAAAGATTTGCACGACAGGCTGGTTTCATACAAAGGTAATGTGAATGAAGATGAAATTCCTAGCTTTTATCCAGATAAGGACGCCATTAACACAGGTGAAATTGTCAAACAGCATGAATTAGCGAACACGCTGCAAAAGATTAAGGAAGAAGGGCCAAATGCTTTTTATAGAGGGAAGATTGCAGACGATATTACAGAAGAAACAAAAGTAAGTCACAAAGACTTGCGAAAGTATGCGCCTGTTGAACGCAAACCTCTATCGACGAATTATAAAGGTCATCAAATTATTTCAGCACCTCCGCCTTTTGCTGGTGCTACGCTTATTCAAATGTTAAAAATGACGGATCAAGAAGATATTTGGAAGCTGAAGGAATCGCATCCTAGTCTTTATTATCATTTTCTTGGTCAAATTTCAAAAGTAGCTTATCAAGACCGCTTGAAAAAAATTGCTGATCCGGCTTTTATAAAAGAAACGCCAAATGATTGGATCGACGATCATTACGTGCATTTACTTCGTAATAAATTAAATAATACTGAAACAGATCATACCAAAGTAAGCGACGTCGAAGAACATGAAAGTACCACTCATTTTGTTGTCATGGACGGTGAAGGAACCGTTGTATCAACAACGAATACGCTGAGTAATTTCTTTGGCAGCGGTGAATATGTAGATGGATTCTTTTTAAATAATACGCTCAATACGTTTGGGGAAGGAATTAATAAGCGTCAACCCGGTAAGCGTCCAAGAACATTTACAGCCCCTACCATTATTCGTGAAGGTGATGAATGGGTAATGTCCATTGGCACACCGGGAGGAAATCGCATTCCTCAAGTGTTAACGCAAGTAATTGGGGATTATTTTGAAGACAAAGATTCCATTAAAAACGCAGTAGAAAACAAGCGTGTCATTTTTGATTCTCATAAGTTTTATTCAGAAGCTAAGCTTAAACAGTCAACTAAAGATGGTTTAAAAACGTACGGCTATGACTTAAAAAACAATGATAACGCGATGTTTTACGGAGGCGTTCAAGCTCTTGTGAAAGACTTAAAGAAAAATAAGATTCAAGGTGACGCTGATCCGCGCCGCCACGGTTTATGGGAAAAAAGTACAGACTAACTTAATTGGAGGAATAGAAAATGATCGCAAAACGAATCGTAGGGATTGTAGGACCAATTGCTATTGTAGCAGGAGTAGTAGCAGGACTTGGAGCTTTAAAACATCCGGCTACTCTTTCAACAGATGAACAGCAAAAAATTGAAAATAACGTAAAAATGATTGAACAAACAAAATCAGCTGCTACAGATGCAGTAAATGATGCTGCGGCAGCTGCTGGAAAATAAATCTTATGTAGTAACAAAAATGGCATCGTCCTAGACGATGTCTTTTTTGTGTGCAATGTAATGTATGGATAAAAATGAAAGCGCTTCACAAAATATACAGATGAGTAAAAATGGAGGGTAATATGTGAATAAAAAATTACTGTTATTTAATATTGTTGCTGTTTTGTTGTTAATCGGCGTTATAGCCGCTTTATTTATGACTCAATCAAGTACAGAACTTAATCCTAAAAAGCTCCTAAAAAAAAATAATGATCATTCTTACGGTGTGAGTGCTTCTAATTCTCTGGCAGCAAATGTAGGGATGGACGTATTAAAAGAAGGCGGGAATGCAGTAGATGCGGCCATTGCAATTTCGTATGCCCTTAACGTAGTCGAACCTTTTGGATCTGGAATTGGCGGAGGTGGAGGTATGCTGATTGCCAAAAAAGATCAGCCTGCTACTTTTATCGATTATCGGGAAACCGCTCCAACTTCTATGAGTGGTAAAAACGGCGTGCCGGGATTTGTCGCTGGTATGGAATATATTCAGCAGAAATATGGTACAAAATCAATGAGTGATTTGATTCAGCCGGCTGTTGAATACGCTGAAAAAGGGTTTGAAGTAGACTCTCTTTTATCGTCTCGATTGTATTACTCTAGAGGAAGGATGGATGTAGAAGATCTATCCGCTTTTTATCCAAAGGGAGAAGCAATTGAAGAAGGAGAAACCCTGTCGCAGCCCGTGTTAGCTAAAACACTAATCAAAATTCAGCGAGAAGGTGCGTCTGCATTTTATAAAGGAGATGTGGCAAAAGATCTTGCTGATGCAACGCCTATTTCTAAAAAAGACTTATCTTCCTATCAAGTGACAGAAATCAAGCCTGTCGTTTCAACTTACAATGGAACGGAAGTGATTTCAGCGCCTCCGCCTTTTTCCGGAATTACACTGATTCAAATGTTAAAAATGGCAGAGAAAGAAAATCTTGAAACAATGCCTGATAAAGAATATTACGAAACGATGAACAGAATTAAAAAGGCAGCTTACTCCGACCGGTTAAAACAAATCGGAGATCCAGACTTTCATAATCAAAACTCAAGTGAATTAGTCAGTGATGATTATATAACAAACTTGGTCAATCACCCGACACGTTCTTCAGGTGAAGGCGATGAAGAACACGAAAGTACAACACATTTTGTGGTTATTGATTCAGAAGGAACCGTCGTATCTACAACTAATACGTTGAGTAACTTCTTTGGTACAGGCGAACAAGTTGACGGCTTTTTTCTTAATAACAATGCTGATACGTTTGGAAGCAAAGAACCGAATAATCGCGAGCCGGGAAAAAGAGCAAGAACTTTTACGGCTCCAACTATTATAAGAGAAAAAGGCGAGTGGGCGATGGGAATAGGTTCTCCGGGTGGAACGCGGATTCCTCAAATTTTAACTCAGGTACTTTCTAAAAACCTTGAAGGAAATGAATCGCTTCAAAAAGCTGTAAACGAACCGCGCTTTATTTTTGATGATTCGACTATTTATGTAGAGCCCGATTTAAATACCAAAAATATTCCTTCTGCGTTTCGAATAGAAAAAAAGGAAAGCGACGTCTTTTATGGAGGTATTCAAGCGTTAACCATTAATTTTCAAGATAAACAAATGGAAGGAGCCGGAGATCCTAGAAGAAATGGAGTTTGGAAAACAGGAGATTAACGAAGTAAAGATCCCTTCTCATATGCTTAGGCATAGTGAGAAGGCGTTTGAAAATATCGAATGGAATGAAAATCTTTGTCGCTGGAATGAAAATGTACGTAAATGGGGGAACGATCTAAAGCAGGGTGAGCGTTGAAAAACGTGGCATCACCGTAGCGCAATGCTTTTAGCAAGTAAGGCATTTCCTGTTTGAAAATAGCGTACCGTATGGCTTGAACGGACTTTTCCGTTTGTTCATTGCCAATAAATACGTATACATACAGCGTATCAACACCGTCTTTGTGGAGCCATTCGGCAAAAAGCTCATTTCGCTGCTCATTTAATTGATCAACAGCAAACTTTTCGTCGATCCAAAGAAATAAATCGTCTGTTTGTTCAGAATGTGTGAGCGTATAGCGTCGCCCAATAAAAGGAAAGGTGGGCGTGCTTCCTTGCCGGTATGTGACGCTAAATTGCTGAGGATTAAAAGCAGACAAACGGCATCTTCCTTTCACGCTTTTAAGTAGTTTATGCATAAAAAAGAGAAATTTCACACATTCGTCAAGAATTTTAAGCTGTTTTTCTTACATGCATACTTATGAAAAAGTTGTTACACTGAAGAAAAGAAATAGTGGGTGATAAAAGATGGAGCCGCTGTATATTGTCTTATCCATTTTTTTAGCAGCGATGCTATCGTATGATATTGCTAAATTTGTTCGAGGGGACCGGCCAGATTGGAAAGAGGGTCTCGTGACGGGCCTTGTGTTCGTGGGCTTTTTAGCAGCCATGCAAATGGCTTTTCACATTGTATAGCGACGAAAGAGGCTGGGACAAACGTACTTTAGTTGAAGGAAGATCCGAACGATGAATCGTTCGGATCTTTTATGTTTATGTCTCAATCCCTTTTTTAAAAGATATGCCGGATAAGTTTAGTCCGGCAATACTAAAAAGCTTGGATATCGAATAAGCTGTTGTATACTGCATTTTTGATAAAGGGGCTTTTTACTTGTATCGAAAAAAAACACTGCTTTTGAAGCGAAGTTTAGGAGTAGCTGTGTTTCTTTCTGTTATTGCGCTGGGAGTTTGGATGTTTCAATTTACATTCTTTTCTCCGAGTCATCAAGCCAAATCTGCCGTAAAAGAATTTTATACGCTAGAACAGGAAGGAAACTTTTCGGAATCATGGGACCTTTTTCATTCATCCATGAAAAAGAAATGGACAAAAGGTGCATACATACAAGATCGAGCACACGTATTTCTCAATCATTTCGGGGTAGACACCTTTACTTATTCCATTGAAGATGTTGAAAAAAGAAAGAGCTGGAAGATGGAAAATGATCGTAAAGCGTTTCCTGTTGTTTACGAAATGACTGTTATCCAAACGTATAAAGGGAAATATGGAAACTTTGATTTGGTGCAGAAAGTGTATGCTGTTCGTGAAAAAGGAGAATGGAAAGTCGTGTGGGATTATAAACAGTAGGAGAGCCTGCTGTTTTTTTATTTTCATAAGAAATGAGCATACATCAGCTGTTAATAGGCCTCTTTTTTAACAGAAAAAACGTTATGTTTTTTTGCGAGTGGGTAAAATGAAAGAAGGAGGCGAACACAGATGAAATTTAAAACGATTTTATTTGATGCATATGGAACACTGTTTGATGTACATACCGTTATTGAAACGTGTGATCAGCTGTATCCGGAGCGGGGAGAAAGCATTAGTCATTTATGGCGTTTGAAGCAAATTGAATACGCCATGCAATATCAGCTGATGGGACGATACGTTGACTTTTATACATTAACAAATCAATCCCTGAAATATGCAGCAGAAGCAAATGATATTGATTTAACGGAACACGAAGAAAAAATGCTGATGAGTGCCTACATGAAGCTGAATGTCTACGATGAAGTCAAAGAGGTGCTCGCCTATTTAAAAGAAAAAGGGTATCGCCTGGCTATTTTTACGAATGGTCCTAAGCACATGGTTGATCCGCTTGTTTCTTATCACAATATGAATCATTTATTTGAGGACGTTATTTCCATAGACGAAATCAAACAGTACAAGCCTACGATGGCAAGCTATCACTATGCAAAAAACAAAATGAACGCCAAAAGAGAAGAAGTATTATTTTTGTCATCGAATACATGGGATATTGCCGGTGCTAAAAACTACGGGTTCGCAACGGCTTGGGTCAACCGAAAAGGAAATGTAGCTGAACATAAAGAATTGCAGCCAAACGTAATCATTAAAAGCTTAAATCAGCTTATTAAATAAAAAAAGACGAGCATTTAAGCTCGTCCTTTTTTATTTATTGCTAAATGTATCTTTTGTTTCGCCTACTGCTTTTTGAGCATTTCCTTTTGTTTTCTCAGCTTTTCCTTCGCGCTGAAGGTCGCGGTTATTCGTTGCATTTCCCACTTGATCTTTTACTTCACCTTTAGCTTTTGATACATTTCCTTTAACTTTATCTCCTAAACCTTTACTCATTTTAATCTTCCTTTCTATTAGTAATTAAGTAGTGTTACTTGTCTGTTCCACCATTAGAAAGAAATTAAACATATTTTCTGATTTCAACTTAAATAGAAGCTAAGTGTACGATATTTAGGAGTAATGTGTAGGCAACTATCATTATTATTGTTCGGAGGTTTTAAGCTCCCAATCATCATAAATCTGAGATTCATAAGGCCATGATAATAAGCTTAAAGATTCCACTGCTTTTAGAACAAGAGGCGAAGCATTATCGATGTTGAGATCCTGCGGTGCAATCCACAATGCTTCCAAAGAATCCTGTCCTTCAAACTGTACGGGGTGGGAAAGAAGGTCACCGCCGGCAATGTCTACGTAATAAAATACAGCAATGTGATGCACGTGAGTAAATTCTTTCCACTTACAAGGATACTGAAAATCTGTTGTACCCGCTTGAGAAACAATGTTAATCTCAAAGCCTGTTTCTTCCACAAATTCTCTTTTCATCGCTTCGGTTAATGTTTCACCGTGCTCTAGCTGTCCGCCTGGCAAATCAAAACGATGAATATACGGACCTCTATTTTTTCGAATAACAAGCAGCTTGTTATCTCGCATACAAATTCCATATACGCCAAAAGCGCGATCATAATTTGGTTCCATCTTTTTTTCACTACTTTCTATAACAGAATGGCTTGATAAAGCATCGTTTGATTTCTTTATCCTACCATACATTTTGCTATAGAACCTTTTTTAATGAGATGCTTTTACAGTAAGCGTGCGGGAAACGGCACTTTCGTTATGCAAACGGTCAACAGAGGTTACAACATATGTGTATGTTTGATTTTTGAGTGCATTTTGATCTACAAACAATTGTTTTTCTCCTGTTTTTCGAACGGTTGTCAGCAGGTTTTCTGCGCTGTTAATGTCGCCTTTTTTATTGCCTTGAAAGCGATAAATGGCATAATAAGCGGAATCATTCTGCTGGTGATCTCGAATTTCAAATGCTGCTTCTTTTGTATGAGGACCCGCGTTTTTTAATTTTGGTGCTTTTGGGGCCGTATTATCAAGCCAAGGCATTGCTGGAATAAGCGCAGGGTGTTTATAAATATCGTTTTGCAGCTTATCTTTTATTCCTAGCGGGTTTCGGTTCAAATCTTTCAGGCTAAAATGCATGCTCCCCTGTACTTCTGGAAACTGGTGATTTAGAGCAATTTGCCTTGGGTACTCATCGGGATCAGACCAAGCTTCCACCGCGTTGTTATTAATTTTGTAAGCAGCTTGTCCAATATAAAGGTGAACTAGCTTTCCGCGAACTTCATCTCTCCACCAGTTGAGCAGCGTATCGTAAGCAGCGGGTTCAAATCCGATATTCCAATAAATTTGCGGAGTGATGTAATCAATGTATCCATTTTGAATCCACGTACGCGTATCGGCATACAAATCATCGTAGTTTGTTTGTCCAGCAGTCGTCTCAGAGCCAGTTGGATCATTAGCAATGTTTCGCCATACGCCGAACGGACTGATGCCAAACTTCACGTATGATTTTGTTTTTTTAATAGATTTATTTAAATCTCGAACAAGCTGATTAACATTGTCACGCCGCCAGTCTTCAATATTGGAAAACGTTTGAGCACCGTAGGCTTCATATGTTTTTTGATCTGGGAACGTTTGACCTGCAATTTTATAAGGATAAAAATAGTCGTCCATATGAACAGCATCAATATCATAGTTTCTTACGACTTCGAGCACTTCTTCAATAATAAAGTTTTTTACTTCTGGAATACCTGGGTTGTAGTAGAGTTGTTTTCCGTAGGAGACGACCCAATCAGGATGTTGTTTGGCAGGATGATTATCGGCTAGTTTGTTTAAATCAGTATGATTCATTGTAATGCGGTAAGGGTTAAACCATGCGTGGAATTCTAAGTTGCGCTTGTGTGCTTCGTCTACCATAAAGGCCAGAGGATCATAGCCCGGATCTTTTCCTTGTGTACCGGTTAAATATTCTGACCACGGGCCATATTTTGACGGATAAAAGGAATCGGCGGTCGGTTTAATTTGAACAACAACAGCATTCATCCCCATCTTTTTTACTTCATCTAGCAAATAGGTAAACTCTTTTTTCTGCTGTTCAACCGGAAGACCAGGCTGAGAAGGCCAATCAATGTTGTATACGCTTGCAATCCAAGCGGCTCGAAGCTCCCGTTTTTGATACGTAGTAGGTACGTCTGCTTTAGCAGGCAATGTGCTCGAACAAAACAGCAGTAAAAACAAGATGCCTCCAACCCATTTTTTAATACGCATGTTCGTTCCTCCTTCTTTTTTGGTTGAGATAAAATTTCTTTCATAATATAGCATGCGGTCGTTATATCCACAATAGATTTTGATGAAATATTCTGAAAAATAAAATAAAGTTTTAAAAATATCAGAAAAATATTGAAATTAAACTTCAGAAAAAATATAATAATGGTAATTTAAAGAATATTTTAGAAATACGTTACTTAACGATGGAGGAATTCATGCGCCAATTTTCCGTACTTACTTTAATCGATGCACAAATGAATCATTACAGTCCTGCTGAAGGAAGAGTAGCTGATTACGTGCTAGAAAATCCCACGACCACGTTGAACTTAACGACCAAACAGTTAGCTAAGCAGTGTCAGTGCAGCGAAGCTACGATTATTCGCTTTTGTCAGCGTGTAGGCATTAATAGTTTTAAAGAATTAAAGATTGAATTAGCAAAAGATGCTCATAAGGTGCATACCGAACAGCTGCCGAATCTTCCAGTTAATTTTGAAGACGAGACAGATGCCGTGCTTGAAAAAGTCATAAGCAAAAGTATGAGCGCACTGATGAATACAAGCCGACTAGTGAGCACTTCTGCAATCGATGCAGCTGCGGAAGCTATTCATGGAGCGAAACGAGTGTTTTTATACGGAGCAGGAGGATCATCTGTAGTTGCGCTAGATGCTCAGTATAAACTGCTTCGAATTGATATTTCGGCTCTGTTTTCATTAGATAGTCATGTTCAAATGATGATGGCTACGAATATGACAAAAGATGATGTGCTGTTTGTGGTATCCACTTCAGGTCAAACAAAAGAAGTGGTAGAACTGATGCAAATAGCCAAAGACAAAGGAGCAGCCGTCATTTTGCTAACGCAGCACGGATCATCGCCAGCTTCTAGATTAGCTGATATTCTGCTGACTATTTCGGTAGAAGAACAGCATATTCGAATTGGAACGATGAGCGCTCGTATTGCTCAGTTAGCCATTGTAGATGCGATGTTTATACGGTTATGTATTCAAAAAGGCAATCAAGTGTTTGAACGCATAATCGATACACATAATGTAATTCAAAAAATAAAGAGGTAGGGGGAAATGAGAAAATGAAGGTATTGTTTGTATGTTCTGGAGGAATGTCAAGTGCGATTGTGGTAAAAGCATTAAAAACAGAAGCACAAAAGCACGGAACGGATATGGAAGTGCTGGCAATTGGAACAAATGAAGTGGCAGAGGAAATTCAAAAGGGCTGGGACGTTGTAATGGTTGCACCGCAGATTCGTCACCGGTTTAATGCAGTGAAAGCGGAAGCAGATAAAGCTTCTGTTCCATGCGGGCCCATTCCGCCGCAGGCTTATACGCCGCTTGGAGGTCCAACGCTTTTTAAAACGGTTCAACAGCTCGTTAGCTAAGAAAAGCAGGTGTATTCCTGCTTTTTAAATAGATAAGGGGTTTCATTTACACAAGGGGAGAATATAGAGGGGGAAAGGGTATATGAGCAAATTTGTGTCGTTTTTAGAGAACAATTTATCAGGACCTATGGCCAGGTTATCAGAACAGCGGCATCTTCAAGCCATTCGCGATGGTGTTATATCCGCTTTGCCGTTTATCATTATCGGAAGTTTTTTCTTGATTCTAGCGTTTCCGCCTGTGCCGCAAGACAGCACAATTGCGAAATGGGCCGCTGATAACAGCGCCAATATTTTAATACCGTATCGCGTAACGATGTTTATTATGTCTTTATATATAGCCTTTGGGATAGGATACAACTTGTCCAAAAGCTATAATCTCGATCCGCTGTCAGGAGCGCAAATTGCAGTAGCTGCACTACTCCTTACGGTCACTCCAAAGCTGATTGAAGAAGAAGGGTTTATGCTTCCAATGACAAACCTTGGAGGTCACGGTTTATTTGTAACGATGATTGTATCGATTTTATCGGTCGAAATTCTCAGGTTTTGTAAAGCAAAAAATGTCACCATTAAAATGCCAGAACAAGTGCCGCCTTCGGTATCGAGGTCTTTTGAAGCACTAATTCCGGTTGCGATTGTTGTTGTACTTATGACGATTATTACCATTGTTTTAGGTATCGATCTTCACCATTTAGTTGATAAACTAGTTGCTCCGCTTGTGGAAGCTGGAGATAGTTTAGCAGGAGTATTAATACCGGTTTTCTTAATTACGTTTTTCTGGTCATTTGGAATCCACGGCGTCTCTGTTGTTGGGACAGTGGCAAGGCCTGTATGGGAAGTGTATTTAGCCAAAAATGCTGAAGCGGTAGCAGACGGAGCTTCCATACTTCCGTATATTGCACCTGAAACGTTCTTTCAGTGGTTTGTTTGGATCGGAGGATCTGGAGCGACGCTAGGTCTTGCCTTAGCGATGCTGTTTTTCTCAAAATCTAAATATTCGAAAGCGCTTTCTAGGACATCTTTTATTCCGGCGGTTTTTAATATTAACGAACCAATTATTTTCGGTTTGCCAATTGTCTTAAATCCTATTTTAATTATTCCATTTATCATTATCCCGATTATTACAACGATCATTTCATACGCAGCAACGGCGACAGGTCTTATTACGCCAACCTACGTAATGGTTCCTTGGACGCTCCCGGCACCGATCGGAGCGTATCTATCAACCGGAGGAGACTGGCGTGCGGTTGTGCTAGTCGTTATCAATATTGCTATTTCTGTTGTCATTTATCTTCCGTTCTTTAAAATGTACGACCGAAAGATGGTCGAAATGGAAAAAAGCGATGAAGCAACGGTTGCACCATCCGATAGTTCAGTTCAAATGTAAAGAAAGAGAAGCCAACTTGTTTGGCTTCTATCTCTTTAGTAGGAGTGAGGGTCAATGTTTGTACGGTTTCGATATAAAACTGTGTTTTTATTTCTGCTAACCATGGTTCTTTGCAACGTTATTTTTACACCTCTGCTGCAGTATGCTGGTTTATCAGCGCAGCATAGTTTATTTGCCATTACAAGCCTATCAGCGGCGCTGCTTACAACATTTATTTCCATTCGGCTTTCAAACGCAGCTTTATCTAAAACCGCCGTTTGTATACGCTTTGTTTTGCTTGGAATAGGGTGCACAGCCGTTACATATTTAGCCGTTTTTTAACAAGGAGGGGCAAAAAATGAAAGTAGTGACAATTGGGGGAGGATCAAGCTACACACCGGAATTGGTCGAAGGGTTTATTAAACGATATGATGAGCTTCCAATTCGAGAGCTATGGCTTGTAGATGTTGAAGAAGGAAAAGAGAAACTTGCAATTATAGGAGCACTTGCGAAAAGAATGGTCAAAAAAGCAGGTGTTGATATGAAAATTCATTTAACGCTTGATCGACAAAAAGCGTTGATAAATGCTGATTTTGTAACGACACAGCTTAGAGTAGGTCAGCTTGATGCGCGTATTCAAGATGAACGCATCCCTCTTAAGTACGGAATGATTGGTCAAGAGACAAACGGGGCGGGAGGATTATTTAAGGGCTTACGAACGATACCAGTTTTGTTGAAAATTGCCGAGGAAATACACGAAGTTTGTCCAAACGCCTGGCTTATTAATTTTACAAATCCTGCAGGTATGGTAACGGAGGCGCTGCTTCGCTACGGAAAGCATTCTAAAGTAGTAGGAGTTTGTAACCTGCCTGTACATATGACAAACTCAATCGCGGGCTTGCTTCAAGTAGAAAAAGAAGATGTTCACATTGCATTTGCAGGGTTAAATCACTTGGTATATGGACTGCATGTGTATGCAAAAGGAAAGGAAGTAACGCAAGAAGTCATTCGGCGATTAAGTGATCCAAACTCTCAAGTAACAATGAGAAACATAGCTCCTATTCCATGGCAACCGGACTTTTTGGAAGCTCTTGGCGTGATTTTATGTCCTTATCACCGCTACTACTACAAAACAAAAGAAATATTAGCAGAAGAGCTTCTGGCCTTTCAGTCAGGTACCACACGAGCTGAAGTGGTCAAAGCATTAGAAGCCGAGCTTTTTGAACTCTATAAAAATCCAAATCTAGAAATGAAGCCACCGCAGCTGGAAAAACGAGGGGGCGCTTATTACAGCGATGCCGCATGCAATTTAATTTCATCCATTTATAACGATAAAGGCGATATTCAAACATTAAATGTAAAAAACAATGGAGCTATTTCCTCACTCCCAAACGAATCTGCGGTTGAAGTAAACTGTGTAGTAACAAAGCAAGGGCCAGTACCGCTCGCTGTCGGTGAACTTCCGGTAGAAGTTAATGGACTTGTGCAGCAAATTAAATCGTTTGAACGAGTAGGAGCAGAAGCTGCGGTTACAGGATCTTATGAAAAAGCACTGGTTGCGCTGAGCATTAATCCGCTTGTTCCAAGTGACGAGCTGGCTAAGTCGGTCTTAGATGAACTGCTTCAAGCTCATCGCAAGTATTTACCTGCTTTTTTTAAGGAAGTGAACGCGTAGTATGTATGCTGTTGGACTTATGTCAGGAACGTCACTCGACGGAATTGATGCAGCTCTTGTTCAAATTGAAGGAAGCGGCTATGAAAGTAAAGTTAAGCTTCTTCATTTTATTACCGTGCCATTTTCACCTCAGTTAAAAAAGGAAATTGAGCAGGCGCTTTCTTTTGAACATTCAAATGTACAGCTGATCTGCAGCTTAAATTTTAAACTTGGCTATGCATTTGCGGATGCAGTGAAAAAAGTGTGCCAAGAAGCCCACTTTTCTCTTGAACAAATAGATGTTATTGGATCGCATGGTCAAACCATTTACCATCAGCCTTATGCTTCGGGAAGTACAGCGATGTCTACACTCCAAATTGGAGAGCCGGCTGTTATTGCCTATGAAACCAAAACGAAGGTAGTAGCAAACTTCAGAGTGATGGACATAGCAGCAGGCGGGCAAGGTGCTCCGTTAGTTCCTCACACGGAACGGATTTTGTACAGCCACGCTGAGCGTACAAGGCTGCTTCAAAACGTTGGAGGTATTGGAAATGTAACGTTGATTCCGCCAAAAAAATCTCCTATACCCGTAGTAGCTTTTGATACGGGGCCGGGAAATATGATGATAGACGAAGCGTGTCAGCAGCTTTTTAATGTTTCATTTGATGAAAATGGGCGTTTAGCAGCTGAAGGAAAGGTTATTTCAGAGCTTTTAGAAGACTGTATGAATCATGATTACATGAAGCTTTCTCCTCCTAAATCGACTGGAAGAGAACTGTTCGGTACACAGTACACAAAGAGACTGCTAGAGAATTATAGTAAACATAAAAAGGAAGATCTGCTAGCTACGATTACTATGTTCACGGCATCATCCATTGTACATCACTATGAAACATTTATTTTTCCTGCCTATTCTATTGACGAAGTGATTATTGGAGGAGGCGGAAGTTATAATAATACGCTCATGAATATGATTAAAGCGCAGATCGGGAAACGCTGCAGCGTGTATACACAAGAAGAAATAGGAATG
This sequence comes from Priestia sp. ST2, assembly GCF_055810735.1. NCBI lineage: Bacteria > Bacillati > Bacillota > Bacilli > Caryophanales > Bacillaceae > Priestia > Priestia sp. ST2. Next base: position 551,471 of record NZ_JBVVNT010000003.1, on the reverse strand, counting down.
TCTTCAGAAGCAAAAGAAGCCGTAGCTTTTGCGGTGCTCGCAAATGAAACACTTTCAGGTTATGCAAGCAATGTACCAAGCGCAACCGGCGCCTTGTCTCCTGTAATATTAGGAAACATTACGCCTGTACCACTATAAAAAAGGGGATGGAAGAAATGACAGAAGCAGCAAATATGGAAAATGAAATTTTTGAACTGATTGCATACGGAGGAAATGCCAGATCACTTGCATATGAAGCGTTAGAAGCAGCTGAAGACTATGATTTTAATAAAGCTGACGAACTTTTAAAGCAATCTCAAGAAGAGCTCAGTCATGCTCATAAAACGCAAACTGCGCTTATTCAACGTGAATTGAACGGAAAAACAATTGAAAAGTCGCTGCTTTTAATTCACGCACAAGATCATTTAATGACGGCTATTTCAGAGCAAAAATTAATTGAACATATGATTAAGCTTATTAAAAAATTTAAAAAAGAAGGCGAAAATCAATGAAAAAGCTAGGTATTGCGATTTACCCGGAACATTCGACTGTCGAAAAAGATAAAGCGTATATAGCACTTGCGCATCAATACGGATTTACCCGCATTTTTACATGCTTGCTTTCTGTTGAAGGCGATCAGAAAAAAGTAATGGCAAATTTTAAAGAAATTATTGAGTTTGCCAATGAGCTAGAGATGGAAGTAGTAGTGGACATCGCTCCTCGCGTATTTGGAGCGCTTGGCATTTCTTATGATGACTTATCTTTTTTTCACGAATTAGGGGCTTATGCTATTCGTCTTGATCTAGGGTATACGGGAAATGAAGAGTCCATTATGACCTTTAATCCATACGGCTTAAAAATTGAAATTAATATGAGTAATGCGACGAAGTATGTGGGTAATATTTTAAGTTACCGACCGAATCGAAAGCAGCTGATCGGGTCGCACAACTTCTATCCTCATCGATATGCGGGGTTGTCGTATGATCACTTTTTGAAGTGTTCAGCATTGTTTAAAGAACATAACCTTGAAACAGCAGCCTTTATTAATTCACCAAGCGCTACTTTTGGACCGTGGCCTGTTACTGAAGGACTTTGTACGCTTGAAATGCATCGCACGCTTCCGATCGACGTGCAGGCTAAGCATCTTTTTAAAACGGGATTAATTGATTGTGCAATCATTGCGAATGCGTATGCATCAGAAGAAGAGATGAAGGCGTTGCGTGATGTTGTTCAGCAAGAGCGCTTTACTTTTAACGTGACCCTGTATGATACGATTACCGAGCTTGAGAAAAAAATTGTGCTGGAAGAGTTTCATTTTTACCGCGGAGACGTATCTGATTATTTAATTCGCTCTACGCAAAGCCGAGTAAAATATAAAAAAGAAGAATTCAAGCCTACGCATACTCCTTCCATTCGAAGAGGCGATATTTTAATAGAAAATGAGCTCTATGGACAGTACAAAGGAGAGCTGCAAATTGCGCTGTTAGACATGGAGAACTCAGGTAAAACAAACGTAGTAGGACGCATTGCAGAAGAGGAAATTTTTTTACTAAATGAACTGCAGCCATGGGACAAATTTGCTTTTTTTGAGCGGTGATAAAATGGACTATATTATTGGTATCGACGGCGGGGGAACAAAAACAGAAGGCGTTGCGTATAGCTTAGACGGTCAAGAGCTCGCTGCTTCAAAAAGCGGCTATGGAAATTTGCTCATTAATTACAACACGGCTATTACTCATATTGATGAATGTATTACGGCGTGCAAAACTGCGCTTGCTGGTCATACATGTAAAGGCATTTCACTAGGGCTTGCTGGAAGTAAAGCATTATCTAAAGAAGAAATAAAAAGATATTTTTATGATCGTTATCAGGTAGAAGTAGGTTTATATGATGACGCCATGATTGCACATGAAGCACTACTGCATGGAAAAGACGGGATTTTAACCATTGCAGGAACTGGAGCCGTCAGCATTGGGAAAAAAGACGGAGTGTACGAATACGGAGGAGGGTGGGGACACCTTCTTGGAGATGAAGGAAGCGGATATTGGATTGGTCTTCAAGCACTGATATTGCTGACGAAAGAGCATGATCAAAGCCTTCCTTACAGCAGCCTTAGTCAGACAATCTTGCAACATGTAAAAGCAGATACCATACACGATATAAAAAAGTTTGTCTATTCATCTCCTAAATCAGAGGTTGCTTCACTCACTCCGCTTGTTGTAAATCAAGCGAGAAATCATAAACAAGAAGCAAGTGACATTCTTCAACAGGCTGGAAAGAACCTTGCAAACATGACTCTTCATTTATATAAGAAACAGCGGTTTGAAGGGAGCTGCTTGCTGTCATGCAAGGGCAGCATTTTAACGGAAGTTCCAGAAGTGTTTGATGTTTATAAAAAAGCATGTGAAAAAGAAATAAAGCATATCCAGTGGTCAACACAGCGAGTATCATCTGCTAAAGGAGCTTATCAGCTGTTCATGAACGAGTATAAATAGAGAAAAAATGATGGTGGAAAAGGCAGGGGATCACAGTGAACTTAAATCATATCTTAACAGAAAAACGCAATCCGCAAACCTTAAACATTGATGAATTATCAAGTCTGGAAATTGTAAAAAAAATTAATGAAGAAGATCATCAAGTGCCTCAGGCGATCAACAAAGTGCTGCCTGTTATTGCTCTGTTAGTAGATGAAATTGTCAGTGCCTTTAAACAAGGCGGACGTCTTATTTATATCGGAGCAGGTACAAGCGGGCGGCTAGGTGTATTAGATGCATCTGAATGTGTACCAACATTCGGTACACCTGCCGAACAGGTAATTGGGATTATAGCCGGGGGAGACAAAGCGCTCCGTCATGCGTTAGAAGGAGCAGAAGATAATAAGAAACAAGCGATAGAAGATTTGAAAGCGATTAATTTATCAAATAAAGATATTCTTGTAGGTATAGCTGCAAGCGGAAGAACTCCTTATACACTCTCAGCGCTTGCGTATGCAAACAGCCTGGGAGCAGTAACGGGCTGTGTTGTAAATTCTCCTCAATCACCTATGGAACAAGAAGCAAAATATGCAATAGTAGCAGAATCAGGGCCGGAAGTTGTAACAGGTTCAACAAGAATGAAAGCCGGAACTGCCCAAAAGCTTGTTCTTAATATGCTGACGACCGCTTCAATGATTCAAATTGGTAAAGTCTACAGCAATCTAATGGTAGACGTACAGCCGACTAATGATAAACTTGTACAGCGTGCTAAAAATATTATTGCGGAACTAACAGGCGTCTCACCAGAGGAGGCAGCGGAAAGTTTACAAACATACAAAACGCCAAAAGCCGCCATTCTTGCGCTTCTTACTTCTACAGAAGGTGATGAGGTGCATCGGCTGCTTGATAAACATGACGGACATTTAAAAAAAGCCATCGGAGAAGCAATGGAACAGCCGACTAAAGATTAACTCTTAAAAGAAGTGCATACAGCACTTCTTTTTTTTGTTGAGTACATTTTTTGCACAATGTATGTGGGTGAATTCGGTCTAATCATTTTGTAAGACCCGTAGTATAGTAAAAGCATAAAGCATAGTAAGTATTTCAATTTGTGCACGAATTGGACTGAAGGTGATTCATTTGTTAGACAAACGCAGTACGGCCGTATTGCAGGTTTTGCTTCAAGCCGCAACATTTATATCAGTACAAGAGTTAATGAAGCAGTTTCAAGTGTCAAGGCGTACTATCTATTATGATATTGAGAAAATTAACGATTGGCTGTGCCAGCAAGAATTAGAGTTTGTTCAGTACACATATGGGAAAGGCTTTTTTCTAAACGATCAAGCAAAGGACCAAGTTGCTAAACAATTTTCTCATGTTATGCCATCTGCTTACTTATCAGTTGAGGACCGGCAAATATACGTTGCTTTGATGTGTATACTTCGAGGCGGGAAAATCGGAACTCAGCAGCTCATGGATGAAACAGAAGTTAGTCGCAACACTGTCTTACAAGATATTAAAGACTTAAAAAACAAGTGGGCAAAGAAAGGCATATCTTTGACATATAGCTATAAAGATGGGTACGAAGTAAAAGGATCTGAAAGCGACATTCGAAATTTGCTTTATATACACATCACAGAATTATTAAGTCAACATCAAGAAGAGTTGTTGAAAAGGGTCATGAAAGCAGATTACGAATATTCAATGATTTATAACTGGCTTGTAGAGTGTGAAGATAAACTGGGAATGGCGTTTACAGACAAGATGCTGACGCAATTAGCCTATATGCTCACGTTCTGTATTCAGCGTATTGGAGGCAAGCGCTATGTAGACGCCTTGATTACTAGAAAAGACGAATTAGAAAAAACCAGGCAGTACAAAGCGCTCCAAGAAATTGAAAGCGTTTTAGGATTTGATTTTCCACCTCAAGAAAAACATTATCTGGCCACGGTTTTACTAAGTGCAAAAGTAAATGTAGTAAATCAAGCAGATAGTGATGATTGGATGAGAAGCATTGTAAAAGAAATGGTATCACGGTTTCAAGCATATGCTTGTGTGGTATTTGAAGATCGAAATCGTCTTGAACAAAATTTATATATTCATTTGAAGACGGCTTATTACAGGCTTCTCTATAATATTCACCTCCCTAACCCTATGCTTTCGGCTATTCAAACAAAGTATCAGGATATAGTAGAACTGACAAAAAAAGCGTTGCTTCCTTTGGAAAACAGCCTTCAAACACGTATTAATGAAGACGAAATTTCTTATTTTGCTCTTCATTTCGGAGGATGGATGAAAAAACAAGAGGGAAGGCAAAAACAAAAGCGTATTGTTATTGTTTGTGCCAATGGAATTGGAACGTCCCGTATGCTTCAGTATCAGCTTGAACAACTGTTAACAGATGCTGAATTGATAGGGCCAATGACGGTAAGAGATTATGAGCAGTTTAAAGAAACCTATGATTTAGTTATTACAACTACGCCATTAAAAAAGCGAATGAATGTGATGCTTGTGAATCCTATTTTAACGGATGATGAAAAGCAGCGGTTAATCGACTTAGTTGAACCAGCTTCTTCTCAGCTAACCACTCAAGCCATAATGGGTATTATTAAGCAGCATGCAAATATTCAGGATGAACCAGCTCTGTTAGCTAATTTAAAACTAGTAATACAGCAATCTAAAAAAATGGTAAGAGAGGATAAAAAGCCAATGTTGCATGAAGTATTGCAAGAGCCATTCTTGCAGCTTACAGATTCAGCAGACGATTGGAAATCAGCTGTTAGGCTGGCTGCCAAGCCTTTGTTGAACTATGAATATATTGAACCTTCTTATGTAGAAGCAATGATCAAAAGTGTAGAACAGTTAGGCCCTTATATTGTTATTGCGCCAAAAGTTGCGCTCCCTCACGCAAGGCCGGAACAAGGTGTAAATCGTGTGGGTATGAGCATGCTTCGTTTAAAGGAGCCGGTCTATTTTTCTACTGAAAAACAGCACGGAGCGCAGCTTATTATCGTACTTGCTGCTACTGATAATGAAACCCACTTAAAAGCATTGTCACAGCTTTCAATGATGCTATCTGAAAACGATAATATTGACAAGCTTATTGCTATGAATACAAAACAAGAAATGCTTGCATTAATTGAAGCTTACTCAAATTAAAAGGAGAGATAAAAAATGAAAAAGATTTTAGTTGTATGCGGAAACGGTTTAGGAAGCAGTTTTATTGTGGAAATGAATGTAAAGAAAATTTTAGTAGAGCTTGGTGTTGAAGCACAGGTATCTCATACGGATTTAACAACTAGTAAAACGGAGCAGGCAGATATCTATTTAGGATCTGCAGATATTGTAAATCAATTGGATGATGGCACTCGCACGGTCGTGGCACTGCAAAACATTTTAAATCAAGCGGAAATTAAAGGAGCACTGCAAAAATACTTCGTGGAGGCGTAAGCCATGTTTGATTTAATTATGAAAGATATATTAGGAACACCCGCTATTCTAGTAGGGTTGTTTGCACTAATCGGTTTGTTGCTTCAAAAGAAAAAAAGTGCAGATATTGTATCAGGCACCTTAAAAACAATTATGGGTTTTCTTATATTAGGAGCGGGAGCTAATATATTAATTGCTTCACTTGAAGCGTTTGGAAAAATGTTTAATAAAGCGTTTTCCGTTGAAGGCATCATTCCTAATAATGAAGCAATTGTAGCTGTAGCTCAACAAACGTTTGGTACAGAAACAGCGATGATTATGCTTTTAGGTATGATTGTAAATATCATTATCGCGCGCATCACGAAATTTAAGTATATCTTTTTAACTGGGCATCACACCATGTTTATGGCTTGTTTGATTGCAGCAATTTTATCTACCGGCGGGTTAACGGGAGCACCTTTGGTTTTGATCGGTTCACTATTATTAGGTATTTTAATGGTTTTATTTCCTGCACTGCTTCAGCCGTATGTGCGTGAAATTACAGGGTCAAACGATATTGCCGTTGGTCATTTTGGTTCCTTAGGCTATTTAGTAGCAGGGTTTATCGGCAAGCGAGTAGGAAATCGCGAAAAAACAACAGAAGAAATTAAAGTTCCTCAATCCTTAGGATTTCTTCGGGATACATCCGTTTCTGTCTCACTGACCATGACCGTTTTATTTATTGTTGTTGCACTTTTTGCAGGTCCTGCATTTATCGAAACAAAATTAAGCGGGGGTCAAAATTTTATTGTGTACTCGCTAATTCAAGCAATCACTTTTGCAGCAGGAGTATATGTCGTGCTGGCGGGTGTTCGTATGCTTTTAGCAGAAATTGTACCAGCATTTAAAGGAATTGCTGACAAAGCGGTACCAAATGCCATTCCAGCTCTAGATTGTCCAACTGTGTTTCCGTTTGCTCCTAACGCAGTGGTCATTGGATTCTTTTCAAGCTTTATCGCAGGTCTCATTTCAATGTTCTTTTTGCCTCTATTTGGTCTAAGTATTATCGTGCCAGGCCTCGTTCCGCACTTTTTTACGGGAGCAGCTGCCGGAGTATTTGGAAATGCGACGGGGGGAAGAAGAGGAGCAGTGGTCGGGTCATTTGCCAATGGAATCTTAATTAGTTTTTTACCGGCTATTTTACTGCCTGTTCTCGCGTCGTTAGGTTTTAAAGGCACAACATTTGGAGATTCGGACTTTAGTGCGGTAGGTATTCTTCTTAGCATGCTAATTAAATTATTTACGTAAAGATAAAAAACTCATGTTACGCTAGTAGCATGAGTTTTTTATGATATTGGAAACGGAGGAGCAATGAATGAAAATTGGGTTAGCTCAAGTGAGATTTCCAAAGTCAGCCGCAGAGGGCATAGAAACGGTAGAAAATTATATGAAACAAGCAGCAGAAGAAGGGTGTAACCTTGCATGTTTTCCAGAATCAATTGTGCCGGGACTTAGAGGAGTGGGTTTTGAAGTTGAGACATACAATCACGAAATTCAACAAAATACGCTTTATAGAGTTAAGTTGCTTGCCAAACAGTTAAAGCTCAACGTAATTTTACCACTGGAGTGGCGCGACGAACTTGGTATGCATTTAACTGCTTTTGTAATTGATGAAAATGGAAAAGAATTAGGGTATCAAACTAAAAATCAAATTGATCCAGCAGAAGATCAATTTGGTTATAAGCCTGGAAATGGCCGCCAGTTGTTTGAAATAAACGGCGTGAAATTCGGTATTGTCATTTGCCATGAAGGATGGCGCTATCCTGAAACTGTCCGATGGGCTGCTATAAGAGGAGCAAGCATTGTGTTTCATCCACAGTTTACTGGTGAAGTACCAGATCCGAAGTTTTATGATTATGCAATGATTGCAAGAAGTACGGAGAATGGTATTTACTTTGCAAGCGTGAATTATGCCTTAGAGAACCAAAAAAGCACAACTTCTCTTCTTTCTCCAAAGGGTGAATGTTTGATAAAAGCGAAAGCTGAAAAGCAAGAACTACTAACGTATACGCTAGAGCCCGGTGAGGCTAACCGGCTGTTAGCTCAGCGTCTGTTATCAAATTTACTATTGTAAAAAAGTTTATTTTCTCTAGTTAAATTAGCATGTGCGCTCATATAACCCTTTGGTTATTTCTCCTTATGACGATATAAACGTCAATATGGTATTATCAAAAGTTAAAGGGGTATTAAAAGGTGTGTGGAAACAATGGATCGAAAAAAAGTCGCATCAGTAGCCGGAGCATTGGTTATTGCCGTAGGAATTTGGCTATTTCAAAGCGGGAAATTTAAAAGTGAAGCGCAGGCAGATAAGTTTACGAGTACATTTTTGGTCGATCATGAACAAACAGACAATGGATTTGAATTATTTACTTCGGATACCAATCAATATAGGATGTGGTTTCCGCTTCAGTATGTTATTCATAAATCTTCTTATAAAAGCAGTGAAGATGAAAGTGAAGTATGGACAGCATCAACGAAGGAAAATGATTCATACAATGCTGGGAAAATAACGGCTTTATTTTCTAAGAAAAAAAGCAAAGCAGCTCAAAATAAAATAGATGCGTTTCAGCCTGATTACATGTTAAAAGGTAAAAATGCAACGATTTATGTGAAAAAACAAACAAGAGATGGAAAGCATAGCATTTACCATGCTTATGTGAATGATGATTATTCAGACAAGTATATTTACTATACGTTTGAACTAAAAAGCAGCGAACAGACAAACAGTACAAAACAGCAGTATTGGGTAGAAAAAATTCTTCTAAATACACAGTTTCAAAAAAACTCAGCTGAGTAGTCAGCTGAGTTTTTACGTAAGGGTTCATAATACTTTTCCTTTTTTATGTAAACGGGTACAATATGAGTAAGGAGGCCTTTGTATGATTGAAAAACAAGCAGTTGGTGAAAAAGCAGCACAATTTGTTGAAGATGGAATGATTGTAGGGCTAGGGACAGGTTCAACAGCTTATTATACAATTGTAAAACTAGGTGAACGAGTAAAAAATGGATTACACATCAAAGCGGTTCCTACTTCTCAAAAAACAGAAGAGCTGGCAAGGAAACTAGGTATTCCCATTGTTACCTTAGCAGATGTTGAATATATTGATATAGCAATTGACGGAGCAGATGAAGTAGATAGCGAACTTTCTTTAATTAAAGGAGGAGGAGGCGCGCTGCTTCGAGAAAAAATGATTGCGTACGCAGCGAAGCGGTTTATCGTGATTGCAGATTCTAAGAAAATAGTGAAGACGCTAGGAGCTTTTCCTCTTCCTGTTGAAGTTATACGTTTTGGCTGGGAAATGACGGCGAAGCACATTCGCAGTGCAGGTTGTGTACCGCAGCTTAGGCTTTTAGATGATCATACGCCGTTTATCACCGATAACGGAAATTACATTCTAGACTGCCATTTTTCAGAAATTGAAAATCCTGCTGAGTTGGAAAAACAGCTGATAAGGATCCCAGGCGTAGTAGAAAGCGGTTTGTTTGTAGGAATGACGGAGGAAGTCATTACCGTACAAAACCAAGATGTTCATATCATAAAAAAATAGAAGCTTTGGCGTCGGGCCTAGGCTTCTATTTTTTAATTGGAAAGAACGTTCCAATTTTTCTCTAATTGATATATGTATTGAGACGCGTTCAGTACATTTGGATGAACGAAAGTATCAATTGTTTTTTGCGGACAAGCAGATCCGTATAATGAAAAAATGATAAGCTTGCTATGCTCGATTGGTGATACAACGTGAGATAAACAGCGATAAGAAGGATTTATCAAGCTTTTTACCATCTCATGGATATCTTCTTTGTCGTAAAAATCGACTTCAATTTCCGTCTTTACTAAATAACGGCTTTCAATGGCGCTGCTTCGATAATAATTGTAGCGTGCTCCTATGAAGTAGGACGGATCTGATGTTGAAACGTCCAAATTCGTATATGTTTGATCCTGCTTGCTTTTATAAAAAATAGAATCATGAGTATGCTTCATGAATTCTTGATAAGTTGTTCCATCTTCCCACAGAGCTAGAATACAAGCATCTGTTTCATCTTCCACGTTCCAACCCCCTAATTGGCCAATGAAACCATTCACGTGTGCAAGAGCAGCCCAATGCTGTTGCGTATATGAAAAAGATGCTTTTTTATCAGTCGGTATGCTGCATTTCACAATTTTTGTCAACATTCTCCCATCACCTCAATTAATTACTTCGATAAATGAAGGGAAAATCCTTCTAAAAAGAGGAAAATCATAGACATATCCCCCCTTTAAAAGCCATACATTTCAAATAGGACAATGTTAGGGAAAGAAGGGGAAATGAATGAAAGTTTTTCGTGCAAAAGCCTGTCAATCTCCTATGCGAAAAGGCTGGTCAATTATGTTTCAGCATCCGTTTAAAAAAGATGAAAGAGGAAGATCGCACCCGTTTGTTAAACGGTTTATGTATACAGAGCAACACGATGAAATTGACATTCTGGTTGAAGAGATGAATGAACTGCTGAGAGTGCAGGATTTTTGGACAAGTACTGCAAAAGGCAGAGCAAAAGCAAGATATGATGAACGAGTAGTGAATGCTTTTTATAACGATATTGAAAAAAGGACGAGCGAACAAATTGACAGCGAGTATGAGTACATTCATGTTATCGGAGAACAAGGAAGCGGCAAAACAGCCTTAATCCGCCAGCTTCTTGGTATAAAAAAAGAATGTGGCTTTCTAGGAATAGGCAGTAAAGGCGCTTATTCTGCTACGTATAAGGTGAAGGATTCCCAACACTATGAAGCTGCTGTCTCTTTTTTTACGCGAAGTGAAGTGCAAAGGAAAGTGGAGAATATCCTATCAAGAAGCGCTGAAGTGTATGCTGAAGGAGGCACGGATTATGACTTGGTCTTTGAGTTATTACACGGAGATTCTTCTTTTAATCTGCGCGCTCTTTTAGGGGATATCCCATACAAAGCCCGTTACTTTAATGATGATGTTCCTTTAAGAATGAGCGATGAAAATAGTTCATTCAAACAATTTGTAGATGCAATTAAACGAGAAAGTGAAATAGTAAAAGACGCTGTTGATCAAGAAGGAAGAGATTTTGCAGAGGTATGGCACAAGCGGCTTGAATGTAGGAAAATCACCGAGCAAATGCTTCTGACAATTGAATCCCGGTTGAGAGAATATAAGGAAGGAACGTGGGAAGTAGGAGAAGACGACTGGCCAGTATCCTGCCGTCTCACAGCAAAAGAGCTGTCTTCCTTTGGGGCGCTAACAAATGAAGAAGAAGAAAATAATGGACGTCTTATTTATCCATTATTTCGTAGAATTGAAGTTTCCGGCCCTTTTTCTTTTAAAAAAGGGGTAGCGATTTGCGAACATCCGTGTTTTGAATATACGAGCACCATCCACGATTCTTTTAAACAAGCAGCTTCTATTTTATACGTACATCATGGGCTTAAAGAATTAGATATTCAATTTCTTCAACAGCTCATCGTACATGGGCACGGTGCTAAGGTAAACGTTTGTGTTACACACGGAGATTTGCTGACCTCTCCAAGCTGCCGTACGGATTATGCTAAAAAACATGCCATGGCTAAAATGATAGATTATGCGCTTAAAAGCGTTTCACCGCTTATGAGAAAGCAGCTTCACTACTATTTAACAGTAGGCAAAACGTCTATTTTAGAACGTGTACACGAGGAAGCTAAAGAGAGTGATGTCCTATATAAAGACTTAAGTTCAGCTTTAGTATCAGGAGTGAGAAAAAAACAGCATGAGCTGCATCCTATTTATTTAAATTTGACCGTTTCCCAGGCTTTTTATGAAGCGATGGAGTCGCTGAACATTCCTTATATGGATAGAGAAGCGTGTTTGAAGATTGCTTTAGGAGAGCATGAAGGACCGGTACCAGCTATTGCCTCAGCCGTTATTTCATCTGTGTATGAGCATTTTTTAAGCCAGCCGTCTGGATGGTCAAGTACCTATCATTCTGTCACGGAACGACAGCAGGTTATTCAAGAATTGGCAGGTGAGTTTGCAAGCGTTGTTTATTCCTATTTGAACGAGCAGCTGCTTGAGAATTCCCGTAATGACTGGCTTGCTCTTTATAAAGAAAAAGAAGACGATCAAGCCTACAAATATAGCAGACTGATAGAAAACGTAATTCCTGCCAAAAATGATATCTATCAGCAGCAAAATCTTATGAGAACGGTTTATCAGCTAATTAAGTATGTCGTAGAAAAGAAAGACGGCGTACTGGTTCATTAAGGGGTCAAGGCGCGATGTAAAAAAAGCGGTTTATCAATAAAAAAACAGAGCCTGAAATCAGGCTCTATTAGCGTTTGGAAATAGCAGTTAGAGTATTAGGTCCGGCAATGCCGTCCACTGCTAGCTTATTGTCTTTTTGAAAATTACGTACAGCAGCTTCCGTATTGGCACCGAAGATACCGTCCGTACCTTTTGTATTATAGCCAATCGCTGTTAATTTCTTTTGAAGAGCTTGAACATTGCTGCCTTTGCTTCCTTTTTTCAGCGTTTGTTTTGTGTTAATTGTTGTATCTGCTGGTGGATTTGTTGGCTTTGGATTTGTCGGGTTTGTTGGTGTCGTCGGGTTCGCTCCTGAACTTCCTAAAGCTTTATATGTTGATGGGCCAACAATGCCGTCAGCCGTTAAGCCGTGGTCTTTTTGGAACTTACGAACAGCGGAATCTGTATTGGCACCGAACACACCGTCCGTACCTTGTGTATTATAGCCAAGTGAAGTTAGTTTCTGCTGAAGTTCTTTAACTGCATTTCCTTTACTGCCTTTCTTTAAAACAGTTCCTGTAGAAGGAGCTGGAGTAGAACCTGAGTTTCCAGAAACGTTGTACCCGTTTGCTGCTGCAATGTCGTTAAATGATTTAGAAGAAGTTGTAATCACAACCGGTGTACCGACGGTCACTTTACTAAATAACCATGCGACTTCTTCATCGTACATACGAACACATCCGCTGCTTACATATTTGCCGATGGAAGCAGGATTGTTATTTCCGTGAATAGCATATGTCGTGCCGTATGTACCTCTCGCATTTAGACCTAGCCAGCGATTGCCAAGAGGGTTTCTAGGGTCTCCACCAGGAATGTTCCCTGAGTAATAAGGGCGATTGACAATTTTATTTACTACTTTGAAATGGCCTTCTGGTGTAAGAGACTGCGTGCGTCCTGTTGCTACTGAAAACGTTCGGACAAGTGAACCATTTTGATAATAAGCGAGTTTGTTTGTCGCTTTGTTAATGATAATTAAATGAGATGGTGTTGAAGCAGCTTCTGTTTTTGGAACTCCTACAAACAAGCAGGCTAGAGCTAAAATAGCCGCTATGAGTACGATAGTTGTTCTTGATATTCTATTTGCCATGTGCTGCGCCTCCTTAGGCTGCATTAATGAAAAACGTATGCTTCAGGCGGTACTATAAATTCTTCACTAATAAAATAAAAGACGAATAGCTGCATTTTCTATACCTGTATGTATGGGCTTAATAAGGAAATCATTAAGTAGAAAGACTTTACTAGCGGGAATTTATAATAATAAGAATAACTAAGTTTTTCTTGATACTTTGTACAATTTTAGGAATATAAGTTTACTAATCTAGCGGATTCATATTTAAATAAGCATCACACCCTTTCCAGTTCTTCATTTTCGTGTAAAGAAATGAAAGCGTTATACAGATTGTTTTGTAATCATATTGTAACATAGTTGTATTTTTTATACCATAAAAAGACATAAAATAGTATAAAAATACTTTATATGGGTTTTATGTACAAAAAATTCAAAAGTTAAGGAGAACGAAGCTATTATTAGATATACGAAACTGGAAAAGAAGTATGCGTAGTTTTGTGGAAATAGATAAATATTCTTATTCGAATATAGGGAGGGAGAGAGTAAAAAAACTACTTGCAAAGAGACAAGTAGTTTTTAAACCGTTATTTTTGAGCATACATTACAACAAAATTAAAAAATTTATAAATGCAATCCACTGCGCTGAACCCGCTTGCTGTTAACCAATTTAACTGATCATGTAGGGTTGCCATTTTATCTAACTTCGTACGTTCATGAGCAGCCTCAATTTGCTCATGAGTTAATCCGCTTGCGGCAATTCGTTCGCTCCAATCTTTTTTATATAACTCTTCAATAATAGAAGAATGGCCTAATACTTGATCGGCATTAATAAATATTCCTCCTGTATGCAGCAAATCATAAATTTGTTCATAAAGCTTGTGTTTTTGTTTGTCTTCTAAATGATGGATAGCAAGTGAAGAAATCACAATGTCAAATGAGTGCTCAAATTTGTAGCTTGTTATATCTGATACGATAAATTCTATATGCTGTTCATTTTTAAAGCGTTCCCTTGCTTTTTCAAGCATTTGATCTGAGACGTCAATCAACGTGAAATGCGCATCTGGGTACTTTTCTTTAACAAAAGAAGAAAACAAGCCTGTACCTGCTCCGATATCAAGTATGCGAAGCGGCTTTTTTGAAAAGTGAAGAAGCGAAACGGGAATAGAATAAAAATCCAAAAAACAAGGAATGAGTTTGCGGCGCTGCTCATCATACTGAGAAGCATGAGCATTAAATTTTTCTTTAACGTTATTTTTCATTTTTACAGCTCCTTTATTTGGTAATATTGAGATACATATATCGTATAGAAGTTTGATAGAAAAGAAAATAAACAAAAATAAGCAGTATTGATTCCAGTTTGTTATGAATAGAAAGAGATGGAGAGAAGAAAATGGAGATCAAATGGCTAAAAACATTCATCGTAGCGGCTTCTTACGAAAATTTCAGACAAGCGTCTGAAGATTTATTTTTAACGCAGCCTGCTGTATCAAAGCATATTCAGCGACTGCAGCAAGAATTAGGAGATGAGCTTTTTGAAAAAAAAGGTAAATATATCGCGCTGACTGAGGCAGGACGCTTTTTTTTGCCTCATGCTCAAAAAATGGTGAGAGCATATGAGGAAGGAGTAGAGGATTTTAAGCTATGGAAGCAAGGATATAACCGAAAGTTGACTATATCCGCTGCTCCTCAAATAGCAGCATCAGTTTTGCCGAGTCTAATCAAACAATTTGTAGAGAGATATCCCCATATTGAAGTCACGGTTAATATCACGAATTCGTTTCAAGTGGGAAAAGACATCAGCGACAGAAAATCAGATATTGGATTAACAAGGATGCTTCCGGGTCAGGCAGACGTTTTTTATGAGTTAATTCACAAAGAAAAAGCAGTCTTAGTTGCCCCGTTTTCTGTAGGAGCACGTACGGAACAGGAGCTGTTATCTTCCTACCGGCTGCTTACGAATAATCATCCTGTTTATTGGGAAGATTTACTCCTTCAACTCAAGGCTTGTTATCCTCACATTCAGCTGCTTCCTGTGACGCAAGTAGAAATTACAAAGCGCTTTATTGAAGAAGGTTTAGGCGTCTCTTATTTGCCATTTTCTATGGTGAAAAAGGAAGTTGAAAATCAAACGTTAAGCGTAATTTCACAGCAAAAAATTATCCGGCCTTCTTCACACACGTATATCGTAACAAAAGGCGAAACAGAAGAAATAAAGCAGTTTAAGCACTTTGTAGCTGAGACCTTAACAGAAACGAGTTGAAATGATACCATAAAAAGGAAGGAGAGATGACGATGTATATATTAATCATGCTAGTAGGAGCAGCAGTCGTAGTAGATTTTATTTTAGGAAAAGTGCTTGATAGACCTCGCAGCAAATTTTGGGGAAAATATGAGTATGAAAGTCTAGCTTTAGAACGTTGGGACAAATATGTAATGGTAGCTTTTGTTCTTTTTCTCATATTGGATATGATTTTTATGGTTGTAGAGCCTTATATCGTATCTTTCCTATTCTTAATCGTGAATATTTTGCTGAAAAGTATAGATGAATGGAAATATAAACAAGAAACAAAAGAATACGTAACAAGCTTTGTACAGATGGGATTCTTCTTTACGGCTTTTGTTCTATTAGCCAGCGGAATTGTATAGAAAAAAGAGCTTTACCTATGGCAAAGCTCTTTTTATATTATTTAAAAATATGATCAATGTCTTTAATTTCGGAAGAAGTGAGCTGAACATCTAATGTTTTTAAGTTATCAAGTACTTGTTCAGCGCGTTTTGCCCCTGGAATTAACACATCAATTGAATCACGCGTTAAGTACCAAGCCAGAACAAGATGAGCTACTTCTACGCCTTTTGCGCTAGAGATTTGACGAAGACGCTCTACTTTTTCTAGATTTTGCTGAAATGCTTCCCCGATAAAATGAGGCATATCTTCGCGCAGGTCATTAAACTTTGTGTTTTTATCGTATTTCCCAGCAAGTAAACCAGCAGCTAGCGGGAAGTAAGGAATAAATGAAATGCGGTTTGCAGCCGTATAAGGTAAAATATCGTTTTCTGCTTCTCGCTGAATTAAGTTATATTGGCCTTGCACCACGTCTACATAACCATCTTTATTTGCTTCTTTTAACTGATCTAACGAGAAGTTTGATACGCCAATAGAACGGATCTTACCTTCATCTTTTAATTCTTTTAACGCACCAACCGCTTCGTCTTTTGGTGTGTTTTTGTCTGGGAAATGAATATAATACAAATCGATATAATCTGTTTGAAGGCGTTTTAAGCTATCTTCAACTGACTGTTTTAAAAACGCAGGAGAGTTGTCTAGCAGTACCTCATCTCCAACAATTTTATGTGCTCCTTTTGTGGCGATAACCGCTTCTTCACGATTTCCACGTTCTTTTAGCACTTCGCCAATTAGTTCTTCAGAACGTTTTGGACCATAAATGAACGCTGTATCAAGGAGGTTTATGCCATTATCTAGCGCCTTATGAACAAGGTCTTTGCCGACTTCTTCGTTTAGGTTAGGATATAAGTTATGTCCTCCTACAGCGTTTGTTCCAAGTCCAATAGGATTAACATATAATTCGGATTTTCCAATCTGTACTTTTTCTGCCATGTCTAACGTCCATCTCCTTTTTTATATCTTCTTTTTTACTATAGCAAAATATACCATGAATCAAAAATAGTACGCTCATATGAAAAGCAGCTTTAAAAAAGTATGTGAACTTGAGATACATGTAAATAAGGAGTATATTCTACAGGGCTCTATTTCAATAGCAGAAATAAAAAAAGAACCTCTTCTAAATAAGAGATTCTCTTTTAGTCATGGTAATATGATAACTTTTTGACAGCTGAAATGTTTCAGCAAGCTGTCTGCGTCCTTGCGCTCCTTGTTCGCGTACATACTCTAATTCGTTTGGTGTAAGAAGCTTCATGCTAATCAGTTTAATAGATTCGTAAGGTAAAGAGAGGCTAGCTGAAACAGAAGGAGACTGAACGCCTAGCAATACACCAATTTCTCCATTTTCATTTACAAAATGAGACGGTACGTCCAAATCAGTAAATTCAATTGAAAGAATATCGTGCTTTATGAATAGTTCTAGCATATTAGGATGAGCGGCAGCATTTTGACTCATTTGATAAAGAAGGTCAAATGCCCAGTGATCCTGGATATCAGATACAGGTCCGCGCAGAGATTCATCATCGCATTCGATATAGAATTCTAAACCTTTTCCTTGCTTTCGGCTCTTTTCTTCGGGGGATTGAAACGGATCGGACAAGCCGTCGCTTGCGAGAATAACCGTCTCTGTTTTTTGAACACGAATAAATGTTTGACGTCCAGATGGCCAAGCAGGCCCGCCAAAAAACATGGGATTTAACAAATGAGTTAATACGTCTCCGTCTACATGTCCAATTGTGTTCCAGTAGTCTTTTCTTTTTGAGATTGATTCCTCAAGAACACGCTCTACTTCTTTTTCATGCTTCTTTTGCTTCCACTTTAAAAATAATGACAAGTATCCCACACCTCTTTACGACTTCATAGTACCCAATATATACCTCATTAAGGGAACTCGTAAACCACTATTTAACAATAGTGTATAAATTATTATATATATGCTAGATACATATACGACGGTTTACTACTTTTACTCATCTACCACATAAATTTGCTTCTATTCCAATAATAAACAAAGATAAATAAAATAAAAATAAGTGATGTTCTTAATAAAGGTACGAATTTTGTAAAAATTTATATCTTTTTGTTCTTAATAAAGGTTTACTATTTTTATTTTGTTCTTTATAATAGAAAACAACTAGTTATTAAGTATTATAAGCCCAGGTTTCATAGGTTTAAATGACTAGTCAAGGGATATCTTTCGTAATTTCGTTCTTTATAATGAACATTATTATGAAGTATGAAAGGAAGTAGTGTCACAACTGTCTTCTATCCCCTTGTCTAAAGGACATATAAAAATTTAAAAAAGAATGTGTAGAAGCGTGAAATTCATGTGAAACAAATTACTTTTTGTGAAGTGTTTTTCTAGTTACTAGGTTAATAGTTGAGGGGAAACCTTATCACTTTGCTTCTGAGAGTTGGGGTATAGTAACTTCTTTAATTCTCGAGATCAAGGAGTTAAAAAAGAACCCTCAAATTATTATATATAATCTGAATAATATGACGAATTGAAAGGAGGACTACATTATGAAAATGACAAAAAAACAACCAGGCGTATCATCTAAGCGCCCAATGGTTATGGATCATCAGCCTATTAGATTTGAAACTGCTCAAAGCTGGAATCCTGGACAAGGTAACCAAGACCACCCTGGACATGGTAATGGAGGTGTTAATTTCCCACCAAACAATCCAAATAGACCATAAAAAAGGATATACGAAGAGGCTCTAAACCCACTTGTTAGGCATCTTAACAAAATCTATTATTTTTAAATGAATGTCGAATGCTACATATAGATGATTGTAGAGATGCCTAACATTTACTTGTTTTTCTCTATTTAAAAATTGAAGGAGCATATTATGGAAAAAGTTACAATGAGAATTGGAGAGCATCAAGCTTTAATTGTTTGTCATTCATTTCAGGTTTTAAATTTAATTCAAAAAAACTACGACCCTTTTTTTGCTGAAATTGAACGTCCAGATATGGTTATAAGAATAGAAGATGGATACGGAGTTCCTTTTGTAGACTATCAAGTAGAAGTCGAACAAAAGGTAGATACTATATCTTTTCAAAGGGCTGATTATAGAATTCAAGCAAACTTGAGCGAGGGAAAGGCTCAAATTCAAATTTATGATGAATTAGCTTTAAAGCATGCGCTTATGAATTTTTATAGTTCTTATATTGTTTATCACAACTGGGGGCTACTTATTCATTCCTCATGTGCAACTGAAAAAGGAAAGGCCCATTTATTTGCTGGCCAATCCGGAGCAGGAAAATCAACTTGTGCACAATTGTCCGCTCCAAGACCCATTCTTTCTGATGAAGCAACTCTTGTAAAGGTAGAAGAAAATCAAATTACTGTGTTTAATTCTCCGTTTCGGAGTGAGCTCTCAGCTCCATCTATTAAAGGAACTATTCCATTAGCAAGTATTCAGCTGCTACATCAAGCTTTAAACAATGAGAGAACAAAGTTGGGAAAAGCAAGCGCTTTACTTCAAATAATGGATAAAGTCTTTTATTGGAATAAAGACCGCGAAGAAACAAAGAAAATTGTTCAAATGATAAAAGAGGTATTAGATTATGTACCTGTATATGATCTTTATTTTCAAAAAAATAATACGTTTTGGGAGTTGATATCCTAATGAAGCAGTTTATTCGAAATCAAGATATGGAGGCCGTTCAACTTGACAGTGAATGGGTAATTTTAAACACGGAAGCATATACGGTAACAAAAATTAACGAATTGGGAGGTTGCTGCTGGTCTTTACTCGAAAACCCTTGTACCATTCCTTCACTTATCAAATCTTTGCAAACGGATTATCAAATAGAAGACGAGCTTTCGTTTGAAGATATGGAAAGCTTTCTCTCTGAGTTGATAAAATATGGATTGATTGATTATGCCAATTAACCAAGAAAGCGTAGTATTGTTGAAGAATGTTATAGAAAAAAAAGGGTATGTCCATTTTCCTTCTGAGGGGTTCAGCATGTACCCTTGCATTCGCCAAAATGACCTTTGCACCTTTGAAAAAGCACCTGTTTTAAAAAAAGGTGATATTGGTCTCTTTCATACGAAAAGCGGGCAATTGATTGCTCATCGATTAATTAAAACAAGATACAAGAACGAGCAGCTGCACTATATATTTAAAGGAGATACTAATCTTTGCTGTGATGAGCCTGTAACGAGAGAACAAGTTATTGGGAAATTGACGGCAATCTCCCGAAAAAAACAAAAAAAAGTTTATATGGCTGCTCCTTTTGACTATATATGGTGCTGGTTAATGCTTTTTTTTCCTTTTAGCTCTCGTTTCTTAAAAAAATATATTAATCAAAAAATAGTTAATTAAGCTAATCGCTTATTTTTGGAGTGTTATGATGAAATTAAATCGAGCTGATATAAAGCGGTATTTTGACAAAGAGGAAATGATAAGCGCTTTTTCAATTATATACCCTTCGCTTAGAAAAAATTGGAAATCTTACGCAGGGTTAATGCTTTTTTTATTGACGGACATTTTAATTACTCTTGCCTCCGCGTGGTTTCTTGGAGATCTTTCAGATGCTGCCGTTCAAGGAGACTTTACCCGCGTTAAGCACTTGCTGCCACTTGCTTTTGGTCTAATACTTATAAGCTTTCTTACAATCTATTACGATACATATATTGAAGCGGTTGCAACATCTTCTATTAAACGAGATTTAAAAGAGCAGCTTCTAAGGCAACTGTTACTTTCTCCCGTTCATAAAATTCATACAACCCACTCTGGAGAATTGATTTCTCATTTTACCAATGATATTAACAGCATAGATGGAATGATTGGGCGAAATCTTATCAACCTTATAAAATTACCGTTATTATTTATTGCTATCTTTCTTTATTTAGCCCATATTAGTCCATTACTGTCATTTGTGGGTTTATTTATTATACCTATTGCTGTGATTGCAGGCGGTGTTTTTGGTTTTTTATTGCGCAACAGCAGTAGGGAAATTCTAAAGTTAAACAGTGAAATGACGAGTAGTTTATCTGAAATCTTTCAAGGGTTTATTGTCATTCGATCTTTTTTGTTAGAACGATCTTTCTTTAGTAAATACCGTCAGCAAAATCAGCAAGCTTTAGGATTAGATTTGTATAACGGAAAAATGAAAGGATTATTTTATGCCGGAGGTGAAGCTATTGCATTAATAGCTTTTCTTGTCAGCCTGTGTTTAGGAGCAGTAATGGTTTCAAAAGGTATGCTAACAGTAGGGTCCCTTTTAGCGTTTGTAACTCTAAGCAATCGGCTGATTTATCCATTAAATGGACTCGCGGGACAGTGGGCTGCATTTCAAAGGTCTACATCAGCAGTTGAGCGAATAGCTCCTATATTAAAAGTGCAATATGAAACTATTGATTTTCCTGAGTTTTTTCAAAAGAAGCCAAAACAAAAAGCTATTGGTTTTCAGAATATGACCTTTAGCTATGACGGAGAAAGGTATATCTTTGAAAATTTTAATTTACAAATACCTGCAGGGAAAAGTATAGCTATCGTTGGAGCGAGCGGTGCCGGGAAATCGACTTTATTTAACTTATTACAAGGTTTTTATCAGCCTCAAGCCGGAGAAATTTATATAGATCAAACACCGCTTAGTGCTCTTACTGCATCTGAACTGCAGAACTTAATTGCATATGTCCCACAAGAAACTTTTCTGTTTACTGGTACTATAAGAAAAAATCTGCTTTTAGCTAATCCTCAGACAACTGAAGAAGAGCTAGTCACAGCTGCAAGGGCTGCTCATATTCATGATTTCATTCTGTCACTACCTCATGGGTATGAGACAAAAATAGGCGAAAAAGGGGTAACGTTATCGGGAGGGCAAAAGCAAAGGATTGCAATTGCTCGCGCTATTTTAAAGAATGCACCTATTTTGCTGCTTGATGAAGCAACATCTGCACTAGACAATGAAACAGAATACTTGGTTAAAGAAGCGCTCCAAGGAATTATGAAAAATAGGACAACTATCGTAATTGCTCATCGCTTATCTACTATTCAAAATGTTGATTCTATTATTGTCATTGATAATGGAAAACTGATTCAATCAGGAAAGCATGAAGAGCTGATTCATCAGCCTGGCTTATATCGAGACCTTGCTCATATCAACCCATCACAGCTTTCTCATAACGAAGAAAGAGCCATCATGCTGTAAAGACAAATAAATTAGGAGGCCTTCCATAATGTTCATTGAGTTTATTCAATCATTATATGATCAAAGCCGTCCATTGCCAGAAAATCCGAATGATTATAGCTCTATATTAGAAGATATCGAATACTTTCACTTATCAGCAACGGTATATTCTTTGTTAAAACAGCAAGGAAGAATGGAGCAAACGCCAACATATTTTCAAAATCAGCTAAAGACAGAATATCAAGCTGTTTTGTATAACAACCTTTATATTAAAAACCAGCTAAAGCTTATTTTGGATACGTTCGAAGCTAATGATATCTCTGCTATCCCATTAAAAGGAATTTTATTTAACGAAACATATTTTGGTCATTTCAGTGCAAGAAGGACAACGGACATTGATATATTAATTCGCAAAGAGGATATGGAAAAAGCGATAAGGTGTATTGAAGAGTTAGAATACGATACAGAAGGAGAATACTCATCTCATCACTTTCATCGTTCGTTTGGTAAAGTGATTCCTCATTCACCTGTTCCGTTAGCTATTGAACTTCATTGGGATCTTCTTAAAGAGGAGAGTTCCTCATTAGAGATTGAGCAATTTTGGAAGCACTCTACTCCTTTAGAAGGTTACAAATATATAAAACAACTGTCTGAAGTACATACTTTCTATATGATTTGTCTTCACGGCTGGAAGCATGGAATGGATTCTTTAAAATATTTTATCGATATTATACAAACTATACATGTCTTAAATCATAAAATTGATTACGATGCATTATTTAAAATAGCAAAAAACGATCACACTTTAAAACGACTAACAAGTACATTAACAGTTGTTTATAATCAATTTCCACATCTCGATCAAATTAATAGCTTTCCTTTTAATAAAAAATCAAAAATATGGTGGGATTATCAAGAAATACGTTATGGAGACAGACAAAGCGTAAAAGGATTTAAAAACCTTATTCGGGTACATTTGTCTGAGTATGACCAGTTTAAGCATTCTATGATCTTTTTTAAGAGATGGCTTTTTCCAAATAAATCGGAGATAACTAATCTTTATCCACCTTCAATAAAGCATAAAAAATATAGTATCTTTAGAGGGTATATTAAATTTTATCAAAAAAAGTTTCATACATTATTTCGTGCTTTATTTTATTCAAAAGTTAAAAATTAGCAAAAATATTGAAAGAGTAATATAGTTAAACCTGGTTTTTGGTAATTTTACAAGACATTCAACGATCGTTGATTAAAACTTTAAAAAGGTAGCTATAATAAAGCGTCTTTCTACTTAGAAGGTGCTTTTTTGTTTTAGACAAAAACATTAAAAAGTCAGGTTACTTTTATGAAGGTGCTTTTAGATAAAAATCCATTGCAAGGAAAACGTAAATAAAGAATGCTATCTCACACAACGAGAAGCATCCTTTATTTAAATATATACGTTTGTGAAGCAATAATTAATTATATTGTTTCTTCTGCGTCGTTCTCTAATAAATCAGTTGAAAAATTAAGTAAGCCACGTACACGGCCTGTGCGAAAAATAAAAAACCCCAAAAGCGTGCTGAAAGATGGGTAAGCTGCTTTAAACTCGTAGCGTCACCTGCATCGTGTGGATATTTGATACTTAACAGAAAAATAATAAAGGCAGAAAATAGAGATTCTACAAGTAACAGCGCACCAACAAACATCATGCTGTAGCGCGTAAGCTGTGGGTCTTGTAAATAATAAATACCTCCGAGGATCAAACCGATAGAAAAAAGCCATACAATTCCGTATCCGTTACGTACCCAAAGCAGTAAATTAATAACAACCACACTTCCTAACCCATAAAAAAGCCAGTCGTAGTGATGGTGAACGAGCAGGTAGAAAAACAAATAAGCCATTGCTGAGCTGAACGGGTAGCCGGCTAAAGCAATAATGACGCGCGGCAGCCATCCACGGGATCCCGCGTAGGTGGCAGTCACAGCTACGCCTTCATTATTGGTATACAGCTCAATGCGATTGACGCCTTTTCCGACAATAAGCCCCATTAGCGCGTGGCCATCTTCATGAAACATCGTATTTAAATTTGAAAAATAACGTCCAATATGCCGAAGCAGCTGATTAATGCTAGGAGCAAATGAACCTATAAATGGAATGCCTCTTGTTAGCACAAAAGCTAATAAAATAAATAAGAAAAGCGTAGTAGATTGTTCCATCGCGATAGTCCTTTTCGTAAAATGATATGTTTCTACTTTACTCGCAAACGTGCTAAAAGGGAAATAAAACGGCTAGTTTCTCTAGGAAAAGAGAAGCTGGGAAATTTACATAATATTAATGTTAACAGACCTGACACATTCATTGACCAGCTTATTCCAAATTTTATATTCTAAACAGATATAAGAAACGAGGAGATGGTTGAATGAAAGATACGTGGAACGCATTTGTAGACAGTGATCTTTACGTACCTCCAACGGGAACGGGAATGTTAAATAACTTGAGTTTTGCGTTAAAAGACGTATTTGATGTACAAGGACATATATCAAGTGCGGGAAATCCAGATTGGCTCGCCACGCATCAGCCTGCAAGTGAACATGCAGACGTAGTAGCTGCTCTTTTAAAAGAAGGAGCTGCGCTAAAGGGAGTTACGCATACTGACGAGCTTATGTACGGATTAAATGGAGAAAACGCGCATTACGGAACACCGGTAAACCCAAAAAGCGCAGATCGAATTCCGGGAGGTTCTTCAAGCGGATCAGCGGTTGCTGTCGCAGCGGGAATAACTGATTTTGCGATTGGAACAGATACGGGAGGATCGGTTCGAATTCCTTCAAGCTACTGCGGTATTTTCGGGTATCGTCCTTCTCACGGACGCATTTCTACAAACGGTCTGATTCCACTGGCTCCTAGCTTTGATACAGTTGGTGTAATGGCTAGAGACGGCCACACTCTGCAAAAAGTAGGAGCGGTTTTATTGAATTCAGCGTCGCGTGCTAGTGGATTTACACGGCTGTATGTACCAACAGATGTAATGGAACTTGTGGATGAACAAAGCATGCGAGCTCTTGCGCCCTCTATCAACCACGTAATGGAGTCTTTCTCTACTATAGAAGAGATAGCGATTGCCCCTCAGGGTTTTTCTACATATATGGAAACTTTCCGTTTGCTGCAAGGAAAAGAAATCTGGCAAACGCACGGAGAGTGGATTCAAAAAGAAAATCCAACGTTTGGAGAAGACATCGGAAGCCGCTTTCAATGGGCCAGCACTCTTACATTATTAAATATGAATTATATAGAAGAAAAGCGTCGTGAACTTCGCTATTTTATGTACTCACAGCTTGGAGAAGAAGGAATATTAGTACTTCCTACAGCTCCAGGACCCGCGCCTGTAAAAGATGCAAAAGGACTGGAATTAGAAAACAGAAGATTGCGAACACTTCAAATGACGTGTATTGCCGGCCTGAGCGGTCTTCCCCAAGTTACGATACCTGCAGGAGAACTAGACGGTTTGCCACTCGGTTTATCTTTTATTGCAGGATACAACCAAGATGAAAAATTATTAAATTGGGTAAAAGAAAACAGCGGTCGTATCATTCAAGCATCGGTAAGGAGCGTATCATGAAGTTAGTAAATATAATAGAGCAAGGGAAAGAACAAGCAGCTATTTTAGATAATGACAGCATTCTGCTTATAGAAGATATCAATACTAAATATTTAACAAACTGGTCTACAACAATTTGGGATCTTATTCAATATAAAGAACTTCGCCACCTTGAAACATGGTACGCCCATAATAAATTTGGTATGAACAGCTCTTTTCCCGTACTACACTTGCAGGGCAGAAAAACAGCTCCTATCATTAGTAATCCGTCGAAATTATTAGGCATTGGATTTAATTATGCGGCTTCTGAAGAAAAACTAAAAGACTATGACCGTGCCATTGATCCAGTTAGTTTTTTAAAACCCGCAACCGCCATTATTGGACCAGATGACAGCATTCGTATTCCAAAGCAGTCCTACAAAACAACGGCTGAAGCGGAACTAGCGGTGGTAATCGGCGAAACGTGTAAGGATATAGAGCCAGATGAAGCCATAAACGTAATTGCTGGTTATACGTCAGCAATTGACGTAACCGCAGCTGATATTCATGCGGCGAATCATCGTTACTTAATGCGAGCGAAAAGCTTTGATACATTTTGCAGTATAGGCTCAGAATTTATCACAAAAGAAAGTATATCAAACGTAAAATCACTTCAAGTGCGCACATTGCTAAATGGAGACATGCAGCATGAAAATACAGTGTCTAATATGATTTACGACATCGCATACTGTGTTTCATTTTTCTCAAAAGTCATGACGCTGCATCCAGGTGACATCATCCTCACCGGAACGCCGGGACCGGCTGTTATTGAAGACGGGGACTGTATTGAATGTCATATTGAAGGGATGCTTCCATTAAAAAATAAAGTAAAAGATATGAAGAAAGTGCCTCAGCAAATCTAAGAAGAAAACCCGTTGCCTACACGCACGGGTTTTTGAGCAGAAACGAATATCTTCACACTCAGTTCACAATTAGTAGATATACTAATTAAAAGAGACAGCTGCGGTATCATATACTGAAAAATGAAATATTTACAAATGGAAAAGAAACGGGTACGATATCTGTAGCGACACTTAATAAAAAGGAGCTGACTGACAGTATGATTTTAGTCATCGGAGGAGCAGGCTATATCGGAAGCCACCTAGTAAAAGAATTAGTGAAAACAAATGAAGTTGTGGTACTTGATAATCTATCAACGGGTCATCGCTGGGCAATCGATGAGAAAGCGGTATTCGTAGAAGGAAATCTAGGTAATGAGAAAGATTTAGAAAGCGTATTCACAAATCATAAAATTGATGCTGTCATGCATTTTGCTGCTAATAGTTTAGTAGGGGAGTCAGTAACAGATCCTCTTAAATATTATCAAAACAACGTAGCTGCGACGTTAACCCTTTTACAAACGATGATGAAGCACAATGTGAAAAAGTTTATTTTTTCATCTACTGCTGCTACATATGGGATCCCTTCTGTAGATATTATTACAGAAGATACGGCAACAAACCCAATTAATCCGTACGGACGTTCAAAGTTAATGATTGAACAGATTTTAGCTGACTTTGCAAGTGCTTACGATATGGAATATGTGGTGCTTCGTTACTTCAACGCAGCGGGTGCTTACGAAACAGCGGAAATTGGCGAGTGCCATGATCCTGAAACGCACTTAATTCCAATCATTCTTCAGCACCTGCTTGGTGAACGTGAAAACATCTCTGTATTCGGCTCAGACTACGATACTGAAGACGGAACGTGCATCCGTGACTACATTCACGTAACGGACCTAGCAAATGCTCACATTTCAGCGCTTCAAGCCCTATTAGACGGCACGAAGAAAACAGCAACGTACAATCTTGGAAACGGCCTTGGTTACTCTGTAAAAGAAGTGATCGAAACGTGTGAAAAAGTAACGGGTAAAAAAGCGAATGTTGTGATGGCAGACCGTCGCGCTGGAGATCCGGCACGCCTAGTTGCATCTTCTGATAAAATTCACGCAGAATTAGGCTGGAAAGCGCAAATTTCATTAGAAAAAATTATCGCATCAGCTTGGAACTGGCATCAAAACAGCGCAAAAGTAACAAATTAATAAAAAGTGCCTCTTTTCTTTTTAAAAGGGGCTTTTTTATTAGAATTAAACTGATTTATGTTCTAAATAATCATTTTTAAAATCCAGTGTTTTAGCCCACAGACAAGCCTTCTCCTTTTCGGACATTTTCCCTAAACAAGCACGACTTTTGTTCTTTTCCATATGATGTAGGTAAATATACCATTCAAAACTATCCCCGTTTATAAAATAGTCCGCAAGGAGGTTATGATATGTATTACTGTGTAAGATGCTCCAAATTTCATGACGAACAGGAAAAAGAAAACATCTTTCAAAATGGTTTTTACATTGATCCCTATTTGCTTCAAAAAGTTCATCTGGGCATGTGCGTACACAAATCCCCATCAATCAAACAAATGAGAGCCGTAGAACGATTCGAAACGAAAAAGATGTAGAATTCACATTCACCAATAAGAAGCTAGATCTAATCAGGTCTAGTTTTTTCAGTGAATAACAGCTTTCTTCAGCTATCTTTCATGTAATATTAAGATAAATTTAAGACAAGCCCGCTATACTAGTTAGTAGACGTATACATAGGATATGGTACGTTAAGAAATTGAAACAGCAGTCCGTTTTATAAACTAGAAAGGATGGCGTCAAATGATTTCTGAAAAACGATCTCTTTTGTTGAAAGAACAAGCAAAGCTTCTCGCATTAAAAGAATATAAAGGCATTATCAAATCCATATCGCTGAGTAAAATACTCACTCTTCCTATTTATATAGTAGACATCCTTACGTTAAACGGAGAAGAGCATAAAGTAAAAATTAACGCCCAAACCGGCAGTATTTTGAAAGAAAAAACGATTCCTTTAACTAAAAGCCGTGCAAAAGCATACGCGTTAAGACAGCATAAAGGCATTATTGAATCCGTTGTTCTTGCTAACAAGCAGTACGAAATTGTGATTCTTGGCCTTGATGGAAAAACCCACAGCGTAAAGATTGATGCTGAAATTGATGTGCTGGCACAAGAAGAACGAAGCGTTCAGTAAATGGCCTATATTATGTAATCAACCTCACTTTTTTGAAAGTGGGGTTTTCTTTATTGAGAGAAATCATTAATAAAGCAAGAAACGATTATTTATTTAAAAGAAAGGGTAAGTGATAGTGAAAAATAACCACTTCCTAATTATGGTTCTTTGATTCGTTCTGCTTATGACTCTCCCATTATAAGTATGATAGTATCGAACATGTATAAAACATAGGTTATAACATAACTAAAAGGGTGTGCGACGATGAAAAAACGTACGAAGACCATTATTGCAGTCATTGCAGGAGCTGCTATTTTAATAGGAGGAATATGGATGATAAACGAAAGCCGATACCCAAACGTTCCCGCTTTTGATGATCACTTTACGCGTGAATTCTTAAACAAAGATAAAAAAGTGGATGATGGGTTTTATGAGTTTAAGTCGAAGACAGGACAGTATACGATGTGGTTTCCGGAGGAGTATCAGTTGATTCATGAAAATAAAGAAGATTATTCTATCAACGGAAAGGATTATGAGCGATGGGTAGCTTCTTCGGAAAATTTCTTTAATAATAAAAGCGAGATTTCATATATTAACGTGGAACTGGCAGATAAAGTGAAAAAAAATGAGAACATAAATGTAGAGAGTTTGTTTAAAAAAAATTTACACGTTAACATGCCAAAAAAGATAGAAACAGCTAATGCCAGTATATATTACGATTCAGCATATACATATTTTAAAGGAACTGAGGAAAAAGTTGTAAAGAACAATATTAAGTACGTTCCAAATACATATGTAGCATATATAGCAGATAAAGATACGGATAGAGTAATCGAGCTCTACTACAAATATACAGGAGAAGAGTTAACAGAAAAACAAGGGGAGAAACAAGAAAAATTAATTGTGAAAATACTACAAAGCGTAAATTTTCATGAGGAGAAATGATTATGAGTGAAAAGGCATTACTAAATAATAAACTACGAAATAGAATAACTCAGCTGGAGTATAAGGGGTTATCTGGAAGAGAAGATGAGTTAAAGAAGATCTATAAAGAAGTTAAAGGAAAAAATCCTCCTAATTTTGAAATTTACACGAGCAAAGACATGGGGATAGGAAAAAAATCGGGGTTTGATGGTGCTGCTATCCATTTTTATGATAAAGAGAAGAAAGTAAATCAGGTTTATTATTTCATGAGAGGAACGGAACCAACCAAGGATTTTCCTGATGTTGTTTATGATGGTTTAGGTATTGGTGCTGGAAGCAACGATCATCAAATTGAAGATGCTCAAGAAATGTATAACAAGGTTGAGAAACATATTAATAAGAAACAGAATAAAAACTTAAACGTGAAAATTCAACACTATGGTGATGGTCATTCTTTAGGAGGAAACCTAATAGTTACATTAGGTTTAATCACGAAAGATTTTACAAATATTAGAGGGTTAAATGATGCTCCTGTAAATATTAAACAATTGAAAAGGTTAGATAAACAATTCTCTAACTATATAACGCAAATAAAAGGAAAGACTGAGGATATATCTACAAAAGAATTGTTAAAGTTAGCAAATACCTATTATGAAAAACAAAAAGCCACAATTAGCCATACTTGGGTAAAAGGTGAACCTATGCATGCGCAATCTTTCCCTGGCAGTTGGTATGTAGGTAATAAAGTAACCATGCTTGGAGATATGGATACAGAAGAAATGATTAATATTGGAGAATATCCTCTGAAAAGGTTAGCAAAATGGAACTTATTTTTAAAACTTGACGAAGTCAGATATAACTCTGGAGTATCCAATATAATTGGAGGATTATCTTTGGCAAACGCCCATGTAGACGACAGTGTTCTTCTCAATATTCCATCATATGTTGATGACGTTAAGGAAAAGCCGCTTAAGCATCTTCCGGGGATTGTACTAGGAACAGAAGGCGCATTTTTCTTGACAAAACAGGCGATAAAAAGTCCTGGAGTTTTAGTGCAAGGGATTAAAGGAATATCTCAAAGAGACCAAGCAAAACTGCACGGAATTAATTACGTCGTCAAATACACAGAAGCTAATACTATGAAGACATATTATCAGGTTTTTGATTCAGGATCTCAGGAAGAAATCTTGCTAGATTATGAACAAATGAAGAAGTTTGTTTATTACTGTGCTAATGCCATTAAAGACAAAGAAGCAAACTTAAATGCGCTAAAGCAGTATTTACATAGTGAAATTAACGAAGTCTTCGAAGCTAAGAAGAAAAAGTTAAAAATGAAAATATCCAGAGAAGAAGCTTCTCCCCAGTCATTTATGGAAAAGGCAGATAAAGACGGAGCTACTCTCGCTTGGTTTGGACAAAAGCGTGTGGCTGAAAAAGTGACGTTTGACAAAACGTTTGATCCGCTAGACGATAGTGTATTTACCCCTGTTGAAGAGATTATTTCTTCTATTCAAGAGGAAGTTACATACTATCAAAAGTTTCTTGAAGCGTTCTTCCAAAATTTCGAGAAGATGATGGAAGCAGACGAATCGGTAGCTTCAGATATTAAAAGTATGAAAAAAGTAGTAGGGGGGATTTAATTGTTTGATTTTGATTTTACACACACAGGAACAACGAGCGGTAAATACACGTTTGAATTTGATGGTGATGACTTCAAAGACGAGCAGGCAAAAAGGATTAAAGAGTTAATTAAAAAGGATCAAGAAGTGAATGAAAAGCTTTGGCATGCTAAAAGCTATTTAGAAAACCAAACGGGTGAGTTTGCGGATGCGGTTAAAAGTAAATTAGAAGCAGCTGAGCGGGGATATACGCTACGAGCTCAGCAGTATGATACTGGAGCATCTCAGCATATTATGAGTTTTATGCATTCTGTTAAAGATATGCATAAGAGAGAGTACGAAATTCGATATAAAGAATCAATGGATGAAAGTGAATTAACATAAGGGATACTTCTATTCCTCAGACAGTGGTCTGAGGGATTTTTATATGTTGAACAATTTACATTAAGTCCCGTTTATTTCAAAAGAATAATAAAGGGAGTGTATGACAATAAAAAAACGTACGAAGACCCTTCCCGCAATCATTACAGGAGTTGCTATTTTAATAGGTGGAATATGGATGATAAACGAAAGCCGCTATCCAAATGTCCCAGCTTTTGATGATCACTTTACACGTAAGTTTTTGAACAAAGATAAAAAAGTAGGCGACGGATTTTATGAATTTAAATCAAAGACGGGGCAGTATACGATGTGGTTTCCGGAAGGATATAGACTACTGAGTGAAAATGGAGATTACGCTAGAGATAATAAAGACTTTGAACAATGGGGAGCTGTTCCCTCAAGTGAAAACAAAGTGTATTTATTTAAGAGAAGGTTTGGATTAAGTATTCCTAATAAGATTGAAAACTCACAGACGAGGGTTTACTACCAATCAGCTTATATTTATTTCAAAGGAACAGAAAAGCGTGTAATAGTAGATAAAAAGAAACATATTCCTAATGCATACTTGGCATATGTAGCAGATAAGAGTTCTAATAAAGTATTACAGATTTCTTTCGATAGTAGTGATAAATATAAAAGCGGTGATGAAGATAAAAAGAAAGAATGGTTTTTAAAAATTCTAGAAAATATTCATTTTAACGATGAAAAATAGTAGAGAATTTATAGAGAAGAAGAGGTAACAAATTAGATGAAGAAAGTTATAGGATTTGCTTTAGCTGTAGGTACAATATTTCTTTGTAATGCTTTGTATGGGCTGGTATCTTTGGTTTTCCAACTAGCATCTATTTATCAATATTAGCAATTTGTCTATGATTACAAACTAACGATAAGAGATTATTGCGCTAAGTATCTGGTAAACGTAGATTTTATGTATATAGGTGCTTCTAGCGGTTGATTGGAGGGCAAGGCGAAGACTCCTGCGGGAAAAGCGGAAGTGGTGAGACCCCGCAGGAGCGTAAGCGACGAGGAGGCTCAGCGCCCGCCCGCGGAAAGCGAAGCCATGCACGGAAATCAACCGCGGTGTAACAAGTAGTCCAGCTCCTTTATCCAATTTGTTTGTTTTAGATGAGAGTGAGTCCGCTCTTTTTTGAAACATCCTTTACAGCCTGTCTATCAAAAGCATAAAAGTCTCTAAAACACTTCTTTGTCGCTATCATAAGCCCCCCGCAAGTCTCAAAACCTCTAAATCGCCTAATGGAATCTCTTACTTTTAATGGACAATTATCTGTTTTTAGGATATATTTTTATAAGTTTAGGTTATGGAAGAAATAGTATATTGAAAACGAAAGGTGATTAAACGAAAGAATGGATGCTCATGTGTTAAAGGAACTGACGTATGAAGACTTTCAGTTTGTATATCAGCCTATTTATGCGTTGAATTCGTGGGAGACGCTTGGTTTTGAGGCTTTGCTGCGCACGGCTTTCGCAAAAGGGCAGATTGAAGAGTTGTTTTCACTGGCAAGACGCCATAATTATTTGTACAAGCTTGATACGATGGCAATTGAAGGAGCGATCAAGCACTTTCCGTTTGATGTGTTGAAATCAGAGGATGTATTTATCAATGTGTTTCCATCTACTCTTCTCCATCCCCATTTTCAACTGTTTTTAACGTATCTGTTGAACACCTATAAAAACGCCAAGCATCGCATTGTATGGGAGTTAAATGAAACGCTTCATGAAAAGATTTTATGGGAATCGCCTGCTCTTTTTGCCCGAGTAATGAGTTTGAAAGAGGCCGGTTTCAAAATTGCGATTGATGATTTTGGAGCAGGAGCCGCAGCGATGAGACAAGTGAGCATGTACGAACCTCACTATATGAAGCTGGATCGAAGCTATGCTGAAGGGCTAGCTGACTGCAAGCAAAAGAAAGATCTGATTGATTTGCTTGTTAACTATTATCCGCATACGAATCTCATTTTAGAAGGCGTTGAACGAGATAAAGATTTAGCCGCAGCGATTTCGTTAAACCTACATGCTGCTCAGGGCTATTTACTGGGCACGCCGCAGTCGATCTCTTCCTACTTAACTTATAATAAGTACCGCAGTTTATTCAGACGAGAAAGGCTGCTGAACTCTTAAACCATACACCTCACTAAATAGATAATTTATCGTAATATGAGAATGGGTAATTAGACTTATATGCAACGCAGATGTCTTGAATTTTTATAAAATTATGTGATTTTATGCGATTGTTAAAATATTTTAAGGGATAAAGAAGATGTGTTGGCTTGGTAGAATGAGTGAAGTGCATATCAAAACAAGACGTTTAGTGAAATTCCAAAGGCAGATGGAGGATATTTAGTATGTATAGTGAAGGGGCATTCCAATTTTATTTTATGAATATGCCGCAGCCTGTTATTTTAATTCAGCAAGAAAAACATCAGCTATATTATAAAGAATGTAACAAAGCAGCTCAGCAATTCTTTGACAAAATGGAAGACAAGATAATCAATAAAGAAGAAAATCTGCTTTTTTACACACTTTGTGAAAAAGCTATTGCCATGAAAGAACCGATTCAATATCAATACATACAGCTTTTTCAGCCCGACCGGCATGCATATGAAGTAACATTTACCCCTCTTTTTAATCAAGCGACAACCCCTTCACATGTTCTTGTCATGGCTCAAGAAATTCATTATAAAAAAACGCAGGAAGAGAGCACGCGTTTACTCGATGCGTTTCTAGAAAACACGGTAGACGCCATTTTAATTGCTGATTGTGATGAGAAGGTCTTAGCAGTCAATGGTGCATTTGAAAAGCTATTTCAGTGGAGAAAAGAAGAAGTTATAGGAAAAAGCCGTCAAGAGATGAACATCGTGTCAAAGAAAGAGGAAAAAGAAAACCTTAAATTAATAGCAGAATTAAAAAATGGCAAGACGCTGCCTCCTTATGAAACAGTCAGGTACACAAAAAGCGGCGAAAGCGTGTGTGTCTCTGTCAGCTGTTCACCGATTTATGACTATCAAAATCAACTGGTCGCCTATTCGGTGATTTACCGAGATATCACAGCTATTAAAAGATTAGAATTGGAGCTCATAAAAAGCAAACAGTGGTACAAATCGCTATTTACAAACCACCACCATGCGGTTTGTATGCTGAATTTGGACGGCACGATTTTAAATATCAACAGCGCATTCTTAGAAACGCTGCAGCTTTCTGCAAGCGATGTGCTGCATCAAAATTACCGAGATATTGCTAAAAGAATGGGAGCCTGTAATTACAAGTCTTGGAATGTATATGAAGAAATTAGCTATAGTACAGAACTAACATTCCGCAGAAGCCAACATTCTATACAACACGTGTATATTACCACCATTCCTGTTAAAGTAAATAATCAAACGGTTGGGGCTTATGCAATCTTACACGATCTTACGCCTCAAAAAGAAGCAGAAGAACAGCTGGCTTATACGCTGAAAGAACTTGAAAATATAAAATATGCGCTTGATGAATCAGCTAGCGTTATGATTATAAATGCAGGTGGAATTATTACCTATGTAAATGATATGTATGTACAGTATTCAGGTTATGAAAAAGAAGATTTATTAGGGAAGTATTATCGAGATGCAGAGCTTCATCATGACCACCATGAGCTGCTTGAAACAATAAAAAGCGGAAAAGTATGGCGAGGGCAGCTTGAAATGGAGACGAAGCATCATCAGTCATACTGGGTATCGAAAACAATTGTGCCGTTAAAAGATATAGACGGAAATATTACTCATTATGTATCCATTCACAATGATATTACTGAACAAAAAGCGCTAGAAAATAAACTTCATTTTGAAGCCACTCACGATAGTTTAACAGGTCTTCCCAACCGGGCGATGTTATTAAAAGAGTTAAACAAAGTAATTGAAAATGGGCAGCGGAAAAGCGATGAGTTTTTTGCGCTTTTGTTTCTCGACTGTGATAATTTTAAGCAGATTAACGATGAATATGGCCATCATATAGGCGACGAATTTCTAAAAGCATACACGAAGAGATTAAAAAGCAGTGTACGGAAAGGCGATCGCATCTATCGGTTGGGCGGAGACGAGTTTATCATTATTTTAAACGTAACAAATGGACGGGAAATTGAACAAATTGCTGGGCGGATTCATGTATCTCTTCAGCAAAGCTGGAACGTACGGGGCTATTGTTTGCGCACAACAACTACCATCGGCGTCTCTATTTATCCAGAGGACGGGGAGTCAGCCGCTTTATTATTAAAAAATGCAGATGATGCGCTATACAAAGGAAAAAGAGAAGGGAAAAATAATTATATCCTCTATCAAACGTAAAAAAAGCCTCACTGGAGGCTTTTTTATTTTATCCATGTTTTTGCCCACTTGCTGACGGGGCCTAAGATCGTACCAAGCTCTGATCCTTTTTTAGTTAAGATATATTCAATGCGAACCGGACGTTCAGGAATAACGTGCCGGATTACAATGCCTTCTTCTTCCAGCTCTTTCATTCGTTCGGTTAACATTCGTTTACTTAAAGAAGGAATGCTGCTGTGAATTTCACTAAAGCGTTTAGGTCCGCTCATAAGGACATAAATAATTAATCCGTTCCATCTTTTTCCTATTATATCGAATGTTTTCCACACTTTTGGACATAAATCATCAAAATCATTCATTGATGTCACCTGCTTTATTGTATATAGGATATTAAAAGTAACCACTGTAATGTTATTATATACTAACATTTGGATAATGAAAAGGCTATCTTTTTTTATTTTCAAAACTTTCAGTAGCTTGGAAACGCTGTATTGTAAAGTATTCAAAAAAAGTCACAAAATCGACATATTATTGTTGACGTATCAAGAAAAAAGGTCTAAGATTGGTTACATAAAGTTACCTAGTTAAATAAAAGGTACTTTAAATTTACAATTACATCAAGAGTTTGAGAAAGAAGGTTAGTATCAAATGGATATCCTTTTGGCTATTCTTCCTGCGATTTTCTGGGGAAGTATTGTCCTGTTCAACGTTAAATTGGGCGGAGGTCCTTACAGTCAAACGCTTGGGACTACAATTGGTGCGCTGATCTTTTCAGCCGTTATTTACTTCGTAGTTCATCCCGTATTGACGCCGCTTATTTTTATTGTCGGAATCGTTTCAGGATTATTTTGGGCAGTTGGGCAAAGTAATCAGTTGAAAACGATTGATTATATTGGTGTTTCAAAAACCATGCCAATTTCAACTGGTATGCAGCTTGTGACGACATCATTGTTTGGTGTTATCGTATTTCACGAGTGGTCAACAACAACAACCGTTATTTTAGGCGTGTTAGCTCTTATTTTCATTGTTATTGGTATCGTGCTAACATCACTAGAAAGCGAAAAAAACCCAGAGCAATCTGGACAATTCAAAAAAGGGATTATT
Organism: Priestia sp. ST2; assembly: GCF_055810735.1. Taxonomy (NCBI): domain Bacteria; kingdom Bacillati; phylum Bacillota; class Bacilli; order Caryophanales; family Bacillaceae; genus Priestia; species Priestia sp. ST2. The sequence goes on along the minus strand of NZ_JBVVNT010000003.1, from coordinate 514,381 downwards.
ACCCTTATTATTTCAACAATTGGATACTTAGTGTATGTAGTTGTCGCTCGTTTATTTAATGTAGACGGATGGTCGGCGCTATTCCCACAAGCTATTGGTATGTTAATTGGTGGACTTATACTTACTTATAAACACAAACCGTTTAATAAATACGCAATTCGCAACATTATTCCAGGGCTGATTTGGGCAGCTGGTAACATGTTCTTATTTATTTCTCAACCTAAAGTAGGGGTTGCAACAAGCTTCTCATTATCACAAATGGGAATTGTTATTTCAACGCTTGGCGGTATCTTCTTACTTGGAGAAAAGAAAACAAAGCGTCAGCTTATTTCAATTACGATTGGTATTGTGCTCATCATTTTAGGTGGCGTATTCCTCGGAATGGCTAAAAGTTAACGTTTACGTAAAAGTTAATGATAGTATGTATGAATAAATGAAAACACTAGGAGGATTTTATTATGTATACAGATTTAAAAGATAAAGTAGTTGTAATTACAGGTGGATCAACAGGTTTAGGACGCGCAATGGCTGTTCGTTTCGGTCAAGAAGAAGCAAAAGTTGTTATTAACTATTACAACAATGAAGAAGAAGCTTTAGATGCGAAAAAAGAAGTAGAAGAAGCAGGCGGACAAGCAATCATCGTTCAAGGCGACGTAACAAAAGAAGAAGACGTTGTAAATCTTGTTCAAACAGCTATTAAAGAATTTGGTACATTAGACGTTATGATTAATAATGCTGGTGTTGAAAACCCAGTTCCTTCTCATGAGCTATCTCTAGATAACTGGAACAAAGTTATTGATACAAACTTAACAGGTGCATTCTTAGGAAGCCGTGAAGCAATTAAATATTTCGTTGAAAACGACATTAAAGGAAATGTTATCAACATGTCTAGCGTTCACGAAATGATTCCTTGGCCATTATTTGTTCACTATGCAGCAAGTAAAGGCGGTATGAAACTAATGACGGAAACATTGGCTCTTGAATATGCGCCAAAAGGTATCCGCGTAAATAACATTGGACCAGGTGCGATGAACACACCAATTAACGCAGAGAAATTTGCAGATCCAGAACAACGTGCAGACGTAGAAAGCATGATTCCAATGGGTTACATCGGTAAACCAGAAGAAGTAGCAGCAGTTGCAGCATTCTTAGCATCATCACAAGCAAGCTATGTAACAGGTATTACATTATTTGCTGATGGTGGTATGACGAAATACCCTTCTTTCCAAGCAGGAAGAGGCTAATAGTTTTTAATCAATGTAGAAAAAAGAGACATGGCAAAAGCGCCATGTCTCTTTTTTCTATACCTAAGCGAATGACACCCCCCTTGCGGAGTTGGTGGCATTCCGCTAGGTAGAACCTTTTAAGAACTTTTTAAACCCTTCTTAATACAAAAGATTTTTGGGAACATTCAAGGGAGTTTTTTTGGCTCCCTTATAAGTGTATGGTATTAGCCAGCCATTTTTTTATCAGACGAAGGCTGGTTTTTGTCTTTTAGTTTGCTGAAGATAAAGGCTAGCACTGAGCCTGAGATGTTGTGCCAGACGCTGAAGATGGCGCTTGGGACAGCGGCTAGCGGCGAAAAGTGAGTGGAAGCAATGGTGACGCCGAGCCCTGAGTTTTGCATACCAACTTCCATTGCCACTGCTTTTTGTTTGGCTAGATCCATTCCGCATAAGCGGGCAAAGAAGAAGCCGATTGTGAAACCAAGAATGTTGTGAAGAACAACTACGGCAAAAATGATACCGCCTGTTTTAGCAAGCTGTGCTTGGCTTCCTGCCACAACGGCAGATACAATCAAGACAATCGCGACTACTGAAACAAGGGGAAGAGCTTTGGAACTTGCTTCTGCAGCTTTTCCAAAAAACTTTTTGATTGTAAATCCAAGAGCAAGCGGAATGATGACAACTTGTATAATGGAAATAATAAGAGACATGATATCAATATCGACCCACTTGCTTGCAAATAATAAAATGAGAAGCGGTGTAACAATCGGTGCTAAAATGGTTGAAACAGAAGCGATAGCAACTGCGAGCGCAACGTTTCCGCGAGCCAAAAAGACCATTACGTTTGATGATGTGCCGCTTGGACAGCAGCCTACTAAAATAACGCCCACTGCTATTTCTTTTGGTAAATCTAAACCAATCGCCAAACCGAATGCGAGAAGCGGCATAATGATAAAATGTCCCACCACGCCTAGTGCTACTTCTTTCGGTCTTCGAAACACTTCACTGAAATCAGACGCTGACAGCGTTAATCCCATTCCAAACATGACAATTCCTAAGAGCGGAACGATGTACTTTCCAATCCATACAAAATGCTCTGGGAATGAGTAGGCAATAACGGAAATTAGAATAACCCAAAGCGTAAATGTTTTTCCTGCAAATGTACTGATTTTCTCTATTGTTTTCATCTGTACGATACCTCCTGCGAACTATAAGAAGAAATTATACTATTTATTCAGAAAAATGAAAACAGTATTTTTGTAAAATAGTACAGAATATTTTATCTTTTAGAGATTATTTCAGTTTAAATGCAAGCATTCCTTCATTGAATACACGGAATATGTGGTAATATAAAGAAGTTAGTTTTAGAAAGTCGGAGGAGTTTAGTCATGAAATTTATCTATATTTTGTCTGTCCTTCCGTTCGTAGGCATATTAGGTTTTCTCCCTTTTGTTAATCGAGTTACTCCGTTTGTTCTCGGTATGCCGTTCAATATGTTTTGGATGGTGATATGGGTGGTGCTTACGTCCATTATTTTAGGGGTTATGTACAAGCTTGATCCCAGAAATCGGGAAGGGGAAGAAGAATGAATAGTGCACTTATTATTATTTTACTATTTTTAGTGGCAGCTATTTTTCTTGGCATACGATCAACCAAAGGTAAGGATATGAACTTGGAGCAGTGGACGGTAGGCGGACGCGGTTTCGGGGCTGTTTTAGTGTTTGTGCTGATGGCCGGAGAAATCTACACAACGTTTTCGTTTCTAGGCGGAAGCGGATGGGCTTATGGAAAAGGAGCTCCTGCACTTTATGTGTTAATTTATATTAGCTTATCATACGTCTTATCATACTGGCTTCTTCCTGTTATTTGGAAGTATGCAAGAGATCATAAGCTCGTCTCGCAGCCTGATTTTTTTGTAAGCAAATATAAAAGCCCTTACCTTGGTGTGCTTGTAGCTGCTGTAGGAGTGATTGCTGTCATTCCTGTTATTGTTGTGCAGTTAAAAGGATTGGGGATTATTGTATCACAAGCATCATACGGTGCCATTTCAATGCCGGCAGCTATTTGGATGGGAGCTATCAGTTTAACGCTGTATGTTATGATATCCGGTATCCACGGTTCTGCATGGACGGCCGTTATTAAAGACATTATGATGCTTGCTGTGATTGGATTTTTAGGCATTTATTTACCTTTTCATTATTACGGAGGATACGGTCCGATGTTTGAAGCGGTGAATACAGCGAAGCCAGGGTTTTTAAAGTTTCCTGAGCAAGGATTAAGCGTCTCGTGGTTTATTTCGACCGTTATTTTACTAGTACTTGGTTTTTATATGTGGCCGCAGGTTTTTAGTTCAAGCTATACAGCGAAAAATGCAAAGGTATTTCGTAAAAATGCAATCATTAGTCCTCTTTATACGCTGATGCTGCTCTTTGTATTTTTTGTTGGATTTGCAGCTATTTTAAAAGTTCCTGGTTTAAGCGGAGGAGACGTGGATCTTGCGCTATTACGGATCTCAATTCAAACCTTTGATCCTTGGTTTATTGGAATTATAGGAGGAGCGGGTTTGCTGACAGCGCTTGTGCCGGGATCGATGCTGTTAATGAGTGCGTCAACGCTGCTGGCGAAAAACATATATAAACCGTTTGCGCCTCAGGCAAGCGAAGCGCGTATTGCTCGTTTAGCGAAAAGCTTTGTACCGGTTGTGGCTCTCATTTCCGTTTACTTTACCCTAAACGGAGGAACGACGCTGTCAACAATTATTTTAATGGGCTATAGTCTAATGACACAGCTGTTTCCATCTCTGCTTTTCAGCTTGAAGAAAAATAACTTTGTAACGAAACAAGGAGCAGCGTGGGGGATTGTTGCTGGCATTATTGTAGTAGCCTATATTACAATCAGCGGATCTACTATTGGTACGTTATTTCCATCACTGCCTCAGCAAATGAAGGATATCAATGTCGGATTTATTGCGCTGCTTGTCAACTTTATCGTAATGTGGGCAGTCAGTATGTTTACAAAGCACAACGAGGCTGGGACAAAAGTATGTTAGACGAAGTGAAAAACGAACCATTGATCAACACGTTTGATTAGTGGTTCGTTTTTTTTGTTAGGGTCAACGTTAGACCCTTCTAGCAGTTGATTGGAGGGCAAGATGAAGACTCCCGCGGAAAGCGAAGTCTTGCGCGGAAATCAACTGCGGTGTCACAAGCGGTTCAGCTCATGTCTCCCGTTTGTTCGTCTTTAGATTAGATTCATCTCATTATGTCTCAGCCTCGTTTTTTCTAATCAAACAGTAAAGAGCCAAAGGAATAGGACCATCCTTTGGTTCTTTACGTGGCTTTTAACCGGTAATTTGTAAAATTTCCTACATCAACTGATTTACGCTAAAGCGGGAACTCGGTCGTTATAGTAAATAACTTCCGATAGGATCTTACACCCTTTAATCTCCTGAAACGTCTTTTTCGCCTCTACCTCTGATTCAAATTCAAACATAGTCGGACTTTGGTTTTTCGAGTAAACGGTAATGATCCACATTGTAAAATAAGCTCCCCCTATAAAATAATAGTTTTCCTTTTTAGTGTAGCTATCAGGTGATGTAATAATAATTGAATAGTTGTGATACAGCCTCACATTTTAAAAGGTACTTCTACTATACAACAAAAATTACAAAATAAAACAAGAAAATCTAAAAAACTACAGAGAATAATGAAAGAGAATAAATAACTGTTTATATATGGGCTATATTTATAAATGGAAGTAGGAATGTAAAAAAATATAGAGAAGAGCGATTGTCTTTTAGATTGCTAAACTATATACTTATGTTCAAAAAGTGCAGGAAGTGAAGGATGAAAGTTGATACGGTAGTAAAAAAAGATGTTTTACTCATTCTGGTGATGATAGTCGTTGTGCCGCTAGCAGGAGAGCTTAAATATTATCCTTTTCATGATACGTATAGAGTTAGCTTTGCTGTGCCCATTTTTTTCTTTTCACTGCTGCTTTTAAGAAAGGTATCTCCTGTTATACCAGGTATTTTAGTTGCGAGTGCTATAGTGGGCTTTCGGATGTGGCTTGACTGGTATAGCTACGAATCATTTGATTTTCTGCATTCTTTGCAGATTAGGTGTTCAGCGGGGATTTATTATCTCGTTTATGCCATTGCTTTTTCTTGGTTTAAAATTAACGATTTTCATTCAAAGCCGTGGATTATTGGCATATGGAGCATTATCATCGAAACGGTTTCAGGCGGGATGGAATTGTTTTTTATGTATGTAATGGTTCATCATCATATTGTGTTTCCGGAGTTCATGCAGATTTTTATTGTAGGCGTCTTTCGAAGTTTCTTTGTTTTATGCCTATTTAGCATGATCAAACTTTACGAAGGGCAGCTGAGAGAACGACAAATCTCTCAAAAAAATGATCAGCTGCTTGTTGTGCTTTCAAATTTATATGAGGAATCCATTCATTTGAAAAAAACGCTGCAGGACGCTGAGAGAATTACGAAAAAGTCGTATGATTTGTATGAAGAATTACACGAAGCGGATATCCACCAGCTTACTTCACTGCACGATTTTAGCCAAAAAGCATTACAAATTGCAGGGGAAGTACATGATATTAAAAAAGACAACCAGCGGATATCGGCAGGACTGTCCAAGGTCATTACAAAAGAAGAATTTTCTGAGTATATGGAAATCCAAAGTCTGCTTCAAATCGTGATGCGCAGCAACGAAAAATATGCGGCGATGTTAGCAAAAGATATTCATTTTTCATATTCGATTTTAGGAGAGCATCCTCGCTATCACGTGTACTTGTTTTTATCATTAATCAATAACCTAGTAACGAATGCGGTCGAAGCGATTGAAAAAGAAGGCGCGATTATTATCGATGTATGTCGAGAAGAAGACCGCATTTTATTGTATGTAAGAGACAGCGGTCCCGGAGTGAAAAAAAGGCATGAACGTCTCATTTTTAAAGCGGGATTTACATCCAAATATGCAAAGGACGGAACGCCTTCTACGGGTCTTGGGCTTGTCTACGTTAAGCAAATGACCGAGCAGCTGGGAGGGAATATTCAATTTGTTAATCTGTCTCCAAGCCCCGGTGTTCAATTTGCTATAGATTTACCTATTTCTACGTTAATGGGGGATAAGGACTAATATGCGATTTTATATCATAGATGATGACGAAGTCTTTCGTTCAATGTTAGCCGAAATTATTGAAGATAACGATCTAGGGGAGGTTATAGGAGAAGGAGAAGACGGGATCGTGTTAAACGATCAAGTTTCTTTATTGCAGCAGATCGATATTTTATTTATTGATTTATTAATGCCGGTTCAAGATGGAATCGAAACCGTGCGCAAAATAAAGGATAGTTTTAAAGGGAAAATTATTATGATGTCACAGGTAGAAACGAAAGATTTGATTGGAAAAGCCTACTCGCTTGGCATTGAATACTATATCACGAAGCCGCTTAATCGTATGGAAGTACTCATGGTCATTCAAAAAGTAATTGAACGAATTCATGTTCAACAATCAATGGAGAAAATTCAAGAATCGTTAAATACCGTACTTAATGTAGGAAATCAGCAAAAAACGCCTTCTTTTGGTAAAAAAGAAAGCGATCCGGCAGAAGCGTGCAGGTTTCTTTTAAGAGAACTTGGGATTTTAGGAGAAAGCGGAAGTAAAGATTTGATTGAAATCATCAATTACTTGCATCAAACGGAAAAAAGCACGATGTATGAACAGCATTTTCCTTCTCTCAAAGAAATTTTTGAGAAAATTACCGTGAGAAAGCTTGGTTCATCTTTTTCAGAAGACGTGCTGCAAAAAGAAATGAAAGCAGCCGAGCAGCGAGTAAGAAGAGCTATTTATCAGTCTTTAAATCATTTGACCTCTCTTGGTATGGTTGACTTCTTTAATCCTAAATTTGAAAATTATGCTTCTAAGTTTTTCGATTTTTCAATGGTGCATCAGCGCATGAGAGATATAGAAAAAGGCACGGGAAAAAGCAGCACTCCGAGTCGTATAAACGTAAAAAAATTTATTCAAATGCTCTATTATGAAGTCAAACAAACGCTGTAGTAAAAAAACTACAGCGTTTTCATTTTGTAATTTTCTAAAAACTTTTTGTTAGTTTCAGTAGGTTTTTGTTAGATTTTGTGATGCCTATGATAATGTAATCTTATGAATAAAAGAACTACTTAATAAACAGTTCTTAATTGAATTGTATCTGTTGAATACATTAAGTGCAAATAAACAGCTTTGAGCTGTTAGAAAAAAGAAGGAAGGTGCAAAGATATGTTCAAAAAGCTTGGATTAGCAGGACAAATTCTAATTGGTTTGATTGCAGGTATTATTGTAGGGGCTATTTTTTACGGAAATCCTAAAGCAGTTGAAGTGCTGCAGCCAATTGGAGACGTATTCATTCATTTAATTAAAATGATCGTGGTGCCGATTGTTATATCTAGTATCATTGTGGGCGTTGCGGGTGTTGGTGATATTAAGAAGCTTGGTAAATTAGGCGGAAAAACAATTCTTTACTTTGAAATCATTACAACGGTTGCGATTGTTGTAGGCTTATTAGCAGCTAACTTGCTTCACCCTGGTACTGGTGTGGACCGCAGCGGTCTTGAAAAATCAGATATCAGCAGCTACACATCAACGGCAGAAGCTACAGAGCAAAAAGGATTTGTAGAAACATTTGTTCACATCGTTCCAACGAATGTATTTGAGTCAATTGCTGCAGGCGACATGCTGCCAATTATTTTCTTCTCGGTCCTATTTGGACTTGGAATTGCATCAATCGGTGAAAAAGGCAAGCCGGTTTTAAGATTCTTTGAAGGCACGGCAGAAGCGATGTTTTGGGTAACGAATTTGGTTATGAAGTTTGCACCGTTTGGCGTATTTGCATTAATCGGTGTAACCGTATCAAAATTTGGACTAGCGTCTCTGATTCCGCTTAGTAAGCTTGTAATTGTTGCTTACGGCACAATGATTTTCTTTGTGTTAGTTGTGCTAGGACTTGTAGCTAAATGGGCTGGCGTTAACATCTTCCACTTATTAAAAGTGCTAAAAGATGAATTGCTGTTAGCATTTTCAACTGCAAGTTCAGAAACAGTATTGCCGCGTATTATTGCGAAAATGGAAAAGTTCGGATGTCCTAAAGCAATTACATCTTTTGTTATTCCGACGGGATATTCGTTTAACTTAGACGGATCTACTCTTTATCAAGCGCTTGCTGCGATTTTTATCGCGCAAATGTACGGTATTGATATGAGCATCACACAGCAAATTTCACTGATATTAATTTTAATGGTTACATCTAAAGGAATTGCAGGAGTTCCGGGCGTATCATTTGTTGTACTGCTTGCAACGCTTGGATCTGTAGGACTTCCGGTAGAAGGGCTTGCATTTATCGCTGGAATCGATCGTTTGTTAGATATGGGACGTACAGCGGTAAACGTAATTGGAAACTCACTTGGTGCGATTGTCATTTCGAAGTGGGAAGGGCAATTTAACGATAAAGACAAGGAAGCTTATATTAACGAAGTAACAAAAAAAGTATCGTAACAACAAAGAGTCTGGGACAAAAGCATTGTAGTTGAAGAAAGATCCGAACGATTATTCGTTCGGATCTTTTTTATATTGATATAGAGTTTATCTGTGCAATTGCTTCTAGTTGTTGATTGGAGAACAAGGCGAAGAACTCCCGTGGAAAGCGAAATTTTGTAGGGGAATCAACGGCCGTGCAACAAGTGATCCATACCAGCTCATTTATTCAATTTATCCGGCTTTAGATGAGATTTATTTCGTTATGTCTCAATCTTTTTTCGGTTGAATTTGCTTTGGAAAATTGGGAATAGTAACTAAAGATGAAAAACAAATGATTGATACAAGGAGGTCTCAACATGGGAAGAGCAAATAATCACAAATCATCACATAACAACAAAGGGTCACTGCCTCAAACACCAAAAGAGTTAAAAATTGCTCCGGATCAAGCAAATGAAGAATTTTCACGTGAATTAGCGCAGCATCACGATGCTAAAGCGAAACAGGACTTAATTTTGAAACAGCAAAAAGAAAAGTAAAAGAAAAAGAGGTTGGACAAAAGTGTTTTAATTGAAGGGAAATCCGAACGATGAATGAAGAATCCAACTCGTTCGGATTTTTTCATTGTGATTGTGAACGTAGTTTTCGTATATGTAGTTGCTTCTAGTGGTTGATTGGAGGGCAAGACGAAGACTCCTGCGGGAAAAGCGGAATAGGTGAGACCCCGCAGGAGCGTACGCGACGAGGAGGCTCAGCGGCCGCTCGCGGAAAGCGAAGTCTTGCACGGAAATCAACGGCCGCGTAACAAGCGATTCATACTAGCTCATTTATTCGTCTGTAAATTGGATTGACTTAGGTATGTCTCAACCTCTTTTATACATATCTAAAGATAAAAATTCCTAAGTAACCATTTTGTAACATTATTTAATCATAGCGTAATAGTTTTTGAGGCTTTTTTCATTATAATTAAACCGAACATATTGAAAAATAAGTTCTATAGAAACGTAACGTTCGGTTACATAATGGAGGAGAAAAATGAAAAAAGCCATCATTGGGTCTATAACGGCAGCGGCAGTCTTATTTAGCGGAGCCAGTCCGTTTATTGCACCTGCTCAAACAGTAGAAGCAGCGTCATCTTCATACAAGGACACGGCTATTGCTACTGGTAAAAAATTAATGGGTGTTCCTTATAAATGGGGAGGCACAACAACAAAAGGTTTTGACTGCTCGGGATTTATTCAATACATTTTCAAAAAGGCTGGAAAAACACTTCCGCGCACAACGGAACAAATGTATCGAGTAGGGACAAGCGTTTCAAAAGCAAAGCTTCAAAAAGGAGATTTAGTTTTCTTTCAAACGTATAAAAAAGGTCCTTCACATGTAGGCGTGTACTTAGGAAATAATCAGTTTCTTCAAGCTTCTACGTCTAAAGGCGTGACGATTACATCTCTTAGCAACAGCTACTGGAAAGCACGTTATATTGGTGCAAAACGGATTTAACCATCCGTCATTTTTTTGGAAAACAACACTACATTATGTAGTGTTGTTTTTTGTTTGCATATACATAACATATTGCCAATATTATTTTTAACGTTTTATACAAAAAAATCCATATTCTATGAGATAATAACGTTAACACATTTTGTACTTTAACATAAGGAATATCCCACTCTATTCGAAAGTTTGGTGAGCGAAGATGAAGCGCTTAGTATGGAGTTATGGAATAGGTATTGTTGCAATAGTAGCAGTACTCTCATTTTTCTTTATGATGAAAGGTCAAACAGAGAAAGCCGTCGTTAGCGGAAATGTACCAAAAGCTCATGCGCAGGGAGAAAGAGTGAAGCAGCCCATCTCACAGTTCCAAGCAGTACAGCCTCATGAAGCAGGTAATGAAGTGAAAAATGTAAAAAACAACATGCCTGAAAAAGCGGATCCTCCTTCTTTTTTAGTCTACATTGACCCTGGTCATCAATCTCAGGCTAACCTGGAGAAAGAGCCAATCGGACCGGGATCAGCAGAAACAAAAATAAAAGTTTCCGGAGGCACATCAGGCGTAGTGACCAAGAAGCCCGAATACAAGCTGACGTTGGAAGCTTCTATGATATTAAAACAGCTGCTCGAAGAAAAAGGCATAACCGTAAAGCTTACTCGGAGTTCTGATAATGTAGATATCAGCAACCGGGAACGAGCGGAGCTTGCGAATAATTCAAAAGCTGATCTGCACGTACGTATACATGCAGATGGTTCTGAAAATGCTTCTGTAAAAGGATTTTCTGTGCTTACTCCTGCAGAAGATAATTCCTATACAAAGTCTATTTATCAAAGCAGTCTGCAGGCATCTCAAGCTATTCTGACAGAGGTGAAAAAAGATCAGTTTGTCGAAGCAGACGGCATTCGCTATCGCAGTGATCTTTCAGGATTTAACTGGTCGACTGTACCTGTAACGCTAGTTGAACTGGGATATATGACGAATCCAGAAGAAGACCGGAACCTGTCTGATCAGGCTTACCTTACAAAGCTGATGAATCATATTGCAGATGGTGTAGCGGCATATGAAGAAATGAAAAAATAAAAGGTGAAAAGACCTATAAAAGCGTGTGACTAAATCAATTGATTTATGTCACACGTTTTTTTTGTCGTTCATATGATATAAAGAAGCGTTTTTTCGACAAAAAAATGGACGAGCAGAAAAGAAAACTAGGTAAAATGCTTTAATTTTTATAAAACTGTGTCGATATAACGAGTGATATTAAAATGCGTTAGACAGTACATGAAAATGGGGGAACAAGATGAGAAAGTTAACGGCATTTGCTTTAGTACTAAGCGTACTGCTGTTTCAATTCACGCCGCTTGCTAGCGTGAAAGCTGAAACGGTAGAACCAGTTGTGTCTGTAAAATTAGTAAACTATTTAGGAGATCATCATGCAATTACAATTAAGCCGTCTTATTTATACACTATTAAAAACTCGGATTTGGTCTTAAAGGCAAATACAGAGTATACGGTAACAGCAACAACTCAAGGTGTCACTCTAAAACAAGGAAGCACTGTATTAGGTGATTTTACAAGCTTTGAAATTACACCGTCTCTTTATAAAAATCCCATATCTATTAACGGCAGACAGTACTTAGGGGACGTTGCGTTTACAAATGAAAAAGGAACGTACGTCAGACCTGTTAATACGCTTCCGATTGAAGACTATTTAAAAGGCGTTGTGCCAAATGAAGTCTATACATCTTGGAATCTGCAAGCCTTAAAAACTCAGGCAGTAGCAGCGAGAACATACGCAATGAGCTATGCAGGAAAAGTAATCAATGACACGGTAAGCTATCAAGTATACGGTGGCTATACGTGGTACGACAGTACAAACAAAGCAGTAGATGAGACATTTGGACAAGTAGTCACATACAACAATAAATTAATCAACGCCGTTTTCTCATCAAGCAACGGTGGGAGAACCGAATCAAACAGCAATGCTTGGGGAGGAACTCAGCTTTCTTATTTCCCGGTGAAAGAAGATCCATACGATAAGCAGACGCCGTGGACGTTAGCTATTCAAAAAACGCAAATTGATTTAACAGGAAAAGATTTAGCTAACTATAGCGCTTGGTGGAATACGGTTTCTGAAAAAGATAAAACCGTTACGGATAATTTGAAGTCATGGTTAGTAGCCAATAAGCATCCTGGTAAAACGATTAAAATTACGTCTATTCCAAAGGTGAGTTTTTATGCTCCTTCATCAGGAGGCCGTGTGACTAAAGGTGCGATTACAGTGGACTACCTCGTTAAAGGAGAGGTAGACAGTTCGCAAAAACTAGTGGTTCATCATTTGGAATTAACGGATTTAACATCGACGAAGCTAAAATCGATGTTAAACAGCCGTGCGATGCTTAGTCTGCTTGTAACGGAAACAAATGAAACAAGCATATCAACAACTTTTAATGGTAAAGGAAATGGACACGGTGTTGGAATGAGTCAATACGGTGCTCAAAAAATGGCAAGCGTAGGAAAAGACTATCGTGAAATTTTAGATTTTTATTATCCAACAACTACTCTTTTAAGTTTTTATACAACTAAATATCCGCGAAAAGAGCAGGAGCAAGAACCACCGAAAGATACGGTTGCGCCTGATGCACCTTCAGTTAATGCACTAGGAGACAGCGAAACATCGCTTACGGGCGTGACAGAACCAAATGCTTCTGTTATTGCAAAAGTGGAAAATGAAGTAATTGGAACGGGTCTTGCTGACGAAGCTGGAAAATTTGCAATTACGATTGCCAAGCAGCCAGCAGATACAAAAGTATCGGTAACGTCTAAAGATGCAGCTGAAAATGAAAGCACGGCCACAGTAGTGACCGTAACGGATCAAACGCCGCCTTCTGTTCCAATTGTAAATGAAGTAAGTGACCAAGATACGACCGTAACAGGCGTAACAGAAGCAAACGCCGCCGTGACGGTAAAAGCAGGCGATGCAACGTTCTCTGCAGTAGCGGATGGTAACGGTACATTTACTGTTTCAATTCCAGTACAAATAGGTGGAACAACAATAGCGGTAAGTGCAAAAGATAAAGCAGGGAACGAAAGTCAAGCGCCTTCTTTTGCGGTTAAATCTACGTTAAAAGCACCGCTTGCACCAAAAGTAAATGCAGTAAGTGATCAAGACACAATGATCAAAGGAACGGCTGAAGCAAATGCGACGGTCATCGTTAAAAACGGAAGTCTTCAGCTTGCAGCAGGCAACGCAGATGCCAAAGGAAATTACAGCATTTCAATTGCGAAACAAAAAGCAGGAAGCACGCTGTCTGTAACGGCTCAAAATGCAGGTGGAACAAGTTCAGCCACTGCGGTAATCGTACAGGATAAAACGGCACCAGCTGCGCCAAAAGTAAACGCAGTAAGTGATCAAGATACAAAAGTTACAGGTACAGCAGAAGCAAATGCGACGGTTACTGTAAAAGTGGGAACAACAACTGTGGGAACGGCTAAAGCAGGTGCAAACGGAGCGTTTTCTGTTGCCATTTCTCTGCAAAAAGCGAATACAAAGCTAAGCGTACAAGCAAAAGATGCAGCAGGAAATAACAGCTCTGAATCGACTGTAATCATTACAGCAAAGCAAAAAGCTCCGGTAAAACCGACAGTTAATGAAGTGAGTGATCGAAGTACAGCCGTTACGGGTACAGCAGAAGCAAATGCGACGGTTATCATTAAAAACGGAAGTCTTCAGCTTGCAGCTGGTAAAGCGGATGCTAAAGGAACATACAGCATCTCGATTGCAAAACAAAAAGCAGGAAGCAAACTGTCTGTAACGGCTGGAAACACAGCGGGGGTAAGTCCAGCTGTAACTGTAACCGTACAGGATAAAACAGCACCCGTTACACCAAAAGTAAACGCTGTAAGCAATCAAGATACAGTCGTAACGGGAAGCACAGAAGCGGGCGCAGAAGTGCATGTGAAAATTGACAAAAAAGTAATTGGCAAAGGAAATGCAAAATCCGATGGAACGTTCAGCATCACCATTCCAAAGCAGCCTGCTTCTACAAAATTAGCTGTTATTGCAAAAGATGCAGCTAATAACTACAGCTCCAACACGTTTGTAACAGTCAGTGCCGCGCAGACAAAACCAGCGCTTCCAACCGTTAATACGCTTACTGAAAAAAGTACAGCGGTAACGGGAACAGGAGAAAAAAATGCGTCCATTTATATTAAAGTAGGCGGAAAGATTATAGCCAGTGGAAAAATTGATGGAAACGGCAAGTTCAGCATAAAAATTCCTGCTCAAAAAGCAGGAACAGAAGTGACGGCCGTGCTGCAAAATAAAGTAGGATACAGCCCTTATAAAATTGTAAAAGTACAAGACACAACCCCGCCGGCACCTCCGGCGGTTGATGCAATTACGTCTTTGTCCACCTTTATCTCTGGAAAAACGGAAGCAAATGCCGTGATTACGATTAAAAGCGGTACAAAGCTGATCGCATCGGGCAAAGCAGATAGCAAAGGGCAGTTTAAAGTCGCTATTTCAAAACAAAAAGCAGGCGTAAAGCTGGCTGTGACGGCAAAAGATGCGGCTGGAAATACAAGTTCAGCCACGAACGTAAGTGTTAAATAGAAAGAGGCTGGGACAAAAGTATTTTAGTTAAAGTTAAACACGAACTATCTATCGAAAACTGATGGATAGTTCGTGTTTTTTTATGATTATCGTGAACGTAGGCATCATGTAGGTAAGTGCTTCTAGCGGTTGATTGGAGGGCAAGGCGAAGACTCCTGCGGGAAAAGCGGAAGGGGTGAGACCCCGCAGGAGCGCAAGCGACGAGGAGGCTCAGCGCCCGCCCGCGGAAAGCGATGCCTTGCATGGAAATCAACCGCGATGGAAAAAGCAGTCCAGATTATTTATCCGAGTTGTTCATCGTTAGATTGGATTTATTTCGTGATGTCTCAATCTCTTTTAGCGGTTTTTAAGTAAAATAGAAGGTTACTAAAAAGTTACCTTAGAACTTTGAAGTGCCTAACTTACTTTAAAGTGGGTTCTATCTTTTTCTTTTTTTCTGTTTCATAATAACAAATGTAAAGAAATTAGCAGGGGGTTTTTTATAATGAGTAATCATTTGCAAGATACAGTAACACTTCACAACGGAGTCAAAATGCCTTGGCTTGGACTAGGTGTCTTTAAAGTAGAAGAAGGGCCTGAATTAGTAAACGCGGTGAAAACAGCTATCGTCAAAGGCTATCGCAGCATTGATACGGCAGCTATTTATGGAAATGAAGAAGGTGTAGGAGAAGGAATTCGCCAAGGTCTGAAAGAAGCAGGTCTTTCACGCGAAGATATTTTTGTTACATCAAAAGTTTGGAACACAGATTTAGGCTATGAAGAGACGCTGGCTGCTTACGAAACAAGCTTACAAAAGCTTGGCTTAGAATATTTAGATCTATACTTAATTCACTGGCCGGTAGAAGGTAAGTATAAAGCAGCGTGGAAAGCATTAGAAACGCTTTATAAAGAAGAAAAAGTAAGAGCTGTGGGCGTAAGTAATTTTCAAATTCATCATTTAGAAGACTTAATGAAAGATACAGACGTTAAGCCTGTTATTAACCAAGTGGAGTATCATCCTCGTTTGACGCAAAAAGAGCTGCATGCTTTTTGTCAAAAGCATGATATTCAGCTAGAAGCATGGTCTCCGCTTATGCAAGGAGAATTGCTAGATAACGATGTGTTAAAAGGAATTGCTGAAAAACACGGTAAATCAGTTGCTCAAATTATTCTGCGATGGGATCTGCAAAACGGAGTTGTAACGATTCCAAAATCGACAAAAGAACATCGTATTGTTGAAAATTCATCGTTATTTGATTTTGAATTGGATGCTGAAGACGTAAGTAAAATTAATGAATTAAACCAAAATCACCGAGTAGGTCCAGATCCGGACAACTTTGATTTTTAATAGAAGAACTAACAGGCTGGGAGAAAAGTATTTTAGCCCAAGTGAAAAACGAACCATTGATCAACTAGTTTGATGAGTGGTTCGTTTTTTTTGTTATGGTGACTACAGCTTCATCTGTTTTGTCCCTTCTAGCAGTTGATTGAAGGGCAAGGAGAAGACTTTTGCGGGAAAAGTGGTTCAGCTCATGTATCTCATTTGTTCGTCTTTAGGTTGGATTTATTTAGTTATGTCCCGGCCTCTTTTTATGCATTATTACATAAATTTAACATTTTCTTCACAGTAAGCTAAAGGACGGGCCGTATGATAAAGAAAGGTCGTGAAAGCTAGAGAAATCATTTCATTTTTAAGTGTAAAATAGGCGGTGTAACGATGACAAAACAAGCTTACTCTCACATACAATGTAAAAAAACATCAATGATTGATTTATTGCTGGATGCAGGGGTTTATAAAAAAGGAAACAAGCAGCTATATGAGCTTACGCTTCAAGAGCTAGAAACAGAATACGAAGCTATTTCACAACAGCGCATATCCCCATGAAATTTTGATACATTGCTAGAATTTGTTATAATAGAGGAAAGGATAGGAGTTGATTTATATCGAAAAGCACCCGACAGACTCGCAGCCCATCCGTATGGATATCCTCGATTCTATATTTGCTAAAATGGTATTAAATAAGGCTATCCGAGATTTTAGAAGAGATCAAATTTTACGTGAAGTCGATCAAACATTAGAAGAAAGAAACAAAGAAAAATTTTTTCAATTAATTGAAGAATTAAAATCAATTTCGTAAAGGGCATTCGCGCGATAGAATTTGATTTTATCATTTTAGCATATAAAAACAGGTAAGAAGCGGCATGCTTAGTTACCTGTTTTTTTGTTGTCTTATTGTAAACGAAGGCCCTACATAAGAAATGAACCTTATCACTGAACAGACAAAAAGAGCAAGTCTAATGTACTCACTCTTTTCAGAAAGGTATGGGTGTTACTGAGAAAATGAATGTCACTCTCTAAATGTTGCGTGTGGGGTTTAGAAAGTTCTATGCAACTGCATATTTTCTAATTCATTCGCTCTATGTATTGTTAAAGTAACAATATAACCATATCTTATCACATGAAGGAAATTCGATTCAATATATTTATTGATTTTCTTTTTAAATTGTTCTAAATAATTAGTGAATGTAAAAAAATGTTTTTATTGGGTGAATGTGTATCTATAAAAAAACAATAAAAAAACGTAGTGAGTTTTTATGAGAGACATTTGTTTATTTCTGACGGACTGTAAGCTTCAAAAGAGTACAATCCGTCCTGTAAATCAGTATTAAGAAAAAATGAGCTGAACCCAGTAGAATAGGAGGAAAAGCGTAACGATGGTGGTAAGCGGGATAACGATAAGTGATACTTTTAAATAATCTTTCCATTTTACCTTGATATGATTTTCTTTTAAAATATGCATCCAAATAAGAGAAGCCAGTGTTCCAATCGGCAATAAAAGCGAGCCCATATCACTTCCAATAATATTAGCAAGGTAAATAGTTTTAAGAGTAATAGGATCGAGCCCCATTTCAGTCAAGGTAATGGTTCCGACCATTAAAGCAGGGTGATTGTTAAACAAGTTAGAGAGAATGGAAACAAGTCCTCCCATGATAAAGCTTGCTTCAAAAAGCCCTCGATTCACAATTGGTTCGCAAATTTTTACAAGTAGATCTGTCAATCCTACGTTATGCAATCCGTAAATAATAACGTACATTGAAAATGCAAAAACGAAA
Organism: Priestia sp. ST2; assembly: GCF_055810735.1. Taxonomy (NCBI): domain Bacteria; kingdom Bacillati; phylum Bacillota; class Bacilli; order Caryophanales; family Bacillaceae; genus Priestia; species Priestia sp. ST2. The sequence continues at coordinate 496,413 of NZ_JBVVNT010000003.1, read as the reverse complement.
ATGTGCCACGGCGTTTTCTTTAAAATATCAATCGGGTTTGTACGTAAGTGATACCATCTCCAAATAAGTAAGATCAGTGAGCCTAGTACAGCAACCAATTCGATTGGTATGCCGAAATAAGAGGCGACAAATAGGAGACAGCGCATAACAAACACAAATAATAAAACTTTCAGCATAAATTGTGTGCGTTTACGTTTTGTTTCAACAGAAATGCTTCCTTTTAAGGGGTGAAACTGTTTCGTAAAGAAACTCTCTTCTATATCTTTTGAAGCATGCGGCAGTTTTTTTGGCAAATGGCGTTTTACGACCGTATACATGAGCCAGGACATAAATAATAAACCAAGTGTCGCCGGTACAAACATCATCGCCGTGTGCATATAAAGCGACATATGAACAATTTTTAAGGCAATCAAATTGACAATATTACTTACACCTATAGGCGCGCTGGAAGCGGTAGCAATAAGCGCTCCACTTAAAAGGTAGGGGATCTGCTGGTGGGGTTTTAGCTGAAGGTTTTTCAAAAGTAGAATTAAAATTGGAGTGGTAATTAAAATACTGCCGTCATTATTAAATAGTAAAGTCATTAAAAAGCAAAGCAGTTGAATGTACCAATATAATCGGTACCCTGAGCCTTTGGATAAACTCACTAGACGTGCAGCTGCCCAGTGGAAGAATCCGAAACTTTCTAATATGACGGCCATGACAATGGTGGCAATAATGGTGATAGAAGCGCCGCTTATCTTTCCGAAAATATCAACAATGTCTGATTTGGATACAATCCCTGTAAGCAGGATAATGGCTGCTCCTATGGATGCCGGCCATGCTTCATTGATGCCGTTTGGCCTCCAAAAAATGACGAGCATTGTCATTGTAAACACGAAAATGGCAATTCCAATTTCAATATTCATCAGTATGCTCCTTTCTTCTAAAATTTGTAATGAATATACCCTTGCATGTCCCTTACACTCTATTTATATTCATTTATTACTAGAAGGATTGTGCATAAGACCATTTTTGCTAATATGTTTGTTTATCTTGCCAAGGCACGTGTCATATCAGGAGAGACGCCTATGAAAAAGAGGCTGGGACATAACTAAATCTATCCAATCTAAAGAAAAATCAATTGGATAAAGGAGCTAATAGGCATTGCTTTTTAAAGTGCTGTTGATTTCCATGCCAGCCTTTGCTTTCTGCTTGTCCCGCAGGAGTCTTCGTCTTGTACAGATAGAAGCCGCTATATACATGAAACCTACGCTCACCATATCAATAAAAAAATCCGAACCATTCATCGTTCGGATTTTCCTTCAAATAACATACTTTTGTACCAGCTTGTTTAAGATTAGCAAGTATAGACTTTTTCGTGTAAAGTTAGCGCTTTTATCTGATCGTGATCAGGTTCGTAGCCGATGCCTGGTGTATCAGGCACGGAAATAATACCGTTGTCGACCGTGATTTCCGGATGAACGATATCACGCGGCCAGTATTTAGAGGATGCGGCCGTATCTCCGGGAAGCGTAAAATTGGCAAGTGTGGTAATGGCAATATTATGTGCTCGTCCAATACCTGATTCCAGCATGCCGCCGCACCATACGGGCACACCGTAAGTTTGACAAAGGTCATGAATTTTTTTTGCTTCTGTCAGTCCGCCTACTCGTCCAATTTTAATGTTAATAATTTGTGTGCTTCCAAGTTTAATAGCTTTTCGAACGTCTTCAGCTGAATGAATGCTTTCATCTAAGCAAATGGGCGTGCGCATGCGGATCTGCAGTTCAGCGTGATCAATTAAATCATCATGAGCCAACGGCTGTTCAATCATCATTAAATCAAACTCATCAAGCTGAGCAAGGTGGTCAGCATCTGCAAGCGTATAAGCAGAGTTCGCATCAACCATCAGCGGAATAGAAGGGAACTCGTTTCGAACCGCGCGCGTCAAGTTAAGATCCCAGCTTGGCTTAATTTTAATTTTGATCCGCTTATATCCTTCATTCAAGCCGGCGTCAATTTTGCGAAGCGTTTCGTCAATCGTAGGCTGAATGCCAACGCTAAGACCAACTTCAATTTGACTTTTACTGCCTCCTAACGCTTTAGATAGAGAGAGGTTTTGCCTGCGCGCATACAAATCCCAAACTGCGCCTTCTAACGCCGCTTTTGCCATATAATTGCCTCGGATATGAGCAAAGCGTTCAGATATTTCGTCAGGATGCTTAATTTCTTTCTGTTGAAGTAAGGGAATTAAAAAATCCTCCATAATGTGCCAGTTTGTTTTGAGCGTTTCTTCTTTATAAAAAGGATCGGCGCACGCTACGGATTCAGCCCAGCCGGATCGTCCGTCTTCGTCTTGAATTTCTACTAAAATAAAGTCTCGATCCACTTCTTTCCCAAGGCTTGTGGTAAACGGATGAAGTAAATCCATTTTTAAATGCCGTAAAATGACGTGTTTTATCTTCATTTTTGTACCTCTTTTTTCGTTAAAATATAAAAATGAACGGGTGCGCTGCTTTCTGGATACTTCATGAAGTTTGTTACTTGGAATCCTTTTGCAAAACACGTTTGAAATACGCGTCTTGTACGCATACGCCAGTCTAATGCCAGAGAAGGAGAGACTTCTTTCATTTGCTGAAACGCAGATGGAATAGCTACAGACACGATGTCATGATCAAACCATTTTTCATCAATATCTGTAACAGAAGGAAACCCTTGATCCGTTAACGTCCATTGAATGAGCGATGCGTCCATTATTTGATCTGGCGTATAAAGAGGCTGAGCTCGTTTTGTATCTTCTGTGGATGCCCATTCCACAACGAATCGATCAGAAGGCAAGTCAGCATTTAACGGATCGTTCATGTCTCCGTAGCAGTTTTCAATATAGGTAGAACAAACGGCTCCAAGCTTTCCAATATTTAAATACCCGTTGGCGCTTTCTAGAGGATCATACGTCCAGCTGATATATGAATAACCCTTTTTTTTACTTTCTTGTCTCTGCACATGCTTAAGTTTGGCACCGATACCCATGCTGCGATAGGCAGGGTCAACTGCTAATATATGAGAACATAAATAGACACACGTTCCGTCAAACCCGGGAAAACTATATTGAAAGCCAATCAGCTTTTCATCTAGAAATGCACCAAGAACAAGACCTCCGTTTTTAACAGCGGTCAAGGTTTGATGAACGGGCGTTGCTTCTTCTTCTCCCCAGACGCGGCTTTCTAATGCACGTACGTCTTCTAGTTCAGTGGTTGTTGTAAGTGAACGAATCGTTAAGGCTTCAGTCATTTGTTTACTTCCTTTCTATTATCTATTCTAAAAAGATGCCTTGCTCGGCATAGAGTTTTTCCAAGTGTTCTTGTCGTTTTCCAGCCGTTTTTTTATCTCTTTTTTGCATGCTGCTAATGACAATTTGAGATAGGGCAAGAAGCGATAAAATATGTTCGGTTGTTCCAGCTAAAAGCGTGATATCAGCGATTTGACCTACCGGAGACAGACGGCGGTCTGTAATGGCAATTACTTTCGCTCCTTGTTTTTTAGCCTGCTGGGCTACTTCAAGCGCTTCTTTTGTATACCGCGGCAGTGAAAATACAACAACAGCAGATTCACTAGTAAGATTGCATAGCGTTTCAAGCAAAAATCCTGTTGGAAAAGATAAAAGAACATGATTGCGAAGCTGATTCATTTTATAATACAGCCAGTAGGCTGCCGTATGAGATTCGCGGAAACCTGCAATATACACTTGATCACTTTTGATAAGCGCATCTACAGCTTGAGATAATTCTTTTTCGTCAATAGGGGAAAGCCATTCACTAAAAGGTTTCTTTTCTTCCGCTGCAGGCTTGCTAGCTGCTTCTTTTGATTCGGCAGAAGAAAGCCATTCTTTTCGCATTAGCTCCTGCAAATCAGAAAAACCATTTAACCCAAGTGCGTAAGCTAGACGAATAACGGTTGTTTCACTGACACCTGCTTCTTTACCAATTTGCCCGGCCGTGTACAGCGAGCCTTTTTCCGTAAAATTAACGAGAAACTCCGCCACTTTTTTTTGACCGCGGGAAAGGTCAGGGAATTTATGTTTAATTAATTCTTGAAATGATGGATTCATATAGCCTCCTATGAAAGAAGTTATAACTTCATAAAAATATATTAATGCATTTTTAACTTCATTTCAATTGCTGTTTCGAAATAAAAAGAAGTCCTCGTGATATAATAAATTGATTATTCAAAAATAAATGCCGTTATTCAAAAACGAATTGTATTTTATTCAAAAATGAATAGAAAGAGGGGAGCATACATGAATTCAGAGTGGAATGAAAATCAGTGGATCCTTCATTCATTAAAAGATGATTTGCTTGTGACCGATGAAAAAGGCATCATTGTCCGAATACATGAAGGAACGGGAAACATTTACGATGTAAAAGCCGAAAAACTGCTGGGAAAGTCTGTTTATGAACTTGAAAAACAAGGGCTGTTTACGCCAATCGTTACGCCAATTGTGCTTGAAACAAAGAAGAAAATTACGCTTGTACAAACAACTAAACAAGGCAAGCAAGTGCTCGTTACGGGCATTCCTGTCAAAGATGAAAAAGGAGAGATTAAAAGAATCGTCAGCTATTCTCATGATGTGACGGAGCTTATGGAAATGAAAACATATCTTGATGCGATGGAAGGCGAAATGCAGCGCGTAAAGAGCGAGCTTATGCTGCTGCGGAACCAAAATCTATCAACAGAAGGAATTGTATGCAACAGCGAAAAGATGCAGCACGTTCTTCGTACGGCTGTTCACGTTTCGAATGTAGACGTAAATATTTTACTTTTAGGGCAGTCAGGAGTAGGAAAAACGCACTTAGCCAAGCTGATACATAACAAAAGTACAAGAAGCAAAGGGCCATTTATTGAAGTGAACTGCGGGGCGATTCCAGATCATTTATTTGAGGCTGAACTGTTTGGCTACGAAGCGGGTGCTTTTACCGGTGCATCTAAAAATGGAAAGGTGGGACTGGTCGAATTAGCAGATGGAGGTACGCTTTTTCTAGATGAAGTGGGAGAACTGTCACCGGCGCATCAAGTTAAAATTTTAAAGCTCATTCAAGAAAAACAGTTTTATTCCGTTGGCGGAAGAAAGCCTAAAACCGTGGACTTTCGCTTAATTGCAGCGACGAACAAAGATTTAGAAAAAGCCGTTGCTGAAAAAGAGTTTCGAGAAGATTTATACTTTCGTCTAAGCGTCGTACCGATTACCATTCCATCTTTGAACGAGCGCCCTGAAGATATTTTTCCGCTGCTCACACATTTTGCCGAGCAGTTTGAAAAGAAATACAACCGAAAAAGAACGTTTGATAATGCGGTTATTCACGCACTGCTTGCACATGAGTGGAAAGGAAACGTACGAGAGTTAATCAATGTGATTGAACACGCCGTGGTTGTGTCTTCACAAACGCTGATTACAATGGAGCATTTGCCGCATTCTCTGCACAGAAAGAAACGGATTCAGCACGTTGAAGAACACGGGGAAATAAAGCTTAATGATGCGTTAAACGAGCTGGAAAAAGAGATATTAGTAAAAGCAAAAAAACAGTATAAAACGACAACAGAAATAGGTGAAGCACTTGGAATCAGTCAGCCTTCAGTTGTTAGAAAATTAAAAAAACATTCCGTTTCTTAACGTCTTTGGCACGCTCTTTGCATGTGAAACAAGTACAAACACATTACTTGATAGATTGCGAGGAGGAAGTTAGATGACGCAGGCATCACTTACACAGTTAATGAACAGTCTACCGGATTTACTAGCACCAAGCATGGCCAAAGATCACCCTAATTTACCGGTGGTAAAAGCAGAGGGCTGCTACTACTATGGAGCTGACGGAAAAACGTATTTAGATTTTACATCAGGTATTGCAACAGCGAATACAGGTCATCGTCACCCTAAAGTTGTACAAGCGATTAAAGAAAGCGTTGACCATCTTATGCACGGCCCGTCAGGTGTGATTATGTATGAATCTATTTTACAGCTTGCCGAAGAATTAAAAACAGTATTGCCAAGAGGATTGGACTGCTTTTTCTTTGCTAACAGCGGAACTGAAGCAATTGAAGGAGCATTAAAACTGGCAAAGTACGTTACGCAAAGACCTTATAAGGTTTCGTTTATGGGCTGTTTTCACGGCCGTTCTCTCGGAGCGCTTAGTGTGACAACATCAAAAAGCAAATACCGGAAATTTCTTCAGCCATCGGGCTTAACGTATCAAGTGCCTTATGCAGATGTGACTCAGTGTCCGAAAGGAGAAGATCCGGAAATCTACTGCGTGGAAAAGCTGGAAAGAGATTTTGACACTTTGTTTAAGCATCAAGTCACGCCGGAAGAAGTAGCGTGCATGATTGTAGAGCCGGTTCTTGGAGAAGGCGGCTACGTGATCCCTCCGAAAGCGTGGCTGCAAAAAATAAGAGAAGTGTGTGACAGACACGGCATTCTGCTTATTTTTGACGAAGTGCAAACCGGCTTTGGACGGACCGGCGAGTGGTTTGCAGCCCAAACGTTTGACGTGACGCCTGACATTATGGCAATCGCAAAAGGCATAGCATCAGGACTTCCGTTAAGTGCGACCGTAGCTTCCAAACAGCTAATGGAAAAGTGGCCGATTGGTACACACGGAACAACTTTTGGAGGCAATCCTATTGCTTGTTCAGCAGCACTTGCGACGCTGGACGTATTAAAAGAAGAAAAGCTGATTGAAAACTCAAAAGCAATGGGGAAATATGCAGCGGATCAGCTTCAGCATTTGAAAGCGAAGCATGAAGTTATCGGAAGTATTCGTTCAGTAGGACTAATGATTGGAATTGAAATTATTAATCCAAAAACAAAGCAAGGTGACGGAAATCTTCTTCTTGAGATTCTAGACAAATGTTTGGAAAAAGGGGTGCTGTTTTACCTTTGCGGAAATAGCGGAGAAGTGATTCGAATGATTCCTCCTTTAACGATTACAAAAGAAGAAATTGATGCCGGGCTTCGGGTATTAGACGAAGCATTAACAGAAATCACAAGTCTTCACGTGATCTAAAGCTTTAGGAAGCTCTTTGTTTCAATGAAAAATAGATTGACCCATAATAAGGAGGAATCTGTTATGAACGGACTGGATATGACGGTTATGTTTGTCTATTTTGGCGTATTGGTTGTAGCTGGTATTATTGGCTCGTTAAAAGCAAAGTCATCAGAAGATTTTATTTTAGCCGGACGAAACTTAGGGATGTTCATGTATTTAGGGTGTTTGTCAGCCGTTATTTTAGGCGGAGCGTCGACGATTGGAACGGCTCAGCTTGGCTATGAGCACGGGCTGTCTGGCATTTGGTTTGTGACGATGATTGGACTTGGAATCATTACGCTTGGCACGATTTTCATTAAGCGGATTTCGTCGTTGAAAGTGACAACTATCAGTGAACTGCTAGGAAAAAGATATAACGCTCAAGCGCAAATTATCAGCGCCGTTGTTGCCGCTATTTATACACTCATGGTATCAGTCACTCAAGTGATTGGAATGGGAACGATCATTCATGCGCTGCTTGGATGGAACATGACGGCCTCGATGTTAATTGGCGGTTCGATTGTTCTGTTCTATACGATTCTAGGCGGAATGTGGAGCGTAACGGTTACTGATATTATTCAATTTGTTGTAATGACAGTGGCGATTTTTGGATTTATGCTTCCAATGAGTGTATCAGAAGCAGGAGGGTTCAAAGCCCTTGCCGGAGATTTGCCATCATCTTATTTTGATTTTTCATCCATTGGATACGGTCAAATCTTTCAGTATTTCCTCTTGTATACGCTTGGTATGGCAGTATCTCAAGATATTTGGCAGCGGGTATTTACGGCGCGAACAGAAAAAATCGCCCGAAACGGCTCCATTTTTGCAGGTGTGTATAGCATTGCCTACGCGATTGCGGGAAGCGTAATTGGAATGTGTGCGTACTTGCTGCTGCCAAACGCAGAAAGCAGTCAAAGCACATTTGCGACGCTTGCAGTTCAAATTCTGCCTCAAGGGTTATTAGGTCTCGTATTAGCGGGCGTTTGTTCGGCGCTGATGTCAACTGCTTCAGGAACGCTGCTTGCGTCTTCTACGCTGATTAGTAACGATATTATTAAAAAAGTGTGGCTTAAAAATATTTCAGAGAAAAATTATTTAATTTTAACGCGCGTAAATACGCTTATTGTTGGCGTGCTTGCTATTATTTTTGCTCTTTGGATTCAAGACGTGCTTGTCGCTTTAGACGTTGCGTATGCCATTTTATCAGGAGCAATTTTTGTTCCGTTTGTTGTGTCGCTGTTTTGGAAAGAAATTCATCCAAAAGCAGGGGTTTCAGCTATTGTTGTCAGTACACTAGTAGTACTTGGAGGTCTATTGATTGAAGGACTTTCTTCTACCACGCCAATCCTATACGGAATTTCAAGCAGCATTATTATAATGGCTGGATTTGCGGTTATGGCTCGAAACAAAGAACTGTCTGATCAAGAAAAGGTTCAAGAAGATATGTGAATAAGCAGTTAAAAAGCTTCTCATAGTAAAGTGAGAAGCTTTTTAGATTTTTGTATGCATAAGTATAGACAACAAACGGCAAGGAGGAGTACACTAGACGCTCAGATTATAGGGATAAGGAGGTTGTTACATGAAAAGCAGAACGTCTGTAATGGTTAGTATTGTGCTGGCAATGCTAGTGGCTTCGCTTGATTCAACGATTATGAATACGACGATGCCCGTTATTGCAAAAGAGCTTGGAAGATTTGATTTGTACGCGTGGTCGTTTGCTTCGTACATGATTGCAAGTACGATTTTATCTCCAGTAGCGGGAAGATTATCGGATTTATTTGGCCGCAAAAAAGTATTTGGGTTTGGAATTATTGCTTTTTTAATTGGTTCGATGCTTTGCGGCGTGGCGAATACGATGATTCAGCTGGTTCTTTTCCGTGCGGTTCAAGGAATAGGAGCCGGATTTATGGTGGCGTTTCCCGCTATTATTGCCGGAGACTTATTTCCCGTCGAGAAACGAGGGAAAATTCAGGCGCTGTTTACAACGATGTGGGGATTATCAGCTGTATTAGCTCCGCTTTTAGGCGCTTTTTTTGTGGATTATTTAACGTGGAGATGGATTTTCTTTATTAATTTACCCGTATGTATTGTTTCATTTCTGACGTTAATGCCATATCAAGAAAGCTATAAGCCGAAAAGAGCAAAAGTCGATTACATCGGTGCCATATTGTTTGGAACGGGCGTTACGTCACTGCTGCTTGTGACGGTAGTGGAACAGAACCGAGTTGTGTATACAGTCGCGGGACTTATTTTATTAGTGATTTTTTATCTCCATGAACGAAAACACGCTTCACCAATTGTACCCCTGTCTATGTTCCAAAACAAAACGCTGTCATGGATTAATATCAATGCATTTATTGGAACGGTGGCTTTATTCGGTACGTCAAGCTACATTCCATTATTTTTACAGCGAGTAGCGCATCTGTCGCTGTTTATGAGCGGAGTTGCGCTGTTAGGAACGGCGGTCGGGTGGATGTCTGTATCTGTGCCAGCAGGTAAATGGATTTTAAAACACGGCTATAGAAAGCTATTGTTAATCGGGAATGTGCTGCTGGTTGGTTCGGGAACACTGCTGCTTATGCTAAATGAAAGTCACGGTTTCTTTTATGTGTTTTGCGTCATGATTGTCCAAGGACTATCGTTTGGACTGCTTTCTACGGTTGGCGTCATTGGTGTACAGCAATTAGTAGGAGGACATGAAAGAGGTATTTCAACATCATTTTTTATGTTTTGCAGAAACATGGGAACAGCCATCGGCGTTACGATTATGGGTGCGTTGCTCACTTCAGGCGGAAGCTTCATGGCAGGCATTCATCACTTGTTTTTATTTGGCTTTGCAGGAAGTATCGTGGCTTTATTGACTTCCTTAAAAATTCAAAACGATACGGAATCAAAGCATAGCCGAGCTGCTAGTTGAGGGAATTTATGCTAAATATGTTTATTTCATAAAAAAACGGGAAGAAACCAAATAAGGTCATAGAATTGCCTGAGAAATCGTAGGCATATTCTTCTTCTTCTTTCACTTACTACATGTGGGACGCCGGGTATCGGCGTCTTTTTTTTGTGCTGTAAAGAAGCTGCTTATATTATCCATAAGTAATCTCGTTCACATAATGGGACTTTTTACAAAAATAAGTCTTTAAATGGTAAGGAACATTAGGTATAATTTAGTGGTTATTTAGCATATTTTAGAAATGTTTGGCTAAGTTTGTACGAAAAAGTGAAAGGGGAAATTTCATGTCTTGGCTCACCAAATGGTCGTTCAAAAATAAAGCGGCTATCACCATTATGTCTATTTTAATTTTAGCTTTAGGAGTCATTAGTTATTTTACACTTCCGATGGAATTCCTGCCGACCGCTGATCAGCCTCAAGTGTCAGTAGTGGTTATGGGGCAAGGAACGGATGCGGATTCTATGGAAAAACAAGTTACGTCACCGATTGAAGAAGCGGTAGCCGGTGTTAAAGGAAAAAGCAACGTGTACTCGACGACGGGAGACGGCTATTCCAAAATCGATCTTTCATTTGAATCCAAAACGGATATGAAAGAAGCAAAAACAAACGTCCAAGAAGCGCTGTCTTCGGTGCAGCTTCCAGCCAGCGTATCAAAGCCTAATGTTATTCAATTAAATACCTCTATGATTCCCATCGCAGATATTTCACTCACATTTAAAGAAGGATTAACAAGAGACAATCTGGATCTTGCAGAGAAAAAACTGATCCCTAAATATAAAGACATTAAAGGCATTGCGAGTGTTCAAACGTATGGAACAGCGGATTCCTACGTGTCTATTAAAGTTGATAATAAAAAATTGTCACAAAAGAACGTGACCATTGATAAAGTCATCAGCGTGTTAGAAGGAAAAAACACGTCGCTTGCAGTTGGAGAAAAAGTCATTAATAACAAGTCGAGCAACATCAATGTAACAGGTAAAGTCGACAGCTTGGACAAAGTGAAAAAGCTGCCGGTTGCACGGAATGTAACGCTAGGCGACCTTGCAAAAGTAGAGGTGAAAAAGCCTGAAGGCGTCGTAACGCATATTAACGGAAAAGATGCACTTTTACTTATTGTGACAAAAGACAGTCATTCAAACGCCGTTAGCATTACAAAAGAAGTAAAAAAACTGTCTCAGCAAATTAACAAAGACTATAACAATGTGGACGCTTCTGTATTTTTTGCAACAGGGGACAGCGTGCAAAACTCTGTTCATTCCATGATGAAAGAAGTGTTGCTGGGCGCACTTTTTGCGACCATTGTCATCATGCTGTTTTTACGCAGCGTTCGCTCTACGTTTATCACGATTGTATCCATTCCTTTATCGCTTTGCTTTACGCTGTTCTTACTGTCTAAATCAGGCGTCACGCTTAATATTTTAACGCTTGGAGGAGTAGCCGTAGCGATTGGGAGATTAGTAGATGATAGCATCGTTGTCATTGAAAACATCTTCCGGAAAATGCAAAAAGAAAAGTTTTCGCTTGGTTTAATTATTGATGCCACAAAAGAAGTAGGCTCTGCTATTACCGCTTCTACGTTAACAACAGTAGCTGTCTTTTTACCAATCGGCCTTGTAAACGGAGGGCTTCAGGACTTTATGCTTCCGTTTGCTCTAACGCTGACGTATTCACTGCTGTCTTCATTAATTGTGGCACTTACGGTTGTACCGTTAATGAGTGCGGGATTATTAAAAAATGAAAAAATTCGCAAGCACAAGCAGCCGGTTCGTTTTACAAAAGTCATTACGTGGTCGCTTAATCATAAATGGGTTGTACTGCTGCTTTCGCTGCTTTTATTTGTGGGATCTATTGGCGCGTACACGATGATGCCTAAAGGAGCGGTTGATAACTCTTCATCTGACTTTGTAGGCACAACGTTAAGCTATCCAAATAACACGCCAATTAAAACCGTAGAAGAAAAATCACTGCAGCTTGAACGCTATATTTTAGCTCAAAAAGAAGTAAAAGAAGTATACATGCAGCTTGGTAATACGGACGAAGGAGCCAAGTGGGGAGACGTTGGTTCACCTACTGAAGCTACGTATACGATTACTGTAAAAGACAGTGGAAACACGGATTCCCTAATGAAACGAATTCAAAATCAAAAGAAACTCTATGACGGAGGGGATCTTAGCGTAAGTGCTGCTTCACTAATGGGAGCGTCTACTACTTCGATTACCGTTGATGTAATTGGAAATGACATGAACAAGTTAGAAAAGACGGCAAGCAGCATTAAGAAAGAAATCAGCGATATAAAAGGAGTAGACAAAGTTTCTACGAACCAAGACGAAAAGAAAACGATTTACTCTTTAGACGTAGATCCAACAAAAGCGAATACGCAGCAAGTAGCGCAGCAGCTTGGTGTTATGCTGAACAAAACGCCGATTGGAGCGATAGATTTAGAAGGCAAGCAAGCAAACGTACTTCTTGAATCTGTCCTAAATCCCACATCACCAAAAGAGTTAAAAGATATTTCTATTATGACAGAGACAGGACCGTCACCTGTTTCAAAAGTGGCTTCGCTAACGCAAGCTGAAAAGCCGACCAATCAGTTTCATAAAAATGGAGACCCGTATATTCAAGTAACAACGGATGTCAATCCAGAAAAGCTTTCAGAGATTAATAAAGACATTCAAACAGCGATTTTTGGAGACGGTAAGAATAAAGGACTGTCGATTTCAAAAGATGTTGACGTTGTAATCGGAGGAGCAAGCACTCAGCAAGGAGAAGATTTCTCTGACTTGTTCATTACAATGCTTGTGTCGATTGGCATTGTGTTCTTAATTATGGTGATCACGTTTAAAACAATCCGCACGCCGTTTGCCATTTTATTTTCGCTTCCGCTTGCAGCGATTGGTGCTGTTTTAGGATTATTAATCAGCCGCATTCCAGTAGACGTAACGGCTTTATTAGGCGCACTGATGCTGATTGGTATTGTTGTAACCAACGCCATTGTACTATTAGACCGAGTGAAGCAAAATGAAAAGAAAATGATTATGCGCGATGCCATTGTCGAAGCAGCCGCTACGCGTATGCGTCCAATTGTCATGACGTCCGCTGCTACGATTTGTGCGATGCTGCCGCTATTATTTAAACAAAGCGAAAGCGGAAGCCTTGTTTCTCAAAGTCTTGCAGTCGTTGTAATCGGAGGATTAGCCGTTGCGACTCTTCTTACGCTTGTAGTCATTCCGGTTGTATATGAACTGCTTCATTTCAGAAAATCGAAAAAGCAAAGAATACAGCAAAAACAGCAGGAAGACGTAACTCCGCTATAATGTTTAAAAGAGGCTAGGACATAAGTATATTAGTTGAAGGAAGATCCGAACGATGAATCGTTCGGATTTTTTCATTGATGATAGGGTGAACGTAGGTTTCATGTCTCTAGTTGCTTCTAGCTAGAATTGATTTGGTTACATTCCAGCTTCTTTTTTATGAAACCTTTTGGCTAGTCAAACGTATAGTTATACAAAGAGATGGAGGGATAATATGTTTGCAATAAAGGAGCAGTGTTCCGTTTGTCAAAAAGAAATTCAGCCGAATGAAGAAGTATGGATGCGGATGAAGTACCCAAGTAAAAGAGGCATGACCGAAATTAAAGCTTTTCTACATCAAGAAGCGCAGTTTGTATGCATGGACTGCTTTGAAAAAACAAAAAAATGAGTCAAATGCAGATGTTCTCTTTTCAAAATATTGACATATTATATTTTGTAGTTTAATATTTAGATAATTATCTAAATACTTAAATATGATGGAGATGAACTTCAATTGAATGAAACGTTTAAAGCTTTAGCGGATCCCACTCGCAGAAAGATTTTAGAGCTGCTGAAAGAGCGGGATTTAACCGCAGGAGAAATTTCCGAGTATTTTAATATGACCAAACCAAGCATCTCAAATCATTTAAAAATCTTGAAGCAAGCGGACCTCGTTCAAGATGAAAAAAGAGGGCAGTTTGTGATTTATTCGTTAAATACAACCGTTTTTCAAGATTTAATCGGCTGGTTTTTCAGCTTTCAGAAAGGAGAGAGTTAAATGAAAAAACACGTATTTCCTTTAAGCATTACCCTTTTAACACTGGTTGCATGGCTGATTGCACTGCCGCATCTTCCAGCTACGATGCCCATTCACTGGGGAGCAAATGGAGAAGCAGACGGATTTGCAACGAAGATAAATGCAATGATCTTAACAGTAGGAATCATGGTACTTATTTATTTTATCATCGCATTTGTTCCGCGAATTGACCCGCGTAAAGAAAATTATAAGTACTTTTCAAAAACATATAACATCGTGTTAAACGCCGTACTGCTATTATTCTTTTTTGTAAATATGAGCACTATTTTACAGGGGCTGGGCTATAACGTGCCGATGTCGTACATTGCTCCAATTATGGCTGGACTCGTTTTTATCATTATCGGAAACTACTTGCAGCGCGTGCGCTCGAACTATTTTATGGGGATTCGTACACCGTGGACATTGAGCAATGAAACCGTATGGAAAAAGACGCATCGTTTATCTGGAAAGATCTTTTTTATCGGCGGACTGCTAATTCTTATTAGCGCTTTTTTACCTGATGGATACAAGTCAGTTATCATGTGGGGCAGTATCGTTCTGTGCGTGGCGGTTCCTTATCTGTATTCGTACCTGGCTTATAAAAAAGAAATGAATATGTGAGCATACAAAAAATCCGGTGAACATACCGGATTTTTTTATGGATAACATATCAGCCGTAACGCCATCGTTCGTGTCACGCCAGCTGATGAGAATAAATACAGCATAAAGTATGAAACGCGTTTCAGGTCAAGAGCTGCTATGGAAAAACTTACATTTGCTTACGATCGCTTGCTTCAGGCGGCTTTTCAATCCATCCGTTTTTAATCATTACTTCGCTGCAGCGCCCGGCTACTTTTAAGTCTCGTAAAATACATGCTTCACAGTGCCCGACAATATCAAGCCTCATGCTGGTAGTCATTGCCGTTGCGTAATAGGTAATGGCTACTTTAAACATTGCGCTTGCGTGAAACGTCATCAGCTTTTCTGAAAAAGGCGCATGCGTAGACGTTGTGATTTCATTATCCAAAAGCGGAGGAGTATGAAGGTTTTCTTCGTGCATAATGGAAGAATAAAGCTCAATATGCTTGTGTGCTACATCAAGCCCTGCCTCCATTACTTTCCGTACATCTTTTCGTTTGCTCACTTGTTTAAACGCAATTAAAAGCGCTTTGGTTGCCATGCTTTTGCGTAAATTAAAATAAATATTTCCAGCTTCATTTGCGTTTAAAAGACGCTGCTTCCCTACAAAATCAAGAGCGTAAGTCAACTCTGTAATCGACTCTTGCTTTTTCGGGGTTAAAAAATAAGGAGCTGGCACATAAAGATTTTTTGCTAAAAGCAGGTCGAGCGACCGATTGTAGATTTCCATGGCATCTAAATTGCACTGATGATAATAATCTCGAAGATCTCGGCGAACTGACACGCTAAATGAAATACCGTACCCTGACAAGCCGTGAATCGTCATGTCGTGAAGATACTTCAGCCAAAAAGAGTCTGTAAAAAGCGGAGGTGCGTGCAAGTCCACATCTTCATCTGTAAATCCTTTCGGCAGCGGAAAATGTTCAGCATGAAAAATGGCAGTAAGCAGCTCAATATGCTTTTTTGATAACTCTAGCGAAAAGGCAAACAGCGACCGAATCTCGGCATCCGTTACCGTTGCAAGGACGTGTTTCGCTACACAGACCGCCAGCGTATCCTGGTGATACTGCGTGCATAGACTCGTTATTTCAGTTGAAGTCAAACGCTTGCTTTCTGCTTTCAATTGGCTTTCCTCCTATCTATAAAAATGGTACGTATCTATGAAAAAACAGATAAGTATAGTGTGGACAAGGGTGTGTTAAATTATTCCATGGCCAAATTGAAATCAAAATAGAAAAAAGATCTGCCCGGTAAAGAGCAGATCTTTATATATTGGTTTATTTTTTATTCATTGCTTTTTCAATTTCAGGATAGGTAATGCCGTATTTTTTAGAGACGGTAACTAAACCGATAATTTCTTCTTCAGTAGGTGGTCCCACTTGCGGCAGAGGAGCATTTGCGGGAACGGAAGTACCGAGTTCTTTAACGAATGAATCAAAGCCTGCAGGAGAAGCAGTAAGGATAAATTCTGTTTCTTCTGGTCCAGTCACAAAGCGGTGCTGAATACCTCTAGGAGCAAAAACATAATCGCCCGCTTTTGCTTCAATTATTTCTTCTCCTATGTAAAAAATCATTGAGCCGCGCTTTACGTAAAACGTTTCGTCTTCATGTTCGTGAAGGTGAAGCGGGGGACCTTGGTTTGCTGGTTTCACTACATGCGCCACGGCGTAAGCTCCGTTTGTATCTTCACCTGCTACAAGAAGCGTTACTTTTTCATCAAGAAAATGAAATGTATTTTCATCGTGTGGCATACGGTGAAAAGCGTTTGTTAGCTGATTATGAGTTGCTGTCATCCTTTTATCTCCTTTAAAAACATATTTTGAGATTATTGTATACTAATATGGACGTTTTGTGTGCGAAATAATAGTTAAAAAGAATTATTTATTTACATCTATTATCTTTTTATAGTTCTATTGTTATTGTTAGTGGATTTTCAATAGAATTCCCTCTATCTATTTTCCAAAACTACCCAATATGCTAACATAAAGATAGAATTCCTAAATGGAGAAATGATGTATCAGATGTAAAAGGAGAGTTTTGATGAAGTTGTTTAAAGATGCCTCTAAGCAGGAGCATCAAAATTGGAATAAAGCTGTGTCGGTAGGTTTTTATATACTTTTACTCCTGCTGTTTGTGAATACATTGATGTATGCCTATAATGGTGCTGAGTTAGTATCGTCACTCTCGATGTTTTGGACAGGGATTATTGTGACGTTTGGCTATCAGTTTATTTTAAATCGAAAAAGTGAGAAGAAATGAAAAAACAGCCTTGGCATCGTTCAGAAAAATTTCTGATGCTGCTGTGTTTTTTTGCGCCACCCATTGGCTATGTGGCGGTGATTGTGAATAGGAAAAAGCTAAGCCGAGAACAGTGGCTGAGTAACTTAACAGTAGCGACTATTATAATGTCCATATGGCTGCTGAAGTTTTTACCCCATCAGTGGGGAACGATTATTTTACTAACGGGAGCCGGAATCTATTGGTATCACCGAATGTTAAAGAAGTTTAAGAAGTAGCAGCAGAGATAAAGAAAGTTAAATTTTACGCATTGATATTTTGAAAAAAGAAGTTAAAATATTATAGTAATACAAATTTGTTCTACCCATGTAAATAAAAGTATTTATTTGCTGTGTTTTATAATTTAGTTAAGAATAGAGCCAACCAAAACGGTTGGTTTTTTGCATGAGTTCATTCTTTTTTTGTGGAAATTGAAGAATAGTATCCGATGTAAAGCTAGAGCATATAGACAGGTTTTAAAACTTTCGGAGCAGTTCTTTAAACAGGAGGCCATCACTAGTGTCGATAAAGAAAAAGTTATCCGTATTCTTTACTTTGCTGGTATTGTGTATTCTACTAGCGAATAATACCTTGCACTACATTCGATCAAAAAATAGATTAATAGAATTTAACAAAAAAGAAATCACGCTGGTAACAGAGGAAATTGCGTACGAAGTCGAAAACTCCAAAAATAGTGCTTCTTATATGGAAAATCGAATGGCACAGGAATTAAGAACGGCCTCGATTGCGATTCAGGATTCTTTGCCTGCTGATTACCATGACGTCAGCAATGACCAGTTAAAGCGACTGGCTAAAAAACTGATGATATCTCACATTACATTATTAGCTCCTGCAGGAGATGATATTATAGGCGTAAAATCTTCTGACCCTAAGGAAATCAATATGTCTACAAAAGAGTGGGGCTATTGGTATACATCTTTTCAGCAGTTGCTTTCTCAGCAGCCGATTACTACCAAAAAAGGAGTGACTCTACCTCACTTTTGGAGCGGTCCCATTGAAGTAGCCTCTAGCAACCCTAATCACATTGACAAGTGGGGCTATTATTACGACGGGTCTACTAATTATATTATTGATCCTTATTTCCGTGATCGGCACGTACTGGATTTTGAAAAAAGGTTCGGTCCTACGAACGTGATGAACCGCTTTACAGAAAATCTGGAAGGCGTTCTTGAACTAACCGTTTTTAACCCCAAAAATTTCGGGAAAAGAAATCAAAACGTATACTTAAACGGCAATAAATATATTAAAATAAAAGATCAGCCGATTTGGTACGGAACATACTCGTATCGAAATACTGAACGTGATAAAACGTCCATTCAAAAGGTCTTAAAAACGGGAAAATCACAAAGCTATCTTGCTGAAATTAATCATAAAAAAGTATTAAAGACATTGGTACCGATTAAAGAAAAAAACACTCCAGCTTATGTAATAGGCGTAGTGTATGACTACGGACTTATTGAAAAAGAACTGCAGCAAGAACTAATCAAACATTTACTGCTGTCTCTTCCGTTTATCTTTATTGTCCTTATTATCAGCTTTGTCTTCTCTACATCCATTACGCGGCCAATTAAACATATTATGGAGCACGTAAATCAAATCGCCAAAGGCAATTTTGGCAAGGTGCTGAATGTAAGAAGAAAAGATGAGCTGGGAGGACTCGTAGCAAACATCAACCACCTTTCTCACTTTTTAAAAACATATGTAGACGATTTAAAGAAAAGTCAGGAAGAAAGTGAGTATCATGCGTACCACGACTTTTTGACAGGATTGCCAAACAGAAGATATTTTAAAGAAGAATTAAACAGGTGCTTAATTGAGTCGAAGGAAAAGTCCATTCGTCACGTAGCCGTGTTATTTATGGATATAGACCGGTTTAAAGATATTAATGATACGCTAGGGCATTCAAAAGGAGATCAGCTTATACAGCTGATAGCCAACCGTATTAAAGAGTGTCTGCCTCCTGCTAACAATTTTCTTACAAGGCAAGGAGGAGACGAGTTTGTTATTTTATTCAGCGATTTTACACCGGAAGAAGTTGAAGGTATTACCGAGAAGATCATGGCGTATGTTCAACAGCCCTGCTATATTGACAGTGATGAAGTTTTCGTCAGTATCAGCAGCGGATTAAGCTTTTATCCGGAGCACTCTACGAATTTGGACACGCTTATTACGTATGCAGATGTCGCCATGTATGCTTCAAAAAGACAAGGCGGCAGTAAAGTAAGTATTTATCATGATTCATTAAATCAAAAACAAGCTGAAAAAGTTCACATCGAAACGCGCTTGCGAAAAGCGATTCAAAAAGGTGACATTGATGTTTACTACCAGCCGAAAATAGAAGCAAAGCGCAATGTAATCACCGGCGTAGAAGCATTAGTTCGCTGGAATGACGCAGAGCTTGGATTTGTTTCTCCGGAAGTATTTATCCCTATAGCAGAAGAAGCTGGTTTGATTCAGTCTCTATGGGAAGTTGTCATGAAGAAAGCTTGTTCTCAAGTCAGTAAATGGAACAAGGACCGAAACGAAAAAATGACGCTAGCAGTTAACTTTTCTCCGCGGCAATTCCAGGATCCGATTGTGTTGGTTAAGGAAATACAGCAATTTCTTTCCCTCCATAGATTTGATCCTACATGGTTTGAAATGGAAATTACGGAAAGTACATTGCTGATGAACGCGGAAGAAACGATTAAAGCTTTACATCTGTTAAAGAAATATGGTATATCAATTTCTATCGATGATTTTGGAACCGGATATTCTTCATTGAGTTATTTGAAAAAACTACCAATCGATTGTTTGAAAATCGACCGGTCTTTTATCCAAGATATTCAAGAAGATTACAGCAACAGTGAAATTGCGCAGGCAATTATCAGCTTATCTCAAAGCTTAAAGCTGCAGGTAATCGCAGAAGGTGTAGAAGAAGAATATCAAAAAGCATTTTTAATGAAAAATGGCTGTGATCATATGCAGGGGTACTTATTTAGCAAGCCTCTTGCTGCAGAAGATTTTGAAGCAGCATTTTTAAATAGCTGAAGCAAAACCATCATTTGAAAATAAACTTACTAAGAAAAGGGAAGAGGAAATAAAAAGATGGCACTTAGTACACAAAATTTAATTGCTCAAAAATTTTTAGAAACAGTAGGCACGAATTCAACTGAAATAGATAAAAAAATCGGTCAAGCTGACACATTTATGAATGCGGTGAAAGAACTGATTGATTTATGCGGAGATAACCCGGAAAGAGACGGTCTTGAAGAGACGCCGTACCGCGTGTTAAAGGCATTTTTAGAATACACGGAAGGCTACCGAGAAGATCCGAAAGCTCATTTGGAAAAGACATTTGATGTGAATCACAATGAATTGGTGTTAATACGAGACATTGAATTTCACTCAATGTGTGAACATCACTTTGCGCCGTTCTTTGGCGTTGCTCACGTTGGGTATATACCGGATAAAAAAATTACAGGTTTATCTAAAATCGCTCGTACGGTAGAAGGATATGCAAAGAGATTTCAAGTTCAAGAGCGTCTAACAAATGAAATTGCAGATGCAATCGAAGAAGTGTTAGAGCCGAAAGGGGTTATGGTGATTATTGAAGCGAAGCATATGTGCATGTGCGGAAGAGGAATTAAAAAGTCTTCAGCTTCTACAGCCACTTCATCCGTTCGAGGCACATTTATGGAAAAACCAGAGGTTCGAGGAGAATTTTTATCTCTTTTACAGCGACAAATGTAAAGAAACAAAAAGCCATATAAGCTGAGAAGCAGAAGCGAGGTGAGCTGTATGCAACATGTTGACGTACTGATTATTGGCGGAGGACCCGCTGGTATCTCTGCTGCCGTGTGGTGTAAAAGACTAGGCGTTGAGTGCTTGCTTCTTGAAGAACAGGCACAGTTAGGCGGACAGCTGTTTACTATTTATAATGAAATTATTGATTATCCCGGAATACAAGCGGAAAATGGAATTGAAATGCAGCGTAAAATGGTTCAGCATTTTATCGATATGGACTGCTTATATGAAGCGAATACAAAAGTAATTTCCATTGACGAATGTTCTAAAACAGTAAAAGTAAAGCAGCAAGAAACAGAAAAAGAAATTGGCTATACGTATCTTATTTTAGCAACGGGTTCTAGTCAGCGAAAGCTCGGAGTGCCGGGTGAGCAGCAAATGATGGACCGAGGAGAAGTATATTCTGCCTCAGCAGACGGAGAACGGCTAACAGGTAAAAGGGTTGCTCTCATTGGCGGAGGAGACCGAGCTTTTGAAGGAGCACATCTTTTAGCATCACAAGCAAAAGAAGTATATCTGATTCATCGTTCTACGCATTTTAAAGCAAGAGAGCAATACGTTGAAAAAGTGCTTTCCGACCCCGGTGTTAAAGTGATGACAGATACCGAAGTGACGGCTATCCACGGAAAGCATCACGTCACATCGATTGATTTAAAAAGTAAAAACAGTGAATGTAAGAACCTATCAGTAGACGCAGTACTGATTAGACTAGGCGTAGCGCCCAATGTTGAACTTATTAAAGAAAAAGTCACCACTACACAAAGCGGGCTCATCGTCATCAATGAAGTGCATCAAAGCAGCGACCCAGCTATTTATGCAATTGGAGACGCGTGCACGAATCCCTTGTTTTCTAGTATCAGCTCTTCAGCCGGTCAAGGATCGATTGTAGCCAAGCATGTATCGAGCCTTTTGAAAAAGTCATAAGATAAAAAAGCATCTATCAAATTGATAGATGCTTTTTTACGTAATGTAGTAGAAAAAACATAGCAGAAGTGTATTCACAGGCAGACAAATCGTTTGGAAAAAAGCAGTGTAGTTTTTAGGCACGGAGCTGATTCTTTTTACTAGAATACACTCGGTAATGAAATTAAAAAGAATCATGATAGAAGCGACTATTATATACGCCCAGACGTTCTGCTGAAACAAACGAGTAAAAAGAGGCGAGAAAAGAAGCAGAAAAGCAGCGGTTTGAAAAGAACCTCTAGAAAATAAGTCGAATTTTTTAGCACTTTGAGTCACGCTATCCCTCCTTTATATGTTTTATTTTACCAAACTAAAAAGACTTTAAAAATGGTTTCAGTTATTTTTACCTGAGATGTTCCTTATTTGGGGAAAGTAGGGTGAAATATATGTCAAATATAGCTTATAATAATATAAAAGAAATAGATAAAAGGAGGCGCCATGAGATCTTGCCGGATAAAAACACGGAGAAGGAGCAGTCGATCATGATGATGAAACATCTTGATCGTTTGAATACGCAGCTTTTAAAAGAATACAGTGAAGGAATTTTTTTTATTAACTGTGAAGGCGATATCATGTTTAGCAACGAAGCAGCCTTCAAGCTAACAGGAAATGAACACAAAGAAAAAAGCCAGCAGCTGACATCTCTTATACATAAGTCGAAACAACAGCAGGCACAAAATTTCTTTCAACGTGCTTTACAAGGGGAAAAAGTTCAGTTTTCGACAACGATTAATCACAACACAAAAAAAGAACTTCATTTATATATTACGCTTATTCCTATTATCATAAGTGAACAAGTAGCGGGAGTCTACGCCGTGTGCCGAGATGATTCAAAAGAACAGGAGCGCTCCAATCACATTTCTCAATTAGAAACACATTTGAAAATGGAGCAAAAGCTTGCGAATGTAGGAAGCTGGTATTACGACGTGCGGGAAGATAAAAGCTATTGGTCACCTCAGCTGTATAATATTTACGGATTAAACCCTAATCAGCTCTTTACTCCTTCTTTAAAAGAAGTTCTTCAATTTATCAACGGTTGTGATCAAAAAAGGTTAGAAAAAGCAGTTATGGAGGCACTTTCAACGGGAGAAAGCTATACAATTGAATACACGCTGATGCGGCCAAACGGTGAAGAACGTACGGTATTTGAGCAAGCGGATGCACTAATAAATGAGCAAGGAAACATCGTACAGCTGATCGGCGTTGTGCACGATATTACCGAATCGAAAGTAATTACGAACGAATTAAAGCAAAAAGAACAGCAGTTTCAAACGATTTATAACAATTTGGATGCTGGAATATGGTCCGTTAATGTGCAAAGCAATGAAATGATTGTCTGCTCTAGTGGTGTTAGCGACATTTACGGAGAAGATGCGGCTAAACTTTTAGGAAATAGAGATCTGTGGAAAAGCTTTATTCATCCAGAAGATAAACCAGCTGTGGCAAAAGCGCAGCATCAGCTGCAAAAAGGAAAAACAATTCGTCATCAGTATCGGATTTACACACAAACGGGAGAAATGAAGTGGGTAAAAGATCGATGCATTCCAACGCTTGATGAGAACGGTAAGCTGGTACGCATAGACGGCATTGTTGAAGATATTACCGCAGAAAAAAAGTACATGGATCAAGTTGAATATCTTGCAACTCATGATCATGTGACAAACTTACCGAATCGAAGAAAGTTTGAAAGAGAATTAAAAAATTTCATTCGGCAAATGAAAAAAGAAAAAGATTCATTAGCGGTCTTTTATGTAGGACTGAATCGCTTTAAACATATTAATGACACATTAGGGCACGACGTAGGCGATCGCCTGCTGCAGCGTATCGCCAATCGGTTGAAAAAGTTCGTTACGCCAGATGTGATGCTAGCTAGAGCAGGAGAAGACGAGCTTGCGATTTGTTTTTTATCTCTTGCACATATCAATGAATGTCAAAAGCTAGCTGCTGCTCTTTTTCAAGAAATTGAAAAAGAAATTACCATTGACGACTTTTCTCTGTACGTCACAGCCAGTATAGGAATCAGCGTCTACCCGCATGACGGTGAAGATGTGAAGATGCTGCTAACGAATGCCAACCTTGCTATGCGCCGTGAAAAAGAAGTCGGGCGAAGCGACTGGCAGCTGTATTCTCCGTTAATGGGCAGCGAGACGTATAAAAGCTATCATCTGGAAAAAGGACTGCGCAACGCACTTCTTCAAGATGAGTTTTTTATTGAATATCAGCCAAAGGTTCATACAAACAGCAGAGAGATTGATAGTATCGAAGCATTAATTCGCTGGAATCATCCGGAATGGGGACGCGTATCACCGGAAGACTTTATTCCATTAGCAGAAGAAACTCATTTAATTATTGAACTCGGCGACTGGGTAATTGATCATGTGTGCAAGCAGCTGCAGCAGTGGAAAAATCAAGGATTACAAACCGTGCCCGTTTCGATTAACGTTTCGTCTAAACATTTGCTGAAACGAGGATTTGTAGAGCACGTTCAACAAACGCTAGCCCGTTACAACATCGACCCTTCATTCATTGAATTTGAAGTGACGGAAAGCTCTATTATTCAGTATGAAGAACACGTAAAAAAAGTCATGGACGAATTAAAGAAAATTGGCGTAACGTTTGCATTAGATGATTTTGGCACTGGCTTTTCTTCGTTATCACATTTAAAAGACTTCGAATTTAACACGTTAAAAATCGACAAAACGTTTATTCAACACGCTACTGATAAAGGAAAGCAACAGGCTATTACACAAAGCATTTTGTATTTAGCGAATGCCCTTAACATGAAAGTGATCGCAGAAGGCGTTGAAACAACAGAACAGCTGGCTTTTTTACAAAAGCACGCATGTTCATTTATTCAAGGATATATTGTCAGTCAACCAGCGGCTCATCAAAAAACCGCAGAATATTTAAAAATGCGATTTTTATAAAAAAAGTGATGTCTCGTTGAGACATCACTTTTTTAAGCTTGAATATGTTTTCGAAGCGTCTAAATTTGATGAACCATTTATTGGACTTGATATACACAGGGAGATGGGATGCAGTAAAGTGATGATTGATAAATGATAGTCGTGAAAGTTATAAAATAGAATATATAGTTAAATTAAATATGTTAAAAATTCTGACAAAAGTGAAGACAAAGAAAAAGTTATCGATTATAATAGAAGAATAATGAATGATAGTCATTCATTACTTCTGTTGTTTTTTATGAATTTCCATTACATTAACCATAAATGAATGATAGTCATTCATTTATTTATGTGCATCAAAATAGAAGGGGGCGTTTATGAGAATTATATCAGTTGAATGGGGGAAACAAGATGGAAGGTAAGCCAAGTGCTACATTTGTTCGTACGCTAACGCTTCGATCACTTGTCATTTTAGGCCTTGCATATATGGCTCCAATGACGGTGTTTACTACATATGGAGTTGTGTCTCAAACTACGCATGGCATGGTTTCTATGGCGTATGTCCTTGCTCTTGCAGCGATGCTATTTACCGCATACAGCTACGGGCATATGGCGAAAAAATATCCTTTATCAGGCTCTGCCTATACGTATACTCAAAAGTCTATAAGTCCTCACATAGGATTTCTCGTCGGCTGGTCTGTGCTTTTAGATTATCTTTTTTTACCAATGATTAACTTTTTGTTAGCGGGAACTTTTTTATCAGCTGCGTTTCCGTCTATTCCATCATCTCTTTGGATTCTACTTTTTATTGTTATCATCACTTGTATAAACGTGTTTGGTATTCAAATGACAGCAAAAGTGAACGGAATACTTGTTCTTTTTCAATTTCTTGTAACAGCTCTATTTGTTATCTTATCGATTAAGAAAATGATAGAAGGAGAAAGTGATCTTTTGTTCTTTTCTTCTTTACAGCTTTTCGGCTCAGAGGATTCTTTTTCTTTTGTTCTTGCAGGAGCTTCGATTCTTTGTTTATCTTTCCTTGGATTTGATGCTGTGACTACACTGTCTGAAGAAACAGTTGATCCAAAGAAAAATGTACCAAAGGCTATTTTTCTCGTAGCATTTATAGGAGGAATACTTTTTATACTTGTTTCCTACATTACTCAGCTTGTTTATCCAAACTATCATTCATTTAAAGTTGTAGATTCAGCTTCGTTTGAAATAGCAGCTTATATTGGAGGAACGCTCTTTTCATCCGTTTTTCTTGCCGGAATTATTACTTCAACGATTGCATCAGGAATTTCTTCACACGCCAGTGCTTCACGGCTGCTTTATGCAATGGGCAGAGAATCCATGCTGCCTAAAAGACTGTTTGCATATATACATCCAAAATATAAAACACCATCGCGAAACGTTGTATTTATTGGGTTACTTTCATTAAGTGCACTTGCAATGGACGTCGTTACAGCTGCTTCCTTTATCAATTTTGGAGCGCTAATTGCATTTACATTTGTGAATATCTCCGTTATCTTTCACTATTATATCCGCGGAAAACAAAGAGATGTTAAGGGCACATGCCGTTATTTAATCAGTCCTATTCTTGGGGCAGCCTTTACAATTTGGCTATGGACAAGCTTAGATATAAAATCTATTTCGTTAGGGAGCATTTGGGTTGTTATAGGCTTTATTTATCTAGTATACAAGACGTCGTTTTTTACAAAAGCACCGCCGCAATTTACTTTTGATGAAAAAACAGAGCCTAACCAGCTCAAAACCGAACATATATCTTGATGAAGTACGTTAGTAATTATCTGAAATTTCTAACATAAAAGGAGAGATTAAAATGAAAGAAACAGTAAAAGTTGGTCTTATTCAAGTTAAGTGTGAAGAAAGCGTGGAAGCTAATATTAACTACACGTTCACAAAAATTAAAGAAGCCGCAGCAAATGGAGCTCAAATTATTTGTCTACAAGAACTATTTAATGCTCAGTATTTCCCTCAAAGTGTGTCACCGGTAGGATATGAGCTGGCTATACCAGCAGAGAGCTCCGTATTAAAAGAAATGGCAGACCTTGCAGCAGACTTGAAAGTTGTGCTGATTGTACCTTTTTATGAAAAAGCCGCTAGAGGCGTTTATTTTAATAGTGCAGCCGTATTCGACGCAGACGGAACTTGCTTAGGAATTACAAGAAAGAACCACATTCCTGACGGGCCGAACTATCACGAAAAATATTATTTTGTTCCAGGAAATACGGGATATCCTGTATATGAAACGCAATATGGAACAATCGGAGTAGGAATTTGCTGGGATGAGTGGTTCCCAGAAGTAGCACGAATTTTATCGCTGCAAGGAGCGGATATTCTCTTTTATCCTTCTGCTATTGGTTCAGAGCCTGATCATCCTGAAATTTCAACTCGTCCCGCATGGGAAAAAGCTATTTCAGCACATGGTATTTCAAATGGCGTTTTTGTTGCTGCGGTGAACCGGGTAGGAACGGAAAAAGAGATGACCTTTTACGGAGGAAGCTTTGTAAGCAATCCAATGGGAGAAATTCTACAATCTTTAACGGATGAAGAAGGAATTTTGATTCAAGAAGTTGACTTAAAAGAAATTGATTCAACACGTAATTTACTTCAGTTTATGCGTGACAGAAGACCAGATACGTACGAATTATTATTAAAAAAAGAAGCATTCCGCACACCTTCAAATGTATAAGTTTGATTTCTAGTATAAAAAGAAAGGAGAAAAACAGAATGGTACATAAAACAGGCTGGATTTGGGATGAACGATTTTTACGCCATGACACCGGCAAGATTCAGTATGTATTTGAAGGTGGAGAAACAGTAGAGCCTTGTGACGAGTTTGAAAACAAGCATCGAATGAATGTGATCAAAGAAATGATTGAAAAAAGCGGCTTAGCACATCACTTAGTTAGACAATCACCTTATGAAGCATCGGAGGAAGATTTACGTCGGGTTCATACTAAAAAACATATCCAGCATGTCCAAAAAGCATGTAAAGCGGGAACAAGGGAGATTGGACCTGAAGCTTATGCATCTTCTGAAACGGAAGGGATTGCGAGGCTATCCGCAGGTGCCGTTATGAAAGCAGTAGATACCGTGATGGAAAGTGAAACGACAAAAAAAGTCTATGCTCAAATACGTCCGCCAGGGCATCATGCGTCTTCAGACCAAGCAATGGGCTTTTGTTTTTATAACAATGTGGCTGTAGGCGCTGCCTATGCAATTGAACATTACGGGTTAAAAAGAGTTGTTATCTTGGATTGGGATGTTCATCACGGAAACGGAACGCAAGACATCTTTTATGAACGCGACGACGTACTTGTTATTTCTATTCATGAAGAAGATTATTTTCCATTGGAATCCGGCCAGGTACATGAAATCGGACAAGGAAAAGGGGAAGGATATAATATAAATATACCAGTGCCTCCCCTGACTGGAGATGAAGGTTATCAATATGTATTCGAATCTATCATCGCACCAGCTATTAGCCAATTTGAGCCTGAGCTTATCATAATATCAGCGGGCCAAGATGCAAATGCTTTGGATCCTATTTCTCGTTTAATGGTGACAAGAGAAGGGTTTAAATATATGGCAAACAAAATGAGAGAATTAGCAGAATCATATTGCGAAGGAAGACTTATTGTAGCACAAGAAGGAGGGTATAACCTAGCATACCTCCCGATTGCAACCATGGGAGTTATTGAAGGGCTTACCGGTGTAGATGTGAACTGGAAAGATCCGCATGTTTTACCGCAAAGAAAAACACCACCTGCTTTATTCGAAGCAGTAGATAACGTTATAAACTATCAGAAAAGGTTTTGGGAGTTTGCTGGGAAGGAAAGCTTTTGTTGAAGTAAGCTTATTTAAGCATTAATATGTTAGGGCCAAATAAATAAAACCACAGATAAAAAAGAGTCCCCATAATGGAGACTCTTTTAAACTATCAATTAACGTAACAATTGAAGTACGTTCTGCGGTTGTTGGTTAGCTTGACCCAACATAGCTTGAGAAGCTTGAGATAGAATAGAGTTCTTTGTTTGTTCCATCATCTCCTTCGCCATGTCAGTATCCCTTATGCGAGACTCTGCAGCTGTTAAGTTTTCAGAAGATGTGCTTAGATTGTTAATTGTGTGGTCTAAGCGATTTTGATAAGCACCTAGCTTTGAACGTTCACTTGATACTTTATCAATAGCACTTTGGATTACAGTAACGGCATTTCCTGCTTTAGCAGCTGAAGTCACATCAAGAGCCTTTTCACTGGCTTCGCCATTTGCTCCATCGTTAACTGTATTGTTACTAGTGAAGTTGGCACCATCACCTACGATTCCAAGAGCTGCTGCTCTCATATCAGAAAATTCAAGAGTCATTGTTTGGTTCGCATTAGCACCAATTTGTGAAGTGAAAGATGACTTCGCTCCTTGAGCCGCTGAGAATGTTTGGGTTTCAGTAGCTGAAGTAGTTATACTAGCGCTTGTGTCAGATACCGTAGGTGCTGTAGCTGATTCTTTACCCGCTTTTTGAGTCAATGTGATAACGTTAGTATCAGCATCAACTGCTACATTGTATTTTGCTGAAAGCGTTTCATCTGCCTCAATT
Organism: Priestia sp. ST2; assembly: GCF_055810735.1. Taxonomy (NCBI): domain Bacteria; kingdom Bacillati; phylum Bacillota; class Bacilli; order Caryophanales; family Bacillaceae; genus Priestia; species Priestia sp. ST2. The sequence continues at coordinate 467,101 of NZ_JBVVNT010000003.1, read as the reverse complement.
AAATCTTTTAATCCATTGGCTTGGTCAGCTACACTTCCACTATTAAATGTTCCTGCATCAGCATCCGTAGTAGAACCAGCAGTAAACTGTCGACCATCGATAGTAATCTTCTCACCGTCTGAGAATGCACCGCTAATGTCTAACGTGTACGCACCAGCTTGTGCAGACGTTGCATCTGATGTTGAACCGCCCGTAGCGTTTAATAGTTTTTGATTGTTGAACTCTGTAGTATTACCAATACGGTTAACCTCAGAAGTTAATTGGTTCATCTCTTTTTGGATTTCTCCACGGTCTGACTCAGTATTTGAATCATTTCCAGCCTGTACTGCTAGTTCACGCATACGTTGAAGAATGTTAGTTGTTTCTCCTAAAGCACCCTCAGCTGTTTGAATCATAGAAATAGAATCTTGTGCGTTTTTACCTGCTTGGTCTAACCCACGGATTTGTCCACGCATTTTTTCAGAGATTGCAAGACCCGCTGCATCATCAGCTGCACTGTTAATACGTAAACCTGATGATAGTTTCTCCATTGATTTAGCTTGAGCGTTGTTAGCGCTGTTAAGTTTTCCATACGTGTTTAAAGCTGTAATGTTGTGATTAATCCTCATTTTCCTTACCTCCGTATAATAAGTTTTACTTCTTGGCTTACATCCTTGTATGCAAGAAGTGTCCCGCTTTAAGACGGGATAAAAGCAATTGAACATCTTTGGGAAATATGTTCATACTATATATCGACTGAGAGGAAAGGTTGTTTATACTTTCCATTAATTTATTAAATAAAAAATTCTTGCGTGTATAAAAAGAAAAACCAGTTCGCTAAACGAACTGGTTTTTAGCATTAATGCGTAGCCCCACCCGAAACCATAATATCCTCTTTAACCAAAATTGTCGTCTTCACCACGCTAAGCAGTCCCTCCACAATCAAATCCAGAGACATACTCGCTTTCCCCTGATGATTCACAGCTTGTTCAGGAAGATAGGGAATATGAACAAATCCACCTTTAATACAACAGTTTTGAATCATGTTCATGAGTCCGTAAAACACGTGGTTACAGACAAAGGTTCCAGCAGTTTGAGAGACGCTGCTTGGAATGCCTGCTTGGCGCAGGTTTTCGACAGCTGCTTTAATTGGCAGTGTCGAAAAGTATGCGGCAGGGCCGTTTTCAATAATAGGGCGATCAATTGGCTGCTGGCCGATGTTGTCAGGAATCCGCGCGTCGTCTACGTTAATGGCAACGCGTTCGACCGTAATTCCTTCCCGGCCGCCTGCTTGTCCAACGCAAATGACGATAGAAGGGCTAATTTCTTCTATATACGTATGAAGCTTTGCGATTGATTCGCCAAACACGGTAGGAAGAGGCTTAGCAATAATGTGATAATCTTCAACAGTTACGCCGTCTAAAGCTTTAACAGCTTCTAAAGACGGATTAATGCTTTCACCTTCAAATGGTTCAAATCCAGTTAGTAATACAGTTGTCATTCTATTACTCTCCTTTAAAAGTGATATACAAGGTAGTACATTAATAGCGTATTTACTACAAACACGGATAAAGCAATCGGTACTTGCGCTTTAATCACGGCGTTTTTGTCTTTTAATTCAAGCAGCATAGCAGGTACGATGTTAAAGTTGGCTGCCATCGGCGTAAGAAGCGTGCCGCAGTACCCAGCAAACATGCCGAGCGCTGCCATAATGGCTGGATTTCCTCCGTGCATATGTACAATAAGCGGAAGTCCAATACCTCCCGTGATAACGGCAAACGCAGCAAAGGCATTTCCCATTACAATCGTAAATAGTAGCATTCCTAAGCAATATGCAAGAACAGCAACAAACGCATAGTTAGTTGGAAGCACGTCACTCACAATATCTGAAACGACTGTTCCAACGCCTGATTTTGAAAAAATACCGCCAAGAGCTGCCAGCATTTGCGGTAAAATAACTGCCCAGCCGACTGCTTGAAGCAAGCGGCTTCCTTCTTTAACAGGCACGTCCATTTTTGCTTTAGTAACGCCCATTGAAGCGATAAACGCAATGACGGCTGCGATTGCCAATGAAATTAACGTGACTTTTTCTGGATCAATTAACGCCCAGTTTCCAAACTTAATTTTGCCAAAGAGAAGGGTACCAATAATCGTAAAAATAGGAATAAATAAAGCCGGTAAAAAGATTTTGTTTTTTAATCTTTGCGCGTGAGCTACTCGTTCTGCAGCAGGTGTTTCTGCTTCATTGGATTTAGTCACCCGGTTAAAGGAAGCCAGCAGCACCATGATAATGACCAAGCACCCTATATAAAAAGGCGGAATGACGTTACCAAATAAAAACGTAATGGAAAACAGCGCCCAGAATAGAGAAGATCCTAAACGATTAGGATGGTTGTGGTCGCGTGCGATTCGAATCGCGATAAAAGCGACAATAATACCGAGTAAGTAGTAAATCGTATCAAGCGTAAGGATGCTTTTCATTTAACCCGCCTCCGTCTTTGAAGATGATGTTGGTTTGTGCTTCGTCATTTTTTTGTGAATACGTCGGTCTAGCTGACGGAAACGAATCGCGCTTATCAGCAGCGCTGCGATGGCTGTTGGAATACCCCAAAGCGCCATATCCCAGACGTCGACATGAATCCCTACAGAGTCAAAAAATCCTTTCATTAAAAGAATTCCACCCGTTGCGATAAAGATATCTTCTCCGAAAAACCAGCCCGTATTTTCAGCTGCGGCTGCGTGGGCTCGAATATCTTCTTTTACTTTAGGAGGAAGCTCTCCGTATTTAGCACGAGCTGCGCCTTCAGACATAGGTGCCACTAACGGACGCACGGATTGAGCGTGTCCTCCAATATTTAAGCCAACTGCGGCTGAGATTTCACGGATAAAAAGATATATAAGTAAAACATTTCCAGAAGAAGCGTTTTTTGCTTTTTTAATCAGCACTTCCGCTTGTTCTTTCAGCCCGTATTTCTCTAACACGCCAAAGATAGGAAGAGTAAGTAAAATAGCCATAGACATATAGCGGTTATCTACAAAAAACTGTCCAAACATCGTGATTACTTCATGCAATGATAAACCTGATACAAGGCCCGTCACGATGCCTGCAACGGTCACAACAAGCAGTGTATTTAAACGAAATAGAAATCCCACTGCCACTAGCAAAACTCCAATTAATTTCAACATAAAAAATCCCCCTTGAGTATGTATAGACCGTGCTGCAAATTCACCTCTTTTGTTTTCCCAGAAAAACAAAGATGTTTCGAGTATAAACAATTCTGAAAATTAAAACAAGATAGTTAAGACATAAAATAGTTTGATTAATGAAATAAATGAACAAGAAAAAAGCTTTGGAATATAAAATTCCAAAGCTTTTTCTAAACCCAATACCTGGGATACTGCCGATCTTGAAATAAATTGTTATAGGCAGTAGAAATCAATACGACCACACACGCACAAATCATAATAATACCTAAGTATCCCCAGCCTGCTTGAGTATTAATTGCGACAATCGCGCTAGCTGCAGCGGGAGGGTGAACGGTTTTTGTAAGAATCATTAAAATAAGAACAAAAGCAAGCACAATCGCAATCGTAATTAGACTTCGATGAAATAAGCTCCAAATAATAAGTGCGGAAACTGTCGCAAGCAAGTGCCCTCCCAGCACGTGGCGCGGCTGTGATAAAGGACCTTTGTGCGCCCCGAAAACAAGCACGCAGCTCGCGCCAATCGGAGCAAGCGCCATTGGATAACCAAGGGCCAGTGCAATCGCGCTGCTGATGATAATTGCAATTAAGCCTCCGATAGAAGAAACGACTGCATCTCTATAATTGATTTTCGGTTCTTCTTTTAGTTCTCCTTTCATCTTTTTAGCATAAGAGCTTAAGTAAGACAGAAAGGGGCTTTTTGTTTGAGCAAAACTTTTTTCAATCTGCATTTCTTCTTTCCTTTCTCCTTTGTAAGTAAAAGTTGTTTGTCAAGTTGTATGTCAGAACATCTGCTATATTAAGTTAGTTTATAAGAAAACAAGGATTACTGGAAGAGGAAAAATGTCTTTTTTTATTGGAAATACTTTTTATGAACGAAAAAAGGCGGGATAAGGGGGAAAAGGGTCTCTATGTGCAGTAAGAGCAGGAGAAATGTATAATAGACTTAGAGGTGACTAAATTATGTATCTAGTAGACTACCATCATCACACGAACAATTCATTTGATTCTCAGGCAGTCATGAAAGAAGTGTGCGAACAAGCTGTGAAAAACGGCATAAACGAAATTTGTTTTACCGAGCACTTTTCATTAAATCCATTAGCGCCAACGTACGGTCATATGGATTTTGATAAATATGAACAAGAACTAGCGGAATGCAGAAATCAGTTTCAAGATCAGCTAGTGATTAAAAAAGGAATTGAAATTTGTGAGCCGCACTATTTAAAAGAGAAGTATCAAAAAACAATGGAGCAGGAGAACTTTGATTTTATTTTAGGTTCGGTGCATAACATTAATAACATCAAGCTTCGCAAACATTTGGAGCTGAACGATAAAGAATCAATTTACCGCGCTTATTTTAATGAAATGTATAAGCTAGTAAGCGAAGCGGATATTGATGTGTTGGCTCATTTAGATTTAATGAAGCGCTATGCGTTTGAGCAGTACGGCATTTACGACTTTCAGCAATTTAAAGATGTTCTTGCGGAGATTTTGAAAAAAGCCATTGATCGCAATATTGGAATCGAAATTAACACTTCAGGTATAAGAGGGAAGCTGGGCGAAGCGCTTCCGGCACTTGAAGTTGTTGGGCTGTACCGCGATTTGGGCGGAGAAATTCTAACGATTGGATCTGATTCGCACTTTGCTGAAACGGTAGGAGCACATATGAAAGAAGCAGTTGAAATGGCGAAACAGTGCGGATTTACGCAGATTTATACGTTTGATCAACGCAAGCCAAAAGGAATTCGTATTTAATAGAAGTGGATTTTACTTTCTTCTAGAATAATAATAACTGTAAAAAGCACGCTCTAATCTGAGCGTGCTTTTTAAATTTACTGCTGCTTGAACTCCGATAAAAATTTCCGGACTTCTTCGACGGTCAGCCCTAGCCTGCGAGCTGATTCCATAAGGCTTATCCATTCTTGATCAACTGACAGTACATTTTCTTTTTTCATTACGACTCATCCACCCTTTGCCAGGGAACCCAGCCGTCGTAGCCAAAAGCGGCCTTAGACCTGAAGCTTTGCGTCACTATTTTTCAATAGTTTTGCCCTTATCTGGATAATTTGTAATAGTGTTCTTAGTATACAGTTATTTTACAAGATAAAATTTGTAAAAGGTGTCGAAATAGGTCGATTGTCATAAAAAAATTAAAAGTCAGATAATAAATGCATTATTTGGTTTTGCGAAACTTCAAATAATACTGAAATTCAATAAATTCTTCTTTGGTCATGCCGTCTCGAATAGCTCGTTCAATTAAATAAAGCCATTCTTGGTTGAGACTTGGCTTTGAAGTTAGAGCTGGACGGCTGATATCGCCTTCAATTAATTCATCGATTGTTGTATGAAGAGAAGAAGCAATTTTATCAAGCATTTGAAGAGAAGGGTTATTATTTAACCCTTTTTCTAAATGAGATAAATACGATTTTGAAATACTAGCTTCTTCAGCTAAGCGTGTAATAGAATAGCCTTTTTTTAATCGCAAATTTTTAATCTTTTCTCCTATCACTTCAGTTCATCCTCTTTTTATTGTGTTTTTTGTTCATTATAACGTATAAAAACGGTTTGTGACCGTTTTTTTATCAAAAATGTTCTTTATAAAGAATCATTTAACGCTTTTTATTATGAGACATATTAACCAATTTACGCCCAGTTCATATAACCGGTGCACAATAAAAACAGAAAACATTGAACAGGAGAGATAAACATGACTTGGAAAAACGAATGGACAAAGTGGATTACGCACAGCGAGCTGCCAAGTCAATTGAAAAAACAAATGAGTGAAATGACCAAAAGTGAACGAGAAGATGCCTTTTACAAACAGCTTGAATTTGGCACAGGAGGAATGAGAGGCGAGCTTGGTGCGGGGCCGAATCGTATGAATATCTATACCATTCGAAAAGTCACGGCTGGACTTGCTAAATACATCGAAGAAAACGGAACAGAAGCTAAAAAACGAGGAGTCGTGATTGCGTATGATTCCCGTCAGGGTTCAGCAAAATTTGCTTTAGAAGCAGCTAAAACACTAGGAGCTTACGGAATTAAAAGCTATGTATTTCAAGAGATGCGTCCAACACCAGAACTATCATTTGCCGTCCGTTATCTTCGTGCTTGGGCTGGCATTATGATTACAGCGAGTCACAACCCCGCAGAATACAATGGCTATAAAGTATATGGAGAAGACGGAGCACAGCTTCCTCCTAGAGGGGCGGATATTATCGTCATGCATATGAATAAAATCGAAAATGAACTGCTGCTGAAAGTAAAAGATGAACGTGAACTTCTGAGCCTAAATCTAGTAAGCTATATGGGAGAAAACCTGGATCAAGTGTATCTTGATTACGTAAAAGGCCTTCAGCTAAACAACGATGGGGTAAAAATAAACCTGCATATTGTTTATACGCCGCTTCACGGTACGGGACAAACACTTGTGCCGCAAGCACTTCAAAACGCCGGGTTTCAGTACATCACAATTGTGAACGAGCAAAAAAATCCCGATTCTAACTTTTTAACTCTTTCATCTCCTAATCCAGAAGAAGCACAGGCTTTTCAGCTAGCAATTCAGTATGGAAAAGAAAAAGCTGCGGATTTATTGCTTGCTATAGATCCAGATGCTGACCGGTTAGGAGTGGCAGTGAAAAATAACAGCGGTGAATACGTTCTATTAACAGGAAATCAAATGGGCGCTTTATTGCTGTATTATATGCTGTCACAGAAACAAGAAAAGGGAGTACTTCCAGATAACAGCGTAATCCTTAAAACAATTGTCACATCAGAATTAGGACGTGCAATCGAAGAAGATTGCGGTGTACAAACAGTCGATACGCTAACTGGCTTTAAATACATTGCAGAAAAAATAGAAGAATATAAAAGAGAAGGAACGAAAACGTTTCAATTCGGCTACGAAGAAAGCTATGGCTATTTAATCGGTGACTTTGTTCGGGATAAAGATGCCGTGCAGGCAGCGGTGATGATTGCTGAAGCTGCGGCTTATTATAAGCAGCAAGGAATGACGCTTTATGATGGACTAACTCAACTTTATGAAACATACGGCTATTACAAAGAGTCTCTTACTTCTTTCACTTTAAAAGGAAAGGACGGAGCAGAACAAATCAGCCGTATCGTGAACAGGTTCCGTGGGCACCCTCTGACAGAAATAGCAGGTGCGGCAGTCGAGAAAATAGAAGACTATCAAAGCAGAAAAAGAACTAACTTGCTTACCGCTCAGCAAGAAAGGATGAACTTGCCTTCATCCAACGTACTGAAATTTTGGCTGCAAGACGGCTCTTGGTTTGCCATTCGTCCGTCGGGCACAGAGCCAAAAGTGAAGTTTTATTTTGGGGTGAAGAAAGGAACGTATCCGGAGAGCGAAGAGCGGTTGAAAGAAGTGAAAACAAGTGTTATGAATACAGTGAAAGAGATATAGCTTAATACAAAAAAGCATTGATACATATCAATGCTTTTTTCATTTAGTCCTGCTCAAAGAAATATTTTAAATGAAATTTGCTAAAAAGATTGGAAATTGTCGAAAGTCTGCCGATATAACGAAGGAAAACAGAAAATTAGACAAGGAGACAAGTAGACAGAATGAAAAAGATTTTACCTGTTTTACTGATGCTAAGTTTACTGATCGTGTTATATAGTGCTGCAGTAGTGCCTGTACAGGCAGCCGAAACAGAGCCAACGGTATCGGTGAAATTAAAAAATTATTTAGGCAATCAATCCAGTATTAAAATTAAACCATCGCAGTCCTATACGATTGCAGACAGCAAAGTAACGCTTCAAGCTAATACAGAGTATGAAGTAAAAGTAGCGGGGAGCAAAGTCAACTTACTGCATAACCAAGAAGTGCTTGGTGAATTTGACAGCTTTACTGCTAAACCTTCTACATACGAAGCCTTCCTTTCTATTAATAACCGAAACTATCTAGGAAACGTGCAGTTTACAAACGAAAGCAGCAAATATGTCAGACCCATTAATACCCTCCCTATGGAAGACTATTTAAAAGGCGTTGTTCCAAAAGAAGTGTATACGTCTTGGCATAGTGACGCATTAAAATCTCAGGCTGTTGCCGCAAGAACATATGCATTAAGCTATGCCAGTAACACAATTGATGATACAACGAAGTATCAAGTATACGGAGGATATGAATGGTATAACAGCACCAACAGCGCAGTTGATGAAACGTTCGGAAAAGTATTAAAGTACAACGGTGCGTTAATTAACGCTGTGTTTTCTTCAAGTAACGGCGGAATTATTGAATCCGACTACAATGCGTGGGGAAAAGCTTCTCATCCTTACTTTCAAGTAAAAACTGATCCGTACGATCCTCAAACAAAGTGGTCAGTAACAATTCAAAAACAGCAAATTAACCTATCTACAAAAGACTTGAAAAACCCAGATGCTTGGTGGAGTCAAACAAAAGAAGCAGATGAAAAAATTGCAGGCAAAATTAAAGCGCAAATGCAGACGGAGACTCAATTTAAAGGAAAAGACATTAAGATTGTGGGCATTTCTAAAGTTAACCTTTATCAACCAACATCAGGTCAACGTATGAGCAAAGGAGATATCAGCGTAACCTACGTGATGAAAGGTGAAGTAGACCAAGACAACAAGCTTGCGGTTAAAACGTGGAGCCGAGTCGGGGACAAGGCAGATAACATTCGATTTATGCTTGACGGCATCCGCTTTAAAAGCCTGATAGTTACTAATCAAAAGGCAGATACTCAAACCATTACTATTGAAGGAAAAGGAAATGGACATGGAGTCGGCTTGAGCCAATTCGGAGCGAATGCGATGGCTGCTCAAGGAAAATCATATACGGATATACTGAGCTTTTACTATCCGGGAGTAAGCTTAGTCTCTCACTACACGGATAAATACCCTCGAATCACGGTTCCAGAGCCAGCTCAAGTGAATCCAATCAAGGCTGGTGACAGCAAACTATCAGGAACAGCGGAGCCGAACTCGATCATTTACGTAAAAGTATGGCCGGATACGATTGCGACAGGAAAAACAGATGCTGCAGGAAACTTTTCGTTTGACGTGCCAAAACAACAAGCAGGAACGATGCTTCACGTACTAGTCAGAGGTCAAGGCGGTTACAGTACGTATACAAAAATTTATGTACAGTCTGATTCATCCCCTGAAGCAGCAAAAGTAAATGAGTTAAATGAAGGCGATACAAACCTAACGGGAACAGCGGAGCCAAATTCGACTATTTACGTAAAAGTATGGCCGGATACGATTGCGACGGGAAAAACGGATAATGCAGGAAACTTTTCGATTACAATTCCAAAGCAGCCGGCGGGCAAACAGCTTCACGTATTAGTAAAAGGCCAAGGCGGCTATAGTACTTATACAAAACTATTTGTGCAAACGGATCAGGCTCCTGAAGCAGCAAAAGTTAATGCTGTTTCAAGCCAGGATACCAAACTTACAGGAAGTGCGGAGCCAAACTCAACAATTTATGTAAAAGTGTGGCCGGATATCATTGCGACGGGAAAAACAGATAACGGAGGAAATTTTTCTATCACGGTGCCAAAGCAAAAAGCCGGGACACTTCTGCATGTGTTAGTGAAAGCCCAAGGCGGCTACAGCACGTATACGAAAGTGACGGTAAAATAAAAGGATATGATATTTTCAGCATAAGAAAAAAGCATGCCAGAGGCATGCTTTTTTTTACTTTGATACTCTTACATTCGTTCTTCTCGCCCGATATAACAAATATAAAGCAATGGCTGCACCTAGTGAATCAACAGCTACATCTATAATCCGACCATCTCGGCCGATAATAAACGCCTGATGCACTTCATCTATAAATGCAAACGCAGCTACACACAGCCATGCTTTTATGTAACGATAGCTCTGCTTTTTTAAATTCCAGTAAAAAAGTAGGCCTAGCATGCCGAAAAAAGAAAGGTGGGCAATTTTTCGCACAATGAACTCAACGTTAAAGCCGTAGCTGTAGGCTGTGAAAAATTCACTGCCAGGGTGCAGTACAGACCAAAGCGTAGCGCTGTGATCCCAAACGGATGGATTCGTCCAGCTAGAAGGATCCATTACCTCTAAATGCGGAGTGTGGGAGAACTTTGAAATAGATAATAGCAAAAGAACTAATAACACACGTTTTAAAATCATAAAAAAACTCTTTTCTCTACAAAATTTTCACTTAATGATAAAAAAAGATGGTGAAAAATGCAAGGAATTAGTTAGAGTACATGACTTTATTGAGTCTTATTAACTACAAATTAATTAGGTTAAAATGACTGTTTATTGAGTTTATTTCCGACAAAAAAGCAACAATGAAGGCAATGGTTGCGTTTTCAATATAACGAACAAAAAATCATATTTTTATCAGAAATTTAAAAATAAATAATTCTCTAGGCTCAATAAATACAAGGGTTTCGCTGATAGAATAGGTTGTGTGGAATCAATTGGAATAAAATTCTTTTAAATGAAAATAGATCTAATTATTATAAAAAATTAGTATATAATTATAACGTTTATCACGATAAGAAAAGACTATTTCAGATACAAAAAACGTCATAATAAGAAGAAATTTAGTCATTTGATAATTTTCGACAAAATAAGACATTGAAGGGTTAATATGCCTATGGTAGTATTTCATAAGTACAAACTAGTTCATATAGCTTATTTGGAGGAGAAGGAGGAAATAAAAAATGATTGATCTTCACTGTCATATTTTGCACGGTATTGACGACGGTGCTAAAACCATAGAAGACAGCTTACAACTGGCAAAGCAAGCAGTAAGTGAAGGGATTCATACAATCGTTGCAACTCCTCACCACCAAAATGGCCAATACATAAATGAAAAAAATGAAATTATACAGCGAGTGGAACGATTGAACATTCATCTGCATCAAGAAAATATCCCTCTTACGATATTACCAGGCCAAGAGTCTCGTATATATGGAGAAATTATCAAAGACTATCAAAACGGTAAAATACTCACTTTAAATCAAACAGGAAAATATCTGTTTATAGAACTGCCATCCGGCCAAGTGCCGAAATTCACAGAAAAATTAGTTTACGATATCCAATCGGAAGGGTTAACGCCTATTATTGTTCATCCTGAGCGAAACAGCCGGCTTATAGAAAATCCAGATATTTTGTACAGCCTGGTGAACAAAGGAGTTCTCACTCAAGTTACAGCATCCAGCTTAACAGGAAGATTCGGCAAAAAAATTAAGAAATTTTCTATGGATTTAATCCAAGCAAACTTAACTCATATGATTGCTTCTGATGCACACAATCTGTCAGGAAGAAACTTCTACATGCAAGAAGCAAGCGAATTGATTTCATCTGAATACGGAATTGACACGTTATATATGTTTCATGAAAATGCAGAAGCTGTTATAAAAGGCTACGTTTGTTTTCAAGATACGCCCCAGCAAGTGAAGAAGAAAAAGTTTTTAGGGATTTTTTAAAAGACAGAATTCCTGACAACTTTCTTCTTTTTTTAGTAAGTATGGATTAATATTCAATAAAAGTCACAAATATTAAAAAATGGTGATATCTCCTAACCACTATCAAAGGAGATACTCGGCTGTACTGTGGGTGCTCAAACACCTTAGACACGACTGTTGTCAAGAGTATGGTGTGAGGACGGGTTAGATGCCCAACATTTAATTGTGTAAATACTTATGAAAGAGCTGTATATGTACAGCGTTTCCATAAGTATTTACATCTCGTACATACCTAAATCAGTAAATAAAAAGAGAGAATGAGGGATGATGAATTGATGAAAAAAGTAAAAAAAGCAATTATTCCAGCAGCAGGACTTGGAACACGCTTCCTGCCAGCTACAAAAGCAATGCCAAAAGAAATGCTTCCGATTGTTGATAAGCCAACGATTCAATATATAGTTGAAGAAGCGATTGCTTCAGGAATTGAAGATATTATTATCGTAACAGGTAAAGGCAAACGAGCAATTGAAGATCATTTCGACTTCGCACCTGAGCTGGAAAATAATCTAGTTTCGAAAGAAAAGTTCGATATTTTAGAAAAAGTACAGCAATCATCGAACGTAGAAATTCATTACATTCGTCAAAAAGAACCAAAAGGGTTAGGGCATGCGGTATGGTGTGCACGTAAGTTTATTGGAGACGAACCTTTTGCTGTCTTACTTGGTGATGACATTGTACAAGCCGAAACACCATGTCTTCGTCAGTTGATGAATGAATATGAACAAACGTTATCTTCAGTAATTGGAGTGCAAACAGTACCTGATAACCAAACGCATCGCTATGGTATTATTGATCCAGTTTCAAACGACGGCCGCCGTCATCAAGTGAATACGTTTGTCGAAAAACCTGCAGCGGGTACGGCTCCTTCAAATCTAGCAATCATGGGACGTTACGTATTTACACCTGAAATCTTTAAGTTTTTAGAAGAGCAAGAAGTAGGAGCCGGCGGTGAAATTCAATTAACCGATGCCATTCAAAAGTTGAACGAAATCCAGCGTGTATTTGCTTATGATTTTGAAGGCAAGCGTTACGATGTTGGAGAAAAGCTAGGGTTTATTGAAACGACAATTGAATTTGCACTGCAGCACCCAGAGTTAAAAGAAAGTTTACTAGAGATTATGGATAATCTAGTAAAAAAAGAAGCGGATAATAAAGTAACTGTTGAGTGATTAGAAGGGGTGAATGAAGTTGCCAGTGATTGCTGAACCAAAAACAGAAGCTGCTGTCCAAGCACCCCCAGCAGAGAAAAAAGTAAATCCTAACAATAAAAAAGGATACCTTTTTTCGAAAAGATGTATCGATATAATCGGAGCATTGGCAGGACTGCTTGTACTATTAATTATTTTTATTGTGATTGGTCTATTAATTAAAATAGAAGATCCAAAAGGTTCGATTTTCTTTTCACAAAAGCGTGTAGGTAAAAATGGCAAAGAATTTAACATGTACAAGTTTCGTTCCATGGTATCAGATGCAGAAGCCAAGCTAGCAGAACTGCTTCAACAAAATGAAGCAACGGGCGCCATGTTTAAAATGAAAAACGACCCGCGCGTGACGAAAATTGGACGTTTTATTCGTAAAACAAGTATTGATGAACTTCCTCAGTTATTAAACGTGTTAAAAGGTGATATGAGTCTAGTGGGGCCACGGCCACCGCTTGTAAGAGAAGTGAATGAATATACCGAATATCAAAAACAGCGGCTGCTTGTGACGCCCGGCTGTACAGGATTATGGCAAGTAAGCGGAAGAAGCAACGTTGGTTTTGAAGAAATGGTTGAATTAGATTTAACGTATATGACAACACGGTCTTTGATGACTGATATAACTATTATTTGTCGAACGGTTCTTTTACTGTTTGGTTCAAAAAATGCTTATTAACCAAAGGAAAGCTGGTGTCTTAAAATGAACAAAAATTCGAAAATTTATGTAGCTGGCCACAGAGGACTTGTCGGTTCAGCTATCGTACGAAAACTACAAGAAAAAGGCTATAGCAATCTAGTATATCGCAAGAGCGCTGAGTTAGATCTAAGAGATAAGGCGCAAGTAGATGCATTTTTTGCTGAAGAAAAGCCAGAATTTGTTTTCCTAGCAGCAGCTAAAGTAGGCGGTATTGTGGCAAACAATGAATATCCAGCAGAGTTTATTCACGATAACTTATTGATTCAATCAAATATTATTGATGCAGCATACCGCAATGGTGTAGAGAAACTATTATTCCTAGGAAGTACATGTATCTACCCAAAATTGGCGCCTCAGCCATTAAAAGAAGAATACTTACTAACAGGGGCGCTTGAACCAACAAATGAACCTTATGCGATTGCTAAAATTGCTGGTATTAAAATGTGTGAATCGTATAACCGCCAGTACGGAACAAAATACATTTCAGCAATGCCTACTAACCTTTACGGGCCAAACGATAACTTTGACCTTCATACATCACATGTTCTTCCTGCGCTGCTTCGTAAGTTCCATGAAGCGAAAGAAAGCAATGCGCCGTTTGTTGAAATGTGGGGAACAGGCACACCGAAACGTGAATTCCTTTATTCAGATGATTTAGCAGATGCGTGCGTGTTCTTAATAAATACATACGAAGGCAATGAAATCGTCAATATCGGTGTAGGGGAAGATATTACGATTAAAGAGCTTGGCGAAAAAGTAAAAGCAGTTGTCGGTTATGAAGGAGACATTCAATTTGATACGTCAAAACCAGATGGAACGCCTCGTAAATTAGTAGACGTAACGAAGCTGAACGGTCTTGGCTGGAAAGCAGAAACAGCTTTAGAGGACGGTCTTCAAAAAGCGTATCAATGGTTTTTAGATAACGAACTAGCTGCAGCAAAATAAGTAGAAACTTTGCATTAAACTAAATAATAAAATAACAGTTGATATATATGGAGGATACGATGAAAACAGCATTAATTACAGGTGTAACAGGACAAGACGGATCATATTTAGCAGAATTCTTACTAGAAAAAGGTTACGAAGTGCACGGACTAATCCGCCGCAGCTCTTCTTATAATCAAGAGCGTCTAGAAGATCTTTTAACAGAAGAAGCAGCGAGCGCATTATTAAATAATTCAAACTTCCACCTTCACTACGGTGACGTAACGGATGCACTAAACGTTACTCGTATTATCGGTGACATTGATCCAGATGAAATTTACAACCTAGCTGCACAGTCGCATGTACGCGTGTCTTTTGATATGCCTGGATATACATTAGATGTTGACGCAAAAGGTACGTTAAATATTCTTGAAGCTGTACGTATTTTAGGATTAACGGATAAAACGCGCGTGTATCAAGCTTCTACATCTGAGCTGTACGGTAAAGTGCAAGAAGTGCCGCAAAAAGAAACAACGCCTTTCTATCCACGTTCTCCATACGGCGTAGCGAAAATTTACGGCTTTTGGATTACAAAGAACTACCGTGAATCTTATAACATGTTTGCAGTAAACGGGATTTTATTTAACCATGAATCAGAGCGCCGCGGTGAAACGTTTGTAACGCGTAAAATTACGCTTGCTGCTTCACGTATCGCACAAGGTAAACAACAAAAATTAACGCTAGGAAACTTAGATTCCTTACGTGACTGGGGTTACGCAAAAGACTATGTAGAATGCATGTGGCTAATTCTTCAGCATGACAAGCCTGAAGATTTCGTTATTGCAACAGGTGAAATGCATTCAGTACGGGAATTTGTACAGCTTGCATTCAAACACACGGGTATTGAAATTGAGTGGAGCGGTGAAGGCTTAGAAGAAAAAGGAACAAATAAAGCAACGGGTGAAGTGATTGTAGAAATCGATCCTAAGTTCTTCCGTCCTGCAGAAGTTGATCAATTGTTAGGTGATCCGACTAAAGCAAAAACGCTATTAAACTGGAATCCAACGAAGACTTCGTTTGAAGAGCTGGTTCGTATTATGGTTGAAGCGGATATGAAGAAGGTTGAAAGTGAAGAGAAGATTAAGGTAATGTTTGATTGATTTTTTAGTTGGAATTAATAATTAATTAAATTTAATATATGGCTGTTAAAAGGAGCTAGCTTCTTTCTATTTTAATGTACTCATTATATAAAAATAGGAGAGAAGCGCTCTTTTTGACATTTTGGAATATCGTGATAAAAAGCTAGAGAAATTGAAGATAGTTTATAAATAATATATAGAGGCTAGTAAAGTGGGTTCTTTGTTAAGGCAAGTAAGTGTAGCCTCAGGCAGATAGGAAAGAGATATTCTATGATTGAAAAGGTGAAAACCAATAAGAAAAGACTATTAATATACGCGCATTATTATATTCCAGATGTAGCTTCGACTGGTCAAATCCTAAGAGAGTTAGCAGAAGGAATGATTGATGAATTTGATATAACGATAGTCTGTGTAGTTCCATCTTATACAGGAAAAGTTGCTGACGAATATAAAAAGAAAATGTTTTACAAAGAGGAAATTAACGGTGTAAAGGTTATTCGTATTCGTGTACCGGAATTTTCTAAGAGCAATAAAATAAGCAGAATTAAAAATATTCTCTCATATTTTATTGGAGCTATGATTGCTACTTTTAAAGTTGGAAAAATGGACTATGTATACTCTATTTCTCAACCACCTATTCTTGGGGGGTTACTTGGTGTTTGGGGTAAATGGATGAAGCGAGCTAGATATATTTATAATATTCAAGACTTTAACCCAGAACAGACAATGGCTGTTGGATATAGTAAAAACAAGCTGATTTTAAAAGCTATGATGTACTTTGATAAATTCAGTTGTAGACAAGCTGATAAGGTAATTGTTGTTGGGCGCGATATGATTGAAACATTAAAAGGTAGATTTAAAGGGAGAAAAGTACCTAACCATACGTTTATCAACAATTGGATTGATGAGAAAGAAATTTATCCTTTACCAGCAAATCATGAAAAAGTAGTAGCCTTTAAAAAGAAGTATGGCTTACAAGATAAGTTTATTATTATGTATTCAGGTAACTTAGGACTTTATTATGATCTTGAAAACTTGATGAATGTTATAGAAAAATTTAAGGCTAGAGAAGATGTAGTTTTTGCCTTTGTAGGAGAAGGGACTATTCGCGAGATCTTAGTTCAATATAAAGAGAAACATAATCTTCAAAATGTCCGATTTATTCCCTATCAAGATAAAGCAGATTTAATTTATAGCTTAAATGCTGGCGATGTGCATTGGTGCTTAAATGCTAAGGGAATTAAGGGTGTATCTGTACCCAGTAAGCTATATGGGATTATTGCTGCTGGAAAACCAATACTAGGTGCGTTAGAAGAAGGGTCAGAGGCAAGATTAATTATTGAAGAAACGCACTGTGGATATGTGACTGAACCTGGCAATTATAAAATGATTGAGACATTAATTCACAAATATCTTGATAGTAAAGAAACTGATATTATAAGTGATATGAGTCAAAGCGGAAGGGCTTATTTGAGTAAGAATTTAACTAAAAATGTCTCTATAAATAAGTATGCTAAAGAAATTAAGTCTTGCTAATAGATTTGAACAGTTAGAAAGGGAACCTAGAAGGATGAATAGTAATTGGTTTAAGTTATTACTGAAATTAATGAAAATTAAATATGGTAAAGGTTTGTTATTAAAAGGTATGCCTGTGATTTTCAATCAATCACAGGCAAAGTTAACTATTGGAGAGAATGTTACTATTAAATCTTCAGTTCTTTCAAATTTAGTAGGGCTATACCAACGCACTATTATTGTCACTAGAACGCCAGATGCAGAAATTCATATTGGTGATAATGTCGGCATATCAGGCGCTACAATTTATGCAAGAAAATCGATTATTATAGGTGAAAATACCAATATTGGTGGTAATTCTAAGATTTTAGATAACGATTTTCATCCAATTGAAATTGAAGCCAGAAATGCTGATATAAAAGAAAAGATTGGTACAAAACCAATTGTAATAGGTAAGAACTGCTTCATCGGTTGTAATGCTTTGATTCTAAAAGGTACCGTACTTGGAGATGGTTGCGTTGTAGGAGCCGGAGCAGTTGTTAGCGGAAAGTTCGAAGATAATAGTGTAATTGCAGGTAACCCCGCTAAAGTTATTAAAAAATTATAGTGGAAACTTACTAAGCTAGAGATATAATTGTAAATACATGTTTAGAAAGGAAACTTTATGGTAGACCTTACAGTAGTAATTTTGACAAAAAATGAAGAACAGAATTTAAGAAAGTGTATAGAATCTTTTCAGGGGATTGCCAAACGTTTTGTCGTTGTTGATAGTTTTAGTACAGATAATACTGAAAAACTTTGTATTGAATTAGATAAGGAGCTTCAACAAAGTGGGGGGAAGTTGGATTTCTATCAAAACGAATGGAGTAATCACGCCGGACAATTTAATTGGGGAATAGAGAACACTGATATTAATACTGAGTGGTCTATGAGAATGGACGCAGATGAAGAACTGACAGAAGAATTAGTTGATGAAATTGCTAGTAAATTACCAACGCTAAAATCTGATATTAACGGAGTGGTTCTTCGTAGACGTGTTTATTTTATGGGACGTTGGATCAAGCACGGTGGTAGGTACCCAGAAAAATTGCTGCGTATTTTTCGAACGGGAAAAGCATTATGCGAACAAAAAATTATGGATGAACATTTAATATTATTAGAAGGGAATATTACAGAATTTAATTATGATTTTATGGATAAAAATACAAAACATTTAGAGTGGTGGACCAATAAGCATAACTGGTACAGTAACCTTGAAGTTCTTGATTATCAAATGACAGTTCAGTCTAATTCACAAAAATTGAAAAAAACGGAAAAAGGTGAGTCCGTTAAACAAGCAAAGAGAAAGCGTTTGGTTAAAAATATAGGTTATTATAGGTTTCCGAAATTCTTTAGAGCACATATTTATTTTATTTACCGGTATTATATTAAGTTAGGTTTTCTTGATGGACCAGAAGGTAAAATATTTCATTTCCTTCAAGCTTACTGGTATCGATTTTTAGTTGATGCAAAGATGTATGAATGCGAGAAATTTAATAAAAAAATGAATAAGCAAGATGATTTGAAAGCGTAAAAAGGGAGACTAGTAATGAAAAAAAAGATATTGATATTGAATGGGCAATATCTTCCTGGATATAAAGGTGGAGGCCCTATTCAATCATGTGCAAATATGGTTGAAAATCTAGCTAATGAATTCGACTTTTATGTATTAACTGCTGACCGGGACTTCAAAGCAGACCACCCATATAAAGATATAAATATTAATAAATGGAATGAAGTAGGGTCAGCAAAAGTTTTTTATATGAGTCCTGATACGCAAACGCTCAGAGGTTTTAAGAAAATTTTGAATGAAACTGAATTTGATATTTTATATCTTAACGGATTTTTTTCTCCGATTTTTACAATTAAGCCTTTGCTTTTAAGGAAACTGGGTGGATTAAAGGTAAAAGAAAATCAAGTTATTATCACACCACGAGGAGACTTTACTGGTGGTTTAGAAAACAAAAAGATAAAAAAATATACATATATTCTTTTATGTAAATTAATTGGTCTGTATACCCGATTAATATGGCACGCTACAAGTGAATTAGAAGAAAAGGATATTAAATTAAAATTCAAAAATGCAAATACCTTTGTTATTCCTAATTTACCTGCAAAGTATATACCAAGGCGAGATTCTTTAAATAAAAAACCTGGAGAACTTCGTATAGTCTTTGTGTCTAGAATCTTTCCTAAGAAAAATTTAAAATATGCTTTAGAAATATTGAAACAAATAAACACAGGTAAGGTTATTTTTGATATTTATGGACCAATGGAAGATAAAACATATTGGGATGAATGTAAAACAGTAATCAACGAAATGCCTAGTAATATCACAGTTACATATAAGGGAGAAGTATTGCATTCAGAAATTAATCGTGTGTTTGAACAATATCATGCTTTTTTCTTTCCTACTCTGGGTGAGAACTATGGTCATGTTATCGTAGAATCCATGATGAACAACTGCTTGTGTATTCTTAGTAAGAATGTAACACCATGGGATGATTATGAAGGAAATGGAGGATTTGTAGAAAGTTTGTCTGATAAAGATGCATTTATCAAAGTGATACAGAAACTTATAGAGATTGATAATATTGAATTTGAAGATCTAGTAAGAAAAAATGAAAACTACGTACAAAGAAAGATAAACTCTAATAAGGAGTGTCAAGCATACGCCTCCCGCTTAAATAATTTAAAAAATTAGTAAAGGGCAAAAGATATTGTGTGAATTCTTGTTAGGATGTTGCTAAAACTAGTACTAAAATCTATTTTAGTATTAGTTATTGAATTTTATAGGAGACCGAATTATTAATGAAATCATCTAATTTTATTCGGAATTTATTTTATGCGTTTGGCGCCCAACTTATATCTATGGTACTAAGTGCCTTAATGTCGTTAGTAGTACCTAAACTTTTAGG
The DNA here is from genome assembly GCF_055810735.1 of Priestia sp. ST2. Classification (NCBI taxonomy): domain Bacteria; kingdom Bacillati; phylum Bacillota; class Bacilli; order Caryophanales; family Bacillaceae; genus Priestia; species Priestia sp. ST2. The sequence goes on along the minus strand of NZ_JBVVNT010000003.1, from coordinate 446,998 downwards.
AATAGAAGATTTCAGTTTCTGGCAGTTATTTATATTTTATTGTGGATATTCGGGTTTTTTACATTTTGGATTAGTTGATGGAATTTATCTCAAGTATGGGGGGAAGAGATATGATACCTTAGATTTTTCCCTAATTGGATCACAGTTCATTCTTACTCTAATACTTCAGTTGTCTATTGGAGTAGGGGTTGTGATCGCAGCCAGAGAGTATGGACTTGAATTTCAAAGGTTATACGTTGTATATGCTACGTTAGTATATATGGTTATATATAATGCGAGTGCATTCTTAGGCTATATCTTTCAAGCCGTTAACCAAACCAGTAAATATTCCATATCAGTTATGATTGATAGGCTATTTTTTATTTTAATCGTTTTTACTGCTTTATTTAAACAACACTCAGATTTCTATTTTTTTGTTAACTTTTATATTGTCAGTAAGGCTATTGCTTTGTTCTATTGTATGTATTGTGGAAAAGATATAATATTAGCAAAGAAAAAAATCAATAAATATATATTAAAAGATATGCTTAATAGCATTTCTATAGGATCTAAGTTGTTAATAGCTAACATTGCAAGCTCTTTGATATTAGGAATAGGAAGAATATTTATAGATGATGTCTGGGGCATTAAAGCATTTGGAAAGCTCTCGTTTGCATTGTCTTTAACTGTTTTTTTTCTTCAATTCATTAGCCAAGTAAGCATGGTATTATTTCCAGCATTGCGTCAAACTGAGAGAGCACAGTTAAGGGACTTGTATATTAATATAAGAAGTGGATTAAGCATTTTTCTCCCAGTTATATTTGTTTTATACATTCCTATAAAGACAATTCTAGAAATATGGCTTCCCGAATATAAAGTAAGTTTAGAATATATGGCTATTCTCTTACCAATATGCGTATTAGATGGAAAAATGCAGATGGTATGTAATACCTATTTTAAAGTTTTAAGAAAAGAAAATTTATTATTATTCATTAACATTGTAACTGCTCTAGTTAGTATTTTGCTCTGTGCTATAGGAGCATATCTTTTAGAAAATATAAATGCAATTATTATATTTATGGTCTTATCTATCGCATTGAGAAGCATTTTTTCAGAAATATATCTTGCTTACCTAATGAAAGTTAATATTACTAGGCAATTAATATTAGAATTTATTATTTTAATAGTATTTATTACATCTATTTGGTTGTTTGAAGGTATATTAACAATTTGTATATTAATTATTTCATATTTTCTTTATTTGATTCTAAACAAAAAGTTTGTAAGGCAAATGATATATAGGGTAAAAGTAATGTTAAAATTTAGGAATGATAAACGCTAAGTTCGAGATAAGACTTAAAAAGAACCTATTTTTTTGAGAAAATCGTAAATATTAAGGATATGATGTTATGAGAAATACAAAAATATTACACATAATACCAGGATATGGTGGAGGTATATCATCATATGTTAAGAATTTAATTAGTGGAATTTCTGGAAAAGATATTCAAATGGATGTCCTAGCATTTTCAGATTATGATCAAAGTTTCAAAGAGATAGTAAGCTTAAGTGGGGGAAGCACCTTTACTATCCCTAGTATTCATTCTGGCTTTTTTCGAATGTTTAAAGCATACAAAATAATACTGAGAGAAAACCAGTACGATGCAGTTCACTGTCATATATCAGGATACAAAGGGCTGTTCTTCATGACACTGGCAAAAGCTTACCGTATACCTAGAATTTTTGTTCACGCACATAGAACTAGTGATGAAAGAAAGAAACGCTTTTACCGTTTACAAGTTAAACTTTCCCAACTCATGACCACTTGTCTAGCTACCAACTATTTTACTTGTAGTCATATGGCAGCTGAATTTATCTTTGGAAAAAATATAGGTAATTCTGATCAAGTTATGAAAATGCCTAACAGTATAGATGTGCATAAATTTGTAAAAGATTTACCTCAGACCATTAAGGTGAAATATTTAGAGGAATTAAATATTGACAGTAATACATTAAAAATTGGAAACGTAGGTAGATTTAATTTACAAAAAAATCATAATTTCATGCTTGAAATAATTAAAGAGTTAAAAAAAAGAAAGATTAATTTCACGTGGATTTTTATAGGTGAAGGAGCCTTAGAGAAAGAAATAAAAAATAAAGTTAAGAATCTAAATTTAGAAGAATACGTGCGCTTTTTAGGAAGAAGAGAAGACGTAAGTAATTTATTTCATATTTTCGATGTATTTGTCTTACCATCTTTATTTGAGGGATTACCTACGGTTGCTATAGAGTCCCAGGCAACTGGCATCCCTACATTGTTAGCAGACACTATAACACCTGAAGTAGATATGGAAATGGGGTTAGTCAATTATCTCCCTATTCAAGATAACGTAGAGAAATGGGTAGATTGTATACTAAATTATAAGTGCGTCGTTATACCTAGTAATGAAGAAAGAATAAAAAGCTTAGAGAAGAATGGATTTACATTAAACCGATTAGGTGATCGGTATGAAAAGATCATTTTGAGCAATCGATAGTTTTTCTATTCATTAGCAATACAGCTAATTGTTTAATTTTTTTGGGGTGATGATTTGATAAATAATATACTTTATTACATAAAGGCAGATTTATATCGATATGCAGGAGAAATTTCTCTGAAAAAATTCTTTAAGCATTATTATATAAGTGAGGGGTTTAGATTTTCTATATGGTTAAGAATTTGTTACTTTCTTAGAAAAAGAAGGATTACAAAGTATACGTTATTCCCTTTTGCCGTTTTAATGTATAGACATTATAAATATAAATTTGGATACGATGTTCCTTACGCAGTAGAAATAGGCCCTGGTTTGTTATTGTTTCATATAAATGGAATTGTTTTCAGTCCTAAAGTGGCAGGCAAGAATGTAACTCTGTCTCAATGTACTACGGTTGGTATGACCATTAAAAATGGGAAAAAAGAATATCCAGTAATTGGTGATAATGTCTATCTTGCACCTGGCTCGAAAGTAATAGGCGGTATAACTATAGGAAACAATGTTGCTGTTGGTACAAATAGTGTATTAAATAAGTCAGTTGGAAATAATGCCGTAGTAGTTGGAATTCCAGGTAATGTCGTTTCATATAAAGGTGCCGGATTATATGTAAATAACCCCATAGGATAGAGGTAAGTGTAAAGGATAGATCTACTTAAAATGAAAAACCCTTATATTAAAAAAGGAAGTTGAAAGGAGCAGGCAAATGAATATATCAGTTAAAAAGCTGAATATTCTATTATGGGGTATTGCTGTACTGTTATTTAGTTATGCTATAGTATTTAATGATTTATCTGGAATCTCAGAAGGATGGGAGTGGCGATGCGCTCTAGTAGCTACAATTAATATAGCATATTATATTTATATATGGAGAACGATGAATTTTCGTTGGATGTCTCCTAAATTTTTTGTGTTATTTAGCCTAATAATGTTTCATATTTCTTCGGTCATAGTAATTGGTTATGATTGGAGATTTTATGGAATTAAATATACCACAAATGAAATGTTATATCGTTATGGAAATTATTGGGGTTTCTGGGGTACTATATATGCATTATTATTTGTATTTGTATATGTTATAGGCATAGTTTGCTTTTCTAATGTCGAAAATCGAAATTCTATATCTGGAGTTACGGCAGCATGTACGGATCAAACTCTTAGAGTTTGTAGAAGAATAGGTTTGTTTATGTTTTTCATAGCTGTATTTCCACAGCTATATCATGATATTACTCAAATATTCGTTAAAAATAAAGTTGGTTATGAAGGAATGTTTGAAGTAGACATTACGTTTTATGGTATACCGTTGGGATGGTTTACAAAATTATTCTTACCTTCCATATTATTAATTTTAAGTAGCTATAGAAACGATAAAAAAAAGTTTACAATTATTTTCTTAATAACAATATTTTATTTTTTAATATTTATGTTTTTAACAGGGAGAAAAGGTAATACTATTCAAACGATCGTGCCTTTAGTGTTTTTATATTGTATCTTTTTTAAGACAAAGCTTAGGATTAGTTATGTTATACTAGCATATTTTGGAGCGTTCTTTGTGACTGTAGTTACAAACATTCGGAAGATGACAATAGATGGTTCCTTTTTTGAAAAATTAAAAGAAATTATTAGTGAGTCAGAACCAATTAAAGGTTTATGTCTAGAGATGGGTGGAACGGTCAAAGCAATTATCCAAGCCCTCATGGCTATACCCGCAACGGGAAATTTTCAATATGGGCGAACTTATATTGCTTCATTTGTATACTCGATTTTAAGTGGTCTGAAGCTACCTGTGGATAGTTTAGAAAAATATGCGTTGTTTAACGTCTTTTTGGAGCAGCCTGAGCGAGGGCAATATATAAACTCTACTGTATATGCTATGGGAGGGTCTGCAGTTGCAGAATGGTATTGGAATTTCGGTTGGTATGGGATTCCATTAGTTTTATTATTTTCTTTCTGTATTGTAAAGTTCGAAAGCTATTTATTATCTTTATACAATAGACCAGTAGGATTTGCCGTTGCAACTTCGTTTCTTTACTATTTAATGAGATATACAAGAGGATATTTTAATGAAATTATATGGCAACCCATTTATATAATTGTATTCGTTTGGATAATATATAAAGTTTTTATTAAGACAAACACTAAATCTGTAGATATAAAGCTTAAGGCAAATAATTACTCTTAATATATTGATTAAATAAGTTTATAAATATTATTTCTTTTAAATTGCTATACAGTAGATAGAAATTTTAATATCTATTTATTAATAGAAGAGAAGTTATCTTCAGCTACCAGTATTTACTTTTCTCGTTATTTTCAGAGCACAGATTATTGCTCTGAAAATTCAACTAAATCTTAGTATTTCTTTATTAAAGAATAAACAATAGTAAAAAGTGTTGCACAAGAGAAATTAAATTTACAAATGATTAACTTGAAGTATAACTCATATAACATATCTTCGTTTATAGCTTATAATTATTGTAAATAGCCAAATAACATCTATTTGTAAATAATAAAAATGGAAAAGTTACCCCTTTAGCATCTGGTACGCATTAATTATTTAGAAAATGGATTTGCTAATTTTTAGTAAAGGTGGAGAGGGAATGAAGATTACAGTAGCAGGAACAGGGTACGTTGGCTTAGTAACTGGAGTATGCCTTGCAGAATATGGACATACTGTTACTTGTATAGACATAGATGATAAAAAGGTAGCGTTAATGAAAGCCGGAGTTTCTCCTATTTATGAACCGGGTCTTGAGGAACTAATGAATAATAATATGGAACGTTTGCATTTTACAACAGATTATCAGTTAGGTTATAAAGATGCAGACGTTATTTTTATAGGTGTTGGAACTCCAGAAAAGTCTGATGGCTCAGCAAATTTGAATTACGTGTATGGTGTAGCGGAGCAAATTGCTGCTAGCATTGAAAAAGACTGTGTAGTAGTAGTTAAATCAACTGTACCAATTGGTACGAATGATAAAATTGAAAGTTTAATTAAATCTCAGTTAAAACATGACGTGAATGTATATATTGCTTCGAATCCAGAGTTTTTATCTCAGGGAACGGCTGTAAAAGATACGTTGCATACTTCTCGAATTGTAATTGGAGTAGAAGAAGAGGTTGCTGGTGAAAGATTAAAAGAGGTATACAGAAATTTTAATGCTCCAATTTTAGTAACCAATAGAAAAAGTGCTGAGATGATTAAGTATGCATCAAATGATTTTTTAGCATTAAAGATCTCATTTATTAATGAGATTGCAAATCTTTGCGAGATTATTGGAGCAGACATTGAAGATGTGGCGCGTGGTATGGGATATGACAGTCGTATTGGAAACAAATTTTTAAATGCAGGAATTGGTTATGGTGGATCTTGTTTTCCAAAAGACACCAAAGCATTACACTGGCTGGCGAACTTCCATGATTACGAGTTAAAAACGGTAAAAGCTGCGATTGATGTAAATGAAAATCAAAAGCTTAAGCTCATCAAAAAATCTCGCAAGTATTTTGATAGTTTAAAAGGATTAAATGTAGCTGTGCTTGGTTTAACTTTCAAACCCGGAACGGATGATTTACGAGAAGCGCCTACGCTTGTAAATATTCCGCTTATGTTAGAAGATGGAGCGAATGTTAAGGCTTGGGATCCGATTGGTATTGATAATTTTAAGAAAGTACATCCGGAAGATATGACATACTGTTATTCGATTGAAGAAACGTTGAAAGATGCAGATGTTTGCTTTATCTTTACAGAGTGGGATCAAGTAAAGCACTTTGATTTAGCAAATTACAGCAAATTAATGAAAAATCCAATTGTCATTGATGGTAGAAACTGCTACGACATGGAAAGCGTAAAAAAGGCGAACATGGTATATGATTCTATTGGAAGAGAGACGATTCATAATCTAGAAGTTTCAGTAATTTAATGATGTAAGTCTGAAATGAATTTAATTTAAAATAAACTACAAGCCAGAGCTGCAAAGAAGCAGGTCTTTTTTTATTGGGGGAAAATGAATGAAACTCGTATTGTTATCAGGTGGATCAGGTAAGCGTCTATGGCCGTTATCGAACGATACGCGTTCGAAGCAATTTTTAAAAGTATTAGAAGGACGAGAAGGACAGAAAGAGTCAATGGTTCAACGCGTTTGGCATCAAATTGAAGCGGTTGGGTTAAATGAGTCCACGGTTATCGCTACTTCTAAGCTTCAGCGTGACATGATCAGAAGCCAGGTTGGAACGGATATTCCGTTAATTATCGAACCTGAACGCCGCGATACGTTCCCGGCGATTGCTTTAGCTGCTTCTTATCTTCATTGTGAAGAGCAAGCATCTGAAGATGAAACTGTTGTGGTGCTACCGGTTGATCCGTACGTTGAAGACGGATTTTTTGAGCGGGTTAAAGATTTAGAAAGTGTGCTTCGTAATTCAAAAGCTGATTTAGCTTTAATGGGTGTGACACCTACGTATCCTTCATCTAAATACGGATACATCGTGCCGGAAGGAAGCGTAGAAGAGAATAATTATTTTACAGTAGATCGTTTTACCGAAAAGCCGAGTGAAGAAGCAGCGGTTGGTTTAATTAATCAGCGTGCGCTATGGAACTGCGGCGTTTTTGCATTTCGTTTAGGCTATTTGCTTCAAATTTTACAAGAAAAAAATCTACCTCTTTCCTTTGAAAAACTGCACAGTGAATATGCTGAGCTGCCAAAGATTAGTTTTGATTATGAAGTTGTGGAAAAGGCCAATCACATTGTGGCACTTCCGTATAGCGGCTACTGGAAAGATCTTGGTACTTGGAATACACTAACGGAAGAAATGGCAACATCTCAAATTGGAAAAGGTGTATTAACGAATGACTCAGATAACACGCATTTAGTGAATGAATTAGATATTCCAGTCACGGTCTTAGGCGTAAAAGATGTCGTTGTTGCAGCTAGTCCAGACGGGATTTTAGTGGCGGATAAGGCATCAAGCCCTAAGATTAAAGAAATTATTGGTGACTGGAACTATCCTCCTATGTATGAAGAACGCCTTTGGGGCTGGTCACGCGTATTAGATTATGCGAAGTATGATGAAGAAACTGAAATGGTTACAAAACGTATTCACATTTCTAAAGGTAAGAACTCGACGTATCACTATCACAATTTACGTGATGAAGTATGGACGATTGTACGTGGAGAAGGGGAGCTGGCGCTCGATGATTACATTCGCCGCGTAAAAGCAGGGGACATTGTTCACTTGCCGGCTGGTAAAAAGCATGGGATTCATGCGTTAACTGATCTTGAATTTATTGAAGTCCAAACGGGAAAAGTGATTTCAAATGAAGATACTATTCGTCTTGTGTATGATTGGAACGATGTAATTAAACAATTTCAATCGTCAAGGCCGCAGGTGATTTTATAAGAGATAGAAGCTTTGACTTTGTCTAAACTTCTATTTTTTATGATTATAGTAAGGAGGTGCTTCTGGTTGAAAACAATCGCCTATTATATTTCAGACTACGGATATGGTCACGCAACTAGAAGCACGGCCATTATTCGTGAATTATTAAAGCGAAATGAAAACGTGAAGATTATTATTTGCCATTCGTTTGCGCTTAGTTTTTTACAGCAATCTTTTAAACATGAACCTCGTATTGCGTTTCGAAAAGTGGTAACAGACGTGGGTTATGTTTTACAAGAAAATTCATTAGAGCCAGATGCAAAACTATTAAGTAACAATGTTTCTTCTTATGCCTCTGAATTCTCTACGAAGCTGGATCAAGAAATACAATTTATGAAAGAAAAGAACATTTCTTTTGTAATTTCTGATATTTCTCCACTAGGAATTTCAAGTGCTGCTGCTTTGAATATCCCTTCTCTCGGCCTATCGAACTTCACGTGGTATACGGCGTACCAAGGGCTGATTGAAGAACAGTTGCTGTCATTTCTACATAAGCAGTACAAGCAAATGACGTATTATTTTTCTCTTGCATGCAGTAATGAGCCTCACTGGGGTATCGAAGAAAATCAAAGTTTTGGTTTTTATTCGAGATATATAGATAATCACGAAGTGCAGCGCATCCGTAAAGAAATTGACCCTGCAGGTGAAAGTCACATTATCTATTTTGGTTTGGGTATGAAAGTCAATATTGGAACGCTGTCAGAACTTGCGATTTGGCGAAGTCCAAACTGCAAGTTTATCGTTTCATCGAATGTTAATGTTAATTATCCTAATGTTTATCATATTCCAACGAATGCAGTGGAAACACAGTACTATGTAGCAGCAGCTGATCTTGTTTTGACAAAAGCAGGCTGGGGAACGGTTAGTGAAGCGGTTTGTGCGGGCGTGCCGCTGTTAATTACAAATCGCAGCAGCATGAAAGAAGACCGTCACACAATTGATTATTTAGTTCGTCATCAGCTGTGCGACATAATAGAGTGGAAGGAGTTAGAAAGTTTAGTAGTGACTCCTTCGCTCATTGAGTCATGCAGACAGCAGAACATTAATCGTTATAACAATGAGGCGATACATATCGCTAAAGAAATAAATAAAAAAATAAAAAGTAAGTAAGGGGTTCATTCAAAACGATGAAAAAAGCACCTATTTTTTTAGCACCTCTTTTTCAAGAGCGAATTTGGGGCGGCAGCGAATTAAAAAAGCAGTACGGATATAATATACCTTCTGCTCAAACGGGCGAGTGCTGGGCAATTTCAGCTCATCCAAACGGTCCAAGTGTTGTGCGAGAAGGGGATTATATCGGTAAAACGCTAGGTGAGCTTTGGGATGAGCATCCAGAGATATTTGGGCATTTTGATAGTGGGAAGTTCCCGCTATTAACTAAAATTTTAGATGCAAACGAAGATTTATCGATTCAAGTGCATCCGAATGATGAATATGCAAATGAGTGTGAAAACGGTGAATTTGGAAAGACGGAGTGCTGGTATATTTTAGACTGTGCTGAAGAAGCGACAATGATTTTTGGTCATCGTGCACAAAGTAAAGAAGAATTTATGAATATGGTCGATCAAGGTCACTGGAATGATTTATTACAGCGTGTAAAAATCAAGCCCGGTGACTTTTTCTATGTGCCAAGCGGTACTCTTCACGCGCTGTGTAAAGGGACGCTTGTACTTGAAACCCAGCAAAGTTCAGACACAACTTATCGCGTTTATGATTACGATCGTCGTGATCATAACGGAAACCTGCGTGAGCTGCACTTGGAAAAAGCAATTGAAGTCACGACCGTTCCTCACATCACATCAAAAGTGGAGCCTGCGTTTATAAAAATGAGCGGTGGATCCATCATTACGTTTGTAGAAGAAGATTATTTTACGGTCTATAAATGGGATGTGCAGACAGAAATGGAACTGATGCAAGATGCACATTTTCTGTTGGTTAGCGTCATTGAAGGAGAAGGAACGCTTTGTACGGAAGACGGAGAATGCGCTCTGCAAAAAGGTGATCACTTTATCCTGCCGAATCATGTGGACTCCTTCACCATAAAAGGCACGCTTCAACTTATTGCATCTCATCCGAACCATAAAGGAGGTCAACATCGTGAATTGGAAAACACAGCTAGACAAATGGCTAATATTTGATGCGCTTGATGCGGAGTTAAAAGAAGAGCTTCTTATAATGGAAGAAAATGAAAAACTAGCAGAAGACGCATTTTATAAAAATCTGGAATTTGGCACGGGCGGAATGCGCGGTGAGCTTGGTCCTGGAACCAACCGTTTGAATATATACATGGTAAGAAAAGCAACGGAAGGCCTTGCATATTATATAGAAGCAAGTGGAGAAGAAGCAAAGAGAAAAGGCGTAGTTGTTGCCTATGATTCTCGTCATAAGTCGCCTGAATTTGCTTTAGAAGTCGCAAAAGTGCTTGGGCATCATGGCATCAAAACGTACGTATTCGATGAGCTTCGTCCAACGCCTGAGCTTTCTTATGCGGTGCGTTATTTAAATGCATTTGCGGGAATTGTTATTACCGCGAGTCATAACCCTCCTGAGTACAACGGCTATAAAGTGTACGGCGAAGATGGCGGTCAGCTTCCGCCAGCAGCTGCAGATAATATTATTTCGCATATGAATCGTGTTGAAAATGAGTTATCTATTTCTGTAAAAGAAGAGCAAGAGCTTTTAGCAGAAGGCTTATTAACGTATATAGGAGCGGAAGTGGACGCTGCTTATACAGAGGCTTTAAAAACGATTCAATTAAATCGTAAGCTTGTTGAAGAATCAGGAAAGGAATTGAAAATTGTTTTTACTCCTTTGCATGGTTCAGGAAACAAGCCGATTCGTGAAGGATTAAAGGCATTTGGATTTACTAACGTCAAGGTGGTAAAAGAGCAAGAGCATCCAGATCCTGATTTTTCGACTGTACAGTCTCCGAATCCGGAAGAACATGCGGCTTTTGAACTGGCGATCGGATATGGAAAAGAAATAGATGCCGATCTTTTAATGGCAACTGATCCCGATGCGGACCGTCTTGGTGTGGCTGTAAAAGACAGCAGCGGGGAGTATGTTGTCTTAACGGGCAATCAGCTGGGGGCGCTGATGCTTCATTACTTGTTATTTCAAAAGAAAGAACAAGGTCTGCTGCCTGAAAACGGAGCGGTTGTTAAAACAATTGTAACCTCAGAAATTGGCCGTGCCATTGCTTCCAGCTTTGGTTTGAAAACATTTGATACGTTAACAGGCTTCAAATTTATTGGAGAGAAAATTAATGAGTTTGAAAGAAGCGGCGACTATCAATTTCAGTTTGGCTATGAAGAAAGCTACGGCTATTTAATCGGAGATTTTGTACGTGATAAAGACGCGGTTCAATCCGCTGTGTTTGCAGCCGAAGTCGCGGCTTATTACAAAGCGCAAGGAAAGTCTCTTTATGACGGCTTGCTTGATATTTTCAGCAAGTACGGGTATTACAAAGAATCACTGCGTTCTATTACGCTAAAAGGAAAAGACGGAGCGGAGCAAATTCAAAAACTTGTTGATACGTTTCGAGTGAATCCAGTTAGCGAACTGGGAGAGATAGCCGTTACATGTATCGAAAACTATCAATCAGGTGAGCGCGTGCATGTAAAAGAAGGTAAGACTGAGTCTATGCTTTTTCCTGTCTCCAATGTACTAAAGTATCATTTTGAAGATGGCACGTGGTTTACGATTCGTCCGTCTGGAACAGAACCAAAAGCAAAGTTTTATTTTGGCGTGAATAAAGAATCATTGAGTCAAAGTGAAAAGCATTTAAGAGAAATTGAACAATTAGTCATGGAAAGAGTAAACAAATCGATTTTGGTGTCGATATAAAGGCTGAAAGTAAAAGTAAGAAATGTAAAGCTTTCATTTAATTGACAAAAGAATATAGTAAATCAAGCTTTTGTCAATTATAATGAAGTAGATTGAATTTTTTAGAAGTTACTAAGTTCGGAGGTCAACTATGGAAGAGACTATTAGTTTGCGAGAGTTGTTTGCAGTGCTTCGTAAGCGTCTTTGGCTTATTGTACTCATTACCATTATCGCAGCAACTGTAAGTGCCGTAATTAGCTTTTTTGTTCTAACGCCTGTGTATCAATCAAAAGCGCAGATTTTAGTTAATCAAGCAAAAAATGATCAACAGTTATATAATACGCAAGTCGTTCAAACGAACGTGCAGCTTATTAACACGTACAATGACATTATCACAAGTCCAGCTATTTTGGACAAAGTGGTTAAAGAACTTAAGCTTGATGGATCTGCTGCAAGCTTAAGCGGTCAAATTCAAGTAACGAGTGCCCAAGACTCTCAAGTAGCACAGATTGTCGTACAAGATACAAGTGCGAAGCGTGCGACTGAGATTGCGAATACAACAGCTTCTGTTTTCCAAAAAGAAGTGCCCAAACTTATGAACGTGGACAATGTAAAAGTGTTGTCAAAAGCCACGCTTGGTGAAAACGCCAGCCCTGTTAAGCCTCAGCCATTAATGAACATTGCAATTGGTGTTGTAATTGGACTAATAGCAGGTGTGGGTCTATCTTTCTTACTAGAATACTTAGATAATACGTTAAAAACAGAGCAAGATATTGAAAATCTTTTAGAACTGCCCGTTATGGGAGTTGTGACAACGATTAAAGATGTACCAAAAGCAACTAACGTACAGCGTCCGGATCTAACTGCTCGCGTACCGCAAAGAGGTGAGACGTTTGGCTCGTAAAAAGAAAGAACAAAAAAATGATAAAATGCTGACGTTAAAGAGACGTCTGCTCGCTCATAACAGTCCGAAAGATCCGGTTGCTGAGCAGTACCGCACGATTCGTACGAACATTCAGTTTTCAGGAACGGACGAAGAGATTAAATCTCTTTTACTGACTTCGAGCGGACCTTCTGAAGGAAAGTCTACAACAGCTGCTAATTTAGCTGCTGTTTATGCACAGCAAGGCTTGAACGTGCTGCTTATTGACGGAGATTTACGAAAGCCGACTGCACATTATACGTTCCGTCTTGAAAATCATACGGGTCTTACGAACGTGTTAACCCGCCAATCGTCTTTGGGACAAGCTGTTCAATCTACAGAAGTTCCAAATCTTTATGTGTTAACGAGCGGTCCAATTCCTCCTAACCCCTCTGAACTTCTTGCTTCTAAGCAAATGGGAGAGGTGCTTGGTGAGATGAAGGAGCGGTTTGATATGGTTATTTTTGATACACCCCCTATTTTAGCAGTAGCGGATGCTCAAATTTTAGCTAATCAAGTAGACGCTTCTCTTTTAATTGTAAGCAGTTCGAAAACGGAAAAAGATGCAGCGTTAAAAGCAAAAGAGTTGCTAACGCACGCAAAGTCAAAATTGCTTGGAGCGGTTCTTAATAATCGTAAAATGGAAGAAGGAAATTATTACTACTATTATGGAAGTAATTAACCTATTTTCTTAAATAACAGGCAGGCTTTTTCATAAGGCGTCGAAACCAAAGCGGTTTTGGCGCCTTATTTTTGTTTGCTGTTTTTTAGGCTCCTTTTAAGTTCTGAAAAGCTTCTTTTTCGGCTTGAGAGGTGTTCTGTTCCTAGTTTTCCCTTAGCGAATTATATAAGGAAAGAAAGTGTTACATTTACTGAGGTAGAAATTTCGACAAAAAAAGACATAGAAATACTTACTGTAATGTGCTAATATGAATATTGCTTTTGTTAGGTCTTAAGGCATACGAAATAAAGATGAAAATTTCATTGCTATTTTAATTTGACACCTTTTTCCTATATGCATCCAGACTTATTACTTGATAAGATGGATGAAATTATGCTTAAAACAGCCATGTCAGAAGGTCTGACATAGTGAAACGTGTTATTTTGCGTTTTAATATACGTAATGGCGTACTGAGGAAAAAGATATATTACTATATGTGTAGAAAAAAAGAACGTTTTGTAAAAGAAAAGATAGCTAGTTTGGACAGAATTATAAGTGCAAACCAGCCCATCCTTCTTTTTTTCTTTTAGTGCAAAATTTATCTAATGAAGTCAAAACACGGGTAGTGGACGCGGTTTTTAGCGGAAAAGCTCGTACAGACACAACTACATAATAAAGGAGAACATAACATGCAAAAAGTAAGAAAAGCGATTATTCCAGCAGCAGGATTAGGAACACGTTTTTTACCTGCTACAAAGGCAATGCCAAAGGAAATGCTTCCGATTGTAGACAAGCCTACTATTCAATATATTATTGAAGAAGCAATTGAGTCAGGCATTGAAGATATTATTATCGTAACGGGCAAAGGCAAGCGTGCGATTGAAGACCACTTTGATAACGCGCCTGAGCTAGAGCAAAACTTAGCTGAAAAAGGAAAATTTGAGCTATTAGAGAAAGTTCGCCAGTCTTCAAATGTTGAAATTCACTATATTCGCCAAAAAGAACCAAAAGGATTAGGGCATGCGGTGTGGTGTGCACGTAACTTTATTGGCAACGAGCCGTTCGCTGTTCTTTTAGGAGACGATATTGTACAGGCAGAAACACCTTGTCTGCGCCAATTAATGAATGAGTATGAGCAAACGTTATCTTCGGTGATCGGTGTTCAGACTGTTCCTGAAAATGAAACGCATCGCTATGGTATCGTAGATCCTTCTTCAAACAAAGGCCGCCGCTACCAAGTAGAGTCATTTGTTGAAAAGCCAGCAGCAGGTACAGCACCTTCAAACTTAGCGATTATGGGCCGTTACGTATTCACTCCTGAGATTTTTAAATTTTTAGAAGAGCAAGAAATTGGAGCGGGCGGGGAAATTCAATTAACCGATGCGATTCAAAAGCTAAATGAAATTCAGCGCGTGTTTGCGTATGATTTTGAGGGCAAACGTTATGACGTAGGAGAAAAATTAGGCTTTATCCAAACATCGCTCGAGTTTGCTCTTCAGCACGAAGATTTGCGTAAAAATCTTCTTGTATTTATGGAGCAGCTGTTAAAAGAGCAGCAAATCAAAGCTTAAACAGAGAAACCTGCCGGTAGCTTATTTGAGTAGGTTGCCGGTTAAGTAGTATTGGGGTGAAGCTTAATGACAAAAAAAGTACTTGTGATTTCTCAACATTTTTATCCGGAAATCGGAAGCGCCGGAAACCGGATGAAAAACGTATATAAGCTCTTAAAAGAAAATGATTATGATGTAAATGTTTTGACAACTGAACCAACGTATCCAAATAAGAAAATCTATAGCGATGAACAGTTTTGGGACGATGATTCATTAGACGAAGAAAATGATGTTACACGAGTAAAAGTAGCCAATCGCAAATACTCTAGAAGCATTATTAACCGCTTATGGTACTACTTAGAAATTGCGTTTCGAATGATTTTATTTATTTTATTTGATCGTAAAAAATACGATGTTATTTTTGTGACGTCGCCGCCTATTTTTATTGCGGTTGTCGGGTTAGTAGCGAAGTATCGGTACCGAACAAAAATGATTCTCGATATAAGAGATTTGTGGCCGGAATCACTAAAGGGAGTCGGGGTTTTTAATTATCGGTTTATTATTTATATTTTCAGCAGGTTAGAAAAGCTTCTGTATATAAAAGCCGATAAAATTATCGTAAATAGTCAGCGCTTTAAAGATTTTATCATCGGTAATTATCATATTCCTCTAAAGAAAATCTCTTTTATGCCAAATGCCGCTCGACAAGAAGAAATCTCTCCGATTGAATCAGGTGACGGGCCGTTCAAAGTCATGTATGCAGGAAACATCGGCTTGGCTCAAGATGTCACCATCTTAATGGAATTAGCGAAAGAACTAAATGAGTATGATATTCAGCTCACGGTGATGGGTTACGGATTTAAAAAGCGGGAGTTCGTTAAGTTTGCGAAAGAACATAATCTTTCTAACGTGAATTTTATGAAGCCTTCTACGCGTAAAGAATGTTTAAAGACGATTTCAACTCATCATATTGGAATTGTTACTCTTAACGGCAAGGAAGTATTTGAAACGGTATTGCCTGGGAAAATTATCGACTATATGACGTGCAGTCTTCCTATTGTTGGAGCCGTATCAGGTTATGCTAAAACGATCATTGAAACAACAGAAGCTGGAATTGTAGCCAACTCTCATGATGCAGAAGAAATGTTAACACACATTTTATATCTGTATCAGCGTCCTTCTCTTCGAAGTGAAATGGCGGTAAACAGCCGAAAGTATGTTCAGCAACATTTTCTGTGGGAACGAAATATCAATGTGTTAATCAACTTAATTGAAAACAGAGTATCTACATATGAAGAGATGGCTCCTGTAGAAACGAGAGAAAAAGCCGAAGTTTTATAATTACATAGAATCTTCACTATGAATATCTTAAAAGTAACGACGGAGGATAAAGATGTCTAAGAACGTATGTATGTTTGTGTGGAATCATTTTACCAATGATGCCCGTGTCTTAAGAGAATGTTCTTCATTGGTAGAAGCCGGCTATAATGTGGATCTTATTGCGATTCACGACCGGAAAAATCCACAGCTTAAAAAGAAAGAAGAGCGCAAGGAAGGGTTTACCGTTATTCGTGTAAATAACCAGTTTCCGCTATTACAAATGCTTCTTGGAGCTGCTCGACGTTTGAAAAAAAGCATTCCTTTGCAACTGCTTGCTTTAGTTATACTTGGCTTAGGATTATGGAAGCTGACAGTTATCACGTTACTAGTAGCTGTTCTCCTTGGACTGTTTGTGACGCCAAAAGCTCGAACGTTTATGGTTAGAGGCTATATTGCAAGTCAAATGGTGAAGTATGGGTTAAAAAAGAAATATGATATTTATCATTCGAATGATTTAAACACGCTTCCCCAAGGCATTACATGTGCAAAAATTTTGCGCCGGAAAAAGCTAGTATATGATTCTCACGAAGTGCAAACAAGCCGCACTGGGTACAACAGTCCTATTTACGGAATAATGGAAAAACTTTATATTAAGTTTACGGATGTGATGATTGCAGAAAATCATACGCGTGCTAAATATACAGAAGACTTGTACAAGCTGTATCCGCAGGTTGTTCATAATTATCCGTTTGTTGTGAAGCCAGAGTTGAGTCAATCTGTTGATCTTCATCAGCAGCTAAATATTCCTTCCCATGAGCCAATTCTTTTATATCAAGGCGGTGTTCAAGTTGGAAGAGGACTTGATAAGCTAGTAGAAGCAGCACCGCTGTTCAAACGAGGCGTGCTTGTCTTCATCGGTGACGGTCGTATTAAACCTCAGCTTCAAAAAATGGTGAAAGAGCAAGGACTTGAAGATCGCGTTAAGTTCCTAGCAAAAGTACCGGTGGAAGATCTTATGCATTATACGAAAAATGCGTATCTTGGTTTCCAAGTATTAAATAACATTTGTTTTAACCATTATTCTGCGTCTTCAAACAAATTATTTGAGTATATGATGAGTGCGGTTCCCGTTATCGCCTGCAGCTTCCCTGAAATTCAAAAAGTAGTAGAAACAGAGGAAGTAGGGGTATGCGTTGACTCGCATGATCCAGAGTCGATTGCCAATGGCGTTAACTACTTGCTTGATCATCCTGAAGAACGTGAACGAATGAGCCTTAATTGCTATCAAGCTCGCGAAAAGTACAACTGGAATAATGAAAAAGAAATTTTTATTGATATCTACAAAAAGCTGGCATAGTATGTCAGCTAGAATTTTAACCTTCTAAATGTGTGCAGCATTATCACTAATTTTTACAAGAATAGGAATGAGCAACTTGAGTAAATATAAAGTCACCGCCGTAATTGTAAACTATAATAAAGAACCCTATATTTCTCAATGTATTGAGTCTGTTATCAATCAGTCTCTGCAGCCAATTGAAATCATCATTGTAGACGATGGGTCAACAGATAACAGCGGCATCATTTCGAGCCGATATGCTGCAGCACATCCTCATGTTCGTTATCTCACTCAAGAAAATAATGGAGTAAGCTCGGCCAGAAACAAAGGCTTATCTTACGCACAAGGCGAGTATGTTGCCTTTTTAGATGCAGATGATTATGTATCGGCTGATGCCTATGAAAGGCTGTATAAAGCCGCAGTGCAATCAGATGCAGATACCGCTGTAGGAAACTTTGAATGTTTTAACGAGTATCGCACTTGGCATTTGGCTTATAT
This sequence comes from Priestia sp. ST2, assembly GCF_055810735.1. Classification (NCBI taxonomy): domain Bacteria; kingdom Bacillati; phylum Bacillota; class Bacilli; order Caryophanales; family Bacillaceae; genus Priestia; species Priestia sp. ST2. Next base: position 428,940 of record NZ_JBVVNT010000003.1, on the reverse strand, counting down.
GAAGAAAGTCTTTGCAAAAGGCCTTCCTGCCGTACGGCATATTTCTACCCACAAAGAACTGCATCTCACGCCTTCAGCAAGCAATAAATTATTTAAAAAAGATCTTCTTATTCAGCATAGCATTTCTTTTGATGAAGATTTACATGTTGGTGAAGATCTGTTATTCACTCAAAAAAGTCTCTACTGCTCGCGTAAAACGGTAGTAGAAAATAGTGACGTTTTGTATTACCGAGTTAATGACAATGAAATGACACTATCAAAAAATAGTACTCTTTCATTTTTCAAACAGCTAGTAATGGTACAGCAAAAATTAAAGAGTTTATACGGTACTCTCAATGAACGGTCTCTGCTTCACGAAATCGAAAAGAGACAGGCAGAATTTTTCTTTAACTCTCTTTTTACAAAGGGTCCTAAGCTGCCGAATGATCATTTGAATGAGCTGTTAGATATAAGCAGCAGCTTTTTAGATACGCTTGTTCATCGTGAAGTAACGTCCAGCTTAGACAGCAAAAGTCAGTTGTTTACACAAATGATTGTACAGAGAGATTATGAAGAGTTTATGAACTTAATGTTTTCTTTTTGTAAAGATGAATTTATAAACGAGATTTTTTTGGAAGAAGGTCTGTTTTACAGCTCTTTGGCCAAAACATTTCCTAGATATAAGCAGTACTTAGAAGTGAAGCACGTAGAAGTTGAACAGCGAATTGAGCTTATCGAATTAAAAGATGGGCAGCTTACGCTTGGGGGCTATGCGTTTATTAAAGGCTTGTCTGCTAAAGGAATGCAAAAAGACTTGGTGTTTAAACGTCGAGAAAAAGAGAAAGCAGTTCCTTTGCAGCAGGATTTACGAACAGACGTGAGTTATTTATTTTCACATAATCAAATTAATTACCAAGACGCTGGCTTTAAAACGATTTCTCTCAACGTATTGGGTTTTCTTGAGCAAGGTGAGTGGCAGGTATATATTCGTTTGACTGTAAATGATGTAACAGTGGAAGAACCAATAAAAGTGATGCTAGCGCAGCTGCGAAATCGTACGAAAACCCATGTAGTGAACAATATTCAAATCAAAACAGCATTTAACACACGCTCACAAATGAAAATTAGCTTAAAAAAAGTAAATATGTTAGGGAAATTAAAGTCTTTTTCTGTTCAAGTAAAAAGAGATATTCGATATGATGGAAGCTTTTTGAAGGCTAAGGATTATCATACGTTTTTAGCGATTCTATTATATAGAATGTTTCGTTTATTTTATGTGAAAAAACAAATTTGGCTGATTGGTGAGCGAAAAGATACGGCTCAAGATAACTCTTATCATTTGTATCAATATATTCGCAAGCATCATCCAAACGTTAATATTTATTATGTAATTGATAAGAAATCTCCAGATTATCAATTTATCAAGCATTTAGGAAATATTATTCATTTTAATAGTCTGAAGCACACGTTTTATTTACTCATATCTCATAAAACCATTAACAGCTACGTTGAAACTTCTAACATGCATACGGAATCGTATAAAAAAATTATGAAGTATTATCCAGAGTGGCAGCAAAATGAAAAGATTTTTATTCAGCATGGTGTAATCGGTGTTAGCCGGGTTAATCATGTTCTTCATAAAAATAGAATGAATTATAGTCAGTTTGTTGTTTCTTCACCGTTCGAAAAAAAACACGTAATGAAAGAATTTGGTTATAGCGAAAACGAGGTAATTGAGACGGGGCTTGCACGCTGGGACGCGCTTGAAGATACAAGTACAGGCAAAGAAATTCTCATCATGCCAACATGGAGAAGCTGGATTAAAACAGAGCAGCAACTGTTTACATCTGATTATTGGAGACGCTATTTGTCTCTACTTGAAAACGAAGAATTTCACCGTTTTCTTGAACAAAAAGATTTAACGGTTACGTTCTTTCCGCATTATCAAATGCAAAAGTTAATTGGAGAGTTTCCTGCTTTTCACCCTAGAATCACGGTCGTGAAGCAAGGAGAAGAAACTGTTCAAAATTTATTAAGAAGTCACAGTATGCTGCTTACTGATTATTCGACTGTATCGTTCGATTTTGCTTATATGAATAAACCTGTTTTATTCTATCAGTTCGATTATGATGACTTTTATTCAAAGCATTACAATGAAGGCCCTATTAACCATAAAAAAGATTTATTTGGAGAGAGAGTAGAAACGGAAAAAGAAGTGATTCAGCTACTAAAGCAATTTCCTCACTTTTCTATTCATAAAGCTAATAAAATTCAAAATTATGTTGTAAAAGAACATTCTCATAGCAATTTACTATTTAACCAATTGAGTGGAGGGAATTATGAATGAATAAACCATTAATTACAGTTATTCTACCTATCTACAATGTAGAAAGTTATATCGAAGAGTGCTTAAACTCCTTGTTGAATCAAACAATTGGCCATGAAAAATTGGAAGTCCTTATGGTTAATGATTGTTCTACGGATAACACAGCTGAGATCATGAATCAATATTCTCAGAAATACCCTCATTTTAAATCGATTCATTTAGAGGAAAATACGGGCGCTCCTGGGAAGCCAAGAAATATTGGTATTGAAAAAGCAACTGGTGAATACTTAATCTTTTTAGATCCCGATGATTATATTCCATATGATGCGTACGAAGCTCTTTACAAGGTCGCTAATGAAAATAAATCAGACTTTGTAATGGGGAAAATGGTGAGCTTTGATGATGAAGACGGCAGAGAGTATGAGCATATTACATTTAAAAATTATTTGTTACATAAGCAGTACTTGAATGCAGATATAAAAAGCGTGCCTTTCTTTCTGCAAGTGAAAACAGCAGTTTATTTAAAGCTTGTTAAAACAGCATTTATTAAAAAGCATAACATTTCATTTGTAGAAGGCATGAAAAACGGCGAAGACAAATACTATGATATGCAGCTTTTCACTAAAGCAGCTAAATTCAGCTATATCCCGAAGGTTATTTATATGTACCGAGCAAGAAATGATGCAAAAAACTTATCATTAACTCAGCGAGATATCGTAAGTACAGTTGAAAATGATGTGAAAGCAGCAAAGCTCGTAAAACCGATGCTTGGCAGTGAAGAATACACATATTTTCAGATTAACGCGCTGAGATCCCTATTGTGGAAGCTGTGTGACCCAGACTTTAACCGTCTACAAATAGATACAAAACTTTATTTGATTAACTTAGTTAAAGACGTTATTAAAGGGTATGATAAAAAGTTAATTGAAAAATATTTAAAGCTTGAAGGTCCTTTTATCAGCTTAATTGATAAAGGATATATAGATGAAGCGCTAGAGTATAATAAAATGCTTGTTTCAAGACGCTGGTGGTACAAGCAAGGTACTGAGCTACAGGCAGAATACAAAAAACATGCCAAAATCAGAAAAAGCTATTCATGGAAAATAACAAAAATCTTACGCAGCCGTAACTTTAAATTGAAACAACTAATTAAGAGGAGATATATAAATGAAAGTCAGCATAGTAGCACTCTTGCAGGAAAGTAATCTTACTAATTTTATTGATACTCTTAATAGATTAAGAGAGCAAACGATTGGGTTTGAAAACATTGAATTGATGATTCTTGATCAAGCCGGTGAAAAAACGTCTCAGGAAATAATTGAGCTCTCCAAATTATCTCAGGAGGCCAACATACATGTACAAAAAGAAAGCGAGGTGAACTTTGCTTCTTTAAAAGGAAAGTATATCAGCTTCTTTGATTTTAATTATAGTATTTCACCTCATTTGTATAAGGAGTTATATAACACGGCAGAAAAAAAAGGACTGGATTTTGTATCAGCTAATGCAGACTCAACGGTGAAAACAAATTTGGATGCATCAGCTGATGTTATAAAAAAAGGAGTTAATGCGTTAACTTCTTTAAAATTAATAAAAAAAGATACGTTGCTTCAGCATCCGCAGTTAGTATCTAAATCTGTCACAAGTACAGCCGTTGAAGCTTTTCATTTTCTCGTCTATACAAAAGAGCTTTCTTTTAACTACATTGGTAAATTAAAATACAAAAATGGGTTTACTTTTGATGAAGATTATATCAGCTCATCGATTGGACAAATTGGCAAGGTTAACCGAGCGTTGCAAATGCAAGCACCTAAGGAATTAAACGAAGCCATTAAATTTCAACTTTTAACTCATATGCTTTACTTGATTGATAAAAATACGTTTACAAATAACTTAACAGAAGAAAAGCAAACGATTGCTTATAATGAGCTAAGAAGTCTGTTAGCTTTATTTAGCTCTCAAGAAATCAAAAGCTGCGGTATAGACGGCTATATTCCGATTTTTAAGATGCTCGATAAGAACTTGGACGAAGAAGCTACTGAATATATTAAATTACTAAGAAGTAAGCGTCATTGGTATGAGCAAACGAATAAATATAAGCAGTATTTTAAAAAGAACCCGTACAGCTTAGAAGAGTCGCTTTCATGGAAAGTAACAAAGCCTTTTAGAAAAGCCAGCAGCATGCTTCGCAGCCTGAAACAATCTTTATACAAAGGGTTTTTACTAGCTGCCGCTAGTCTTGTTAAAGCATCGTTATTTAACCGTAAAGTATGGCTTGTAGGAGAACGTGAAGATCAAGCAGAAGACAATGGTTATTTTTTCTTTAAGTACTGCCGAGAACATTACCCGAATCAAAAAGTCTATTATATTATTAACGAGGATTCTCCTCACCTTGACAAAGTCAAGAAACATGGAAATGTCATTCATCATTCTTCTTTTAAGCATCAGCTATATATGCTGGTAGCTAGCACTTACATTAGCGCATGGACGTTTGAGGAGTGTTCATATCCAAGGTCAAAAGAAACATTTAAAAAGTTATTTCAAAAGCAGCTGGCCAAAAAATACAATATCTGCTTACAGCATGGTGTTATTATTCATAATATCTCTCCTTATTTACATAAAGAGCGATACAATCAAAACCTTATTATTTCGAGCTCGGAATATGAAAAGAAAATTATTCAAAACACGCTCGGCTACAGCGAGAATGAAGTTGCTGTAACAGGTTTAGCTCGCTTTGATAATCTTCACGAACTGGATGTCAAAAAACAAATTTTAATCATGCCAACATGGAGAAGACATTTATTTAAAATTAATAAAAATAGCTTCTTAAAATCGGATTATTATAAAGCTTACAAAAACCTCATTACCAATCAAGAATTTTTAGAAATAATTGAACGCCATAACATTCCTGTGAAGTTTTATATTCACAGTCAAATGCAAAAATTTATGGATCAATTTGTCATTGATCATCCGAACATTGAGTTTTTAGTAAAAAGTACGGCTACTGTTTCAGAGCTCTTAAAAGAAAGTTCGCTGTTAATTACGGATTATTCTTCGGTATCAAGCGATTTCTTGTATATGGATAAACCGGTTATTATGTATCAGTTTGATCCGCACAATAACCACCATACACAAGTAAAAGAAATCCAATACAACCATCTGGGAATGATTGTTTCAAATGAAAATCAATTAATGTCAGCTATTGGATCAGTGGTAAACAACGATTTTAAAGCAAACAAGCAATATCTTAAAAATTCACAGCGGATTTTTAAATACAAAGATCAAAATAATTGTCAGCGTATTTATAACGTTATTAAGCAAAAAACATCTTAATGATTTATAAAAGCAAAAGTTCTAATCATGATGAAGAAAATGCAATAGTTATGTTGCATTTTCTTCATATTATAAGCTCTTTTTACACAAAGAGAAGTCATATTTAATTATAGGTGGGTCATGAATATACTAGTAGAAAACATTAAATATAGAGATAATGCTATCATAGAAATAGCCTTGAACATTCCGAAAGAACTCAAGTTAAAGCCAGCTGAGTTATTGTTAATAAGACGTACTAAACATAGAAATAAAAGCATAACTTATTCGCAGCAAATTTCGCTGGATGATTCAGTCATTATTAACTTGAATGATTTAAAGCACTTAAAAGGGAATTCAGTATCTGTAGAAGAGATTATAGATGTTGCTATTAAAGCAGAAGAGCAAGTTTACGAGTTGAGTCTAGCTGATTTTAATGTAACTAAAATCAAATATATGAATGAAAAAGTATGGGGAACTCATTGGATCAAACCGTATAGCACAAATAAAAAAACAGTTGCCATTTACACTAAAACAGACTTTGCGGCAAAAGTCATTGAATGCTCTTTAGAAAAATCAGATTTGATTCTTACTGTTGAAATGAATGCAACGATTCTTCCCCAGGATTGCTATGCGACTATAAGCGGAAAAAGATATGCCATTGAGAGCAGGCTGAATTTAAATACAATTGTATTTCGTATACCACTTCAAAATAGTGTACACTTGTATAAGAATATATCTAAAGAAGACGTCTCTATGCAGTACATCATGAACGATACGGTAGTGTCAGCACATCTACATGTGGGAAATTCTGCTCAGCTAAATAATGAATTATATACTATTCAGCTAAACAGCAGCGAACCTCATGCAACCATGTGGATTGAAAGAAAAAAGAATGACACAGTAAAAGTAGCAGTATTGGGTTCATGTGTTACACGTGATAATTTTAACAGCAAATTTAATCCTGACTACAAAAAAAGTTACGAGTGTGTTTCTTTACAAAATCAATCTTCTATTATCAGTTTAATGGCTTCTCCTTTAACGTTTCCAAAGGACAAAATTGATAACTTAAATGATTGGGACACATGGAATGTTAAAACTGATTTTCAGAAGCAGTTTTTAGAGGATTTAAAAAAGCAGCAGCCTGATTATTTAATCATTGATTTATTTGGAGACATCTTCTTTGGATGCCTTCGTGTGACGGATAGTTTTTTAACTAATAATTACTGGAAGTTAGCTAAAACAAGTTATTTCAAGGAATTAAAAAATCATGATGCGATTACCCTGCAAAACAACCAGGACGAATATATGGAGCTTTGGAAAAAAGCGATTAATAAACTATTTGCTTTTCTTCAAGCAGAATTGCCTACTTGCAAAGTAGTTCTTCATAAAGCGCGCTTTACAGATTCTTATTATGACAATGAAGGCCAGGTCAAAACCATAGCTTCTTCTGTCAATGTTCAGGCATTAAATCAATATTGGGACCTCCTAGATGTTTATATTCAAGAAAACTATCAAGTAGAAGCAATCGATTTAACAAAAGAGAAGTATATCTCTTACGAAGACCATCCTTGGGGCGTCTTCCACGTTCATTTTGAAATGAACTATTATCAGCAGTTTTTAAAGCAATTACATCGTATTGTAGTAAAGAATTATCTTGAAGCAGAAAACGTCTTTGCAACAATATATCAAGAATTAGAGCAGGCTTAATCATTGAGAGATAAATTCTATTTCTCAATAAATTGTACAAAAGGAATTATCATATGAAATCAATTAAAATCGTAATACAAGAGCAAATTCAAAATCTCTACATGATCGGTAGACTATCAGCTTACGAGTTAAAAAAATCGTATGCGGACAACCTATTGGGTGGACTTTGGATTATTTTGAATCCTTTATTTCAAATTGGGGTTTATTGGGTTGTGTTCGGTCTAGGAGTACGCGGAGGTCAAGATGTTGACGGAATCCCTTTCTTTGTTTGGTTAATTTGTGGCTTAATCCCTTGGTTTTTTATTAGTGCCGCCATTCTTCAAGGCTCTAACTCAGTCTATGCGAGGTTAAATTCAGTTTCGAAAATGAATTTTCCTCTGAGTGTCATACCTACATATGTAGTGGTTGCACAACTTTACACGCACTTAATACTTGTAGCTATGCTAATGATTATTGTGATTACGTCTCAGGGTATCCACCACATAAATATTATTAGTCTATTGTATTTTATGCTGTCGTCATTTTGCTTTTTGCTTTCTTTATCGTTCGTAACATCTACTTTATCTACAATGGTAAGAGATATTCACTTGCTTATTCAGACAGCTACACGTATGTTGTTTTATGTAACTCCTATTTTATGGTTGCCGAGTGACAACACGCCGCAGTTGCTAAAAGAGATTTTTGCGATGAACCCTTTTTATTATATTGTAGACGGTTATCGTGAATCTCTGTTAAAAGGCAGCTGGAATTTTATTCACTCTCCGTATACGATTATATTTTGGAGTGTCATTCTCTTGTTGCTTATATTAGGTTCGGCGATTCATGTAAAATTCAGAAAGCAGTTTGTTGACTATTTATAAAAGGTGAATCAGGTATATGAGTTATAAAGTAAAGTTTCAGCAAGTAACAAAAAAATACAAAATGTATAATAAGCAAATAGAGAAAGTAAAAGATTTGTTCTGGAATCGCGGCAAAGGAGAGTATCACTATGCGTTAAATAATATCTCCTTTACCGTAGATGAAGGGGAAATCGTAGGCGTTATAGGATTAAACGGATCGGGAAAAAGTACCTTATCCAATTTAATTGCAGGCGTTACAATGCCAAATGAAGGAACGGTTGATATTAAAGGAAGCGCATCGCTGATTGCTATCGGCGCAGGGTTAAACAACAAGTTAACAGGCCTAGAAAACATTGAACTTAAAGGATTAATGATGGGGCTAACCAAAAAGCAAATTCAAGAGATTACGCCAAAAGTTATAGAGTTTGCTGATATTGGGAAATTTATTAATCAGCCTGTAAAAACCTATTCAAGCGGTATGAAATCCCGCTTAGGTTTTGCTATATCGGTTAATATTGATCCGGATATCCTTGTTATTGACGAAGCACTGTCTGTTGGAGACCAAACGTTTACAAATAAATGCTTAGAAAAAATGAATGAATTTAAGGAAAACGGCAAAACCATTTTCTTTATCAGTCACTCATTGTCTCAGGTGAAAAGTTTTTGTACAAAGGCTCTTTGGATCCATTACGGACATGTAAAAGAGTATGGGGACATTAACGAAGTAGCGGATCAATACGGTCAGTTTTTAAAAGAATATAATAAGATGTCTAAAGAAGAGCGGGAACAGTTCCGTGAAAAACAGCTAAATGAATTTTCACACGGATTATTAAACAACGGCACCTCGGTTTCAGAAGACACAGGTGAACATTCGAAAGAAAAAGCTGCTGAATCACTTAGTCTATCGCGTTCAAAAAGAATAGGAACTAAGCGGAAGAGTGTCTCTGGCAAAAAAAGCTTTGCTAAAAAAGTATTGTTGCCAGCAGCAGCCGTTATTCTATTAGGAAGTGCGGGATACGCTGTTTATGCAGCACAAAGTGCCAGCCACGCAGCGAAACAGACAGAGAGTAAAACACAGTCTTCTGCCAGCGGCACGGCTCAAAAGAAACAACAAGCTGGGAAAGTAGTCATTAATACAAAAACTGCTTTTGTCAGAGAGGAGCCGGATTTAGAGAGTAACCAAAAAGCAGTTCTGTCGTTTGGAGAAATATATCAAGTTCTTGAAGAGAAAAAAGATCCTGCTGAAGATATAAAATGGGTAAAATTGAATGCGGAACAAGGAAAGGAAGGCTGGGTTAGTTCAGCTCTTTTAACACCTTATACTGAACAGCAGTCAACGCTAACAAATAAAAATATTGATTCGCTGGACTCGCTTGTACGATCAAAATATAATATCAGTATAAGTAAGCTGCTAAGTCCGTTAAGTGAAACTCAGAAGAACTTAATGGAAAATCATGCTTTGCCTTTAACAAATCAGTATGAATCCAACGATGGAATTTTACTAAATTATGGATCTGTTCAATATGTGGCACTAAATAATATGATCACCGAAGTATCGTTAAGAAATGTAGATGAAGATACAGAAGATATCTTATCATTACTAAAGAAGAAACCGTTGTTTATTAATGACAAAGAAGGTCTGTATTTCTATCAATCCAAGAATTATTACATTAAGGTATATACAAATTTAAAAACGAACAAAATTAAGATTATATCTTTTGTATCACGAGAGAATGCAGAAGATAAATAAAATAAAGCCGTCTTTCCTAAGAAAGACGGCTTTATTTTTATTTTACATTTAAATGATCTTTTAACTTAGTTGACAATTCTTGACGCGTTGCATCTGAAACTGCATAGTAGTAAATGCCGTTAATTTTTTCACCTTGACCGTCTACTTGTAGCTGCTCTACGTTATGACGAGCATCTTTATAGTTTGATTGAATTTGCTTCATATCGTCGAATGTAAGGTTTGTTCTAACATTTGTTCCAATGGCGTCTAAGATATTGCCGTAGTTTGCTAGTGATTGAACACTTGCTCCTTCTTCAATAACACCTTCAATAATTTGTCGCTGGCGCAGTTGACGTCCAAAATCTCCGCGAGGATCTTCTTTACGCATACGAGAGTAAGCAAGAGCTTCTTTCCCGTCTAGCGTAAGCTGGCCTTTTTTGAAGCTGTATCCATCATAATTAAAGTCTAAATCGTTGTTCACTGTCACGCCTCCAACTGCGTCAACAATGTCTTTAAAGCTTTCCATATTAACTTGTACATAATAATCAACCGGTACATCTAAGAATTTTTCAACTGTATTTACAGCCATATCGACACCGCCGAATGCATAGGCGTGATTGATTTTATCAGTCGTTCCTTTTCCAACAATCTCTGTGCGCGTATCACGAGGAATACTGACCATTTTCATCGATTGATCTTTTGGGTTCACTGTCATTAGAATTAATGAGTCAGAACGGCCGCGGTCTCCTGCACGCTGGTCCACTCCTAAAAGTAATATTGAAATAGGATCTTTGTCACTGAATGAAACTTTCTCAGATCTTTTCTCCGATACGTCACGTTTTAAAGGCTCATGAGTTTGGGTGAACGTTTTTTCGACAGAATGCCAAACACTGTAGGCGTAAGCACCTACACCAAGGATTAATAATAAGATAATACCCATAACGATTTTAAATGCTCTTTTTTTCTTCGGCTTTTTCCTTTTACGCTTGCGAGTTTGAGATTCTTCCATATTCATTGTCTCTTCCTTTGCTTAATATATTGATAAAATAAATGAAGTACCTATGTAAGCCATTATTCTTATCTTGAAAAAAATTATGCATCAAAATTACTGAAAAAATGACAAATTTAATCATTTCCATGCACTTACTTACAAATTATATTATAATAAGAGCAAAAAAGAAAGATATAGTAGGGGAGACAAATTATGAAAATTTGGATTAATATTCTAGCAGTCATCGTTTTTATTGCCGCACTTTCAGTTGGGAAAGTGTATTGGAACAACAAAGTGTCAGAACAATCTGTTTCCAGACCAACAAAAGTCGAAGCTTCTAGTAATGCAAGTAATGCAAAAACTACTTGGAAAGAACATGCTCAAAATCTTCCAGAATCTTTTAAAACTAAAATTCAAAAAGCTAAGCAAACCAAAACGCCGTTGAAGCTAGTTATTGTTGGGTCAGCACCGCAAGAAGAAGTAAAAGCTACGTGGGTCGAGCTGTTGAAGAAAAAAATTGAAGATACATATGGTTCTTCCTTAATCCAGGTTGAAGTCCGTGAATATAAGAATATGACAACCTTACAGTTCATCAAAAGCGATACATATAAAGAAATTGCCAAAGCAAGTCCGGATGTTTTGCTGTTTGAACCGTTTCTTTTAAATGATAACGGCGTAGTAGGTATTGAGAATACGTTAGACAATGTAGATATTATCTTGACGTACTTGAAACGTCAGAATGAACAGATGGTTACGATTCTTCAGCCGTCAGCTCCGGTTTATAAAGCAAATAATTACCCATCTGACGCCAAGGCATTAGAAGAGTATGCAAAAGAAAATGACTATGAATATATCAATCATTGGAAAGCATGGCCGGACTATCACTCAGAAAAGATTTCAGCTTATTTAACACAAGAGCCTGGTCAGCCTAATGACAAGGGAGAGCAGCTGTGGGCACAGTATTTAGAACACTATTTTACAAATTCTAAATCCAGCCAGTAAACAACAAGCCTAACCATTCGGTTAGGCTTGTTTGTTTTAAAAAGAAAAATACTTATAAAATGCATTTCAAGACAAAATAGGAGCTTGTAGGACATAAAATTTATACATAAGAAGCAATTTTCCTTTATGTAGAAAAGTCGGTAAGGTGTCTATGATATAATATAATTTATGGAATACTATCCATGATCTGAGGTATAGAAAGAGGAGAAAAAAAGAATGATAGATATATATACCAATATCTTGCCAAATGTGAACAGTGGTCCCAAAAGTGTAGAAGAGTTTTTAGAAATGGCAAACGTATTAGTGAAACAAGGAGTAACAGAAGTCGTAGCAGCCCCTCTTTATGACGGAAAAGATTCCAGCTATAAAGAAGGCGTGGATCTTGCTAATGAATGGTTAAGAAAATCTTCTATTTCGTTAAGCGTTTTACCAGGTCAAAAAGTAATTGCCTCTACCAATATGATTGTATCAAATGAAGAGTATTACACGATGACAATAAATGAAAATGAAAAATATATGTTTTTACACATTCCACAAGACGTGGAAATTGAAGTGTTAGAAAATATTGCTTATGAGCTTCAGCTAAAAGGTATTGTACCGGTTTTAAATGAGCCTGAGTGCCATTCATTATTTGTGGAGAATCCTCCGCACTTGTACAAGCTCGTAAAAAATGGAGCAGTCGTTCAGCTGTCTGCACAAAGTGTGCTGGGGGGCAACGGCAGTAAAGCTAAAAAAGCAGCTTATCAGTTCATTGATCACGGATTAGCACACGTTATTGCATCAGGTGTAAATCGTGAAAATTATCAGCAGTATGGCCTGCAAAAAGCTTATTCAGCCGTTTCTAAAAAATACGGCAACAGCAAGCTCTATCATTTCATGGAAAATGCTGAGGCTATTGCGAGTGGGAAGGCTGTTTATAAACAAGAGCCTGAACGCATCAAAAAAACAAAATTTCTAGGAATCTTTTAACTTTTCCCTTTGTACCCTGATTAACTTCTGTTTAATCAGGGTATTTGCATACAAAGACCTATTTAAATCCCTTCTTTTATCATCATTATTTGGAGTTATTTTACAAATTATGTTTGCGTTTTCACATAGAGTGATAGTAAAATATTGTTAGTTAAGTAGATGACAGGAAAGTACGCGGTTTTCCGGGGTTCGTGGTGGTAAATGTCGAGAAGAATACATAGTTTCACATTTAAAATCGTCGTAGAATAGAGCTATACAAAACGCAGGGAGGGAAATAAAGTGATTGATATTCATACGTACATATTGCCTAATATCGATAGCGGACCTGAGGAAGTAGACGGCTTTTTGAAGATGGCACGCTCCTTAGCGGATCAAGGTGTTCAGTCGGTTGTGGCGACGCCTCTTTATGATAGCGATCAAGAGTTTATGAAACACCATTTATTTCTCTATGTGAACGCAGCTAATGAATGGCTCACGAATTCATGTATTCCTCTTCAAGTATTACCAGGTCAGCTTGTCCCTTTATCGCCTCAACTTCTGCGAAACTATGAGCGAAATCAGCTTCTTACGCTTAATCACACCGATAAATATTTGTTTCTTTCACTGCCTGAATATGATATCTCACCTTATTTTGAAAAAACGCTGTATGATCTTCTCACAAAAGGCGTTGTGCCTATTCTACGTTCACCAGAATGTCATCCGATTTTCCGAGATCACCCTGAGCGTTTGTATGAGCTTGTTAAAAAAGGTGTACTTGTTCAGCTAAGCGCTGCTAGTATTCTCGGTTTAAACGGAAAAAAAGAAAGAAAAGCGGCCTGTACGTTTATTAAATACCGCTTAGCCCACGTGATTGCCTCTGGCGTTCATGCTCGCAATTACCACGACTATTCACTTTCAAAAGCGTATGATTACATTTCCGATATGTACGGTGCTTCAGAACTCTATTTTTTTATTGAAAATGCAGAGGCGATTATCGACGGTCGTCCGGTGCATCAATTAGAGCCTGAGCCGATGAAAAAATTTAGTTTATTTAAATTATTCAGCTGAAAACAAGGGACTTTTCCATAAAAATGGGAAAGTCCCTTGTTTTGTCTTTCTTTCATTGTGGTATGGAATAGAAACAACGTTAAAAGAAAGGAAGGCTGAATATGATAAAAACTACAGCTGGAAAAGCAGCTATGTCGGTATTAAAAGAATGGAAGATCGATCACATTTTCGGTATGCCGGGAGATTCAATCAATCATTTTATGGACAATCTGCGCAGTGAAAAAGATGAAATAGAGTTTATTCAAGTCCGTCACGAGGAAGTAGGAGCACTTGCGGCATCTTCTTACGCTAAAATCACGGGCAAAATCGGCGTGTGTCTGTCGATTGGAGGGCCGGGTGCGATTCATTTGTTAAACGGCTTATATGATGCCAAAGCAGACGGTGCACCGGTGCTGGTGCTAGCCGGACAGGTTCCACGTGCGAAGCTTGGCAATGAATCGTTTCAAGAAGTGAACTTAGAACGTGTTTTTGACGATGTGTCGGTGTTTAATCACCGAGTAGATTCGCCTGAATCGTTTCCGCATCTGCTGCAGCAAGCGATTCGAACGGCTTACGCGAAAAAAGGCGTCGCGGTTCTAGTCATTCCAGATGATATTCCGTCTTCAACGATTAAAATTGATGAAAAAACGCCAATTGCTAATGTGTCAAAATCAATTTCTCACAGTGACCCGGAAGATGTAGCTAAAGCGCTTCTAGCGATTAAATACGCAAAAAAACCGGTTATTTTAGCAGGAACGGGTGCCAAGCACGCCAAGCTTGAGTTAGCGCAGTTTGCGGAAAAAATTGCGGCGCCGATTATCTTTACGCTTCCGGGTAAAGGAATACTGCCTGATCATCATCCTTACAACTTAGGTCAGCTCGGGCAGATTGGTACAAAGCCGGCGTATGAAGCGATGGAAGAAACCGATTTGCTGATTATGATTGGAACTTCGTTTCCATATCGTGAGTTTTTACCAGATGGAGTCGAAGCAATACAGCTGGATTCTGATGCCACACAAATCGGCAGACGCTATCCTGTATCGATTGGATTAGTCGGAGACTCGAAAACGACGCTGTCGCAGCTTACGCATAATTTAGATTACCAAGAAAACCGCCGTTTCTTAGAAGAGTGTCAAGTTAATATGGAAAACTGGTGGAAACACGTAGAAAAAGAAGAAAACGAAGTGAGTACGCCAATCAAGCCGCAGCAAGTCATTCCTAAGCTTCAAAAAATCGTCGATGATGATGCGATTGTATCTGTTGATGTCGGGAACGTAACGGTATGGATGGCGAGACATTTCCGCATGACGAATCAAAAATTTGTGATTTCAAGCTGGCTGGCAACGATGGGCTGCGGACTTCCGGCTGCGATTGCAGGAAAGCTTGCTCATCCTGAAAAACAATCGGTAGCCGTGTGCGGTGACGGAGGCTTTACGATGGTCATGCAAGATTTTGTGACGGCTGTGAAGTACAAGCTGCCAATTGTTGTAGTCGTTCTTAATAACAGTGAAATCGGGATGATTAAATATGAACAAGCCATTCAAGGTCACTTGGATTACCAAACGCAGCTTGGTGAGATGAACTTTGCGAAGTTCGCTGAATCATGCGGAGGAATTGGCTACCGCGTTGAAAAACACGAGGAGCTCGAAACAGCGTTTGAAAAAGCAGCGCTTGCGAATGTTCCTGTTGTGATTGATGTTGTTATTGCGGATGAACCGCCGCTTCCAGGCAAAATTTCATTCGGACAAGCAGCCAATTATTCGAAGCACATCATGAAAAAGTTCTTCAAAGAACATGAGCTCGAAATGCCGCCGCTTCGTAAAGGACTAAGCAGAATGCTTTAATCAGTGACTCTCCGTATAGGAGAGTCTTTTTAGGAGGGATATCATGGGAGTGTTTGAAATCATTTTACTTATTTTTGGTGCGGTCATGATGCTTGTGATTGTAGTGCCGGTTATTATCGCTATTATTCTTTGGTTGAAAGATGAAAAACAAGAAGAGCATTCGGTTTTGAGAAACTATCCGCTCCTCGGGAAAATGCGCTATATTTTTGAGAAAATGGGGCCTGAACTGCGTCAGTATTTATTTTTAAATAATAACGAAGGCAAGCCGTTTTCTAGAAATCAATATGAACAAACCGTTAAGTCAGGTAAATATCTAAACCGGATGATGGGATTTGGTTCAGAGCGTGATTTTAGCGAACCGGGATACTATATTCGTAATGCGGTATTTCCAAAGCAGCGCGACGAAATGAAAGCGGATAATACGCAAAAAATTAAAACGAAAGTATATAAAATGGACGCCGATAACTTATTCAGCCGAAGAGAGCACCGAGAAGAAAAAGAAGCGGATCCGTTTTATTTGCGGGATGAAGAAGCGGTTGTTATAGGTCCTTCATGCAAAAAGCCGTTTGTTGTAAAAGGATTAATCGGTCAATCCGGAATGAGCTTTGGAGCGCTTGGTGACCACGCGATTACCGCTTTATCACTAGGATTAGGACGTGCAGGCGGCACGTGGATGAACACGGGAGAAGGCGGACTGTCACCGTATCATTTAAAAGGAAACGTCGATATCATTTTTCAAATTGGGCCAGGGCTTTTTGGCGTTCGAACAAAAGAAGGCGAATTTTCATGGGAAGAATTTAAAAAGAAAAGTGAAATGAAGCAAATCAAAGCGTTTGAAATTAAGCTCGCTCAAGGAGCTAAAACGCGAGGCGGTCACGTAGACGGTTCAAAAGTAACGGAAGAAATCGCTGAAATCCGCAACTTAAAGCCAGGAGAATCGGTAGACAGCCCAAACCGCTTTAAAGAGTTTGCGTCGTATCCTGAAATGTTCCAGTTTATTGAAAAACTTCGAGATGTGGGCGGCAAGCCAGTAGGCATTAAAATGGTTGTCGGAAACACAAATGATCTTGAAGAAATGGCGGCTTATATGAAAGAGACGGGAAGCGGTCCTGATTTTATTACGATCGACGGAGCAGAAGGCGGAACAGGCGCATCGTTTCAAGAATTAGCCGACGGAGCGGGCGTACCTTTGTTTTCAGGACTTCCTTTTGTGGATGAACTGCTTAAAAAGTATGGCGTTCGTGATGAAGTAAAACTTTTTGCATCGGGAAAGCTGTTAACGGCAGATAAAATTGCGACGGCTTTATCGCTAGGTGCTGACTGCGTTAATATTGCCAGAGGCTTTATGTTTTCCGTTGGCTGTATTCAAGCGCAGGTTTGTCACAATAACCGTTGTCCGGTAGGAGTAGCGACAACGGATCCAAAGCTGCAAAAAGCGCTTATTATTGAAGAAAAGTCATACCGCGTGTGCAACTACGTGCTGTCATTACGTGAAGGATTGTTTAATTTAGCCGCAGCTGCCGGTATTGATTCGCCAACGAAGTTTTCAAAGAAACACGTGGTGTTCAAAAACAGCAGCGGACAGTTAGCTGATATTTCCGTGAAAGAAAAGATGTACGTATAAAAAAGCTGCCGATTGGCAGCTTTTTTATTGTCTTCGCTGAAGCAAATGCAGGCAAAACTCTAAGTCTTTTTGAAGGTGCTCTTGCATTAGCGCTGCCGCTTTTTCAGCATTACGTTCTTTAATAGCGTTATAAATGTCTTCGTGTTCGTCAATTAAAAACGGACGGTTGTAAAATACGACCGTATGACGGAATAAGTAAATGATCGACTGCATGCGGTCGATGATATTAATCATGACGTCATTGTTGCTTGCGTTCACAATAATGGCGTGGAAACGTTCATTTGCACTCATAATTTCTTCAAACGAGCCGTTTCTTCCGGTGTCTACGCATTCCTTTAATTCCTCTAATTCGCTGTCAGATAAAAAAGTTGCCGCGGCTTTAGAAGCTGATCCTTCTAGCAGCATTCGCACTTCAAACAAGTTGCGTAGATCTTTTTCTGTCGGCGACACCACTTTTTTTCGAACAATCAGTCCTTCATATTCTAAGCGTCTAATGGAATCACGAATCGGCGTTCGGCTGAATCCAAGCTCGCTCGCTAATTTTTCTTCGACGATTTTTGTACCGCCTTCAAGCTCACCGTTTAAAATTTTATCTCGAATCATCTCATAAGAAGGGTGATGAGACGAACGAGAACCTTGATTTCTTAACATACTCTACTTCACCTCTAGCATTCGACACGAGGAAATCTCGTCTCTTTCTCTCTTTATTTTTTATCATTTTGTACGCGTATACCCAAATCATACTATAACTTGTGAAAAGGTGGGACGGAAAATTTCGGTTTTGGAAATAAATTTCATTAAAAAAAAGGCTAGACAAATAAATAAAATGCGAATATGATGAGTGTATACAAAATTATCAGAAATGTATACAAAAAATATTTTAACGTATACATTCTTTTTTAAAACGTATTTGAAAACGTATACAACAAGGGGAGGAAACGAAAATGACAAAACGCGTTGGATTTATTGGACTTGGAATTATGGGAAAACCGATGACACTCAATTTATTAAAAGCAGGTTTTGAGGTAACGGTTTACGATATTAATAAAGCAGCAGTAGAAGAAGTGAAAGCAGCAGGAGGATTTGGAGCAGAAAGCCTTGCTGAAGTTGCAGTGAACAGCGACGTGATGATCACGATGCTTCCGGCTTCACATCATGTAAAAAGCGTAGTACTTGGAGAAGAAGGGTTGATTCATAGCGCCAAAGAAGGAAGCGTTATCATCGATATGAGTTCCATTTCACCGGTAGCATCAAAAGAAATTGCAGCTGAACTTGTACAAAAAGGAATTCACATGCTAGACGCTCCGGTTAGCGGAGGAGAACCTAAAGCAATTGACGGCACGCTTGCAATTATGGTCGGGGGAAATGAACACGTATTTGAAAGCGTTTCACCTATTCTTCATGCGATGGGAGCAGAAATAACGCTTGTTGGAGACAACGGAAGCGGCGTAACAGCTAAGCTTGCAAACCAAGTGATTGTAAACTTAAACATTGCAGCGATGTCTGAAGCACTTGTACTAGCAGCCAAAGCAGGCATTGACGTTGAAAAAATGTATCAGGCGATTCGCGGCGGATTAGCAGGAAGCGCTGTATTAGATGCAAAAGTACCGCTTATTTTAGACCGCAACTTTGTAGCAGGCGGACGCATTGATATTAACTTAAAAGATATGACAAACGTGATGGAAACGGCTCATGACATTGGCGTACCGCTTCCGCTTTCAAGTCAGCTTGTGGAAATTTTCCATGCGTTAAAAGTAGACGGAAAAGCAAGCGATGATCACGGCGGAATTGTACAGTACTATGAAAAGTTAGCAAACGTTGAAGTGAAAAAGAAGGTGGAAGCATGATTAAACAGCAGGAAAAACGTCTTGTAAGCGACGTGTTTAAAAAAATTCCAGCGGTCGATGAAGCACTTGTACAAAAAATGCTTGACGAAGAGCTGCTGACGTTTAATCAAAAAATCATTGTGCTAGATGATGATCCAACGGGTGTTCAAACCGTTAACGGCATTTCCGTGTACACAGACTGGAGCAAAGACAGCATCAAGCAAGGATTTTTAGAAGAAAACTCCATGTTTTTTATTTTAACAAATTCTCGCGGATTTACCGCTTCTGAAACGGAAAAAGCCCACGCGGACATTGCCGCTGTTATTACAGAAGTAGCGGCTGAAGTAGATAAAGAGTTTTTAATTATCAGCAGAGGTGATTCGACTCTTCGCGGTCACTATCCGTTAGAAACAGAAGTGTTAAAGAAAACGGTTGAACAGCACTCCAACCAAGTGCTCCACGGCGAAGTGATCTTTCCTTTCTTTAAAGAAGGCGGACGCTTCACAGTTGATAACATTCACTACGTGCAAGATGAAGACTACTTAGTACCGGCGGGAGAAACGGAGTTTGCAAAAGACCGTACGTTTGGCTACAGCAAGTCTCATTTAGGCGAGTGGGTAGAAGAAAAGTCAGAAGGAAAATTCAAAGCAAGTCATACGACGTATATTTCGCTCGAAAACATTCGTGCACTTGATTTAGTGACGATTACAAATCAGTTAATGGAAGTGAAAGACTTTAACAAAGTGATCGTGAACGCAGTGGATTATGTAGACGTGAAAGTTGTGACGATTGCACTTCTTCGCGCGATGAAGCTTGGAAAGCATTTTATGTATCGAAGCGCTGCGGCTCTAACAAAAGTAATGGGCGGCGTGAGCGATAAAGACCTTTTAACAAAAGAAGAGCTCATTAAAGAAAAGTCATCAAACGGCGGATTAATTATGGTTGGTTCGCATGTTAAAAAAACAACAGAGCAGTTAGAAGAATTAAAGAAATGCAGCTTCATTGAATTTATTGAATTTGATTGTCATCTTGTCTTAGAACCTGAAAAGTTTGAAGAAGAAGTGAATCGTATTATCAATGAAGCAGAGAAGCTTATTTCACAAGGTCAAACGGTAGCTGTGTATACAAGACGCGAGCGCTTAGATCTTGGCGAAGGCAAAAAAGAAGAAGAGCTTAAATTATCGGTAAAAATTTCAGATGCGGTTACAAGCATTGTTCGCCGCTTAAACGTTCGTCCAAACTTTATTGTCGCAAAAGGCGGCATTACGTCAAGCGATATCGGCGTAAACGGCTTATCCGTAAAGCGCGCGACGGTTGCTGGACAAATCAAACCCGGCATTCCGGTATGGGTAACGGGAGAGGAAAGCAAGTTTCCGGGCATTGCGTACATCATTTTCCCTGGAAACGTTGGAGCCAAAACAACGCTTCGTGAAACGGTTGAGTTATTAAGTAAATAAGCAGAAGTGAACGTACGAGGTGCGTTCACTTTAGAAAATATTTGAAAGCGTATACATTATTTGGATGTACGTACATGAAAAATGGTCACACTAAGGGGATGAACATATGAATTCAGTATTCGGATTAAGTCATGAAGCAAGTCTTTTGCTGTATGCAATTGTATCGATTGTTGGACTTATCTTTTTAATTGCTAAGTTTAAAACAAATCCGTTCGTAGCGCTAATTCTCGCGGCTTTGTTTATGGGTCTTATTTCAGGAATGAAGCTGCCTGATATCGTAACGGCTTTTCAAGAAGGAGTAGCGAGCGTCTTAGGATTTATCGCGATTGTTCTTGGTCTTGGAACGATGTTAGGTAAAATGATGGCAGAGTCAGGCGGAGCCGAGCGTATTGCCCGCACGTTAATTAAAGTATTCGGTGAAAAGAACGTACACTGGGCAATGATGGTTGTAGCCGTTATTTGCGGTATCCCGGTCTTTTTCCAAGTTGGTGTTGTGTTATTAATTCCGCTTGTGTTTGTAATTGCCAAGCATACGGGTACGTCACTTATTAAAATCGGTTTATCATTAATTGCCGGTTTAGCCGTTGTTCACAGTTTGGTACCTCCGCATCCGGCAGCGATGCTAGCGGTGGATATCTTTAAAGCAGATTTAGGTAAAACGATTTTGTATTCATTAGTTGTGGCATTTCCAGCTGCAGCCGTAGCGGGTCCGATTTACGGATCGTTCATTTCACGCCGTGTTCACGTAGAGCCAACGGGTGAAATTATGGAGCAGTTCACAGAGTCGAAGCATAAAGATCTTCCTAGCTTCGGAATTACGTTATTCACGATTTTACTACCGGTACTATTAATGCTTTTAGCAACGATCACCGGGTTTGTTTATCCAGAAACAAGTACGATTCGCTACGTAACAAACTTTATCGGAAGTCCAATCGTAGCGCTATTGATTTCGCTAGTGTTTGCTTTTTATTCGTTCGGTTTTGCAAGAGGATACAACAAAGATGATTTATTGAAATTCACAAACGAATGTCTTGGACCTGTTGCTTCGATCATTCTAATCATCGGTGCAGGCGGCGGGTTTAATAAAATTTTAACAGCAAGCGGTGTAGGTGACGCGATTGCAGGATTTGCTCAAGATGCACATCTTTCTCCTATCGTACTTGCATTTGTGATTGCCGGGTTAATTCGTGCAGCAGTTGGTTCAGCAACAGTAGCAATGACAACAGCAGCAGGTATTGTAGCACCAATTGCAGCAACAATGCCAAACGTAAGCCCAGAGCTGTTAGTACTAGCAACGGGCGCAGGTTCTGTGATGCTATCGCACGTAAATGATTCTGGCTTCTGGTTAATCAAAGAATTCTTTAATATGTCAGTGGCACAAACGTTAAAAACGTGGACAGTGATGGAAACGATTCTATCGTTTGCGGCGTTTGCAATGGTTCTTATTTTAGACATTTTTATTTAAAAGAAAAGCGCTGGTTTCAGCGCTTTTTTCTTTGGGTATGAAATATATTCAAAATATTTCAAATAATGAGAAAAAATACTAGATTTTCCTCATTTCGATAGTATAGAATAGTTATAAAGTAGCAAAAGGGGGTAGATGTATGACAAATGTTGAAAATTATCAAATTGGTTTGACGACAAAAGCATTAATTCCAGTGAATGATCCTATTCACCGCACAAAGGTGCTGGATGCAGCAGGAGAATACATGCTAAGCAAGACGTGTAAGCAATTATTAGAAGAAGCGTGCATTCGAGAATTAAGTACGTTTAAGGGGTCCATTGCCGCCGTTAGAAAAATGTTTCCGTACAAACAGCTTACGCCGCTTGTTATTAATCGTTCACAAGCCATCATTGCGTTTCCAACGTCTTCGCCAAATGACTATAACTGCGCCTGGATTTTTGCCTCTCATGTTCATACTTCACATACGCTTGCTTCAGTTCATTCACCCTCTATGCTGATTTACTTCAAAGACGGAACGTTCATTCCAGTGAAGCTTTCTTATTATAGTTTAGAAAAAAAGCTGGCCAGAGCGGCTGTTATTCGCAATTATTGTTTAGAAAGTCCGCTTGTCTTGGCATAATGCGTTCGATTTATGGAACAAACTTGTCCTACATATGAACAATCATTTAGACTACACATGTGTACTAAAGGAGGAAGCTTATCATAAGCTTCCTCCTTTTCTTACTCTCTAAGAAGTGAGGCCTTTAGCTTTTTGCGAGCTGCTTTCCCCCAGTTTTTAACGGCTCCCGTGGAGACTCCGTATTTATAGGCAATATCTTTATACGAGTAGCCTTCTAGCAGATGTTCGATTACATAGATTTTTTCTCTTCCCGTTAAGTGTTCGATATGCTGCTTGATGATTTCACTTTCTAGCGGAACGGGAAGAGCGGGATCTTCGTTTAGTGAAAGCAGGTTCTGTTCAGCCGGTGTTTCACGTTCTTCGTATAAAATGGTGCCTTTTAAATGAGAAAGGATCGTACCCCGCACGGTTGTGTAGGCATAAGCAGAAAAAGATCCTTTGTTTTCATCAAATTTTTGATACGCTCTCCATAAACCAATCAACGCAATTTGATAATATTCGTCGTAGTCTTTGTAAATATGAAATTTTTTAATCATCGACACAATTAATGGATGAAAAGATGAAGCGATTTGATCAAACGAGCTTTTTTGCATGCAGCATTCCTTTTTCAAAAACGCGTTTTTGCTGTATTCCGCCGGTATCTCTACTGTACAAGGGGAAGATCACATGTGCGAATGAACGTACATTATGTTTTCTTTTTAAGAAACGTGACGTAATTTCCCCGGAAACTTCACGTTTCGCTAGGAAATATGCGAAGTATACGTGTATTTGTAGAGATTTTACGTACGAAAGGTCCCCCATTCCAAATTCTACTAATCTATAATTATTTTTATATCGATGTAGCAACTCTACCATCACGGAAGAGCGGTGATGATAGAGTTGCTAGACCTATCCGGATGAGTCCTTTGAGGGGATATTCGCAGGAGCTACTAATTTTGAGTTCTTCTTTATGAAAGCAATTTGCTGAGATTGTAAGAAGAACTTGTAAAGGGGAGATTGAATGAAGGCGATGGTTGGGGTAAATGTGGCGGCGGCTGTTTTGTGCGGGGCGGTGATGTATGCGGGGACGCAGCACTGGCAGGAGCAAACGGAAGCGCAGGCAAGTGAAGTAAAAACTGCTGTTGTACATAAAGAAAAACAGTTTTCCGATGTATCTGCTTATACAAAAAATCTTCCAGACTTTATCACAAAGCAAATCCAGTCATCTATCGCAAATAAAAAGCCTCTGTTTCTTGTAATTGCCACATCCGCAGAAGAAACAGGGTGGCCTCAGCAATTAAAAAAAGAGCTAGCAGCTACATATGGAAGTGATGTATTTACGGTTAAAATACTTTCATACGGCAGTCAAACAACGGATGAGCTTTTATCCTCACATATTGCCGATCAAATTGATCAACTTCAGCCAAACATTATTTTGTTTGAAGCACCTCTTAAAAATGACTATCAGCACCTCACGCTAGATGAGACGCTTGAAAATACAGACAAGCTGATTCATCAGCTCAAAGACTTGAAAAAAACCCTTATGATTCAGCCGTCACAGCCATATATTTCACAAACGGAGTCCTATGAAGAAGGGGTAGAAGCGATCAGGGGAGTCTCTGAAGCAAACTGGGTATATTATATGAATCACTCGCTTATTTGGCCCTTTCATTTAGGAGAGTATATAAATAAAGACAGCGGTAATTTAACGAAAAAAGGAAATGAGGTGTGGGGAGAGTACGTTGTGAATTGGTTTACGGGAAAATAAAAAAACAAGCCCTATTTGAAAAGGAATAGGGCTTGTTTTTTATAATTTTATTAGATTATGACTTTTCCTCGTTTTATAGTAGTAGCTTTTTGTATCTCTACACTTATAAAGCTTAAAGCCGAAGATTTCTAAAGGAGTCCAAAGTTTTTTAATGTTTACGAGTGGCATTTTAATTCTCCGTTCTGTTCTTTATAAAGGTCTATATATTCATTATAAAGAATACGAGAGTAATAGTAAATACTATAAAGAACGGTTTGTTTAAAAAATTCTTTATAAAGAACTTTAGAGTTTTTATTTTTGGCTTATCAGCATTCAGGAGTGATTTTTATCATAGCTCCGGTTATTTATTCTTGCTACATTAATGTTGTGAAAAAAATCACAAAATAAAATGCAAAGGATGATCTCAATTAAAACGTAATTAGACCACTTATTTTTTTTGCTTGTCGTTAAAGCAATGGAATCGCATACATACCGTAACTGTGTTAGATAATCTAACACATAAGTTGAACGATTCAGAAAATTCATATATCTTAAGTATATCTTTAAAGATGCATAGAAAATATATCTTTGAAACAAGCAGGTATAGACGCCAGGGGAGGAATGGAAGATGCAAAAAAAGAAACTCGTATTGATTGGAAATGGAATGGCTGGAGTTCGAGCGATTGAAGAAGTATTGAAGGTTTCAAGCGAAGCGTTTGAAATTACGATTTTCGGAAGCGAGCCGCATCCGAACTATAATCGTATTTTACTATCAAAAGTGCTGCAAGGAGATACGAATGTTGAAGACATTACGTTAAACGATTGGAACTGGTATCAAGAAAACAATATTACATTATATACGGGCGAAACGGTTACTAGTATCGATTCAGTGAAAAAAGAAGTAGCGACAAACAGCGGCAGAGTAGAATCGTATGATGAGTTGATTTTAGCAACGGGCTCTCTTCCTTTTATTCTTCCGATTCCAGGGTCTGATAAAAAAGGAGTTACGGCTTTTCGAGATATAAAAGACACGGATGAAATGCTGCAGGCTTCTCAGCAGTATAAAAAAGCAGCGGTTATTGGAGGAGGACTCCTTGGATTAGAAGCAGCGCGCGGACTGTTAAATTTGGGGATGGACGTATCTGTGATTCATTTAGCTCCGTATTTAATGGAACGTCAGCTTGATCCAACAGCCGGCAAATTGCTTCAAAATGAATTAGAAAAACAAGGCATGAAGTTTTTGCTTGAAAAACAAACGGCGGAAATCGTCGGCGATGAGCGAGTTGAAGGATTATCTTTTAAAGATGGGACGTTTTTAGACGCTGATTTAGTCGTGATGGCCGTTGGAATTAAGCCAAATGTTCAGCTTGCAAAAGAAGCGGGACTTAACGTAAATCGAGGAATTGTTGTAAATGACTATATGCAAACGGATATTCCAAACATCTACGCGGTTGGAGAATGTGCAGAGCATAGAGGAATGGTATACGGGCTGGTGGCACCTCTGTATGAACAAGGAAAAGCATTAGCAAAAGCGATTTGCGGGGCAGAAAAAGTTCCTTATGAAGGGTCAGTTTTATCCACGCAGCTAAAAGTATCAGGTGTTGAAGTGTTCTCCGCGGGAGACTTCATGGAAGATGAAGAGAAAAAAGCGATCAAAGTGTTTGATGAACAAGACGGCATTTATAAAAAGCTTGTTTTGCGAGGCAATCAAATTGTAGGAGCTGTTCTTTTTGGAGAAAGCAGCGACGGAAATCGACTGTTTTCAATGATTCAAAAGCAAGAAGATGTATCCGATGTCGCAAAAGTGTCGATTTTACAGCCATCTGGAGGTAACGCGGGTGAAAGCTTAGTAGCAAGCATGAGCGCCGATGATATTATTTGCGGCTGTAACGGCGTAACAAAAGGTACGATTGTGGAAGCTATCCAAAAGCAAGGATGCTCATCGGTTGATGAAATCAAAGCTTGTACAAGTGCCTCTCGCTCCTGCGGAGGATGTAAACCGCTTGTAGCGGAAGTGCTTCAGCATACTCTTGGCGCTGACTTTGACGCGGCGATTCAAAAAGAAGCGATTTGCGGCTGTACGACTCTTTCACGAGATGAAGTTGTCGAAGAAATCAAAGCAAAAGGCCTTTCGCATACGCGTGAAGTGATGAATGTACTTGGCTGGAATAATGAAGAAGGCTGTTCGAAATGCCGTCCGGCGCTAAACTATTATTTAGGTATGGTGAATCCAACCGGATACGTTGATGAACGCGAATCACGATTTGTGAATGAACGCATGCACGCAAATATTCAAAAAGACGGCACGTATTCTGTTGTTCCTCGCATGTACGGAGGCGTTACAAATGCAGAAGATTTGCGAAAAATTGCCGATGTTGTTGATAAATATGAAATTCCGCTCGTAAAAGTGACGGGTGGTCAGCGTCTTGATTTGTTTGGTGTTAAAAAAGAAGATTTGCCTAGCGTATGGGAAGAGTTAGATATGCCTTCTGGCTACGCGTACGGTAAGTCGCTGCGGACCGTGAAAACATGCGTCGGCGAACAGTTTTGCCGTTTTGGCACGCAGGATTCAATGGGCGTTGGAATTGCGCTTGAGAAAAAATTTGAAGGACTATGGACGCCTCATAAAGTGAAAATGGCTGTATCTGCTTGTCCGAGAAGCTGTGCTGAGTCAGGTATTAAAGATATTGGCTTTATTGGAATCGACGGCGGCTGGGAAATTTACGTGGGCGGAAATGGAGGTACGCATCTTCGCGGCGGAGATTTATTGTATAAAGTAAAAACAGACGAAGAATTGATGGACATTACAGGAGCTTATTTGCAGTATTACCGGGAAACGGCTAATTACTTAGAGCGTACGTCTGCATGGATTGAACGCATGGGACTGTCGCACATTCAGTCCGTGCTTGATGACGCTAAGACGAGAAGAGAGCTGAATATGCGTATGGACGAAGCGTTATCTACGTACCGTGATCCTTGGAAAGAAATCGTCGAAAGCAAAAAGACGAAAAAAGAGCTGTTCGAAACAGTTGTCACATCATAAAGCTGGGGGGAAATAAAGATGGTGAATAAAAACATTACAAAAGTATGCGTAGGGTCGATTCATGATTTTCCGGTAAGCCTAGGTAAAACAGTGAAAGTAAACGGAAAAGAAATTGCGGTGTTTAAGCTATCAAGCGGAAAAATCCGGGCAATTGAAAATCGCTGTCCGCATAAAGGCGGGGTGCTAAGTGAAGGAATTGTGAGCGGCGACTCGGTGTTTTGTCCGATGCACGACTGGAAAATTTGCTTGCATGACGGTAACGTACAAGAGCCTGACAGCGGATGTGTCGACACGTACGAAGCGTCTGTTGAAGGAGATTTGCTGTATCTTTTAATTGAAGAATAAGTACCGTGGCGCGTTGATTTTCAACGCGCCACAAAAATTCAAGGGAACACATTAAAAGGAGCGAAGCAAAAATGAGAACAGGAAAAGTGTACATTGTAGGAGCCGGACCAGGAGATCCAGATTTACTAACCATAAAAGCAGCCAAATGTTTAGAAAAAGCAGATGTTATTTTATACGACCGATTAGTGAACCCTGTTCTTCTTCAGTATGCAAAAGAAGGAGCGGAACTCGTCTACTGCGGGAAAAAGCCTGGTGATCACTGCGTTTCTCAAGAGGATATTCATGATTTGCTTGTATTCTACGCAAGAAAAGGAAACACCGTCGTGCGGTTAAAAGGCGGAGATCCGTTTATTTTCGGAAGAGGCGGTGAAGAAGCAGAAGTGCTCGCTCAGCATAGAATTCCATTTGAAATCGTTCCGGGTATTACAGCGGGCATCGCGGCACCTGCTTATGCTGGAATTCCTGTGACGCACCGTGAGCTGAGCCGTTCGTTTGCCGTTGTGACGGGACACTGTTTGAGCGGCAAGCCGGAAAGTATTCGCTGGGAGCACTTAGCAAAAGGAGTTGATACGCTTGCGATTTATATGGGCGTTAAAAACTTGCCGTATATTTGCCGTCAGCTTTTAGACGCCGGAAAAAGCGCGGATACGCCCGTCGCGCTTATTGAACAAGGTACGTCTATTTATCAGCGCACGGTTACAGGGACGCTTGGCACAATTGTAGACACGGCTGCTAAACAGCAAGTCAGCAATCCCGCGATGATTGTGATTGGTGAAGTGGTGAAGCAAGCTTCTGCTCTTTCTTGGTTTTTGGAAAAAACAGAAGAAAAAGTATGCGTCTAAGATGAATAAAAGGAGGAAACACTTTTGTTTAAGAATTCACTGCAGTCAATGAATGAGTTAGCACGCGAAAAAACGAAGCTTGTGAATGAGCATTTGCCGAGTTATTTGCTGTTAGCTGTGCTAGCGGGTGCTTACGTAGGACTTGGCGTTATATTAGCTCTATCGGTAGGAGCACCTTTGGCCTCTGCTTCTTTACCGGTCGTTTCTCTTGTGATGGGGTTATCTTTTGCTGTTGCTCTCCTGCTTGTCGTATTTGCAGGAGCTGAATTGTTTACGGGGAATCATATGGTTTATACAGTCAGTACGCTATCGGGAGTCACGACATGGAAAGATACGTTCAAAAACTGGACGTGGTGTTTTATCGGAAATGCGATAGGTGCGTTTGGGCTTTGCTTGTTAATTACCGGAACCGGTTTGTTTAAAGGAATTGAACCGAATCATTTACTTATGACGCTGGCAGCTAAAAAAATGAATTTGCCGGTCAGTGAATTGTTTTTTCGCGGCATCCTTTGCAACTGGCTTGTTTGTCTGGCAATTTGGACGGCTGCGCGCACTAAAAGCGATGCGGCAAAGATCATGCTTATTTTTTGGATGCTGTTTGCATTTGTTGCTTCAGGATACGAGCACAGCGTGGCAAATATGACGTTTCTTGGTCTAGCTTTATTGCTTCCGCATCCTGATGCGATTTCGGCTGCTGGGCTATTTCATAATTTAATTCCCGTTACACTCGGAAACATCGTAGGGGGAGGACTGTTTGTGGGAAGCATTTACTGGTTCATGAACGCTAGGCAGCTGAAAGAAAACGCAAAACAGCCGGCTGCTCTCTCAGCTGACTTGAATTCTGCTAAACTGTCTAAATAGCAAAAAAACCGCTCTTTGTACCATATAGTCTGCTTTTTAAAGCTAGCATTACGGTATTTTAGAGCGGTTTCTTCTATATAATATAAACTGCTTAAAGCGTATTCACATCTATACGTATTGAACAAGCAGTATTGTTCTTCATTTTATAGAAACAGGATGTCTGTGAGAATTGAATCGGACAGATTCTGTTGAAATGAATGTGTGAGGGTGCAGGTATCATCGAAGAGGCAGAGGGCATCTTAGAATTTTAATGTTGTTTGGCATTTTATGCTCTTTTTGAGCGTCCTTAAAGCAGTTGTACATTGCTTTGCTGCCTGAATGATTAGCGGAGTGAATCGTAATTCGATCGGCATATAAATGATGCTTTACCATAAAATGCACGAGCATTAATCCATTCCGTGTCTTACTCAGTAAATCGTGATCGAGTGATAAATGTTCAACATCGAATGATCTTAGCAGATCAATACATTCATCAATCGTTTCGGCTAAAACATGACCGTCAGGGCATTTGCGATAGTCGTCTAGAAAAACATTGATTTTCATGACTGATTCTCCCTTCCTTGCCTTGTATTTAGTGTAACATACATAATGTCATATACCTACCTAAGTCTATTCGACACATTTTAAGCCATTCCTTCTTAAATAGGGGTAAAAACGCGAATTTTTATCATTATTTGCATATTCACGGCGAATAAACAGGAAATAAGAGAAGAGATGTCGAACGAAAAATGAATAAATAAACAGTTTAAACTGGAAATTAACTTTTTTTATTCCGCGACCTTTGTGTAAGAAAGTCATTTCAACCTCAGGTTTGATAAGGGATGGAACGGAATTAACCAATAAAACATTGTGAGAAAAAAACGATAATTTGTGATTTTTTTAAAATAAATTGGAAATTTCTCTTTACGAAAAAGATGTTTGGGACGTATAATTTGATTTAAGGATTTTTTGGAACATAGTATGACAATATGACAAAAAGAAAAGTAAGGTGAATAGAATGGGTAAGTTATTTAGTATCGGTGAAGTATTAATTGATATGATTCCAGCTCAAAAAGGTCTTCAATTGAAAGAAGTGGAATCGTTTACGCGTGTGCCAGGCGGAGCGCCGGCAAACGTTGCAGCAGTTGTTGCTACATACGGTAATGAGTCAGCGCTTATTACAAAAGTTGGAGAAGATTCGTTTGGAGACTTTCTAGTAGATACGCTTCGTGAAGTAGGAGTAGGTACTGGTATGGTCTATCGTACAGAAGAAGCAAACACAGCTTTAGCTTTCGTTTCCCTGCGTGAAGACGGAGAAAGAGATTTCAGCTTCTATCGTAATCCTTCAGCAGATTTATTGCTAACTGAAGACGAAATTAACTCTGATTGGTTTGCAAGCAACGATGTTCTTCATTTCTGTTCGGTTGATTTAGTTGAAAGTCCTATGAAATACGCTCATATGAAAGCGATTAAAAGCATGAAAGAAAAAGGCGGCGTTATCAGCTTTGATCCAAATGTACGTCTTCCGCTGTGGAAAGATCATGAGCTATGCCGTCAAACGATTTTAGAATTTATTCCACAAGCGCACATTGTTAAAATTTCAGACGATGAGCTATCGTTTATCACAGGCATTGAAGATGAACAGCAAGCGATTCAGTCTCTATTTACAGGTGATGTTCAAGTAGTTGTGTTCACAAAAGGTGCAGAAGGCGCAACGCTTTATACAAAACAAGCTGTCTATGAATCAAACGGTTACAAAGTAGCAGTTGTTGATACAACAGGTGCAGGAGATGCGTTTATTGGCGGATTCCTTTATCAGCTATTAAGCCGCGATGTGTCACAAGAAAACTTAACGGCTATTCTTGATTCTGACCACGATGCTATTTTACGTTTTGCAAATGCAAGCGGTGCCTTAACGACAACTGGAAAAGGTGCGATCAGCTCAATTCCAGCCAAAGAAGTAGTAGAGCAATTTTGCAAGCCTGTAGCTAACTAAAATGAAAAGGCTTTATCTCTTCTTATTTTCAATCAGCAGAGGCGCTAGTTTCTGCTGATTGCAGATCACATAAGAGGGAGAAGCGAGCTGCAGAGCAAGAAGAAAAAATTTTTTTCTGTTTTTTAAAAATAATCAAAAAAATTTCTAGCTAAATAATAAATGTTCGTGTTAGTATAATACGAGCAGCAAGAAATAGCAGTTTTACCACCATTTATGAAAACGTTATATATTTTTATCGATGTAGAAAATTTAATAGGATCAAAAAGCGATCCTATTAAATTTTCTAGACCTATGCGTCTGTTGCCCCCCTTGCGGGGTAGGCAGCAGACGCATAGGTGAACCTTTGGGGGAATATTCAAGGGGGAACAAGCGTGTAGCCCTTGATAAAAGAAAAGCAGCAGGTCGTTACATACGATGTACATAGATTAGAAATAGGAAAGTAGGTTAAGAGAAAGATGGATATTTTGCTAGGTGTTCTTCCTTCCGTTGCGTGGGGAAGCATGATTTTAGTTAGTATGAAGATGGGCGGTGGACCTTACAGTCAAACGCTGGGAACAATTATTGGAGCTTTGATTCTTTCATTTGTTCAGTTTATGATTGTGCAGCCGGTTTTAACGCCAACGCTCGTTATTGTCGGAATTGTTTCAGGTTTGTTCTGGTCAGTAGGTCAAAGCAATCAGTTTAAAAGTGTTCCATACCTTGGGGTTTCAAAGTCAATGCCGATTTCAACGGGTATGCAATTAGTATCAACAGCTCTTTTTGGTGTTATTGTATTTAAAGAATGGTCAACGCTTCAAACGATTGTGCTTGGATCTATTGCGATTCTTTTAATACTAGCAGGCGTTGTGCTTTCTTCATTAGACGGTAAAAAAGAAGGGGCACAAGGGGCTCCGGGACAAACGAAAAAAGGAGTTATCACTCTTATCATTTCAAGTCTTGGATTCTTAGTTTACGTAGTTATCGCACGTATCTTCAACGTAGACGCATGGGCAGCTTTATTCCCACAAGCAATCGGTATGTTAATTGGCGGTTTAATCATTACATACAAACATAAGCCATTTAACAAATATACGATTCGTAATATCTTACCAGGTCTAATCTGGGCATCTGGAAACATGTTCTTATTCTTATCTCAATCAAGACTAGGCGTAGCAACAAGCTTTTCATTATCGCAAATGGGTATTGTTATTTCAATTTTTGGCGGTATTGTCTTCTTGGGAGAAAAGAAAACAAAGCGTCAATTATTCTATGTATCTCTTGCGAGTGTACTGATTATTTCAGGCGGTATCTGTATCGGCCTCGCAAAAGCACACGCTTAATTTATCGATGTAGAAAAACCCCCATGGCTAGAGTGCAGCCATGGGGGTTTTTCTGGAACTAAGGTTTTGAGGCTACCCCGCAAGGCGTGGCCTCAAAACCTTAGTCAAAGTCAAAATCAAAACCTTAGTGCTGTTAGGAATTTCAGGTCTGCATGTTTGTGTTGGGGATTCTCGGTCTTAAGTATGGTTATTTTTCATTCTTTGTTAGGAAGCCGTTTGGTGTGAAATGGCTTATAGTAGTAGAAAAGGATGGAGGGAAGGCTATGATTAAGAGTATTTATGAGACGCATGTGCAGGTGCGGAATTTGGAGAATTCGATTGAGTTTTATAGACGTCTTGGGCTGACGTTTGTTCATAAAATTGAAGAGAGGCGCTGTGCTTTTTTCTTTGTTGGGGAACAAAAGCAGATGCTTGGACTTTGGGAAACCGATGAAAAAGAGTTGAAAAGAAGTCATTTTGCTTTTGGTATTGAAGCAGCGGATATTCATGAAGCGTTAACGTGGCTGCGTTCAAAAGGTATTGAACCGGAAGAGACGTCGTTTGGGAATCCGCAAACAGAACCGATTGTTCATACGTGGATGCCAGCGGCCTGCGTGTATTTTAATGACCCTGACGGTAACAGTTTGGAGTTAATTACACTTTTAGATGATAAGCCCGTTATATCTAAGGATTTTCCTTATTTAAGTGAATGGAATAAAGAGACCGGAACGAAATTATTTTAGCCTAAGTGAAAAACGAACCATTGATCAACGTGTTTGATTCGTGGTTCGTTTTTTTTGTTATGGTTAACGTAGGTTTCATGTATGTAGGTCTTTCTAGCAGTTGATTGGAGGGCAAGGCGAAGACTCCTGCGGGAAAAGCGGAAGGGGTGAGACCCCGCAGGAGCGCAAGCGACGAGGAGGCTCACCGGCCGCCCGCGGAAAGCGAAGCCTTGCACGGAAATCAACTGCGGTGTCAAGCGATCTGTGTGAGCTCATGTATCCCATTTGTTCGTATTTAGGTTGGGTTCATTTCGTTATAATTCAACCTTTTTTTGTGTATCATAAACATAAGTTTGACATAATAATAAACATATAATATATTTGTTTATAAATTAATAAACAAATAAGAAAGGTGTCTATTTATATGGTAAACGATTTGTTTTGGGAATCATCTTTTGAAGATATGAAGAAAGGGTACGGGGAAAGCGGAGATTACTACCACTGCTTACTGTGCGGTGAAAGCATTGAAAAAGGCATTATTTATCCGGTGGAAGGTGTTTTTTATGAAGCAAAACGCTATATGAAGCTTCATGTGGAACAGCAGCACGGGTCTGTATTCCATCATTTAATAGGGCTAGATAAAGAGGTAACGGGTCTGTCTGATCATCAAAAAAATTTAGTGAAGTTTTTTAAGGAAGGAAAAAGCGACAGCGATATTCAAAAAGAAATGGGAATTGGCAGTTCATCGACCATTCGAAATCACCGCTTTACGTTAAAGAAAAAAGAGCGTCAGGCAAAAGTGTTTTTAACGCTGATGGAACTGTTAAACGACGGGCAAGAAGAGAAGACGGCACCCGTAACAAATACGGCGCCTAGAAGAAGTCAGCGCTACAGCGTCAGTGATGAAGAGCGTGAAAAAATTTTAGCGAAGAATTTTCCGCAAGGCTTGAACGGACCTCTTCGCACCTTTCACTTGCAAGAAAAACACCGTCTTGTTGTTCTTGAAGAATTAAGCGGACATTTTGATTTTGGTAGCACGTATACCGAAAAAGAAGTGAACGATATGTTAACACCTTTTTATGATGACTACGCCGTGCTGCGTCGCTATTTAATTGAGTACGGTTTCTTAGAGCGCAGCGCAGACGGAAGCAGCTACTGGAGAAAAGGAGAGACAGGGATGAATATGGACTCAAAAGACTATAAAAAGCAAATGAAGCAGCTAGCGAAAGAAGTAAAAACAGAAGGCGGCGTGTATCAAATAAAAAACCTTCAAAACGATAAGATTTACATTGGCTCTACGCCTAACATCAAAACGTTAAACGGCGTAAAGTTCACGTTAAAGACGAACACTCATCAAAATAAAGAGCTTCAAAACGAGTGGAATACGTACGGAGCGGATGCTTTTTCAATTGAGATGCTGGAAACGATTAAAAGAGAAGAAGAAAAAGCACTTTCAAAAAAGGATTTGCTGAAACTGGAAGCGAAATGGTTAGAGAAGCTGCAGCCTTACGGCGAAAAAGGCTATCATTCGCCGAAAGCTGATACAAAGGAGAAATAGGTGTGAAGAATCAAGATGTTAAAAGTGAAGCAGTGGAATCAGAAAAATCCGTCAGTAAGCTGATGCTTGTGTTTTTGATTCCGCTCATGTTAAGTAACGCCATGCAGTCAGTTGGGCAGCTGGCGGGAAGTATTATTGTCGGAAGAGCGCTTGGAGTTGATGCGTTAGCCGCTATTTCCGCTTTTTTTCCTCTGTTTTTTCTGCTCGTGTCGTTTTCGATTGGAATTGGTTCAGGAAGTTCCATTTTAATCGGGCAAGCGTACGGGGCACAAAACGAAAAACGAGTCAAAGAAATTATCGGTACCACGCTCACGTTTACCTTTTTAGTCGGAATTGTGCTTGCCGTTTTGGGAAGCATATTTGCTCCGGATATTCTTCGGATTATGGGAACGCCGGCTAATATTATTGACGTAACGGTTCACTATGCGCGCATTTTGTTTGTGGCAATTCCTGTTTTGTTTTTATACTTTGTTTATACGACGTTTATGCGCGGAACCGGAGACTCTAAAACGCCTTTTTATTTTTTAGTTGTGAGTACGGTCTTAAACATCAGTTTCCTGCCGATTTTAATTTTTGGATGGATCGGAGTGCCAAAGCTTGGAGTGTACGGCGCTGCGTATGCAACGGTGTTTTCAACTGTATTAACGTTCATTATTATGATTATCTATTTACGCAAGAAAAATCATCCGTTAAAGTTTGACTCATCTATTTCATTAAAAATGGACGGAACGCTTTTAAAGCTGCTTATGCGTTTAGGGATTCCAGCGAGTATCAATATGATTTTAGTTTCTCTTTCTGAAATTGCGGTTATTACGTTTGTAAATGGATTTGGCTCAGACGCTACAGCAGCGTACGGAGCGGTGAACCAAGTGGCAAGCTATGTACAAATGCCGGCAATCAGCTTAGGAATTGCGGTTTCTATTTTTGCGGCGCAGTCGATTGGCGCCAATAAATTTGAGCGTTTAAAAGAAGTTATCCGCTCTGGAATTATGCTGAATTACGTTATTGGCAGCGTATTGATTTTACTTATTTATCTCTTTTCCAATCAAATTTTAGCTCTGTTTTTAACAAGTCAGCATACGCTCCATATTGCCGAAGAGCTGTTAGTAATAACACTTTGGAGCTATTTGATTTTCGGTCATGCGCAAATTATTACCGCTACGATGCGAGCAAGCGGTACGGTGCTTTGGCCTACGGTATTTAGCATTATGGCTATTTGGTGTGTAGAAGTACCTGTAGCCTACGTGTTATCGCAGTTTACCTCTCTTGCGATTAAAGGGATTTGGATTGGATATCCAGCGGCGTTTGTGGTCAGCTTAATCCTGCAGTACAGCTATTATCAATTTGTATGGAAGAAAAAGAAAATTGAACGTCTTGTCGGATAAAAAACGAGTGGAAACGCTCGTTTTTTATTTTTCCTAATTAAAACACCCTTAGCTAAGAGTTTTAATAGGATAGTGCATATAACTTTTTGATGAAAAGAGGGTATGACACTATGAGTAAATCTGGATTTGTGCCGGATAATTCAAATATCAAAAAAAGCTCAGGAACGCCTAATCTGTCAGTGAATTATAAGCAAAATGTCCTGTTCAAACGAAACGATCAAAATATAGCGTATCAACTAACCTCAACTCAGCTGCCTGCAATGCTCGGAGGTGCTTTTGTTGATTTATATATGACGAAAGGGCATATGAGAGAACCGCACTGGCACCCAAACGCGTGGGAATTAGATATCGTCGTTTCAGGTGAAGTGCAGGTATCTATTTTAGACCCTGATACAAGCAGCATGCACAATTACCGAATAAAAGAAGGTGAAGTTGTGTTTATACCGATGGGCTGGTGGCATTGGATTGAGCCCTTATCGGAAGAAGCGCATCTTCATCTCTTTTTTAACAATGATCAATTTGAGTCTACAGAAGGATCCGACGTGCTGCGCTTAACGCCTCCGATCGTGTTTCAAAAAGCATACGGAGTAAGCGCAAGCGAAGTAGCAGAAGCCGTTGTTCCGATTACGGATACGGTTATCATTGGGCCGCCTAATGATCATTCTTTTTATCAAAAGAGCTATCTCAAAGATGAACGGGATGAAAGAATTGTGGTTAAAATAAATGAAAAAGTAGTGCCTGCTGAAGATAAGTAGCCTAAAAAACCATTGAGCCTATGGTCAATGGTTTTTTCGTGAGGCGTTTTTATAAAAACAGCTCCTTACGTTCTAAATGCTTATACAGCCGCGTTGTGACTTGTTTTTGATTCCATTCGTTTTGCGGAAACTGCTGCTTGTCTACGTGAGAAACGGCCGGTTTGTAGGTTTTTTGAATCCTTTTGATATCATTAAAGGTTGCATTGGTTTCAATGTGATCAGCGAGCGTAAATACAAGAGAATGCAGCTTTGCAACATTGGGAATCGTAGCTGCTTGGCTGAAAATGGCTTTCGCGACGGACAGCTGTCTTTCATGCGCAGTAAAGATGTCTTGCTCATTACGCTCCTTTAAAAAAACAAGTGCTTCTTCTCCGTTAAGGCGAATCGATCCTTTTGGAAAAACAATGTTGCTCTGTTCAAAAGCACGTTTGTTTGTGACGATAATGCCGCCTAATTTATTTACAGCATCGACGACTGACTGCTGATCCATTTTGACATAATAATCAACAGGAAGCTTTGCATACGTTTCGACGTTCTTTACGACAGCATTCATATTTCCTCGATGATAAATGGTTCGCAGTGTTTCATTGCCGAGCTGAGTTGACCCTGGCAAGTGGGTCATCTTTATTGATTCATGCTGTTTATTAACAGTCATATATACAAATGACGTATTTTGATGGTTCTCTTGAATTAAAAGCAGGGAAAACGGTTGCCCTTTTTTTAAATTGACGTGTGTTTTATTCCCATGCTCAAGCGGTACATACGTGTGATCAACGGCGGCTTTCACCGTATGATAGCCTGCAAATGTGATGCTGACAAAACTGACGAGTAAAAATAGTACGAGACCGCCAATCCACTCTTTTTTTGCTTTGCTGCTCATCGTCTCACCTTTTTCTATCGAAGTCGTTCGTAGTATTGCCATCTTAAAAGGGGAGTAAAACAAATGAGCGCTATTTTTATTGCTTATCTTGCTTTTTCTTGGCGTAGGTTTTGAGCTCTGTAATTAAGATTGCTTGTTCTTCCACATCGTTAAACGCTTCAATGCCATAAAGGTATTCGGTGTGCCGTTTTTCTTTCCACACGCAAAGCCCGGTAATATGAATAGGTTTTTCATTTAAATAAAAGCTAATTTTTAGCTGAATTTGATGGTTGAAAATAGGTAAATCAAGCGGTGTGATTATTTTGATTCCTTTTGGTGAAAGGTCGATAACGGACAAAGGACCTGGCTTAGAATCGATTTCTTTGTTGTCGTATTTAGCAATGGAAAACGTTCCAACAATGGGAGTCTCAAATAAAAAGCGAAACGGTTCTTCACGTTTAAAATGCATGTATTATCAGTCCTTTTCGTAATCTAAGTTTGTTAAGTAAGTATTCGATGAAAGTCCAAAAATTCCTACACGTTTTTTCCCATCACACATATAATGTTTATCGGTGTAGAATATCTACCATGACCAAAGACCGGCCGTGATAGATATTCTAGACCTAATCGTAGGGATCCCCCTTGAGGGGTTGAACGTCTATGATTAGGTGAACCTTTGCGGGAGGAATTCAAGCTTTATTAGTTATCGATTGCCGATTATAACTGCTTTTATAGTATCGGAAGTTTTGTTTGAAACTTTAAATGGTGAGGGAAAGGTTTTGAAAAAAGCGCTACGCTAGAGTTGGATTGTATGTTAAAATTAAACTTTGTGAAGTAGCTGTATTACAAGTCAGCGTTCCTTCAACTAATTAGGAGGTGAGATGAATGGGCACTGATGACCCCATTTCGATGAAGGTTACTGCAAAACAAGATAGGGGCAACAAAGGTGTATATGTTCCTCTCATTTCAGCGAAGGAAAATACTCCTTAATGCCTCAATGATGTGAGGTGAAAAATCAATGATTAAAACATACTTATATGATGATGAAACAAAAGAAATGGTAACGAATCTTGATTTAGGAGACGTGCATGAGAAATTGCGCAATCCTGATAATTTGCTGTGGATTGATTTGTATGATGTCCACGGACAAGAGCTTGCTCAAATTGCTAAATTATTCGATTTTCACCCATTGGCGATTGAAGACTGCTTACACGACAGTCCTCGCGCTAAAATGGATGATTACGAAGACTATAAATTTTTCGTTTTTCACGCGCTTCGCTATAACGAAGAAAGTGATGACGAGATTACGACGCTTGAGTTAAATGCCTTTGTCGGATCCAATTACGTAGTGACGATTCATAAACATAAAATGGGCTGGCTTCGCAAAATGGATGCTGTGTGCTCACGCTATCCAAAGTTTATGAACCGCGGCGCCGACTTTTTACTGTATGCTTTGATTGATGGCATCACGGACGAATACTTTCCGATTTTAGACCGAATTGACATGCGTATTGATGAGTTAGAAGATGAAATCTACAACAAAGAAGTCCGCGGAGTGACGGAAGAGTTCTTGGCTTTAAAAAGAACGATTATCTTAATCCGTCGCGTTATTCTGCCTCAGCGCCGAATTTTCTTAACGGTTAATGGAAAGTGGAAATTCGATATACGTGAGGAAAATGTTCCTTTCTACATTGACTTGCTTGACCACTTAGAGCGTATTGTAGACTCTGCTGAAACATTTAGAGACCTCGTAAACAGTGCACTTGATACGTACTATTCTATTACCAATGCAACTTCATCTGAAAAGCTGAACGTCTTAACGCTGATTTCAACGATTATGCTTCCGCTGACGTTCGTAACCGGATTTTTTGGGATGAACGTACCGATTCCATATCAAAATTCCCACTGGGCTACTGCTGTTATTATTGTTATGTTAATTGTGTTAACGTGGGGAATGTGGAAGTACTTTAAAAACAAACAGCTTTTATAACAAAAAGGCACTTGGCCATAAGCCAAGCGCCTTTTTTCTTTATTTTGTCACCGTTTTTGTTGTTGCTTTACTCGTATTGTTCGCTTTGTCTTTTGCAGTTACGCTTAAGACTGTTTTTTCTTTTTGCTTTTTAATTTTTACTGAGTATTGTCCTTTGCTGTTAGCAGCAGCAGAGCCAATGCTTTTTTTGTTTACTGTTACCGTTACGGTAGCATTTGCTTCTGCTTTACCTGTTACAGCCGTGCTTTTTGTTGTGACAGCATTGACGCTTGGTGCGGCAGGGGGAGTTTTATCGCTCACTTTTACAGTCGTAGCTTTACTTGTATTGTTGGCTGCGTCTGCTGCTGTTACGCTGATTGCTGTACCTGCTTTTTGTTTTTTAATCGTTATGCTGTACTGGCCTTTTGCATTGGCTTTTGCTTTGCCGATTTCTTTGTTGTTCACTTTCGCTACAACAGATGCATTTGCTTCAGCGGTTCCTTTAATAGCTGTATCCGCGTCGCTGACCGGATTCACTTTAGGTGCATTTGGAGCAATAACGTCACGCACCGTTACTTTTACTTCTTCACTTTCTTGTTTTTGGCTGTTTGTAGCCGTGATGTACAAGACTGTGTTTTCTTTTTGTTTTGGAATTTTTACTTTGAACGCGCCTTTTGCATCAGCTTTTGCTGAAGCAATCACTTTCTTAGCGCTGTTTTTAACATTTACCGTAAAATTCGCTTTAGACGTTCCTGTTACGTACTCATCTTTATTCGTTACCGCTTTTACCGCTGGTTTGGCAGGTGCTTTTTGAACAACTGCACGAATGCTTGTACTTGCTTTACCGTTTGTGACAACTACTTGTAAAACGGTATCAGCTTTTTGAGCTGGAATGTTCACAGAGAACGTATTTTTTGCATCAGCTTTAACTGTGCCAAGTGTTTTTGAGCCGTTCATTACTTTAACAGTTGAACCGCTTTGAGCTTTACCTGTAACAAT
Organism: Priestia sp. ST2; assembly: GCF_055810735.1. Taxonomy (NCBI): domain Bacteria; kingdom Bacillati; phylum Bacillota; class Bacilli; order Caryophanales; family Bacillaceae; genus Priestia; species Priestia sp. ST2. The sequence goes on along the minus strand of NZ_JBVVNT010000003.1, from coordinate 387,891 downwards.
TTTTTGCGTGCTGACAAATGTATTTACCTGCGCTTGCAGCTGCTGTGCACTTACTGCGCTGTACGCATTTAAACGTCCCCATCCTGATACGTAATCGTAGCCTGGAGCAGGGGGTTCTGCTGGACTTTCTTCATCATCGTATACAGGAGCATCTTTTTCATCAAATTTAATATCTTTAGCTGTATCCGTTAGACGTTTTTCAACGTCTTTTGGCTTTAAGCCTGGGTTTTGTGATAGCAATAATCCCGCAACGGCTGCCACGTGAGGTGTTGCCATTGATGTTCCGCTTAAATAAGTGACGTTTCCGTCTGGAACAAGACTTGGAATATCAGAGCCAGGAGCTGTAATATCTAATCCTTTTCCGTAGTTTGAGTAGTCAGATACGATATCTAAACGGTTTGATGCGCCTACTGAAATCGCATAGGCAGATGAAGCAGGGTAAGAGAGTTCTTCCATACCGTCGTTTCCACTTGCAGCTACAACCGTTACATTATGATCGTATGCGTATTTTAACGAATATTCAAGCACGCGGCTGTAAGATCCGCCAAGGCTTAAGTTAATGACTTTTGCACCGTGATCAACCGCGTATTTAATACCGTACGCAATTTGTTCTGTATCTCCGCTTCCAGATGCATCTAGAATTTTAACCGGTAAAATTTTTGCATGAGAATTAATGCCGGCCATTGAATAGTTATTGTTTGCAGAGGCTGCGATAATACCTGCTACGTGAGTTCCGTGTCCGTTGTCGTCTGTTGCATTTGACGAACGATCCACGTAGTTATAGCCTGTTTTTGTATCCACCACGCCTTTTAAATCAGCTAGTGATGAATCGACGCCCGTATCCGCAACGGCAATAACCGTATCTTTTAATTTTTGACCGTTTAGTAATTTTTCAAGCGATTCGTATTGAATATCGGCATGTTGCGTACCGTCATTTTTACCCGTATTGTTTAATGACCATTGATACGGATATTGTGAATCCATTGAAAGAGCGTGGTACTCTTGAACCGGCTCGATAAATTCAGTTTCAGGAAGTGCCTGAATTTGTTTTGCCGTCATTTTACCTTGAGCAGATGACGTGCTGAAACTTTTTGCATTGCTGTCATCTAATTGAATAACAAACATATTATCAAAAGAAGCAGCTGATTGTTTTAATGGATTAATAGATTCAATGCTTGCTGATTTTGACTGTGCTTTTGTTTTGAATGATTTAGCATTTGCACCATCTTTTAATTTAACAATATAGCGAGTTTCAGCTTTTGTTGAAACGCTGTTTGCGCTGACTAACTTAGCTCTTACTAATACAGACGATACGTTTAAGTCCGTTACGTCTTTTAATTTTGTCTGTGCTGCTACTTTTTCTAAGTCTTTCTTTAAAGCAGCCGGAACGGATTTATAAGCGATGCTGTATAAATCATTGATCGCTTTTTGATCAGCACTTGTAATCATATATGTGCTTGATGCGCCGTTTTTCGCCACATCTGTAAATAGACCCTTTAGCTGAACTAAATCTTTGTATACTTGTTCGCGCATCGATTTATCGATAATCATTTTAGAGCTGATAAACGGAGCGGCTTTGTAGTAAAGAGAAGAAAGGTCTTTTCCGCTTGCTGTTTTTGAAAGCACAGCGTCGCGAATCGTACGCAAATCTTTTAAAATACCTTTTCCGTTTTCTTTTTGGCTTGTACTTAATTCAGCCGGGCATTCTTCTTCCATCATTTGAGAAGGAGGAAGTGAAGCGCCTTCATAGCTGATTGTGTAAGGAACTTCTGTTTTTAATTCCGGCTGAGGTTCAGAAGGAGTTTGTCCACCTTCTTCGGTATCATCTTCAACAATAAGATCTCCATCTCCGTAATACTCAACTTTCACATAATAAGGGCCAGTCCAAGCGATTGGAAAATCAAGCTGAGCAGGCTCATCTTTGTAGGAGTATCCCATATAACGGTCAAATGCCACGTTGTTTTTGGCATTTTCAAGACTAGAGTAAACCGTGATGTTTACTTCATCATCACTTTGAAGCTTAATTCGGTAGTGTGAAAATTTTGCTACCTCTTGCTTAGAAGGATTAATTTTGTACCAATGTGTTTGTTCTGGTTCTGTAAATGTTCCTTTTGCTGCTTTACCAATGCTTAATGTTTTTTCATTAGCAGGTGGATTGCCTGCCGCTTGTGTTTTCAGTAAGCCTAATTGGCTAAAACACAAGGTAAACATTAAAGCAAAAGCAATAAAACGATAAATTGACCCTTTTTTCATGTTAAACCTCCAAAAAAATATAGTAAAAAACAGGAATTACATACCTATTAAACCATAAAGTTTAAAAAATTGTAAATAATTACTGTTTCTTATTTTAGTATTTTGTCAAGTTATTAATCTCGCATAAGAAATGGTGAGATAAGTCCTAGTTGCAAAAAGTAGAAAAAATTGGAATAATAAAGATTGAGCCTGTTTATAAGAGGCGAGAGTACGCTGAAAAGGGAAGAAGGGAATGAGAATTATTTTTCGAAGCAGAATTAACTGGAGAAAATCTGATCGGTTTCTTTTTACCTGTGTTTATAAAGAGGAAATCGGGCTATATAAATAAAGATTGGAAAAATTTTCAGTCTAATTAAGTTCATTTGTAGCATATAATACGAGCTGGATTTCTTTTATAATAAACAAAAGCAAAGAAAGAGCAAATGGTGAAAAGGAGTGAAAGAAGTTGTCAAATGTGATGCAACGACAGGAAAAACGAATGAAGTTTGATGCCGAACAGCTTGCACCCCTTGATATTGATAAAGAGACAAAGAAGTTGCTAACAGAAAAAGGATTGCCCAAAGAAGCTTCACCATTTCTAGAGTTCGTTTCATCCAAAGGGAAGCTAACAACATTATGCGAAACATTTGAGTTATCATCTCGCTACCAGCACTACTGGTTTTTAGGAACAACAGGCGCTGGAGATCCAATTTGTCTTCATCAAAAAAACGGTTCGGTTGTGCTGCTCGATACGTCCAACGATGACTGCGAGCGTTTCGTGAATACAACTTTTCCGCAGTTTTTAGCATGCTTAGATGTGTTTGAAGAGCTAGTAGAAGAAACGATTCAAGCTAACGGAGAATCTGCATACTTAGAGAGACACATTCCTGCTGAGGTGCTGCAGCGATGCAAAAAACGTATAAATGAAATTGATGAAGCTTGCTTAGCCCCTTATTCTTTTTGGTTCAAAGAACTTTCTTTTTAATATAGTAGAAAAATAGACATGGCCGTTTTGGTCATGTCTATTTAGTTGTGGCTGCAGGGCTATTAATATAGATAGAATAAATAAAAATGATAGTATATAATGGATATAAATTCCTTTTTTTGAAGAGGGAGGAGGGTGTAAATGATTTCTTTATTTGGATTAATGGGTGCTTTCTTTGTGCTGCTTGCTGGTGCGTCGTATTTCTTCTATAGAAAGAACTCGCCCGTCCAGTACGGAATTTCACTTAGCAGCATGCTAATAAGTATATTTCTATTTCTATATAGCATATTTGGAGTTGGTGGCTTTGAAGGAATGAGTCTTGGTGCTTTAGCGGCTGCTTTGTTTTTGGCGTCGGTTCTGAGCTTGTTCGTCAGTGTTCTTTTTAACATCATAAATAGACACGGGAAAGGTGCTGTGTGAAATGGGAGAAATAACCTTTAGAGAAGCAGTGCGGGAAGATTTAGATCAAATTGTTGGAATGCTCGCTGATGATATGCTCGGAAGCAAACGAGAACGCTACGAATTACCGCTTCCAGACTGTTATGTCCGAGCATTTCAGGCAATTGATGCGGATCCAAACAATGAACTGATTGTCGCATGTAAAGATAGTAAAGTAATAGGTGTTCAACAACTAACCTTTACACCTCATATTGCACGACAAGGCGGGTGGAGAGCCACGATTGAAGGAGTTCGAACCGCTTCATCACAGCGCGGAAAAGGGGTTGGCTATCAGCTGATTACATGGGCGATTGAACGAGCCAAAGAACGTAATTGTCAGTTAGTACAATTAACAACGGACAAGGAACGATCGGAGGCTTTGCGTTTCTATCAAAAGCTTGGATTCACAGCTTCTCATGAAGGATTAAAGCTCCATTTGTAATTCGCTGTTAATGGTTATGAACATAAAATAATGAGTACGATAGAAAGAGAAGAGGTTGAGACACAACGAAATTAAATCAATCTAAAGACGAACAAATGGGATACATGAGCTGAACCGCTTGTGACACCGCAGTTGATTTCCGTGCAAGACTTCGCTTTCCGCGGGCGGCCGCTGAGCCTCCTCGTCGCTTACGCTCCTGCGGGGTCTCACCTGTTCCGCTTTTCCCGCAGGAGTCTTCGTCTTGCTCTCTAATCAACTGCTAGAAGCAACTAAACAGATTAAATTTGCGTTCATCCTGCAACAAAAATACTTTTTTCTCAGCCGTTTTTTTGCATCTAGCTTACTGCAAGAAACTAACGGAAATTGTTTTTAATAAATGTTTTTTCATCCGATTCGCTGAGTCTGCCGGTTGCTTCTCCAATGTTGCCTCCTTGAAGGGTCCAAAAATAATTATGATCTTCTACTACCTTACTAAAATCATTATTCTCCCATCTATTTAAAATTTGAAGAAGCTGAGCTTTATGTTCAAATTCATTTATCTCTAATACATGTTTAACTTTTTGAATATTAGCCGAAGTCATTTCAACTGCGCCCCATTTATCAGGAGAATATACTTTTTGATGAGTCATTTTATGCATCGTTTCAATGACTGTTTCTTCACTTGTAGATTGATTCAGTTCAACTTCGGGCTCAGGCGTTCCTCCTATGTAAGAAACTTGCTCTTCTAATTGTTGGTCTTTTCCCTTACTTTCTTTAGCTGCTGGAAGGGCAGATTTAGTATGGAAAGCACTAATCAACCCAACACCTAATGCAATAATTACCGTACAGCAGGCTGCTATAAATGTCCAAAATAGGATCTTCTTCATAAAACGTTAGCTCCTCACTTCATAAAAAAATATGTATATATACCTAATTATGTATAAGTATAAACTTATTTGCTAGTATAGTAAATATAAGGTACTAGTATATTGCCATTTTAGTAGGTAGTGAGAATGACACGAAGTGGAGTAGCAGTACGGACAATTATTGTTTGACACTTAAAGTATAAAAGAGTATAATTGTGTTAAACATAGTAATTATGTCGGATAAGTAGGTTATGGTGCTGTGAACAAGACTTCTACTGATAAAGAGGAGATCTAGTCCAAATCGTACAGTCCGACTTTGATGAGATGCTTTCAAGCATCTTTTTTTTGTGCAAAAAAACAGCCGCAGGGGCTGTTATAGGGCAGTAATTCTTCCTTTGTAAGCATCAATCAACCGCTGGTTATGTTCATCTGAACCTTCCATGTTTCCGCTTAAAAAGACAGGAGGCGTGATGCCGCGGCTGAGCAGTTTTTGGATGGCTTTAGATAGGACATCATTTAAGATAGCGCCTCCAATTACAGTAGAACCAGAAGCGAAAGAAATATCTTGCTGATGAAGAAGAACGTCTCCTTTTGGAATGTGATTATTCATAACAAGATCTACGACATCATGAAGGTATTTTCCGCTTTTATGCCGCGAAGCCCGGCTCGTGGCATAAGAAGGAGAGGTAAGCCCGATAACAAAAGCGCCTTTTTCTTTTGCAATTAAGGCCACATCAATCGGAACGGGATTTACGCCCGACGTAGAAATCACAATCATGATATCGCCTGGTACGATATCTTCTTTTTCCATAAAAGTGGAGGCATAGTCGTTTTTACGCTCTAGCTGTGAAGAGCGCGAAGCTCCTTTATGAAGCATCAGTTCTTCTACAAAAATAGGATGAATCGGCGCAAGCCCTCCGGAACGGTAAAACACTTCTTCCGTTAAAATATGAGAATGACCGCACCCAAATAAATGAATGAGGTGATGAGAAGCTAGTTGCTGTGAGATTTTCTCCGCTGCGGATTCCATTGCCTGCTGTTCATGCATCTCTACTTTAGCAAGCAGTTTTGTTAGTTCCTGTAGATATAAACTAGACATAAAAAAACTCCTTAGTTAAGATCGTGTCATGTTAATCGTAAACTTATAGCGGTCTGCTCGGTACGAAGACTTTACCACTTCAAGCGGCGTGCCGTCTTGCAAATACGTATTTCTTTGAATTAATAGAACGGGTGAATATGAGCTGATTCCAAGATGTTTCACTTCGGTTTCAGAAGCTAAAATGGATTCTAACGTTTGATTGGCTTCGCCAATTTTTAGTCCGAGCTCTTCTTCAATATAGCGATAGAGAGAGTCATTAACAATGGATTCTGTTAAGCCTTTGACTAAGTTAGCGGATACATATACGCTTTCGAGCGCCATTGGCACGTCGTCAGCTAAACGAATACGCTTGATTTCATAAACAGGTGCATGAAGAGAAATGTGCAGCTGCTCGGCAATTTTTTCTGAAGCTGCAATAATTTCAAAGCTCAGCAGCTTACTGCTTGGCACCATTCCGCGCGCTTTCATATCTTCTGTAAAACTCGTTAATCCAACGAGCTGCTGCTCCAGTTTTTTTTCAGATACAAAGGTGCCGCGGCCTTTTTGACGATACAGATAACCGTCGTTTACTAAATTGTTAATCGCTTGGCGAACGGTCATTCTGCTGATTTCAAATCGTTCTGCAAACTCTCGTTCAGAAGGAAGCGAATCATTTGGTTTTAACTCTCCGTTTTCAATTTGTTTTTTCAACTGTTCTTCAATTTGATAATAAATCGGAAGAGGTGAGCTTTTATCAATCACTTAAGTTCTCTCCTTTATGTAAACCTCCTCATCTAAAAAAGACGAGGAGGTATGTTATCTATATATGCTCTAACTAATAGCGAGACACCTTTCTTTCATAAAGACGGATTGATTATAGCCGGGGCAGGCTGCTTGACTATTCTTTCAAAGGTTCACTTTAGCTAAAGCTTCTTGGTCCGCAATAATTGTAACACAGTGATGCTTCTTTAAAATAGAAGCAGGGAAGTTCTCTGTGATTTCTCCGTTAAGCAGCTGATACATCGCTTCTGCTTTGGCTTCCCCCGAGATAAGAAGTAAAATTTCTTTACTTTTCATAATCGATTCAATTCCCATTGTAATAGCCTGAGTAGGCACTTCGTCAAGAGAATTAAAGTAGCGCGCATTGGCTTTTCGCGTTGACTCTTCTAACGTCACAATATGAGTAGGAGAGTTGAATGACGTACCAGGTTCGTTAAAGCCAATATGTCCATTTTGGCCGATTCCAAGAATCTGAAGGTCAATGCCTCCGTGATTTTGAATCATTTCATCGTAGCGGCGGCATTCTTCTTGAGGCTTATCAGCTAGGCCGTTAGGAACGTGCGTGCTGCTTACGTCAATATCAATGTGATTAAATAACGCATCTGCCATATAATAGTGATAGCTGTTTGGATCTTGCGGCTTCATTCCGACATATTCATCTAAGTTAAAGGAAGTAACGTGTTTGTAAGACGTGCCGTGCTCTTTATGATCTTGAATTAAACGATCATATAATCCTTTCGGCGTGCCTCCCGTTGCAAGTCCCAGATTCATATTTGGCTTTTCATGAAGTTTGCTAATCAGCATATCAGCTGCTTTTGCACTCATTTCACTGTAGTTTTTCACTTGGATGATATTCATTGTTAGTCCTCCTTTTGAAAGCTCAATGTGCCTCGGCAAAATGTCATTTCAACATCTAAATTTTCATTTAACACCACGATATCCGCATCTTTTCCAACCTTAAGGCTTCCTTTTGTATCGAACAGATTAAGCTGTTTTGCTGGGTTTTCAGCAGTCATTTTTACGATGTCTTCTAATGAGCAGTTCGTAAAGCTCATCGTGTTTTTAATCGCATCGTTCATCTTTAAGATACTTCCTGCTAACGTTCCGTCTGCAAGGGTAGCAGTCGTGTCATTTACGTGAACAGGCTGTCCGCCTAAATCATACGTACCGTTTTTTAGCCATTTGGCACGAAGAGAATCCGTGATAAGAATCATGCGTTCACTTGTAATTTGATCGTACGCAAGCTTGACCATTTCAGGTCGGCAGTGGATGCCGTCTGTAATGAGCTCTACAAATAATTCATCTCTCAAATACGCGGCGCCTAATACGCCCGGCTCTCTATGGTGAAGACCGCGCATGCCGTTATATAAATGCGTAATATGAGAAGCTCCTGCTTCGATGGCTTCACCAACTTGATCGTATGTGCTGTCAGAATGGCCAATAGAAGCGACGACGTTTGTTTCTTTTAAATAAGAAGTAAGCGCTAAGCCGTTTGGCTGCTCCGGAGCTAATGTAACAAGTTTAATATGTCTTCCGGCTGCTTTTTGCCATTCTTGAAACAGTGCCACATTCGGATCTTGAATGTGAGTAGGGGGCTGTGCACCCGCACGTTTTGGTGAAATAAACGGACCTTCTAAGTGAATACCTACTACTTCAGCATCCGCATCTGTTTGTTCTTCAATATAAGCGCCCGCGTTGCGAAGCGCTTTTTCAACCGCTTCATTCGACTGCGTCATAGTGGTTGCTAAAAAGCTTGTTGTACCTTCTTTTGGGAGCGTGCGCGCCATTGTTTTTAATGCTTCTGCTGTACCGTCCATTGCATCGGCATTGTTAACGCCATGAATATGCACATCAATGGCACCAGGAATCACTTTATAGGAAGGAGAAAGCTCAATTACATGGTCTTTTGGCTGACGGACGTATTGATGTATCTCTCCGATTTCAGTAATTTTCTTGTTCGTTAGTTTAATATACCCGTTTTTTAATGTCTGATTTTCACTATAAACGGTTACATTATAAATAATGATGGATGAATGTGTATCCATACATACACTCCTTTGCTCGTTGTATTGATTTAAGTGTAACGCTTTTTGGAATAGTTGTCTAGACCAGTTGATTATTTTTTGGGAACTAGAAAGTTTTGTAAGGGCTTTTAACATTGATATAGAGAGGTTTTTAAAAAGAAAATTGGTATAGACAACTATATATTTTATGTGCTAGTATGAGTCCATGCAGTAAAACCGCCGTTATTTCAGCTGATGATGTAATCATGGGCTGGGATGAATGCGGTAACTTGTCATCCGATAAATATTGTTACGAAAATCCTTGCTCGTAACATCGGGTTAAATACGTTATACAAAGGGGATAGAAACATGCTGAATTTTTTACAACGTATTGGTAAATCGCTTATGCTGCCAATCGCAGTATTACCTGCTGCGGCATTGCTTCTTCGTTTGGGTCAAAAGGACTTATTGGATATTCCATTTATGGCACAAGCCGGAGATGCAATTTTTGCGAATTTAGCACTACTGTTTGCACTCGGTATTGCTGTAGGGCTTTCAAAAGATGGAAGCGGCGCAGCAGCACTTGCCGGAGTGGTCGGTTATTTTGTGTTAACAAAAGGAACTGTAGCTATTGATAAAGATATTAACATGGGTGTACTCGGCGGGATTGTCTCGGGGGTAACGGCTGGTTTACTATACAATCGTTTCTCAGCCATTAAGCTGCCAGAGTGGCTCGGCTTCTTTGCAGGAAAGCGGTTTGTACCGATTATTACCTCAGTCGTTATGCTCGCGCTTGCAGGAATCTTCGGGGTTATCTGGCCGCCGATTCAAGATCAAATTAACAACTTAGGAACGTGGATTACAGGAGCAGGGGCGCTTGGTGCAGGTATATACGGATTTTTAAACCGTCTATTGATTCCAATTGGGCTGCATCACGTGTTAAACAGCTTAGTATGGTTTGTATTCGGAGATTATCACGGCGTAACGGGAGATTTGAATCGCTTCTTTAAAGGCGATCCAACGGCAGGAACATTTATGTCTGGATTCTTCCCGGTTATGATGTTTGGTTTACCGGCAGCAGCGCTTGCGATGATCGCAGCAGCTAAAAAAGAAAAACGCAAACAAGTCAGCGGTATGTTAATTGGACTTGCTGTTACTTCTTTTTTAACGGGAATTACGGAACCAATTGAATTTCTATTTATGTTCGTAGCACCGTTATTATATGTTATTCATGCCGTTTTAACGGGAATATCGATGGCTTTAGCCGTTGCTCTTGGTATTCACGCTGGATTTGGATTTTCAGCAGGGGCCATTGATTTCTTCTTAAACTACGGAATTTCACAAAAACCGCTGCTGTTAGCAGGAATTGGAATTGTGTATGCAGTCATTTACTTTGTCATTTTCTACACGCTGATCAAAGCATTAAATTTAAAAACACCGGGGCGTGAAGACGATGAAGAAGTAGACACATCAAACGAAACGGTTGTGGCAACAGGCGATAAATATGTGGATATGGCGTCTTATTTTATTGAAGATTTAGGCGGAAAAGAAAACTTGACCGTAATTGATAACTGTGCGACTCGTCTTCGTTTACAAGTAGCTGATGCCGGCAACATTAACGAAGCTGCCTTAAAGCGTCACGGAGCGAGAGGAATCATGAAGCTCAGCAAAACAAATGTTCAAGTCATTGTCGGAACAGAAGTAGAATTTGTTGCGGACGCAATGAATCAATTAGTTAAATACGGCACAGCGTCAACCGCTGCACCTGTTGAACAACAGGCTGTTCAAGCACACACACACACAGAGTTTGTGTTACCGTTTGAAGGCGTTGTAAAGCCGCTTAGTGAAGTAGAAGATCAAGTGTTTTCACAAAAAATGATGGGTGACGGCTTTGCGATTGAACCGACTGAAGGAACGCTCGTATCACCGATTAACGGTGAAGTCATGACCGTATTCCCAACAAAACATGCGATTGGCTTAAAAACAGCAGAAGGAATTGAAATCCTCATTCACGTTGGATTAGATACCGTGAATTTAAAAGGCGAAGGATTTGAAGCGCTTGTTCAAGAAGGCGACAGCGTTCAACAAGGGACGCCGCTTTTACAAGTGAATGTAGACTATGTTAAAAAGCATGCACCGTCTATTGTGACACCAGTTGTATTTACCAACTTGCCAGCGGATAAAGAAGTAAAGCTGTTAAAAACAGGTTATCAAAAGCAAGGCACAAAAGACGTTATTACATTTTAATAAGATGGCTGGAACAAACGTGTTTTAGTTAAAGATCCGAATGATTCATCGTTCGGATCTTTTTATTTTCTTCATAATTGCAAAAAAAATATGTTAAAATTTAGTGTGTTTGATACAGCTAGTGCAGAGCAGAGAGGGAGTAGAACAAATGAAAACAGTAACGGCATTATTCAAAGTAAAGGTGACAGCATGTTTATTATAGGAGCATTAGTAAACGGACTAGCGATTGTTGTAGGAACATTAACGGGCAAGCTTGCTCACCGCATTCCTGAAAAAGTAAGCGTGACGGTAATGCAAGTGATGGGGTTATCCGTTATCACGCTCGGTTTGCAAATGGGTTTTAAAAGTCATCAGTTTTTAATTGTAATTTTGAGCTTAGCCATTGGAGCGGTTATTGGTGAGTTCATTGATTTAGATGAAAAGCTAAACCTTTTAGGCAATATAATTGAACGGAAATTTCAATCACAGCAAAATGACAAGCAAACATTCAGTATTTCACAGGGCTTTGTAACAGGGACGTTAATTTTTGTTATTGGAGCGATGGCGATTGTCGGGGCATTAGACAGCGGAATACGCGGCGATCACAGCGTATTGTTTACAAAAGCGGTGATGGATGGGTTTATCTCATTATTATTAACGACTACGCTTGGAATAGGCGTCATTTTCTCAGCTGTGCCCGTGTTTCTATACGAAGGCATCATTGCGTTATTTGCCACGCAAATTAATGCGATTGTGCCGCAAGATTTAATGAATAGTATCATTGCCGAAGTCACGGGAGTAGGCGGCGTATTAATTTTAGCAATTGGGATTAATTTATTAGAAATTATTAAAATTAAAGTTGCGAATTTACTGCCTTCGATTTTAATTGCGGTTGTGATTGTAGTTGTACAGCATACATATTTTTTATGAAGAAAAAGCTTGTGAATAGTATTCGCAAGCTTTTTTGTATATATGAGCAAAAGTTAAGGTAATGGCAGGTATAAAGTGATGCGTGGATAATGGTATAGAATGAACCGAAAACAAAAAGGAGGATTAAAAATGCCGAGTCCCGTTTTCAATAAAATGAATACGGTATTTATTCACGTAGCTCATTTAAAAACTTCGGTAAAATGGTATAGCGAGTTATTGAATCAAGAATACAAGATGAGCGAAGTTAAGAACCCAGTTTATAATCTTAAAATTGATGGAGAAACAGGATTAACGCTAGACGCAGGTCCCAAAGGAAAAGAAAAACAAATAGCGGTTAGTCTCCATCCAATTTTTAATTTTCATACTGAAGATATTAAAGAAGCGTATGAATTTGTTAAAGGGCTGCACTATACGATTGATTCTCCGATTATTTCTTTTGAAGATTTTTCGTTTTTACCATAAAAGACCCGGATGGACATGTGGTCATGATTTGTACAGGTTAAGTCGTTAGCTCCAGAAGTTTAAGGTATAGTATACTAAGAAGAAAACCCTAATGAGATGAAGTAAGGAGAAATACTGCTTATGAAAGACAATCAACAGATTACAGCTCTTATTGCTGCACAAGTGGAAAAGTTAGCACGTCAATTTGGCTATGACTTTTTATCTGAAAAACAAGGGAATCAAACGCTTTGTCAAATTCTTCAGCGAGATGAAGACGGATCTATTTTGGCAACGCCGCTTAGTTTTCATTTACATATGAATGAAGACAAAGGGACGGGAGATATTATTTACTACCATGAACAAGGAGAATTTAAGCGTCAGCAAGTGAATGTATATGAAGAAAACAGCCTTGTGAACGTGTTGTTATTTATCCAAGAGCGCTTAAAGGTCAATCGATAAAAGCGAGTTTCCTAACATATGCAAGAAAAAAAGCAGGGAGTTAGTTCACTGCTTTTTTTCTATGAATTGATATAGCGCAATCCTACGCGGTTATTAAAAATTTGGTTGTGATTTTTGAAGATAAAAGCACCTGCTGCGTGATCAATTACCAGCTCATTGTCGTACACTTCTTCCATGTCGTCATCAACAATAAATTCTAAGTCTTCAACCGTTACAACTTTTTCATAGGGTTGAAGGCTGCGCTTTGAGATGATCTTCATTTCATAAATTGTATTAACAATATCGCAGCTTCCTCGATCAAAAGAAAGCTGAATCATTTGATTTTGTTCTACGTTCCGCAACGCTTCTTTTGCAGAAGGAGTGACGCGTATATTCATAATGATATCCTCCTTTTTCTATCCTCAAATTAAATTGTGTAAAATGTATTTAGCAATACTTTACTCGATTTTTACATCACCGGCAAGAAAAAAGCTTTCTTATATTATTTCCCTTTCGAACCAGAACAAAACGCTGCTTTTTTATCATCTTTTCATAAAGGCGTACATAGATATCACCTGTATATGATTAAAGGAAAAAGAGATCGACTATAGAAAAGTGCCGATTCGTAATTCTTAGGTGTAAATGCTTAAAAAATAGGAATATATTGTAATAAAATAAGAAGTTAAGTCATTTGCCCATTTTAGTAGTTATTGAGATAGTTTTGAATAATTGGTTTTATTTTCAATATATTGGGTACTTAAGTAGAGTACTTTGCACACGATATTGCACCGAAAGACATCGGTTTATCGGACTAATTATTGTCTTATTTTGTCGAAGTAGTAGAATTTATGGAAACCATTCCTTATCATGTACAAAGTGACTAACAAAATACATAGGAGGTTCTGGTGTAGATGAGTGAGAAAGATCAAAACAGAACAACAGACGAAACAGCGGCTTCGCTAGAAACAGCGCCCGCTCCCAAAAAAGCACCGGCTAAATGGATTATCATTTTAGCAGCTTTAATTGTGATTATTGGAGGAGCAATTACATTTGCTACGGTATTTAAAAAATCTCCTAAGCAATTATACTTAATTTCTGAAGTAAATACGTATCAAAAAGCAGCTGATGAATTAGAAACAAAGTACAGTGAAACGATGGCTTATCAGGAAAAAGCGATGAAGCAGCCTTCTACTACAAATGCTACTATCAAAGGCGGTTTTAACATGGATTCACTTTCCTATGATCCAAGCTTTAAAATGATTCAAGATCTTATCAGTAAAGCTGAAATTAAAATTAAAGCGGAACAAGATCCGAAAAAAAGTGAAGGATACGGTTCACTGGCTCTTAATATCGGCGGTTCAAAAGCGCTTGACCTAGAAGGGTTTCAAACGAAAGAAAGAATAGGCTTTAAAGCCCCGATTCTAGCAAATGAATATTTCTATTTAAACTTAGACGAATATGGACAGGTAGCGCGTAAGTTCGATCCTTCTTATTCAGGTCCTGAAACGCTTGATATTAACACAAGCAACGTGAGTTTAGAAGACTTAAAGTTAACGGAAAAAGAAAAGACCTACATTGCAAAAGAGTATGGAACGTTCATTTATGAGGAGCTAGACAGCGATTATTTTACCAAAGAAAAAAATGTGGATTATAAAACAAATGGCAAAACGCTTCAGTTAACAAGCGTGACGCTTAACATGTCTGATAAAGAAACAAAACAATTTATGGATAAGCTTATTGCGAAGGTAGCAAAAGATGACAAGCTTCATACCATCTATGCAAATCACGTATCTAAGCTGTTTAAATCTTCGGCAGCAACGAATCCAGAATTAAAAGATATGGCAGATCCAAAAGAATTGAAAAAATCAGTAAAAGAAAGTCTTCAAGACTTCCAGAAAGAAGCAAAAGATACGACTTACCCTGGCGGTGTTAAATCAACTGTGTACGTTCAAGATGATGTTGTGGTAGCTCGAGATATGAACATGGGCGTAAAAAATGCTTCTAACGATAAAGGCAAACTTAACGTAGTAACTAAAAATATTCCGTATGAAGATAACAAAACGGCTAAGCAGTTTAAAGCAGTTTTAGCGGATAGCACTACCGATGATGCGTTTACGTTTGATATGAAAAATAACGTAACAACGGAAAGTGAAAAACGAAAAGAAAACATGTCTATTCATTTGTTAACAAAAGATTCAAAAGATGAAGACACGAATATGACGTTTAAAATGGATTCGGTAATCAATGGTAAAACTGATGCGAAACAAACGGCTGACCGTACTTTCTCTTTAGACTTAGGTGATCAAGAAGATCTAGTAGTAAACGGGGAAGTAAAGCAGAATCAAGCAATAAGTGCTTCAAAAGGAAAAGCAGATTATTCGTTTGATATTCGTACAAAAATAGGACCAAAAGCAGATCCGGCAAACGTTACGTTAAAAATTGACTCTGCTTCTCAATTAAAAAAATCAGCAGCTATTCCAGAGCTTGATGCGTCTAATGCAACAAATGTAAAAGATGTAACGCCTGAAGATATGCTGTCGATTCAAGAAAATTTCGCTAAAAATGTTCAAGGTCTCATGATGAATATGGGAACCGCTGGTTACTAAAAGGTGCAAAGCAGATGAAGATATATTTCTCTTTGACTCTTTTTACATGTAAAGCTCTATTGAAAAATATAAAATCTCTCATACTGCTAATAATGATCCCTGCTCTGTTTTTACTTGGAGCAGGGATCATTATTAGTCAGACCATGCAAGGTGAGGAGAGAGTAAATCGGTTCCCCGTGGCAATTGTGGATAAAGATGATACTGCACAAACGAAGTACGTCATCGAACAGCTGACTGAAGGTAAGCTTCGCAAGATCATGAAGCCTCTTTACACGAATGAACAGAAAGCTAAACAGCTGCTGCAGAAAAATAAAGTGGCAGCCATTGTGACGCTGCCAAAAGGTTTTAGTCACGATATTGCTCATGGGAAAAATCAGCCTTTACACGTCATTGGGAATAGCAATAAGCCGCTTCAGTCACAGCTGTTTCGCTATGTGATGGAAAGTGCAGCCGACTACACATCAGCTGCTCAAAGCGGTATTAATACGGTTGATGCCTTTTTAGAAAAAGAAAATGTTTCCGATGAAAATAGACACGCAGAGTTTAAGAAGAGCTTGGTGACGTTTGGGCTTCACGTGTTAGATCGAGGAAGTTTATTTGATGAACAAATAGAAACGAGTTTCTTTCAGCAGGATATGAAGCAATATTATGTCCTGTCTTTTGCTGCTTTGCTGCTTATGATTTGGAGCTACGGCGGATGGCTGCTTGCTAGTGAAACGCAGACTTCTCCCGTGCTGGCTCGAATGAAAACAAGAGGTGTATCATTTGTTCACATTTATTTAGCGCAGCTGACGGCTCTGTATATTCTTTTGCTACCCGTCTCTGTCTTTTTGTTTGGCAGCCTCATTAAAGGACTAAAACTGCCTGTAACCGGTACGTACGGAGAGCTTTTTTTAGGGGTAAGCGGAAGCTTGTTTGCTTTTTTATGTTTGTTTTTACTGCTTCGGGTTCTTTTTTTATCACAAAAAGCTTATCAAATAGCCGGTTTGCTGTTTATTTTGCTGAGTGCGATTTTAAGTGGACATGTTGTGCCGGTCGTCTATTTACCGGACTGGGCGAGTGGTTTTCAGAAATGGTCACTCAACACCAGAGTCTTGGAGCTGTTATTTTATGAATTTGATGGATATAACACAAACGAAGCTTTTCTTTACCTTAAGCCTATTCTCATTACGGCAGCGGGAAGTTTTGTTATTGCTGTTTTCTACGTGATGACGCTGCAAAGGCGGTGGAGAAAATGATCAGTGAAAAAATAAAGCAGCAGCTGAAGCGCCCTATGCTTGTTATCATGATTTTCTTTTTACCTTTAATAGGAACGATTATTAGCAGCTCGTTTTTAGCAAAAGTACAAAGTGATTCAAAAATACCCGTTGCTCTTGTCGATCAAGATCACAGCCAAATGTCTAAACAAGTGATCAATCGACTACAGAAAACAACAGAAATTCAGTTTCTTTCTCTGAACGAAGAACAAGCGAGAAAGCAGCTGGCCAAAAATAAAATTGACAGCATTTTTATGTTTCCTAACGGATTTCAACAAGAAGTAGAAGCGGGGAATTATCAAGGAGTCATTGATTTGCTCACGCTGCCTTCTTCCGTTGCCACAGAAGCGGTTCGAGAAGTCGTGGCGAGTGAAGTGACAAGGTTAACGACAAATATTAAAGCGGCAAATGAAGTGCGTTTTTTATATAAAGTTTATAACATTCATGCAGGACCGGATTTATGGAAAGAAGCGTATCGTTATACCGATAACCAGTGGAAGCCAAAGCCGCTGATGACAATTTATTACGAGGCGCAAGGAACGAAGCATACGAAGCAAGGGAGCGCTCAAGTGACCGGATACGTGCCGCTATGGGGATTCTTTACGCTTTTACTTTGCTGCCTCACATCAGATTGGATGATTAAAGAGCGGAGGCACCTTTTCAAACGAATGAAAACGATGCAAAAAGGACTTTACGGTTATATTCGAAGCGTCAGCGCCGCTTATGCTGTGCTATACGTGCTTCAAGCTCTCATAAGCTTTGCTCTATTTAAATGGCTTTATGGAGTAGAGTCTTACGGTGCGCTGCTGTATATGTGTATCTATGTGATTGTGTGCGTTGCTTTTAGCACGTGGCTTGCAAGTGAAAGCCAGCGAGTTGGATCTTATTATATGATCAGCGTTGTTATGGTCACAGGACTCAGTATAATAGGGGGGAGCTTTTTCCCTGTAGGAGAGCTTTCTGCAACGATTGAAAGAATAAGTCAGTGGCTTCCGCAGCATCTGCTTCTGTATCAGCATGCACTGCCGCTTACGTTCATTTGGAAAGAGATAGCTGTTTCCATTGCATGTATATGTTTGTGCGCGTTTAAAATAGTGTGGAATGTGAGGAGCATCAAATGATTGAAATTAACAATGTTAGCAAAACATACGGAAAAAAACGGTCGTTAGCAAATGTTACCCTGACCGTAGAAAGTGGAGAAGTCATCGGTCTTTTAGGACCAAACGGCGCTGGTAAGTCGACGCTTCTGTCTATTTTGTCTACCATTACGGCTCCTTCAAGCGGGAATGTCACGATTGGAGGCTTATCGCTTAAGAAAAATCAAAAAGCAATTCGAGAAGTCATTGGCTACGTTCCACAGGACATAGCGCTGTGGGAAGAGCTTAGTGTAAAAGAAAACATGAAAATGTGGAGCAAAATGACTTCACGCTCTCTGTCGAATGAACAGCTTCAGTCTCTTTGCTCAGCTGTACAGCTCGAAGGAAGATGGAAGGAAAAAGTGAAAAATTTATCAGGAGGCATGAAGCGAAAGTTAAACATAGCCGTTTCACTTATCCATGAACCGTCCGTTTTGTTAATGGACGAGCCGACAGTCGGAATTGATTTGCAGTCCAAGCTTGAGATCATTCGTTATATTAAACAGCTGGCGGCAAAAGGAAAGACGATTATCTATATTACCCATGATTTGAATGAAATATTAGACGTGTGTCATCGGTTTGCGGTCTTAAAGGAAGGAAAGCTGGAATTTGTCGGCACGATGGACCAAGCGAAGGAAAAGACTGGGGAAGAGGCAGAAGAGAACGTTGTGTATAAGCTGCTGCATGATTAAGATAAAGTAATGATAAAAAAGAGCCGCTTCATGAAGAAGCGGCTCTTTCTATTATGCTTGTGTAACTTCTTGTTCTGGTGAATGACTTTCAGGCTGCACGCGTTCTTCTTCAGGAAGGGCACGTACTTCTACTTCTTTCATTTGGTGACCGTCCATTTCTTTTGCAATAAACTCGTATCCGAAAAGTTTGAACGATTCGCTTTCCTGGATATCGATATTTTGCATTAGCATCCAGCCGCCAATTGTATCGATATCGTCGTTTTCAATTTCGATATGAAGGACTTCGTTAACTTCTTCAAGCAGTACTTTTGAGTTAAAGACAAAGTGCTGATCGCTGATTTTTTGAACAAGCGGCTTTTCATCTGTATCAAACTCATCTCGAATTTCTCCAACGATTTCTTCTAAAATATCTTCAACGGTAACGATACCAGCCGTACCGCCGTACTCGTCAATCAACACAGCCATATGCGTACGTTTCTTTTGCATCGAGCGCAATAGGTCTTGAATCGCTACGGTTTCAATTACTTGAATAATAGGATTCATATAAAGCTTCACGCTTTGCTTTTTTAACGCATCGTTAATTACGACATCGTTTAGAATCTCTTTGACGTTGACTAAGCCGATAATGTTATCTTTGTCTCCGTCAACGGTAACAGGGTAACGAGTGTAGCGATCTTCTACAGCAAGCTTTAAGAAATCTTCAATGCTGTCGTCTTCAGAAACAGCTGAAATTTCTGTTCTTGGTACCATGATTTCGCGAGCAACACGGTTATCGAATTCGAAAATGTTGTTCACGTACTTATATTCAGACTGGTTAATTTCCCCGCCTTTAAAACTTTCTGATAAAATAATGCGCAGCTCTTCTTCACTGTGCGCAAGTTCATGCTCTGAAGCTGGCTTTAATCCAAACATTCCAGTTAATAAACGGGCAGAACCATTTAGTAACCAAATGAAGGGGAACATAATTTTATAGAATAAAATTAACGGACGAGCAAACAATAACGTAACTGTTTCAGCTTTTTGAATCGCAAATGTTTTTGGCGCTAATTCACCAACGACTACGTGAACAAACGTTACAAGCGCAAATGCGATAATGAATGAAAGAATATGTGTTAAAGATGCAGCAACACCCATTTTTTCAAACAGGGGTTCTACAATCTTCGCAACAGTCGGTTCTCCCAACCAACCGAGTCCTAAAGCAGTAATCGTAATACCAAGCTGACACGCAGATAAATACTCATCTAAGTGTGTCGTCACGGTTTTAACCGCATTCGCTCCTTTTTTTCCTTCAGCAACAAGTTGATCTACCCGTGAACTACGAAGCTTCACAATTGCAAACTCTGAAGCAACGAAAAAAGCAGTGAGTACAATTAAAATCGCAAAAATAATTAAGTTAATGGTTATCAATGAATATACTTACTTTATAATGCTATAAAGTAAGTAAACACCTCCTGTAAATAATAAATTTACGACAGCAGCAGCAGTAAAGAGTGCAAAAGAGTGACGCTTTCTGGTGAGAGCCGATTCATCATTACTTTTCGATCTTCTTCATTAAGCTTTTCCATAAGCGGTGCAACTTCTTTTAAACTGTCGTTTAGTACGTAAAATTTGGATGCTAATTCGTCTTTGGAGTGGCTATTCTCGGATTGCTCTATAGAAAATAGAGAAGAAATCTCTTCAAGAGAACGGCCTTCGCTTTTTAATTTTTCAATTAAGTAAAGACGTTTCAGCGCTTCTTCGTTATAAAAGCGATAGTTAGAAGCAGAGCGTTCTGCTTTTAACAAACCAATGTTGGTATAATAGTCAACCGTGCGTTTCGTTACATGTGCCATCTCTGCAAGTTCGCCAATTTTGTATGTCGCAACCCCATCAGAATACCACCTCCTTTAACTATGTCAACCATCACGTGATGGTTTTTATCTGCGTAACTATTTATCTTTTATCCTATCGTAATTAAGTATACGCGCGTAAGATCAAAAAGTTTCATTTTTTTATTAGCATTCAGTATATCTCAAAATAAGGTAGTTTGACAAAGATTTTATAAAAAAACTCGCTTATATTAAGCGAGTTTTTTAGTAGGATGACGTACGATAATGTGCATGCGTTCATACACATATTGAATACGTTCAGTATAATCTATGAACTCAGGGCTCATTGGAGATAGCTGATCAGCAATACGGTGCATAATAGCAGCTTCTTCTTTTAACGAATCTAAATTTTGAGTTCGGTCAATTCTTGCTTTAAATGTTAACGAAATCATGTTATTCACCTCGTTGTTATGTTACTCGTTATAAGGCTCTATGTCCGTGACTTTTATCACTCTAGTCAAAGGTGATAACGTAATTATTTGATGTTTGCCGGCATTTTGTGTAGGATGATTAGAAAAGGGTTTTTATGGGAGAATGAAATGAATTTAAAACGAATGCACCACGTAGCCATTATAGGAAGTAATTATGAACGTTCAAAAGCTTTTTATGTAAATGTGTTAGGATGCAAGATTATAGAAGAAACATATAGAAAAGAAAGAGATTCATATAAACTAGATTTAGAAGTAGCTCCTGGCTATCAAATTGAGTTGTTCTCGTTTCCAGATCCGCCACAGCGTCCTTCAAGACCTGAAGCGTGCGGCTTACGCCATTTAGCTTTTGCCGTTGAAAGCGTAGAGGATTCCAAGCGTGAACTAGAGCAGCAAGGGATTGATGTGGAACCTATTAGGGTAGATGAACTAACGGGAAAAAAATTCACTTTTTTTGCTGATCCGGACGGGTTACCGCTAGAGCTTTATGAAGAGAAAGAGGGGGAATAAGGAGTATGTGCAATTATTTATTTGTATACGGAACGCTTCTTGAAGGAGAAGGTAATCACGGATTGCTGCATCATGCGCGCCCTATTGCCAAGCAGGCAAAAACGAAAGGGAAATTATATGACACAAAGCAAGGCTATCCTATGCTTGATATTGACAGTGAACATAGTGTATACGGAGAAGTATATGAAGTGACCGATCAGCTTATGTGGAAGGCTCTTGATGAATTAGAAGGGTACATTCATGAAGGTCATAAAGATAATGAATATGATAAAGTTGTGCAAACGGTTGAAACGGACCAAGGTGAATTTGAAGCCGTTGTGTATGTGGCAAGCGATCGTTCGCTGCTGCACGAATTTATCCCGAGCGGAAACTGGCGCGTGTGGAAAGAAGATTTATTAGAAGGTATGCTGTATTTTGCTTACGGTTCATGTATGGATAACGATCGTTTTATTAAGCACGGGGTGGATCAGCATTTCCAGGACTGTCTCGGCAGAGCTGTTTTTAAAGGCTATACGCTTCGATATAACCACGTTATTCATGACGGAGGACGTGCAGATATGGTGGAAGAAGGCGGAGTCGTTGAAGGCAAACTGTACCGCGTGCCGCCTGAAGCAATTACGTACCTGTATGGCAGAGAAGGCGTAGATAATAATGGCTATCGTCCTGCTATTATTTCTGTCGAGCATGAAGGTAAGATGGTGGATCATGTTCTTACTTTTTTTGTGTTAAATAAAGAAAAAGAAGTCGCACCTCCGGATCATTATTCGACTGAAATTATTCGAGGGGCAACAGGTGTACTCAGCGAAGAATATGTTCAGAAGCTAATAGAACAAGTCCATGCGCTAAAAAATAGCGATGTTGTAAATAACTAATGTAAAAAGAAGCAGGAACAAAAGTAGTTTAGTTGAAGAAAGCTCCGAACGAGTAATCGTTCGGAGCTTTTTATTGTTATGGTGAACGCAGGCTTAATCTATTTAACTGCTTCTAGCTGTTGATTGGAGGGCAAGGAGAAGACTCCTGCGGGAAAAGCGGAATAGGTGAGACCCCGCAGAGCGTAAGCGACGAGGAGGCTCAACAGCCGCCCGCGGAAAGCGAAGTCTTGCACGGAAATCAACAGCGGTGTAACAAGCAGTCCAGCTCATGTATCCCATTTGTTCGTCTTAAGATTGGATTGATTTTGTTATGTTATGTGTTTGTTGCATCAACTAAAGGAAACAGAGAATTCTGTTTGAAATACACCGTCTTTTGATAAACGGTTGATGCCTAATTTTTCTTTGAAATTTCCGTTGTGATCATGCGTATCTGCAATTCCAAACCAAGGTTCGATACAGAGAAAAGGAGCGATTGTATGATTTTCTGCATCATACTTTGACCAAATACCGACATACGGGAAATCATTAAACTGAACGTTAATTTGATTTTCATTAACCGGCGATTTAATCGTAATTCCGTCAATATGACTAAAAATTAGCGCATCATTTGCAAATAAATCTGCGCTTAGCGGCAGCTGATGCAAATTTTCTGCAGCTCCTTTTTCATGAATAAGAGCGTCTTTTAATATAAATTCCTTCGGCGTAGTTTCAGAAGGCTCTATTTCTAAAAAGTAATCAGAAATCTGCTCGTTTTCACGTAACGGAATACGAAAAGCAGGGTGGGCTCCAATTGAAAAATACATATCGTCTTTATCTTCGTTCACTACTTTCCACTGAAAAGTTAATCGGTTATTTTCCAGACGGTAGCTGATTTCAACTGAACATTCAAACGGATATACGTCTTTAAAGCGGCCGTTTGTAGCAAATTGCAGCCGTGCCGTTTCGTTTGTTTGTTCGATCACGCTGAAAGCAGAATCACGTAAAAAACCGTGCTGTGGCAAAGAGTATTCGCGCTGATCAACGGTATACTGATCATTTTTTAATCGGCCTACGATTGGAAACAATACGGGGGATACTCGTCCCCAATAAGCGGGGTCTCCGCTCCACATGAACTGCAGGTCTTTTTCTTTATGAAATACTTCTACAACTTCCGCTCCTTTTTTTTGAATACTTACTTTCATTTTGCTATTTTCTAGTACAATCATTACAACATCTCCCAAATCATTCTTGTACGCTCGAGCAGCCTCAAGCGTACTGGCTTTGCCTATATTATACCCTTCTTGGCAAAAAAGGTATTAATTTCCCTATTTTTGTTCAAATTAATATAGAAAAAGGAGGGTTCAAATATGAATCATGCAACATTATTGCTCATTAAATTTGCAGCGGCACTTATTGCGTTTGGTATAGGCCTTGATTTGTTTTTTGATGCAACCATCGGAGACATTATTTCCTTTAGCTTGCTAACGACAGTTGTGACATATTTAGTAGTGGATCGAATTGTACTGCCTCGAGTGGGCAACCGTGATGCCATTATTGTTGAATTTGTTCTAACCTATATGAGCGTATGGATTTTTGGAACATTGTTATTAGACAGCTACGTTCAAATTGCTTGGGGAAGTATTATTTCTGCAGCTATTATTACATTTGCCGAGGTTTTTGTTCACCGCTACTTATTCAACCATATTGAAACGAAACATACGGCGAGAACGCGTCCCGCTTTTAAGCGAAAACTAGCGTATGACACAGAATTTGCAGAAGAACAGCATGTAGAAAACAAGGAAAATCCAAAATAAAAAGAAAGCTCACTTTTGAGCTTTCTTTTTTATGTGTTAATGCATAAGAGTCATTTCCTTTAAAGGCCAGTATTTCATATTGACTTCTCCCATGATCGAAGAAATCGGAGTGAGGCCGAAATGTCTGCCATCTCGGCTAATGCGTCTGTTGTCACCTAGCACTAATACGTATCCATCGGGTATCGTGCCGTCTTGAGACAGTTCGTACGTGGAAAAATTTTCAGTAAATCGCTCGTAAGCGGGCACTTTGGATAAATATTTATGAAGATGCGGTTCTTTTTTGACTTTGTTATTTATATACAGAACATCATCTTTGTATTCGACCGTTTCTCCTGGTAAGCCGACGATGCGCTTTACTAGAAAATCACTGCTATAGGGAGCTTGCAAAACGACAATGTCAAAGCGCCCCAGCTTGCTGTGTTTGTTAATAATAATTCGATTGCCTTCGTGCAAAATAGGCTTCATAGAATCGCCTTTTACAGTGTAGGGCTGAAACCAATAGTGCTGAACGACAACAGAAAGCAAAACGGTGCCGAGGATGACGCTTATGTATGTAAGAATTTCACGCTTTATTTTTTTATTGACCATAATGGATGAACACCTTCTTAACGGTAAGACTGTCAATTTAAGTTTTTCATAGAGATATAACAGTGTTGATTGTACCATTCAGAACTAAAGTTTTCCATATCTATCTGTTTATGCGTGTATGCCAAAAATATGCATGAGGGAGCAAAAAATGAAAAGAGCCGTTATTCTAGGGAATAACGGCTCTTCTTTATTATAACTGAGCGCGCTCAGTTCGAGTAGCTGGTTGATTTGGTTCTTCTTCCACAACAGGCTCAACAGGCTTATGCTGCTTGATTTCTTCTTCCAGCTCAGCAATTCGCTTGTTTTTCTGTTTCACTTGTCCCCTTAGTTGAACAATTTTTACAAAGCTCAATGAAGCAGCAACAACTCCTCCAAACACGGCCGTTGTTAAGATAATTAAAATAAGAGGCCATTTTTGTGAACCAAATACATAGTTAAATTGTACAGGATCGTTGTTAATTACAGCTAAAACAGCAATGATAAGAGCAAATATAAGTCCTAAAATAAAAAAGCTCTGTCCTTTCATAAGCTGCACTTCCTTTCTTTACATGGTCATTACAACTTTTATAGCGTAACCACTCATCTTAAGTGTTTGTTATCTTGCTTATAGGTATACGTATCCACATTTAAACAAAATCAAACATTTTCTTGATTATATATATCTTTCTTTTAAAACACAATATATCGATTGGTGTAGAAACTTTGACATGTCCAAAGACCTGGTATGTCGAACTTTTGGAATAAAGAGCTCGCGTATCCTTTTTTGCTTAAGCAGAGGGAGAGACTGGCATTTAACTCATATATGCACAAAGAGACCTTTATCTATTAAAGGTCTCACTGTTAATAAAGGGGTATAAACACAAGATGAAAATCAGTCCAGAAGCTGAGACTTTGGCTTAATTGCATTAAACTATTTCATTATCTATCGCCTGGAGCAGGATGGTCTACACCTTTGACATGATGCCGATGCTGGTTGTCTTCGCTGGTATAAAAGTCATAATAGTGAACATGCATACCGTTGCCAATGGGAATAGCGGGACCAGAGTAGGCTTTGTAATGATGTGTATGTCCGTCTTCAAAAACAACATAGCCTTCTGTATAGTGAATGTGGCTTCCATCCTCGCTTTGAATTGGAGGAGACGTTACATCGAGGCACTGATGGACATGTCCTGACGCAACAGAAGTGTAGTCCACTGAGCCATGATTATGATGAGGAACAAACCCCGAAATAAAATCATCTTTGCCTATTTTTTTCATTTTACTTCCCCCTATAAATTCAATTTTAAAAAACTGTTTAAGTAAATTTTTTAAATGGACATCTAAATTTCTCTGTTTAGTTAAATTCAAAAATACATGCTATTGATATGAACAAAGAAAAATAAATATGACTTTTGATAATCAGGATTTATAAAATGGGTAGTTTTCCTGTGTGTTTGCCGTTTCTACTTGATAACTTTCACATATATTTATTAAGGTAGGACAAGTTATTACAAGAGAGGAAGTCAGCATAATGAGTTGGGAAAATAAAAAGAGTCTATGTCAGGAGTTTGCGAGAATTCTAGGTGGACAAGGCAGTTTAGATGAAAATGGCGTTTGTTTGGTACAAAAGTTTCGGACAATTCGTTTTAAAATTTTAGGGCGTCCAACACGCTCTCCGTTAGTTACTCCTCAATTTTTTACTTTTGAAGATTTAGATAGCAAGGGAAGAGCGCTAAATCTAGGTGAAACCGTGCTTTTGCAAGAAGAGGTAAATCCATTATTAACGGAGCTTAGAAAAAGGGACATTAAGGTTACGGCCGTTCACAACCATTGGCTATTTGAAGAGCCGAGAGCAATGTATATGCATTTTGAATCCGTAGAACCACCGTTAGATTTTGCACGAAAAGTAAGAGAAGCGTTTAAAGTATTAAAAGGATAGAAAGCAGTTTTTTATAGAATCAGTTTATTCTTACTTACTGCTTTTAAAATTAGATTAATAAAACTTTAAACATGTATATTATATATTGGTTTATAAACTGCGCTTGAATGAACCTATCAGGTTAACTAATTTTTGAGCAGTGAGATTATTCGGGTACTTCTATCCAAATAAAAAAAGCACGCGTTCGCCGCGTGCTTTTTTTATGTATAAACTTAAAATGCGTTTAGGGTGTTATCGCTTAACCACTGTTTGCGTTCAGCTGCATCTTCGAATAACTCATCTGCATTTGTAAATTGAGAAGCAATGACATATTCAATTGTTGCAAGAGGAGCTGTTAGCAAACGCCAGTTTAATACGATTGTATTATCTTGAGTCGTAGCGTATTCTTCACCTAACTCGTCCCACTTAACAGATTCAGGAGCATTGTCTGCAGTTTTTTTAACAGATTTCAAAGCTTCTTGGAATTTTTCACCTGCGCGGCCTTGGTACCATTCTGTTAACAGTTGTCCAATACCTTCATTTGTTTGCTGCTCGTTCCAGCTTTCAGGTACTGTAGCAATGAATTTTGCACGGAATGTCATTTCAGCCTTTGCTACGTCTCCACGAACGATGTTTAAGCGGTATTGACGTCCTAGGTAAGGGAATTTGTCTCCCTCTTCAAAAGAACCAGTTTTAGCTGCAGAAGCTGCTGCTTTAGGAGCCTCTTTTTTAGCTGTTTCTTTTTTTACTGCTTCTTTCTTTGGAGCAGCTGGCTTTTCCTCAGCTGGCTGTGAACCGTTTAGTTGTTTTAAAATCCATGTTGCTTTGCGTGCGATGATTGAACGCACATTGTTTTCATTAAGACCTCTTGGGATAATAACTTTTACCCCTTCTTTGTCACAAATTTGCACCGTGATATCGGTTCTATTTGGAACGACTTCAATTTTGTAGTCAATTGTTTGATTGCCTGTTTGATACGTATACATAAAATTTTTCGTACTCCTTTCTACAAATCTTCATTTTATAAGCAAAGGTAGAGTTTGGTCAAATGAAAGAATAATCAGACAGTTATCAACTGCTGTTGCAGCGCCTTGCAGAATGAAATGTATTCCAATATTTAGTGGAAAAGCGCCAATAATAATTGTTTCAATTCTTCTTTAGTTTTTACAAAAAAATATAAAAATATGCCGATACTACTAATATAGATTAGACATTCTATGTCTTTAGATTGTATAGGGGATGAAAAAATGAAAAAAGCTTTTCAAAGTTTACGCATGAAAATGCTATGTATGATTGCAGCCATGATGGCCATAACATCTACTGTAATTGAAGTAACAAATTATTATCTTATTGTGAAACAAGAGCAAGCAGCTTCGATTACGCTAGTGATTACATTTCTGTTTGTTTCTTTTACAACTACCGTGTTCTATTTTATCATACGTCGCTACATAATTGCGGTTGAAAATTTGTCAAAAACAATGAAAGGGATTTCAAACGGTGATTTATCTGTAGATCTTGCTCCTTTGAAAGGGAAAAATGAGATTAGTACACTCATATCTTCATTTAATGAAATGATGATTCACATGAGAATGCTGCGTCAGAAAATAAGTAAAACAAAGAGCACGGTCAGTCATTCCTCAGAGCAACTGTTTGCAAGCATGGAGGAAACAAAAACAGCTGTGACAGAAGTTACGATGTCGATTCAAGAAATTGCTGCGGGTTCTGATAAGCAGTTGCTAAATGTGGTTGAAACCGAGCAAGCTATGGTGGATATGGCCAAGCTCCTTCAGAAAATGACTGATCATTCTTCAAGGGTACAGCAATCAATGAACAGAGCCTCTGAACATGCTTCCACTGGAAATGTTTCGGTGAAAGAGGTGACGGACCAAATGAATAAAATCTATGAATCAGTTAAGATATCCACTAGTGAAGTAAAGGGACTCGAAGATCGTTCTACAGAGATTGGACGAATTATTGACACGATTACAAGAATTGCTGAACAAACAAATCTTCTTGCACTTAATGCTGCTATTGAAGCTGCAAGAGCTGGGGAACATGGAAAAGGCTTTGCTGTAGTAGCAGGAGAAGTACGTAAGCTAGCGGAAGAATCTAAAACGTCCGCTATACAAATCAGTCATCTGTTACAAGAAATTGAAGCGCAGGCAAAGCAGGCTTATCAAAACATGGAAGTCAATACAGAAGAAGTCACACTTGGTATTGCCACTGTCGAAGATGTAAATGAACAATTTTCCACAATCATGGAAGATGTTTTTGCTGCTCAAGAACAAATGAACAAAATGACAAAGGCAACAGGAGAGATTGATGGGTATTCGTTCAAGGTAATGGAGTCTGTCATGGGCCTTTCAGATGTTGCTAAACAAGCAGCTGCTTATGCTGAAGAAGTAGCTGCGGCTTCACAGGAGGAGTTAGCATCTATAGAAGAACTTGTGGTGTTGGCAGCTACTTTAAAAGCTACGGTAAGTGAATCCTGAAGTTGATTTTGGTATATACGTAATGAGGCTGTGAAAAAAGTATTTTCGTTGCAGGAAGATCCGAACGATGAATGGAGATTCTTGATAGAGAATCCAACTTCGTTCAGATCTTTTCATGGTTATGTTGGACGTAGGTTTCATGTATGTAGGTGCTTCTAGCTACTGGTTGGAG
This sequence comes from Priestia sp. ST2, assembly GCF_055810735.1. Classification (NCBI taxonomy): domain Bacteria; kingdom Bacillati; phylum Bacillota; class Bacilli; order Caryophanales; family Bacillaceae; genus Priestia; species Priestia sp. ST2. The sequence continues at coordinate 358,743 of NZ_JBVVNT010000003.1, read as the reverse complement.
GGCAAGATGAAGACTTCTGGGGGAAAAGGGGAAGAGGTGAGCCACCCAGGAGCATAAGTGACGAGGAGGCTTAGCTGCCGCCTGCGGAAAGCGAAGGTTTGCACGAAAATCGACAGCGGTGTAACAAACAGTCCAGCTCATGTATCCCATTTCTTCGTCTTCAGCTTGGAGTGATTTAGTTATGTCTCAATCTCTTTTGTTTTATTTATACCCTTTATAGAAAACGATAAATAGAATTGACACGTTATAAAAGCAGTTGTATAGTGAGTACGCAAGGCGGCAGTCTGTCTTTTTTAATTCTTAGTAAACTTATAAGTTAAATAAAATATTTAAGCACTGCATAAGGAGACGAAGAGATGAAAAATGAATTCCGTTTGGCAACAAATGACGACGCAGATAACTTATTGAACTTAACTCTACAAGCATATAAGCCTATTCGAGAGCTAGGCATTCCTTTCTTAGCAGCTACTGCTGATCTTGCCCTGGTTAAGAAAAATATTTCTCAAAACCTTTGCTATGTATATGAAGAAGATAAAAGAATCGCTGCAACTGTGTCTATACGAATGCCTTGGGGAGAACATCCAGGTCCGTTTGCTGTTCCGCATCTTTGGTGGTTTGCAGTAGACCCGTCGTTTGCCAGGAAAGGCGTTGGATCTAAGCTGCTGCATCTAGTAGAGGAAGAGATAATAAAAAATATGTTTAAATCAACAGGTGTGTCTTTAGGAACAGCAAAAGAACATCCTTGGTTAGTTGAGATGTATGAACGAAAAGGATATGTTCAAGCTAAAGAAAAGCGCCTTGCAGAAGGTTATACGACCGTATTTCTTTATAAAAAATTCAATAAGGTACACTCTTTGTCGTAAAAGATAGAGAAGTGATCCAAATTAAGAAATGTGAAAGAGTGATAAATATGACAGATCAATTACTACTAAATGAGTTAATAGACATACGCCGTGAGCTGCACCGGTTTCCAGAGCTTTCAATGAAAGAATATGAAACAACTAAACGTATTAAAAAGTGGTTAAGGCACTATGATATTTCTATAGCGGATGCATTCCAATTAGACGTAGGGACAGTAGCAGAAATTGTAGGAGGAAAGCCGGGACCTACTATCGCTATTCGAGCTGATATTGATGCGCTGCCAATTGAAGAAAAAACCAATCTGCCATTTGCTTCTGAAGTGAACGGTGTTATGCACGCGTGCGGCCATGATTTTCATACGGCTTCTATAATCGGAGCAGCTATCCTTCTTAAAGAGCGTCAGCAGGAGCTTTGCGGTACGATTCGATTTATCTTTCAGCCAGCCGAAGAAACGGCTTCAGGGGCAAAAATGCTAGTTGAAAAAGGTGTGCTCGAAGGAGTGGAAGCGATATTTGGGATGCATAACAAACCGGATCTTCCTGTAGGAACCATTGGGATCAAACCGGGACCTTTAATGGCAAGCGTTGATCGTTTTGAAATTGACGTCAAAGGAGTAGGAGGTCACGCGGGTATTCCTGAAAAAACAATAGATCCGATTGCTGCTGCTGGTCAAATTGTTACTAGTTTACAAACCATTGTCAGCCGTAATCTCAGCCCCTTTCAAAATGTTGTTGTCAGCATAACTCAAATCCACGGAGGGAGCTCGTGGAACGTCATTCCTGACAAAGTAACGCTTGAAGGAACGGTGCGTACCTTTCAAGAAGAAGCGAGAGAAAAAATACCGGCTCTTATGAAACGAACTGCTGAAGGGATTGGCGCAGCTTTCGGGGCTTCAGTAGACGTTAAATGGTATCCATATCTTCCTGTAGTCAACAATGATGATAAGCTGGAAAAACTGGCTATTAAAGCGGCAGAGGATCTTAGTTATCAAGTCGTAGAAGCTGAACAATCGCCTGGAGGAGAAGATTTTGCCGTATATCAGCAGCATGTACCAGGATTTTTTGTATGGATGGGTACAGCTGGAGAATATGAATGGCACCATCCTTCTTTTTCATTAAATGAAGAGGCATTACTTGTAGCAGCTTCTTATTTTGCTAATCTAAGCTTTCATTTTTTGAATTCATTCCATTACCGAAAAAATTAAAATATTTTTATTTTTCTATTTACGCGGATGGAATTGTTTGATAAAATAAATTTTAAATTAAAAAGTTATCACGAGTGGACGAGAGATCTGGCTCTTTGACTCCACAGCAACCTACGAATGTAAGGTGCTCCTACCAGCAAAGCATGTGCTTTGGGTGATAAAACGGGTGAAAAACTCATTTTGCATCAAAGCAAAATGAGTTTTTTTTATTTTTCTAAAAGGAGAGGGTTTTATGAGTCATACAGCAGTTGCAGCACATACAGGAGAGAAAGCATTAAAGGAAGCAGTGAAATTATTAGGAAAGCATTATCAAGTAGCTTATCGTGAGTTAGAAACATTTTATGAAATTGTGGTCGAAAACCATGTTCGTACATATGCTGTAGGCATAGATATTAAAGATATACAAAAAGCAAATGAACTAGAAATTTATTCATCATGCTGTTCCAAGCTTGAGCGAGTAGGCTGTCTTTTATAGAAGAAGTCTGCTCGCGCCTCTATTTTTTAAGTGTTTTTAAATAGAAAGCATGGTTTTTGACAAGCAAAGAATCTGGTGGGTATAATCAATACTCGCTAGGTTTTAAAATTAATCATAAATTGTCGAAATTTTTACACAAATTAAAGGTTACATTCGAAATGAATTGTGGTATGTTATAAAACAAGAATATTTTATGAAAGGAGCATTGAAATGGAAATGTCTCTTGAACACGGAAACGATGCAGGAAGCGAACAGCTTATTGATCGTATCCTAGACTTTTTAGAAGATGACCAAAAGTAAAAAAGAGTGTGCGGTGCTATCCCTAGCCGCGCACTCTTTTTTTATCATGTGCGTAAAGACAGCGCCATACTATGATACATAGGGATAGGATGAAAGGGTCTCTGTCAAAGGGATTGACGAATGGTTTTGTTTGATAGAAAATTTAGAAAAAGGAAAGAGATGAAGGGTATGTCGAACAAAACATCTTTGTATCAAACAAAAGAACAGTTAAAAAAACTTGTAAGCGAATTGGTTTCTATACCTAGCGTGACAGGAACGATGGCAGAAGTGGAAATGGCTGAATCGATAGCATCGTATTTATTGAAGCTGCCTTACTTTCAAAAAAATGAGCAAGTCGAGCTTCATTCAACAGGAGACGGGCGATCGATTGTTACAGCTTTTGTTCAAGGGAAAAATACGAACAAAACAGTTGTACTAGTAAGTCATTACGATGTAGTGGATGTACAAGATTATGGACAGTGGAAAAAGGATGCTTTTCACGCTGATACATTAACACGTACTTTTTATAACCATATGGAACAAGTTCCGGCGCACGTACAAAAAGATATGATAAAAGGAGACTGGCTTTTTGGACGAGGAACGATGGACATGAAAGCAGGCATTGCCCTGCATATCAGTATGGTTGAACGAGCATGCAACGGAGAGTTTGACGGAAACATCCTGCTGCTGTCGGTACCGGATGAAGAAGTAAATTCGCTTGGGATGAGAAAAGCAGTGCCTGTTCTTTTGGAACTTGCCCGCAAACATCAGCTGGATTTTTCTCTCATGCTAAATGCAGAACCGGTGTTCAGCCGCTATCCTGGAGATCAAACGAACTATGTGTACTCAGGATCGATTGGAAAAATCATGCCAAGCTTTTTGTGTTATGGAAAAGAAACTCATGTAGGGGAACCGCTAGCTGGTTTAAATGCTAATTTACTAGCTTCTTATTTAACAAAAGAAATAGAATTAAACGTTGATTTTTGCGAAAAAGTAAGAGATGAAACGAGTCCACCTCCTACGGTGCTGATACAAAAAGATTTAAAAGAAGAGTATTCAGTTCAAGTTCCGCACTCTGCCGTTGTATTATTTAATTTATTTATGTTAAACCGCTCTCTTAAAGAAGTAACAGATCTGCTGTTGAAATCGGCTGAAAAAGCAGCTTTAAATGTAAAAAAACATTATAATAAAGCCGCTAGGCAGTACGCTGAGGGAATGGAGGGTTCATCTCTTGACGTGAACGTATGGACGTATGAAGAACTTTATACTCATGCAGTCAAACAGCACGGAGAAAAATATGTGCACGAAATGGAAGCAGCACTTTTGGCACAAGAGGAGGATGACAGAAATAAAACCATTAAATTAGTAAACTCTTTAGCTGGTTTATGTAAAGAAGCAGCTCCGATGATGGTCTTATTTTTTACGCCGCCTTTTTATCCGGCCGTTTGTTCACATGATGATCCGTTTGTACAAGAGATTTTGTCAAACGTACGGGCAACTGCCAAAGAGCAATTCCAATTGGAGCTAGTTGAACAAAGTTATTTTGGCGGAATTTCGGATTTAAGCTATGCCAGCCTGCAGCATCCGCTTCATACATTTAACACGTTAGTAGCCAATATGCCCCTATGGAATAAAGGGTATCATATCCCGCTAGAAGAGCTAGAGGAGCTGAAGATGCCGGTGCTGAACATTGGACCGCTGGGAAGAGATGCGCATCAATGGACCGAAAGATTAGACGTTCAGTATTCCTTTGAAATTTTGCCTCATTTCATTTATCAAGCTATAAAAGAAGCACACAAATAAACATCCGTCCGCTGATGTTTATTTGTTGAATTTAAAAGAAGCTCCTTGTACGTTAATTTGTTGCGGTGTTAGAGCGTGATCCAATTCAACCAAAAATGGACGTTCTCCAACTTTTTTTAATGTATCATGGACAACACCTTGTGTTCCGCTGCAAAAAATAAGGTTTCCTCCATTGACATATAGTTTTTGACAACGTGCATCAAGTAAAGAGTCTTTGTAGCTTTCGCCAGACTGAACGTCCAGCAGTTTCGTCCACTTGCTGATGGATTCTTCGAGGTTATGTACAGCACAGTAAATATTTTTTAGCTGCAGCTGACCAGCTTGGTGGGAAGAAAGATCCGCTAGCTTTGGCTTGCGTTTTTCTTCTGGTTCACCCCATTCAATAAAAAAAGGAAGAGGCAGGGAATCGTGGTCAGCTTCAATAAAACACATTTTCCATTGAAGTCTTTCTCCATCATTGGTTTGGCGAGAACCCGCTACAGGACCTTTTACAGTGACGTTCTTGCTTTCCAGCTCTTTTATCAGCAAATCCATATCATCTGTACGAAGTGCAAATCGGCCAAAATGACCAAGCGGTGTATGTTCGTTAACAAGCTGCTGAATAAGGTCATTATCTGTAACGTTTTGAGCTAACGCGATATCTCTAAGCCCAAGCCATTCAATATAGCTGAGGTTAAAATAAGCCAACGTGTTAAAAGTGCCCCATTTTTCATGGATGCCGCCTTTAATGACATTTATTCCGTATTCGTTTAGTTCTTTCTGAGCTTTAATAGGATCAGGTGAAAAATGAACAAGATGATCAAAAGATAAGTGCATGGATAGGCCTCCTTTTAAGAGAGATTCTTTCCCATTATTATACGTTGTTTTCCTTTTCAAGAAGAGTAAAACGAATGATTATGTAAAATAAAAATCTTAAAAAAAGCAAGCCGCGTATGTTTTAAACTCGACTTGCTTTAGATTTATTTAGCGACGACAGCCATGCCCTTTAAAGCAGCAGCCAAATGATTTATTAAACCATGGGTATGAGCAGCAAGGTGAACCGCAGCGACAGCGGCGACGGCTAGAACGACGAGTAGAACGGCGAGTAGAACGGCGAGTAGTGCGGCGAGTAGTGCGGCGAGTAGAACGGCGAGTAGAACGGCGAGTAGTGCGGCGAGTAGAACGGCGAGTAGTGCGGCGAGTAGAACGGCGAGTAGTGCGGCGAGTAGTGCGACGAGTAGTGCGGCGAGTAGAACGACGACGAGAGCGTCTGTGAAGAGCAGTTGGCTCTTGGTACATAAACGTTTCAAGCTCAGTAGAAGCAATCGCTTCTGTTGCTTCTCTAATTCTTTCAGCAGTGATATGCATATAAACACCTCCTGGCTAATTCGGTACATAATACAATATGTACAAGGAAGGCGTTTGGATATAGTGAAAACATGGAATTTGTCTAAATTTGTGAAAGAAATGGAGTGGTTTTCATGCTTCAAATCCTCGAACATCAAAGAGTGGATATTTCTCTTCAAATAGTAGCTGTGCAAGTAGAAGCTTATCAAGAAGAAGCAAGGCTCATTGGTTTTTCAGATATTCCTCAGCTTACAGAAAGCAAAGAAGATATTATGAAAAGCAAGGAAGTGTTTATCGGAGAAATGATTGAAGGTAAGCTAGCAGGAGTGCTGTCGTTTGAAAAAGAAAATGAGCGATTAACGATTTGCCGCCTCGTTGTGCGTCCTCGTTACTTTCGAAAAGGAATCGGAAGCCGTCTTTTAACACATGTACTTCAAAGATATTCTGAATGTGAATGTATGGTGTCTACAGCCGAAAAAAATACACCTGCGATTAAGCTGTACAAAGCGCATCAGTTTTCAATTATAAAACACACTGCAGCTGCTGATAACCTTGTGTTAGTAACGATGAAAAGAGATTGATCCATCGCTAAATTAATCTAAAGACCAACAAATGAGCTACATGAGCTAGTAGGAATCGACTGTTGATTTCCGTGCAAGACTTCGCTTTCCGCGGGCGGCCGCTGAGCCTTCTCGTCGCTTGCGCTCCTGCCGGGTCTCATCTCTTCCTCTATTCCTCAGCAGTCTCCGTCTTGCTCTCCAATCAACACAGCTAGAATACTCATAACAATAAAAAAATCCGAACGCGCTGGATTCTCCATCAAGAATCTCGATTCACCGTTCGGATCTTCTTTCGACTAAAATAATGTTGTCCCGGCCTCTACGATGAGAGTGTTTGCTCAGAATAATCTAGAACTGTATGACGCTGAATCAGCAGTAAAGCAGCTAAAGTGACAACAGCTCCGATAATAAAGGGCAGCGTCATATTGAGTTTAAAGGCAAATGCACCAAGCAGAGGACCAAAAATACGCCCTAAGCTATCCATTGAGGCGGTTAGCCCCGAAGCAGAGCCATATCCTACTTTGGTTCTCATTGTAATTAATGAGAGGACACAAGGACGAATAAGGGCATTTCCTGCTGTAAATATGCACAAAAATAAGGTAGCATTAACGGCACTAGAAGATAACAAAATAGACGTAAATCCTATTGCTGAAACCAATAAGCCAATGGCCATCAGCTTTTTTTCATTTCCTTTTTTAAATCGCTGCAGCACACCGCCTTGAATCAGCGCTTGAGTTAAACCGCTCGCCATAAACATCCATCCGATTGTCGTAGGAGTAGCATTAATTTTCGCTATTTGAAAAAATTGAAAAGTAGCTTCTAAACCAGCGAGCGTAAAAGTGGCTAAAAATGAAAGAACATATAAATACTTCATAGCTCCTTGAAAATCTGACGTGAAGTCATGCCATCTCGATGTCTGTACTTTATCAACAGATTCTTTTCGTAAAGATTCTTTTAACGTAAAGAATGAGAACGCTGTCATAATCAGTGACAAGATACCAGAGATAACGAAGGGAACAAACAAGCCGAAAGATGAAAGGACGCCGCCTAATGCCGGTCCAAAAATAAAGCCTAAGCCAATCGACATTCCTAACAGTCCCATTGCTTTCGTTCGGTTTTCTTCATCTGTACTATCAGAAGCATATGCAAAAGCACAAGGAATAACAGCTCCTGCGAACAAACCTCCGATGATGCGCGACGTATACATTAAAGTCAGAGAGTTTTCTGCCACCGAAAAAAGAAAAAAGCTTGCGCTAAAGCCGAGTAAGCCCCAAAGTAAGATGGGACGCCGGCCTTTTATATCGGAAAGCTTCCCCCAAAAAGGTGCGGTAATAAAAGATGCGATCGAATAGCTAGCCATTAGTATTCCTAAATTGACCGTGCTTGCACCCGTGGCACGAATAACTTCAGGTACGATGGGGATGATCACTCCAAAGCCGACAAATACCATAAAAATAACAAACATTAACGTTCCAAGCTGTTTGTTCATATGCAATTAAGCCCCTTTCTCTGTAGAACATGCCGTGAGTTTAGTATACCAAATACAAAGAAGTTTTTTACGTATATTTGGTAAAAAGCGTTTTATTTACAAATGGATAACTATGTTAATATTTACCTGTTTTGCTGAGGATGATACAATTAAAAGAAAAGGGACGTGAAGCGATTGCCAATATGGATTGTATTTGCTGGGATCATAGGCGGTCTTTTAGGGTTTGGGGCGCTAGTGGATTATATAGCTAAGAAGAGAAGTATCGAATTAGATCCAGAAGAAGGAATAAAGAATGCTTCTGATGCAGAACAAATCTATGTGGAAAATTATCTTTATCAAACAAAAGAAAATAACAATCACTTTCAATAAAAAAAGCTTGGAGACGAATCTCCAAGCCTTTTTAATGCGGTAAAAAGATGAGCTGATAGAGAAATAAAACAGCAAAGACATACACAAGCGGATGGACTTGTTTGCCTTTTCCTTTTACCAGCTTCATTAACGGATAAGAAATGAAGCCTAGCGCAATTCCTGTTGCAATACTTGATGTAAGAGGCATCGCTAGAACAACTAAAAAGGCAGGGAACGCTTCATCAAAGTCATTCCAATTAATTTTAGCTACAGCACCCATCATCAAGCTTCCGACAATAATTAATGCAGGTGAAGTAATAGCTGCTACGCCAGAAACCGAGCTTACAACCGGACTAAAGAACGCTGCAACAATAAATAAAATGGCTACCGTCACACCTGTTAGACCTGTACGTCCGCCTGCTGCTACACCAGATGAAGATTCAACGTAAGCCGTTGTTGGGCTTGTACCAAATAAAGCTCCAATCGTTGTACCAAATGAGTCAGCAAGCAATGCTTGACGTACGCGAGGCATCTTATTACCTTTCATAAGACCGGCCTGTTGAGCTACTCCTACCATTGTACCTGTTGTATCAAAAATTGTAACAAGTAAGAAAGAAAAAACAACTGTGTACAGATCATGATGAATAACATCTCCAAAAGCAGCAAAAGGGTTTGAAATCATTAAGCCGTCTGGAAGGTGAGGAGAAGCAAACAAACCTTTATCAAATGAAAGCTGTCCTCTAAAGAAAGCAATTAACCCCGTAATAATCATACCGAAGAATAAAGCGCCGTTTACATTTAGCGTATATAAAATGATTGTAATCGCAAGTCCAATCAGTGTTAAAACTACTTTTTCAGACTGCAAATCGCCAAGTCCAATTAAATTTGACTTATTTGCAACAATAATACCGGCTGAACGAAGCCCGATAAAAGCAATAAATAAACCGATACCAGCACTAATCGCGTGCTTTAAATTGCTTGGAATAGCTTCAATTAATTTTTCACGAAACGATGTTAACGATAGGATGATAAAAATAATACCCGCTACGAATACAGCTGAAAAAGCAGTAGCATAGTCGATACTTCCATTTGAACCAACAACTAAAGCAGCAAAGTATGCATTCATTCCCATACCGGGAGCAATAGCGATTGGATAGTTAGCTGCAAGAGCCATCCATAGCGTAGCTACGACCGCTGAAATAATAGTAGCTGTAAAAACTTGATCAAAAGGAACGCCGGCGCTGGACAAAATAACTGGGTTCACAATGACGATATAAATCATGGTTAAAAACGTTGTAATACCAGCTAAAATCTCCGTTTTAGCATCCGTGTTATATTCTTTTAACTTAAACATAAGTAACCTCCAAAAATAACGAACATTAAAAGCAACATGATATATAATATTCGTTTTTTACTTGAAATGCAATAGATTTGCATATAAAAAATCAAAAACTAAAAAAGTGACGATAAAAGAGCTAAAACAAGTGTGAAATATTTCTTTTTTTCGGTGCTTTTTATAGTGTGTGCGTATAGAAGAGGCTCATACGAAAAAAAGCCGCTTGGGCTGCGGCGGCTATGTTACTTGTTTTGAGGAAACGACTATTGGAAATTTTATTTTAATGGAAAGAGTTAAATCGTGATACGTATATTCCAAGCGTCCGTGGTAGTTGGAAACAAGTTCAGAAATGATCCACGTGCCAAGGCCTTCGTGGCGTTCTTTCTTTTCTGTAACATGAAAAGAAGTAAACAAGTGATCTTGACGCTCTCGTGATAAAGGAGCGGTAGAATTGCTGACTTCTAAAATGTAAATGCCGCTTCGGATCATACTCGAAACGGTTATCTCTTTTTTCTCAGAAGAATGAGCGGCTTCTAAAGCATTATGCAGTAAATTCATGATGAGATTCATTTGGTCAAGGTGCTTTAAAGGCAGCTGTGATAACGGTGAATCTAATTGAACATTCATATGTATTCCCCACGTATGTGCTTGATTCTTGCTTTGATGTACAACAGAAGCAACGTGCGAATGTTCACCTTGAATATATGAATGGGTATCATTCAAAGCTTCAACGTAATCTTGAATATACTCTTGTGCCTGCTGTCTTTGATTTGTTTCTAGAAGATAGGATACGGCACTGACATGTTTAATAAAATCATGTCTTTCAGCCCTTAACGCTTGAAAAAGCTCATTGTTTTTTTGAATTTCACGTGAAGCACTGCTTTCCCGGTTGGCTACGAATATGTATTGTTGATAAGAGAAAAACATGTCGGTCATGTAACCAATCATTGCGATAACGGTTAGGGCAATGCTAAAAGGTGAAGATAGGCTAAATAAAAGCAGGAAAAAAGACGTCAGTACGATTGCTTTTTTTATAGTTAGTGAAGGAGCCGTTTGATATTTCTTTCTCCATATAAAAAATGAACCAATTATAAAAGAACTAAGTAGGAGATGTAAACTAACAGGCAGGTCTTTAAAAAAGAGGAGCACGAAAACAGTTAGTAAAACTAGTGTGTAAAATAGTTTCATTTTAGATAGTCCCTCCTTTAAAAGTATTCTTTTTGCAAGATGTCTAAATTTGTTTTCGTGATTAAAGCTGTTTTTTCGGTGCTTTGAAACATCACTGAGTAGGAGTGCTTAGTATACAGGGAGAAATTTTGAATATAGGAAATGTTGATAATAAAAGCTCGATGAGACCTTAGAAAATGACTCGCTGTTAATTCTTTTTCAATTTCGTTTAATGATTGATAGGTACTAAATTCTCCATTTGTCGTTATGATTGTGGTAGAGCGACCTGTTCGTTCTGCAAATATAATATCTTGTTTGTTCAGCACTTGCATTTCGGTTTTTTGTTTTAAAATAAGCTTATCTCTTGTGTCAGTTGATTGTTTTTTTTGATGAAAACGCTGAATGCCTTTTAACAGACGCTCTTTAGAATAAGGCTTCATAATGTAGTCTAAAACGTTGAGTTCAAATGCATGAACGGCAAAGCCGCTGTGCCCAGTGACAAAGATGACTTGAATATCAAGTGCGTAAGCATTGATAAAGTCTGCAAGCTCATAACCTGATAGCTTTGGCATTTCAATATCTGTAATTAATAAATCAATTTCATTTTTTTTAATTTCGTTATAAGCTTCCTCCGCGCTGCTAGTCGAAAAAAGGATGTCTATATCATCTTCTCTTTCTAAAGAAATCCTCAATTTCTCTAAATCATATGAATGATCGTCCACTAATCCTACTTTCATAAATAAAAACCCTCTTTGTTTCATTCTATTGGATATTACCACACTATTTTACCATGATTTACAAGGTGGAAAGGACGTTTCACGACATAAAAAACCCTCTTTATGACAAGATGGAAGATGCTGTATGAAAAATAAGCTAAGATATAGTCAATCACAGTAAAAGGGGAGAGCGGATATGATTGAAATCAAAGGTGTTACGAAATATTTTAAAGAAAAAAAGCAAACAATTGCAGCTGTTCAAGATATTCATGTAACCATCTCACAAGGAGAAATTGTAGGGCTATTAGGTGAAAATGGTGCGGGGAAAACAACTCTTTTACGTATGCTGTCGACTGTACTTGAACCATCGGAAGGTAATATGTTCATTCACGGAATTAACATTCATAAACAGCCGGATAAAATAAAACAAAGAATTGGCGTGCTTTTTGGCGGTGAAACAGGCTTATACGACCGTTTGACCGCTCGTGAAAACTTAGCTTATTTTGCTAAGTTTTATGGCATGAGCAAACATGAAACAAAGATAAGGATTGAGGAACTGGCCAAACGTTTTGGAATGAAAGACTACTTGGATCGCCGCGTCGGAGGCTTTTCAAAAGGAATGCGTCAAAAAGTAGCCATTGCACGAACTATTCTTCATAACCCGGACGTTATCCTATTTGATGAGCCGACTACAGGATTAGACATTACATCAGCAAACATGTTTCGTGAGCTTATTAAAAGTCTGCAAAGAGAAGGAAAAACGATTATTTTTTCCAGTCACATTATGGAAGAAGTGGAGATGCTGTGTCAGTCTATCATCATGATTCATAAAGGAAAAATGATTTATCAAGGAACAAATGAACAGCTTTATAAAGAAGAAGAAAGCACAGATTTAAACTATATCTTTATGTCGCGTATCGTGAGGGGGGCTTAATATGATTTGGCATATTTATAAAAAAGAGTTAATTGATTGTTTGCGAGATCGAAAGACGATTATCTTTAGTGTGTTGATTCCTATTTTATTAAATGTAGGGATTATCTTTTTTGCCGACAAAATGATGGCTAGTGATCAAACGGATTCTATGTCTGTAGCTGTTACAAAGAATTCTGATGCCAGTGTGATCGATTGGTTAAAAAACGATGACAACATTAAAGTAATTGAAAGTAAAAATCCACTCAGCGCTGTAGAACAAGGGAAAGCGTTAGCGGCGTTAAAGATACCAGGTAATTTTTCTTCAGAAATGCGTAACATGAAATCGCCAAAAGTTACTGTTTATATTGATTCGTCCAGTATGAACTCAGGCGCTACGGCGGATTATATACAAAATATATTAAATAAACATCGAGAAGCTATAGTTAACGAACGCTTAGGTCAATTAAATGTCAATAGTCAAATGATTGCTCCGTTTAATGTGGTTGAAAAAGGAGAGTCTAAGGAAGATGACGGCTCTTTAACTATGATTGCGATGTTTGCCCCAATGATTATCATTATGGGCGTTTTAGGTGGTATTCTTCCCTCTGCAAATGATATCTTTGCAGGTGAAAAAGAACGAAAGACGATGGAAGCTTTATTGATGTCTCCTGTCAAAAGAACTCAATTATTAGTTGGGAAATGGCTGACTATCTCTACATTCGGTATCATAAGCGGTCTTTTGTCGACATTGGCCTTTGTTTTGTCTGTGCGTTATTTAACAACGGTATTAAATAATGCACTGCAGCTTAAGGGGCATTTTACAACCTTTATTTTCTCATTTTTAGTTAGTCTTACTTTACTAGCGCTTCTAGGAGCTATGGTATTATGTATTCTTAGCCTTTTAGCAAGTTCGGTTAAAGAAGCGCAAAGCTACACATCCCAGATTATGATGGTAGCGATACTTCCATACTTTTTACTGATGGGAAAATCCGTACACGAACTGCAGCCAAGCGGATTCTTAATTCCTATTTATAACGTATTTGCACTTATGAAACAGCTTCTCTACGGTGTCTATGACATGCAGAGTCTTGCCTATACAATAGGAAGCTTATCGGTTTGTACGGTTGTTTTATTTGCGGTTGGTTATACGATGTTTACCAAAAGCCGCTGGGTGCTTGGTAAAGGTTAAGAGACTGGACAAAAGTATGTTAGTTGAAGGAAGATTCGAACGAGTAATCGTTCGGATTTTTTTATGGGAATGGTGAACGTAGGTTTCAAGTATGTAGTTAGCTGCTTCTAGCTGTTGATTGGAGGGAAAGACGGAGACTCCTGCAGGAAAAGCGGAACAGGTGAGATCCCACAGGAGCGGAAGCGACGAGGAGGCTCACCGGCCGCCCGCGGAAAGCGAAGTCTTGCACGGAAATCAACAGCGGGGTAACAAGCGCTTCATAAATAGCTCATTTACCCCATTTGTTTGTCTCTAGATTGAATTGATTTCGTTATGTCTCAACTTTTTGTGTAGGGAAAGAGCAATTAAAAGAGAATGTAGGAAGAAAGGAGAGTGAGACAGTTGCATCCTATTATAGTAGAAGAAATTCCCCATTCGATAAAAAGTATGTAAAGTAAATCGAAAAAGTGACGTTTCCAAAGCAAGGGTGTACATCGTGTACATCGGATGTTGGGATCCTTCATACGGCTAAAGGGAGATAGGTTTTAAAGAGAGCAAAAGGGGGAAAGTACAGAAAATGGTTATATAGGTAATATTATGTATTAAAAAATATACGGGCACTGGCGGACTTTCAAAGCCCTAGTGCTTACAAATTCGTTCAAACAGCTGTTATTGACTGGAGCGGAGGAACCTGCGGAGACGCTCGTTATGATATGGCGCTTGCTGTGCGCTTTGAAGACGGAATTTTTACAGATAAAGAGCGCGCGTCTTTTTTTAAGGGATATGGCAAGCAGATTTCACAGCACGAATTTTGTTATTTTGCAGAAGGATTGTACGAGTTTTTCTAAGTAATAATGACATCATTTTCTTCATTTGTTGAACGTCCACTTTCTTTGACGAATTCATACTAGTTTTGTCACGCATGAAGGGATTTAAAAATTTCTCTCGAAATGGCTAGTAAATGAAAAAAATGGAGGGATGGAACATGACGATGAAAACGGTAGATGTGGCAAAAGCGCTGGGAATACATCCAAGTACGGTATTAAAGTGGGTCAAAATGGCGGATATCGAGCTAGAGAGAAATGAATCGGGACACTGTGAGTTTACAGAAGAAAATGTTGAAGCACTTAGAAACTTTCAAAAAAACCGCAATCGTCAAGCCGTCGTCAAAGTGGTAGAAAAAGTAGTGGAAAAAGAGGAAGTCGTTATATCTGATGAACGTGCACAAGACATGCAAAAGCAGCTGGATCAGCTTTTTTTAAGGCTAATTGAAAATGAAAAGCGTACAGAAGAAAAAGCGGGAGAAGTAGTGACTTTTCAAATTTTAGAGCATCGTTCAGAAATCGATCGATTAAATAAAGTTATTACGAAATTAGAGAATCGAGTAGTGGAACTTGAAAGTCAGTTAAAAAGTGAAGACAGCTTAAAAGGTAAAAAGCCTGTTCCGAGATGGAGAAGCTTTTTAACCGGTATTTTTAGCTATTAGCAGCGATTTACCATAACGGTAAATCGCTTTTTTTATGGAATTTTATGAAAAATACATCAATTCGTACAGACTTGTGGAAAAAAATCTCAATAATAGTTGACGAAACGCTTAGTAATTTGATAAAACTAATTAAGTTAAGAAAGTGAAATACTTTCGTAAATACATATTCGTTATCATGTGATAGCGTTAAGGAGAGTGACAAGTGAAAAAAAGAGAAGAGCTCGTTCAAGAAATGGAGACGCTGTTTCGCTTTGTGTTCAGACAGCTTCGCCAAGAAATTAATGAAGTATACAATTCAGAGCTATCAACAAATGAATTTATGGTGCTTCGTATGCTGGTTGATTCCGGCAGGCAGCGATCAACTGATTTATCAAAGTATCTTCAAGTGTCAGCAAGCCACATTACGGCGGTAACCGACTTGCTTTTATCAAAAGGCTACATTGCACGCAAACGGTCTGAAAACGATCGGCGTATTATTGATATTGAACTGACCAAGGAAGGACAGGATATTTTTAATGCTATTCAAGAGAAGAAACGAGCCTATTTCCTTGAGCGTTTTGAGCACTTTACAGATAAAGAAATTGAAACGGTGAATAAACTGTTTCACAAAATTAAAGGCGATCAAAAATAAAGCGCTTTAAGTGCGGAAGAATAATCAGTGAACATGGCTTTCACTGATTATTTTTTTGTCTTAAAACGCAAAGAGTATGAAAGGCAAGTTAGTTGGTGAGAACATAAAATCAGCGTATAATAATAGAAAGAACACATGAAGGAGGTCATCTTTTTGACAGAACAATATGAAGTAGCAACTTTTGCGGGCGGCTGTTTTTGGTGTATGGTGAAGCCCTTTGATGAACAGCCAGGCATTATAAAAGTTGTATCTGGCTATACAGGCGGTCACAAAGAGAACCCGACGTACAAAGAAGTATGCTCAGAAAACACGGGCCACTATGAAGCGGTCCAAATTACATTTGATCCAGAGATTTTTCCATATGAAAAGCTTTTAGAACTATACTGGCCTCAAATTGATCCAACGGATGCAGGGGGACAATTTGCGGATCGAGGCGACTCGTATCGAACAGCTATTTTTTATCACAATGAACATCAAAAGGCACTAGCTGAAGAATCGAAGCAGCAATTAGAAGCAAGCGGTCGTTTTTCTGAGCCGATTGCTACACAAATTCTACCGGCAAAACCGTTTTATGAAGCGGAAGAATACCATCAAGGTTACTATAAGAAAAATAAATTCCGCTATGCTATGTATCGACGTGGGTCTGGACGTGATCGTTTTATTAAAGAAAACTGGAAAGACTTTGGACGCGACGACCAGCTGAAAACGACATTAACGCCTATTCAGTATGAAGTTACTCAAAACGATGCAACGGAACCTCCATTTCGCAATGAATTTTGGGATCATACAGAAGATGGTATTTATGTAGATATCATATCAGGAGAGCCGTTGTTTAGTTCAACTGATAAGTATGATGCCGGATGCGGATGGCCGTCTTTCACAAAAGCGATTAATAAAGATGAAGTAAAAGAAAACATGGACGTTAGTCATAATATGGTTCGTACAGAAGTACGAAGCAAAACGGCTAATTCTCATTTAGGTCATTTATTTGATGATGGTCCGCAAGATGCAGGCGGCTTGCGCTACTGTATCAACTCAGCAGCTCTTCGCTTTGTTCCGAAGGAAGATTTAGAAAAAGAAGGATACGGAGAATACGCTGTTTTATTTAACAAATAAAATAATATGAGAAAAAGAGCGTGATTCAACTTAAAGTTGGCTCACGCTCTTCTTTTTGTGCTTTCTTTTGTTTTATTTTGGCTCGAATGAGGCTGTAGAGAAAAAGAAAAGGAATGTAGCCATAAATAAAGTAAAAGCCCGTCATGGATAATCGTGTATTAAGCTGATCAATGGTTTCCCGATCATCAAAGAAAATAGAAAAACCAAGAAGGGCAATAAGAACTAATATAAGAAAAATCGTAGGCGGCTTATTAAATGTTTTACTGAATCCACGAATTGTACACCATACGCTGACAGCAATAGTAGGAAGAACAACTAAAAGCCACAGAGAAATTAAAATATATTCAAAACGCTGTAAAAATGGGATTTCAATAATTTTAGCCATCGTTAAAGTTGGCCAGATGGTATGGCCTAACTGTCCTTGGCTAAAGTAAGCAAATGACACTAATGCTGTGCAAAAATATAAAAAAGTGCTGAACAAAACGCCATATTGCCCCCACTTTTGGCTAGTAGCGCCATTTTTTATAAATGGATAGAAAAAAAGCACGGATTCAAATCCTAAATTCTCAAAGGTCATCAGTTTAGTTGAAATTAAAAATTCCCATATCGTATGGTCAAACAAAGGAAATAAGTTGTTAAGGTGCCCATATTTTAATGTATAAACCAAGGCAAACACGAGCGGCAAAGGAAGCATTACCCCAAAAAAGGCAATTCCAGTAATCACACGAAACCCACCGGAAACTGTGTAGTAAATAATAGGCAGGTATACAAGTGATACGATCCATGTTTCCAGCTGTGGAAACATCCATATTTGTAAAATCTCTACATACGTTCGGTAAATCGTTAATGCAAAGATAAAATAATAAATCGAAGCGGCAAGGGTTAAAGCCCCTCCAAGGTATTTTCCAAAATATAGCCGGTGAATATCAATAATATCGCTGTTTTCACGGGTTAAGATATTAAAAATCATCGCTAATAAAATACAGACGCTGATCGCAGCGAGGAAGATAGATATCCACGCTTCATATCCAGCACCTTTAATAATATAACGCTGAAATCCTAGTATTCCAACGCCAATCTGAGTAGAGTGAACTAAGAAAAAAAGAAAAGAAGGGGAAACTTGATTTTCTTCTTTAATTGTATTGTGCATCTTTTCTTCCTCCTAGTTGCTAATACCGGTTTGAATAAGATGAACATGAGCTTTTACTTCAATATTCATATCCGGATATTGCGCTTTGAATTCTTCACTGTTAAACCCTCGTGTTTTACTTCGCACATAATCTGTAAAACAAATGGGGTCGATTTTGTGTTGCTGAAGCTTTTTAATAAAAGCATTTCCATCTTTTTCAATGTCTTTTTGAAGCGTTCTTTCAACCATTTTAATATGCTCGGGGTCTGTTAAATCTATCCATCCGGGAAACTCTTTTACAAGGCCGTCGACAGTTAAGTGCGCAATAATACTTGGATGCTGATGATTTCCTTTAATTTCATACTTTGTTTTAGTGCGCAAGTTTTGCAGTATAATTTCGCCTTTATGGTCACTTTTTTTAATTTTTACTGAGTAGCGGCCGTGCTTTGTTCCGCTTGTTAGCAGCTTAAATAAAAACGTTTCTTTCATTCCGATGGTTGTAACGACTTTTTGCTGCTTGAAAAGCGCCAGTCCTTTTAATTTAATAGCATCTTTTTCTTGGGCTAAAACAGGAAGATACGGGTCACGGTCGTCGCTAAAAAAACTGAATAAAAAAATTTGTAAATTGGTGTTAGGCAAATTTTCTGTGCGGATATTTTGTTCGATTAAATTCGAAATAAACTGATAGTCTTTAATTTTCTTTTTTGTAACGGAGCTCAATAATTCGTGTGCGTTGCCATCTACAATGCTTAATTTAATATTACGTCCAAGGTCTGGATTTCTAGCAATTGTATTTACTAATTCATCTACTCCATGTGTTGCAAATTTTTCTCCAATAACGATGCTCCTCAGCTGCCCGAAAGCAACGGGAAGAGATGATTTATTGTTTAAACGAAGTGGAATATCAAATGATGAATTAGCAGTAGCCGCAATAATACTTGGTTCTTCCGTTGGTCCATATTTATAGATAGGATATAAAATGGTTCCTCTGACTTTATTGCTTTGAGGAATATAATCATACCCTATGGAGTTGACTACTTGAATTTCGTCAATCGTTTCACGGTCTGCACAGCTCGTTAAAAAAGTAAGGCAAGTGCATAAAATAAGTATTCTCTTCATGACGTTTCCCCGCTTTACTCATTATCTAAATTACTTTTTCTTTTACCTTTATTCGCTTTATTGGGGTTATAGCGGAATCGCTCTAAAGGACGCAAGTAGCTTGGCCGCTTGGCTGTATGACTATAGGGCAATCGCAGAAAGGTATCCCTATACTCTGTGGGCCGAAACGGAAAAAGCGGAACAAGATAAGGCATGCCCAAAGATTTTAAACGAAGCAAATGAACCAGCAAGAAACAAAAACCAAAGGTGATGCCGACTAAACCAAACGCAGTGGCAAACAAAATAAACGGAAAACGTAGCAGCCGGATCGTGTTAGACATTTTAAAAATAGGCGTCGTAAAAGAAGCTAAAGCTGTCAGTGAAACAATAATAAGCAAAATATTGCTTGTTAATGCAGCTTCTACTGTTGCTTGCCCAATAACAATCCCGCCTACGATTCCAAGTGTTTGACCTACTTTTGTTGGAAGTCTGGCTCCGGCCTCACGAAGCAGTTCAATGGTAATTTCTAAAAAAAGTACTTCGATGACCGGTGGAAAAGGAACGTTTGTCCTTGAAAAGATAATAGGCCCCAGCAGATCTTTTGGAAGCATTTCATAATGATACGTAACAATCGCTACATAAAGAGGCGTAGCAAAAATAGAGAAAAAGACGCCAAAAATACGAATAACTCGGAAAAATGACCCTAGAACCCACGGTAAATAGTAGTCTTCAGGTGAAATAAAGAAGTCAAGCAGCGTTGACGGACCTGTAACTGCGTAGGGTGAACCGCTCGAAAAGAAGGCAGCTTGCCCGTTTAACAGACTGAACAAGACTCGATCGATCCGCTCTGTTGTTAAAAAGAGTGGAAACGCCGTAGACGAATTATCTGAGATCATCTGATCAAGCATCGTACTATCAAAAATGACGTCGAAATCTATATCTTCCAGGCGCTGCGTCATAGTGTCTACGTGCTGAGGGTTCGTTACGCCTTCTAAATAAACAAGAACGACGCGCGTTTTGGATTTATTTCCTACGGTGAGTTCTTTAAAAATAAGATTTTCGGAAATGACCGTTTTTCTCATTAAGTAGAGGTTGACATCTAAATCCTCTACAAAACCAATTTTAGGACCAACGACGCTGAACTCATTTTCCGTTTCATTTTCTTTTCGAAACCCTGTATCAAAGCTTTGAACTTTAATAAGAGCTACTAGCTTATCGTCTTTATGAAATTGAAACATCACATAGCCGCGCAGCAGCTTTTCTAAAATTTCTTTTGTATCTTTTGTAACGGAAATATCTTCAATCGGCAGAACATTTTCGACTTCATATACACTGCTTAACGTGAAGTCTAATTTTTGAAAAGGCTCAAGTATTTTATCTTCAACACTTTGCATGTTTACGAGCTGCTTAAAATAAGTAATAATGTATTTTCTATGCTGCGAACCAATGGCTAATGTTGTGAAATCACTTGATTTTTTTAATTGTTTAATCAGTTCATCCAATGTTTTTTTGGGCTGATCCTCTGCATTCTTTTTTTTAAATAAATGTTTAAACATAACCGTGCCCCTCGTATGACTTTCTATTACTGGTAGTTTGTTCATGTACTTCCTTTTTATTCGACTATTTTTTCTCACGAAGAAAGGAAGGATATAAAGACAAACTTTACACTCTTTTACAGTGGATAAACAGTGGGTTTACGTTTGAATGGTAACTTTAGACATGTCGAAGACAATTAAATAAAGGAGCGGGTACATTTATATGAAGAAAAAATTAGCAGGTATTACACTGGCAGGAGCAGTAGCATTGGCCTCGTTTGGTGTAGGAAACTCACTTATTCAAACGGAAGCAAAAGTGGAGCACAAGTCAGCTAAGAAACCTCAAAATGTCATTATGATGGTAATGGACGGGACGAGTTCAAATGCTACTACACTCGCAAGATGGTACAAGGGAAAACCGTTACATATGGATCAGCTGATGGCCGGAGGAGTACGTGCGTATTCGGCAGAATCTGCTATTACAGATTCCGCTCCGGCAGCTACTGCTTTAGCAACAGGAAATAAATCAAATTCAGGTTATGTAGGTGTGCTTCCTTCAGTAGTGAATACACCTGGAATTAAACCCGTAGAAAAAGAAGATCAATTTCGTCCCGTAGCAAACGTTCTAGAAGGAGCAAAGCTTTCAGGGCGCGCGACAGGAATTGTGGCTACCTCTGAAATCCAGCACGCCACACCAGCTGGTTTTTCAGCCCACAACTATAGCCGTGATGATTTTCAAACGCTAGCGGAGCAGCAAGTGTATCAAAACATCGATGTAGTGCTTGGAGGAGGTAAGCAATCTCTTCTTCCAGGAAAAGAAGAAAAAAGCCGGAAAGACGGTGAAAACTTAGTCAATGTATTGAATAAAAGAGGATATGACTTTGTAGAAAATAAAAGCGAATTGGAGCAGTCACACGCCAAAAAAATCTGGGGGAGCTTCGCCGACCGAGACTTAGCATATGATATGGACCGACCGCAGACAAAAGCAGAACAGCCAAAGTTGTCCCAGATGACAAATAAAGCAATAACAACACTATCCAAAGATAAAGA
This sequence comes from Priestia sp. ST2, assembly GCF_055810735.1. Classification (NCBI taxonomy): domain Bacteria; kingdom Bacillati; phylum Bacillota; class Bacilli; order Caryophanales; family Bacillaceae; genus Priestia; species Priestia sp. ST2. The sequence goes on along the minus strand of NZ_JBVVNT010000003.1, from coordinate 337,053 downwards.
CGGTTTTTTCTTATTTGTTGAAGGAAGCAAAACGGATTGGGCAGCTCATGCGAATGATCCAGTAGGAATGATTAGCGATGTACTAGCGTTTGATGAAGCAGTGGGCAAAGCAGTAGAGTTCGCTAAAAAAGATGGAAATACGATGGTTATTGCGATTGCCGATCACGGAAACAGCGGTCTTTCAATCGGTAATGCAAATACAACAAAAGGATACGATACCACACCTGTTTCTGCTTATATTGATCCATTAAAAAAAGCAAAAATGACGTTAGAAGGTGCTACGTCTAAATTAAAAGAAGATTTATCAAATAAAGAAGAAGTAGCTGCTTTGTATGGTTTATCAAATCTAACTTCAGAGGAAAAAGCACAGCTGACTAAAGCAAGAGATAAAAAAGAAATCAGTGCTACACTATCGAAGTTATTAGCCAACCGAGCAAACCTTGGATTCACAACAGGCGGTCATACGGGTGAGGATGTATTTCTGTATTCATACGGCGTAAATCGACCAACGGGACACTTTGATAATACGGATATTGCCAAACATATGGCTAAATCAATGAATATTAACTTAAACCAGTTAACAAATGAATTATTTATTGAAGCAAATAAAGCTTTTAAAGGCTCAAAGGTAGCGGTTGACTCAAAAGACAAAAACAACCCTGTACTGGTTGTTACAAACAATAAGCGAACGGTACGTTTTCCAGTAAATAAAAATATTGCTATTGTAAATGGAAGAGAAATTCAAATGGACAGCGTAGTGATACAGGATAAAAAGAATCGCTTCTTTGTATCAAAACAAGCACAGCAAATTGTAAAAAATGAAAAATAAGAAATGAATGCAAAACAGGCCGGGTTATAACTTTAGGCCTGTTTTTTTACAAATAATAGATGGTTAATTAAGTTATGTAGCCTTTATAGAGGAATGAAGCTATTTATTTTACAAATAAATAGCTTTGAACACTTAAAGAAATGGAAAGTCTTCACGTTTAACTATATGTGATTTATACTATGAAATGGTATAATAATCATAGTTTTAAAAGGAACTAGTTCGGAATACATATGTAAGTTCATACCTTTGTATGCTAGAATTTTTATAATAAAATGAATAAAAAATACATAAATTCTTTTGGATTAAATCACAAAATCAGGGTTGTTAAGGATAATATGTAAGTAATTACCTTTAATGAAAAGTAAAAAAATTAACAAAAGTACGGGTGAAAGAGCGTAGAACATGTTTTAATAGTAAGAGAAAACAAAATGATTGAAAAGAGCGTGTCGCCTTTATCGAAAATGTTAAATAAAGATTTTGACATGCTGATTTACAGATTATAAAAAGGGTATTAAATCATTGTTAGGAAAATAAATGATAATAGATAAACGGTTTTTATGTCTTCTTCTAGAAAACCTACAATTATTGCAATATTCCCCATGAACAATCGTTGTGTGTTCATTAACGATTAGCGTCCGTGTAGATCATTCATCTCAACATAAAAACACTATAACGATGTGTAGACATGCATAAAACAGAATGGGCAATAGTTCGTACTATACTTTAACATTGTATCCTAGGGGGAGTCAGGATGAACAAAATTAACTTAATTATTGCCGATGATAACGAAGATTCGGTTGAAATTTTAGATTATTTTATAGAACAGCTTCCGGAATTTGAAGTGATTAGCATCTGCAAAGACGGAGAGCAGCTTGTACAGGAAGTGATGGCCAAGAGTCCAGACCTTTTGCTCGTAGACATTAATATGCCTACGATTAACGGTGTAGATGCCATAAAAAAGTGCCTGCGCATTAAGCCGAATTTAAACTTCATTTTTATCACCGGTTACGATGAATTTGCTGTGAAGGCATTTGAGCTGTCAGCACTGGATTATATTGTAAAACCGATTGAAAAAACCAGGCTTTATATGGCGTTAGAGCGGGCAAAAAACTCCATTGGAATTGATAAAAATCAGTCAAAAAAGCCAGGTCAGCAATTAAAAAGACTGCCTGTAAAATTTAATGGATCTACTTATTACATTCCAATTGATCAAATTATTTTTATTGAAAAATCCGGAAAAAAATGTTTGATCTATACTCAATCACGTATCTATGAGACATATGAAAATATTAGTGATATCTATATGTATTTGAACCCTTCTGTATTTAGTCAAACACACCGGTCTTATATCGTGAATTTACAGAAAGTTTCGCACATCACACCAAAAAACGAAACATATCTTGTTTATTTCTTAGAAATTGATGAATATGCTCATATCTCAAAATTAAAAATCCAAGACGTTCAAAAACAGCTGCATCAGTTAATGACCAATTAAGAGATGCTGCTGCTTCTAAAATAGCTATGTTGATGAAAGGACGAAGCTTATGCAAGTTTCGTCTATTTCATGTGTCTGCTTTCGGAGCAAATGATCGTAATATAGTTCTTATAAGAAGAGTTAGATAGAAGAAGTAACGTTAAATTGAAAGGAAAGCAAATGATTTCAATTACTGGTCACTATAATGAATTTACCGTATTTCTTGCTGTCATTGTAGGGATTCTTGCCTCTTATACAGCACTTGATATTATGAGCAAAATGATAAAAAAACAGCGGAACAATTATTTGTGGCTTACGCTGTCAGCAATTTCAATGGGGCTTGGAGTGGGAGCGATGCATTATATTGCTATGCTTGCTTATTATGTTCCTGTTAGCTTTCATTTTGATGCTGTACTTTCTGTCCTTGCTTTAATAATAGCGATTAGCGGATCATTAGTTGCGTTTTGGACCTTCTGGAAATGGCGCACGTCGGTATGGTCAGGGCTTATTTTAGGAAGCAGTATTCTGGGTACGCATTACATTGCCATGGCAGCAATCGAAACAGAAGCACGCATTCATTATGCCCTGCTATCTGTTTTGCTTTCCATCATCATCGCCCTGGTCGTTGCATTTTATGCGATGCACTTGTTTTTTCGCTCGAAAAGCGTGAAAGCTAATCCCTTTCTTAAACTTGTTAGCTCTATTTTACTGGGCATTGGAATTTCAGTTATGCATTTCATCAGTATGTATGGAATGAAGCTGCATATTGCACACTCAGTTGCTAGAAAATGGGGGCAGTGGCTGCCGTATCAAGCGCCATTTTCCAATATTATTGCAAGTATTACAATTACGCTACTCATTGTCTTCCTGCTCGTTGCTGCTTTTAAGCGTCAGGAAGAAGTGAGGGAGAGTCAATTAAAAGAAGAGTATTATCAATCTCTTTTTAACTACAATCCCAATATTGTGTGTGCGGTTGATTTGTACGGCAATATTCAAACGATTAATCCAAAAGGAATCGAGCTAACGGGATACACGTTGCATCAAATGGAGAAAATTCCGTTTCCTTATATGTTTAGAGAAGCTGAACAAGTTGAAGAATATATGTGGAAATCTCTGAACGGAGACTCTGTTTATTATGAGGCAACGCTCATTCGCAAAGATAATCAGCCTGTATATGTTGAAGTAACGCAAATGCCTATTATTGTTCATGATCAAATTAAAGGCAGTTACGTCATCGCCAAAGATGTGACAGACCGAAAAAAGGCTCAACAGCAGCTGTTGGATTTACAAGAAGATTTAAAACGCACGCTTTCACAACAAGATGGCGCTATTTTTAAATTTGTGAAAAACGATAAAGGGTATATTCATACCATGTGCGAAGGAAAAATGGTTCGTGAAATGGGATATGAGGAAATAGATGTTGTTGGTAAAACACTTGAAGAATTTTTGCCTGAATCCTACGCGAAAGAAAATAAGAGATACTATGAGAAAGCATGGGCGGGAGAGAAAGTGTCTTATGAAGTACTTTTGAACGACTTTGCTTACTATACGAAGTTAATACCTCATATCTACAAAGGAGAAGTACAAGAAGTTATTGGTTCTATAGTAGATATTACTGATCTTCACGAAGCAAGAGAAAAGCTGGCTAAAAGTGAAAGCATGTATCGCTCCGTTCTCTCTACAATGTCAGAAGGTGTAGTGTTTCATGACCTTGAAGGAAATCTAATTGCTGCCAATGCCTACGCTGCTAAAATTCTAAACGTGCCTTACGACCAAATGTTATCGGTTAACCCCTTTGGTTTAGACTGGGAAATTATTCATCCTGATGGAACAGCTTTTGCACTGGAAGACATTCCATCTGTTCGATGTCTTCATACAAAAGAACCCGTACGAAACACGGTTATGGGCATTTATTTAAATGAGAAAAAGTTGACTTGGATTTCGGTGAATGCTGAACCTCTTCAAGAAAGCAAATATTATAAGGGCGTAGTTGTCACATTTTATGATATTACAAAACAGCAGGAACAAGAACAAGATTTGCTTCATTCCAATCAGCAAATGATTATAGCAAAAGAAGAAGCCGAAAAAGCAAATCAAGCCAAGTCTGAATTTTTATCAAAAGTAAGCCATGAGCTTCGTACGCCTTTAAACAGTATTTTAGGTTATGCACAGATATTGGAAGAGCAAGGGGAAAAAGATTTAACAGAAAAACAATTGAATCGTATACGAAAAATTTTAAAAGCTGGTAATCATCTTCTTTATTTGATAAATGAAACGCTTGATTTATCGAAAATTGAATCAGGTCACTTAGCGATTAATCTTGAACCGGTGTCGGTAAAAGAGGCAATTGAAGACGCGCTTAAAATTATGAAACCACTAGCAAAAAATAAGCATAGTATACTTTATACTCGCTTTCACGCATACCAAGAAGTCTTTGTTGAAGTAGATGAACTTCGGTTTCAGCAGATCTTATTAAATCTGCTTACAAACGCCATTAAATACTCGCCCGCTTATCGCGATATCACTATCTATACTGACATCACTCAGCATCACGTAACTATATCGATTGAAGATAAGGGCTTTGGAATTCCAGCTTCAGAATTAAATCGGATTTTTGAGCCTTTCTACCGTGTAAATAGACTAGAAAAAGACGGAACAGGAATTGGGTTGGCGCTTGTAAAACAGCTTGTTGTATTAATGAATGGAACGTGCGGAGTCCGAAGTGAAGAAGGCAAAGGCAGTACATTTTGGGTGCGTTTTCCCATAGTCCATCCACCTGTTCCTAAACGATTATCCGATCAAGGAGAAGCCGAGCCGTTTTTAGGTTTTTCCATGCCAATTTCAATTGTGTATATTGAGGATAACGATACAAATATCGAGCTTATGCAATCGATTCTTTCTCCATATAAAAACGTTAAGCTTTTAATTGCTAAAACAGGAGAAAATGGCATCGGGCTAATCAGGTCTATTTCACCGGATATAATCTTAATTGATATTGATCTGCCTGATATGAATGGTTTTGAGGTATGCACACAGCTTCAGCTGGAAAAAGAGTTGAAGCATATTCCGCGAGTCGCCCTGAGTGCAAGCGCGATGCAAAGCGATATCGATCAAGCTTTTTTAGTCGGTTTTAGTGAATACGTAACAAAGCCTATTCATATTGCAACGTTTTTGAATGTATTAAAACGCTTAACAAAAGCTTAACAAAAGTTTAGAGGGCTTTTAATTGACTTATTAGTGGACTCTTTGTAAAATAAAAACAACTTAATACATTTACTTCTTAAGGAGTAAAGGGGAGTAGCGTCAGGGAAACCTGAAACAAAGTCGTCATTACATGGAGTATTCCATCGGCTTTGTTGGCATAATGATTATGCTTAGCAAGACCTTTGCCATATTTGGCAAAGGTCTTTTTGTGTTTTATTCCGGTAATGAGGATAAATAAACTTATACAAAGAAACGAGAGGGGATTTTTATGGATGCATCACTTTTATTAGAGTATGGATGGGTATTGCTAGTGCTGGTTGCATTAGAAGGAATTTTGGCGGCAGATAATGCTCTTGTGATGGCCATTATGGTCAAACATTTACCGGAAGAAAAACGCAAGAAGGCATTATTTTACGGATTAGCCGGTGCCTTTATTTTTAGATTTGGTTCATTGTTCTTGATTTCATTTTTAGTCGACGTATGGCAGCTTCAAGCTATAGGAGCCATTTACTTATTGTTCATTTCCATTAATCATATTGTGAAGCGATATGTGAAAAAAGACGATCGTGAAAAAGTGAAAGAAGCAGATGAGAAAAAGGGATCAAGTTTCTGGATGACGGTTTTAAAAGTAGAAATAGCGGACATTGCTTTTGCCGTTGATTCAATTTTGGCCGCTGTGGCTCTCGCCGTTACATTGCCAACAACAAATCTTCCTCAAATTGGCGGACTAGACGGAGGACAGTTCTTGGTGATCTTCGCCGGAGGAATTATGGGATTAATTATTATGCGTTTTGCTGCAACTTGGTTCGTCAAGCTATTAAATACGCGCCCAGGCCTAGAAACGGCGGCTTTTGCTATTGTAGGCTGGGTAGGAGTTAAGTTAGCGGTTTATACCCTTGCTCATCCGGAGTTGGGTATTATTAATGAACATTTCCCTGAATCAAAAGTGTGGAAAATTACGTTTTGGATTGTGTTACTTGGCATAGCAGCTTCAGGCTGGTTTCTATCTAAAAATAAAGAACAAACTGATCTCGAAGGCTCAGAGAAAGAAAAAGAATCGTTAAAAAAAATTGAAAATCAATAACAAAAAAACGCGCTTTCAATGCTAGTTGAAGGCGCGTTTTTTTTATATCAAGACAAAATACCTAGTTTGGATTGTTTAGATAAAGGGTAAAAGAACTAACTAATGTTTAATTATTTTATATCCGAATGTTTTGCTTTTTCGTTCATATTCTGTAGAGAACAGAAGCAACCGTGAGTAATTCAGTTCAATGAAGTTTATTTCAGTTTATAAACATATATTTCAAATGTATGTTAATTGGTAAAATTGAGCTATTATGGGTTATAATAAAGGGAAATTAAAAGGAGCAGAGCGCTTCTCAACCCTGTTCGTCATCAAAAGAATGGATATTAACATGGTATAAAGCAACTGAGTATAGTAAAAGAGGTGAAGCCAATGCTCACAAAAGTTCAAACGCCTCCATCGCTTGAAACGCTTGTACTGACGATTCAGCAAGGGGATAAACAATTACATAACGAAATGATTCAACAATATAAACCGTTTATTGCTAAAGTTGTTTCAGCTGTATGTAAACGTTATATAAGTGAAGCTGACGATGAATTTAGCATTGGTCTGATTGCATTTAATGAAGCCATTGAGAATTACACAATCCAAAAAGGACGATCTCTTCTTGCATTTGCGGAACTTATTATTAAAAGAAGAGTAATTGACTATATTCGAAAAGAAAAGAGAAATCAAACGCTGCTCTATAGCCGAATTGAAAATGAAGGTTTTATTCAAGGCAAGGTAGAAAGGGATATATCGCTTTCTAACTATAAAAGGCAAAGTGAAACTTCATATATTCAAGAGGAAATGACTTATTTTTGTCAGGCGCTAAAATTGTTTAAATTAACTCTTGAAGACATTATCGAGACGTCTCCTAAACATAAGGATGCAAGGGGAAATGCAGTCGAAGTTGCATCATTTATCGTCAATGAAAAAGAATTAAAAGATAAGCTGTTTTTAAAGCGGCAGCTTCCTATTCGCTTGATTGAAAAACATGTCAAAGTGAGCCGGAAAACAATTGAAAGAAACCGTAAATATATTATCGCGATGGTTATTATATTAGCGGGGGACTACGTGTATTTAAAAGACTATATTATGTAAGAAAAAGGCACACGCAGGTGCCTTTTTTTAGCCATGTTATGAAGTTATGTTTTATTTTTGTGTGCTGCCGCTTAAGTGAGCTTGAGCTTGTTGCACCAAGCGTTTTGTGATTTCTCCGCCTACTGAACCGTTGCTGCGTGCAGCAGTGTCAGAACCTAGAGTTACCCCAAATTCTTGAGCGATTTCATATTTATATTGATCTAAAAATTGTTCTACACCTGGTGTTAATAGTTTATTTGTTCTAGCCATGATTAGTCATCTCCTTTTTTAGTGGTACAGCAGTTCACTGCTGTACCTGTATTATTTGTTGTTTCCTATTTTGCATACTGGTAATGGTTTGCAAGAAAGTATAAAAAAGCCCAGCTTTCAAAGAAGCTGGGCTTTTTTATATATTATTTTACAACTGCATATTGCTCAAGAGACTGAGCAAATGACTTTTGAAGAGATTTTACTTGTTCTACGTATGCATCAGATACGTGTTGGAATTCTTGGCGCGTTTTCTTTTGCTCTTCTACTAATTGTGTTACTACTTGATGATATTGTTCTTGAGCTTGCTTTACTAAAGAATAGCTTGATTTGCTTTGGTTAAGAGAAAGCTCTTGTAATTTATTTAATGCTTCATGCGTGCGGTTTGTCCATTCTTCATAAGAATCGGCAACAGCGTTTCCAGCTGTTTTACGTAAGTTTTCAACTGTTTTTTGTTGAAGATCTTCTAATTCAGCTTTCCATTGTTTGTCTGTTGCTTGAAGTTGTTCAACTGCTTTTGTTACAAATTCTTGCTGTTGCTCAAGTGCTTTTAACGTCCATTGCTCAATTTGTTTGTTTCCGTCTGCAATGTTTTGTAACCCCTTTGTCCATTGTTCCCACATTGCATCAATTACTGTATCATACTTTACTGTTGACATAATCAAATTCCTCCTTGAATAATTTGGTCTGGCGAACAGTTATCGTAATGAACAAAACGTTAAAGAAGAAATTCGTAGTTGTGTGATAAACCTAACATTCCGCGCTCGCTGGTTGACCGTGAAATTTAACATTATATTAGGAAACGCAGATGTACTGCGTGAATCCCTTTAATCGTTTTCTTCCTCTTTTGATTCTTTTGACTTTTTAGAAGAAGAAGAGCTAAAAGGGAACAACATGTCGGTATACATGTGAAAAAATGAATCTAACATGTTTTGATACTGTTCAAGTGAATTAGCCCACATGCTTAAATATTGTTCGCCGGCATCTGTTAATGAATAAATCCGGCGTGCAGGTCCTTCAGCTGACGTATCCCATTGCGATGTAATCAAGTTGTCTTTTTCAAGCTGTCTCAGCGTGCGGTAGACATTTCCCTGATCAACTGATGTGAATCCAAAGCTCATTAGTTGCTGAATGAGCTTGTAACCATGTAGATTCCAACCTCTTAAACTTAAAAGAAGAAAAGGAACCATCAAGTTTTTTGGTGCACCGCTAATCGATTTTTCTAAGTTGTTTGAATTAGAGGTGTTATCTTTTTCACTTGATCCCAAGGTAATCACCCCTTCGAAAAAAGAGAATTTGTTTTCCATATGTGTAATTTACACCTAGATGAAAAAATTGTCAACACTTTAAAACAGGTCTTTCAAATACAGGAAAAAAGAACGATTTTTTGGATTTCGACAAAAAGCGTCAAAAAAATTCAAAAATAAACAAAGATTTAGAATTGTTTATTTTGGAAAACGTATTTATAATAGTACATGTAGGTAATTTTTATAACATTTATAATTTGTTGGTAAGTGAATTGTGAAAAGATTTACATTATCCAATAAATAAACGCAAAATTGGTTGCGTTTACTTAGAGCTTCTAATATGTCGCTTGTCACATTAAGTGTCTATATTGAAAGCCATCACTTTTAACGTACACAAGAAAGGAGATGGAGTTTTGGAACAGCAAAAAGTATTTGATCCGTTTCAAGCATGGAAAGACGTATATGACAAAACCGAATCTTACTGGGGTAAAGTTATTGGGGACAATATGAATCGTGAAGAATTTTCCCAGCTCATGGGAAATGTGCTAAATATGAACCTTCAATATCAACAAGCAGTAAATGAAGTAACGGGGCGCTATCTGCACCAAGTAAATGTACCAACAAAAGAAGATGTAGCAAACGTTGCGTCATTAGTCATCAATGTGGAAGAAAAAGTAGAATTATTAGAAGAGCAATTTGACGATCGTTTTGATGAATTAGAAGCACAGCAAGAAAGTGCATCTGCTTTGAAAAAAGATGTAACTAAGCTGAAATCTGATGTCAAATCGTTAGACAAAAAACTCGACAAAGTTTTATCTCTTCTTGAAGGGCAGCAAAAAACACAAGACGAGTTAAAAGAAACTATTCAAAAACAAATTAAAACTCAAGGTGAGCAGCTTCAGGCTCAGCTGTTAGAAAAACAAGAAAAATTAGCTGAAAAGCCAAAGGCAGAAGCTAAATCTGAAGCAAAACCATCAAACGCTCAAAAAACTGAGCAGCCAGCTCGCAAGTAAGGTATAGGGGATTTTATAACAACATTAACTGCTGTATTTACAGTAAAAATCATAGCTGAAGAAGCAAGGGGGAAATTTTTCATGACAACATTACAAGGTAAAGTAGCAATCGTAACAGGCGGATCTAAAGGTATCGGGGCAGCAATTACACGTGAGCTTGCTTCTAATGGAGTAAAAGTAGCAGTAAACTATAACAGCAGTAAAGAATCTGCAGAAGCAATCGTAAAAGAAATTAAAGACAACGGCGGAGAAGCTATTGCGGTTCAAGCTGACGTGTCTTATGTAGATCAAGCAAAACACCTAATCGAAGAAACAAAAGCTGCGTTTGGTCAATTAGACATTCTAGTAAACAATGCTGGAATTACGCGCGACCGTTCATTCAAGAAGTTAGGTGAAGAAGATTGGAAAAAAGTAATTGATGTAAACTTACATAGCGTATACAACACAACATCAGCTGCGCTAACGCACCTTTTAGAATCTGAAGGTGGTCGTGTTATCAATATTTCATCAATTATTGGTCAAGCGGGCGGATTTGGTCAAACAAACTACTCAGCTGCTAAAGCAGGTATGCTAGGATTCACTAAATCATTAGCTCTTGAGCTAGCTAAGTCAGGTGTAACAGTTAATGCAATTTGCCCAGGATTTATTGAAACGGAAATGGTAATGGCAATGCCGGAAGAAGTTCGTGCAAAAGTTGTAGCAAAAATCCCAACTCGTCGCTTAGGCCACGCTGAAGAAATTGCACGTGGAGTTGTTTACTTAGCAAAAGACGGCGCGTATATTACAGGACAACAGTTAAACATCAACGGCGGCTTATACATGTAATAAATGCTGGCCCTGACTTTTGTCGGGGCTGTGCTTGTTAACTAACTACTAATGGAATGAAAGGGTGTGTATATTCGTGGCAATTCCTTACGTGCAAGAGTGGGAAAAATTAATCAAATCAATGCCAAGTGAATATAAAAGTTCTGCAAGACGTTTTAAGCGTGCATATGAAATTATGACAACAGAAGCGGAACCGGAAGTTGGATTAACACCAAAAGAGGTTATTTGGAAAAAGAACAAAGCGAAATTATACCGCTATACGCCAGTAAAAGATAACCTGCATAAAACACCAATCTTACTCGTATATGCATTGATCAATAAACCGTATATTTTGGATTTAACACCTGGAAACAGCCTTGTTGAATACTTATTGAACCGCGGTTTTGACGTGTATTTGCTTGACTGGGGAACTCCTGGGCTTGAAGACAGCAATATGAAGCTAGATGATTATATTGTAGATTATATTCCAAAAGCAGCGAAAAAGGTGCTGCGCACTTCTAAATCTCCTGATTTGTCTGTTCTTGGTTACTGCATGGGCGGAACTATGACATCTATTTTTGCTGCATTAAATGAAGACTTGCCGATTAAAAACTTAATTTTTATGACAAGTCCATTTGATTTTTCGGATACAGGTTTATACGGAGCATTCCTAGACGATCGCTACTTTAATTTAGATAAAGCAGTAGATACATTCGGAAACATTCCTCCAGAGATGATTGACTTTGGAAACAAGATGTTAAAGCCAATCACGAATTTCTATGGCCCATATGTAACGTTGGTGGACCGTTCGGAAAATCAGCGGTTTGTTGAAAGCTGGAAGCTAATGCAAAAGTGGGTTGCTGACGGAATCCCATTTGCTGGTGAAGCTTATCGTCAGTGGATTCGTGACTTCTATCAACAAAATAAATTAATCAATGGTGAACTTGAAGTTCGCGGACGCAAAGTAGATTTGAAAAATATTAAAGCTAATATTTTAAACATTGCTGCTAGCCGTGATCATATTGCGATGCCGCATCAAGTGGCAGCTTTAATGGACGCTGTTTCAAGTGAAGATAAAGAGTACAAATTGTTGCAAACAGGTCACGTATCTGTTGTATTTGGGCCAAAAGCAGTGAAGGAAACATATCCTTCAATCGGCGATTGGCTAGAAAAACGCTCTAAATAAAATAAAGACGCGGCTGGGACAAAAGTATTTTAGCCGAAGTGAAAAACGAACCACTGATATTAGTGGTTCGTTTTTTTTGTTATGGTAAACGTAGGTTTCAAATATATAGTTGCTTCTAGTTGTTGATTGGAGGGCAAGGCGAAGACTCCTGCGGGAAAAGCAGAACAGGTGAGACCTCGCAGGAGTGTCAGCGACGAGGAGGCTCACGGGCCGCCCGCGGAAAGCGAAGTCTTGCACGGAAATCAACAGCGGTGTTACAAGCGGTTCAGCTCATGGATCCCATTTGTTCGTCTTTAGATTGGATTCATTTAATTATGTCTCAACCTCTTTTTTTTTGTAAACAGATAATATTGATTGACGGTTCTTTATGCGGGCTGCTGGAATATATGATATCTAATGACAAGTGAGGTGACTTCTTTTATACTAATGTAGTCACCTTCTTGAACATGGGATTTTTTACATGGATATTGCAATCCGTGTAACAATGAGTATGCTTTGAGAAGAAAGAAGAAAACTATTAGTATTATAACAAAAAGGAATGTCAGATTATGCCGCAACCATGGAAACGACGAGTAAGGCAGATGTCTTCAGCTCAAATTATTGTTACATTTTACATAGTGGCTGTTACGCTTGGATTTCTATTACTTAGTATTCCAGAAGCTTTAAAGCCGGGAGTGAAGTTAGCATTTATTGATCGCTTATTTATTGCCGTTAGTGCGGTAAGTGTAACAGGGCTGACACCTGTCTCTACTCCGGATACATTTAGTACGACGGGCTATTTTTTGCTCGCTTTTATTTTTCAAATCGGTGGTATTGGTGTAATGACACTCAGTACATTTATTTGGATGATTTTGGGTAAAAAAATCGGTTTAAAGGAACGTCAGCTCATTATGACAGACCATAACCAATCCCGCTTATCAGGATTAGTTGACTTGATGAGAAATATTTTATTTATTATTTTTGCCATTGAACTAGTTGGCGCCATTGTTTTAGGATTACATTTTCTCCGTTATTATTCGAGCTGGACAGATGCGTTTTTGCATGGTTTCTTTGCTTCTGTCAGCGCTACAACAAATGCTGGCTTCGATATTACAGGATCTTCATTTATTCCGTATGCCCATGATTATTTTGTCCAAGTGGTAACCGTTATTTTAATTACGCTTGGAGCGATTGGATTCCCTGTATTAATTGAAATTAAGCACTATTTTTTAACATTTAAAGATAAGCGTAAATTTCAATTTTCGCTATTTACGAAGCTAACGACCATTATGTTTTTTCTGCTGTTAGCAGGGGGAACAATCTTGATTCTTGTGCTAGAGCATTCAGGATTTCTAGCAGATAAGTCTTGGGATGAATCGTTTTTTTATGCGTTTTTCCAATCCGCTGCCACAAGGAGCGGAGGAGTGGCGACCATGAATATTAATGAGTTTTCACTTCCTACGTTAATTATGATGAGTGCGATGATGTTTATCGGTGCTTCACCGAGCTCAGTAGGGGGAGGAATTCGTACGACGACGTTTGCATTAAATATTCTTTTCCTGTTTTATTACGTCAGAGGAAATAAGACGATTAAAATCTTTCGCCGCGAAATTCATGAAGACGACATTATTAAATCAGTAGCTGTATCGATGTTAGCCGTAATCATTTGCTCGAGTTCTCTTCTTATTTTAAGTATTACAGAACATTTTTCTCTCATTGAGCTTATTTTTGAAGTGTGTTCAGCTTTCGGGACAACAGGTTTATCAATGGGAATTACAGGAGGGCTTTCTGATATCGGTAAATGCGTTATTATGATTTTAATGTTCATCGGCCGAATCGGCATGTTTTCATTTATTTTAATGCTTCGCCGTCCAACGTCTGGACCGGATTATCACTATCCGAAAGAACGTATTATTATTGGATAAAAGAGGCTGAGGTAAAAATATGTTAGTTGAAGAAGGATCCAAACGAGCTTAATTCTTAATCAAGCTCGTTCGGATTTTTTTATGATGGTAAACATAGGTCTCATATTTTTACCTGCTTCCAGCTGTTGATTGGAGGGCATGGCGAAGACTCCTGCGGGAAAAGCGGAACAGGTGAGACCCCGCAGGAGCATAAGCGACGAGGAGGCTCACCGACCGCCCGCGGAAAGCGAAGCCTTGCACGGAAATCAACAGTGGTGTCACAAGCGGTTCAGATGAACTCATTTATCCCATTTGTTTGTCTTTAGATTAAAGTAATTTCGTTATGTTTCAACCGCTTTTTTACAGCTTTTTCTGCTTATATTACGCATCAGAAAGTGCATTCTAAGAAAAGGAAGTTCAATGGACTTCCAAGCATAGGAGGGATAGATGATGGCAAAGCGTAAAGTAGGGTACAAATCAGCACTGACTAACAATAATACACCAAAAGAGAGCCTTTCAGATGCAGAATTTGCTGCTGAATATGCTGGCGGCGAGGAGCCGGCTAAAGGCGCGAATCGTAATTCCAAAAAAGGAAAGCAAGGTAAGTAACAATGAGCAAACATAAACAACAAAATAAGCATATCGCAAGCACTGAAGCGAAGCAAAAACAATTACTGCAAGAAGAGTTTGGAGCGGAAATGGGCGATCCCAACGCAGCTAAAATATATGAATCCCTAGGAAAGACAAAGTCTGATAAAGAGCATGAAAAGAAAAAAGAATGTTAAAGAAAAAAACCTCGGGTATCCGAGGTTTTAGCTTACAACTGGAAGGCCAAATGCCTCTACAGGTGCCGAATAAAGTTTTGTATCGTTTGCTTTTTGATCATAATAAGCAAGAAGAACAGATGGTTGTTCATTTATTTTTCCCGTTTGTTTATAATACATATAGTCAAATGGCAGAATCTCTAAAACAGTGTGCTTGTATAATTCTTTTTCAGCAAGCTGTTCAGCTTCAAAAGCCTGTCCCATAATAGAAGGATTAGCAAGCATTTGCTGATAGTAATGAGAGCGGACTTGTTTTTCTACTTTATCGTCCCACCAAGGTTTACGAGGCTTATGCTTTTGGTTTTGTAAATAATCAATTTTCATAAACCCTTCAATCATTTCTTCATTTGAAAAATTCTCTGTTTCAATGTACTGTCTAAGGCGTCTGAATAAATCTTCAAGCTGATGGCCGATTCGAACCCAGCCCATTTCATCCCAATACGTCCCGAAGTTTTGGAAGAAATCAAAAGGTGTATCATAGCAGTGCTCAACTAAAAACTCTATTGTCTCATCCATTCGATGGTCATTCCAAAACTTTTCTAAAATATCTTCTACATGTTTAATACGTACGACATCTGAAAATGGCAAGACGTTATTGCTTAAAATCTCATAAGGCGACTGATCCATGTATTGATAATTATAGCGAGGCGCACTTAAGCGTAAGCCAGTGCCGCGAAGCATTTTTAAAAAGCCTAGCTGAAGCTCTTCAGGGCGAAGTGCAAATACATCATTAAACGTATTCTTAAATGAGTTATAATCTTCGTCTGGCAGTCCCGCGATTAAATCTAAATGCTGATCGATCTTTCCGCCTTCTTTCACCATTGTTACGGTACGCGTTAACTTTTTAAAGTTTTGTTTGCGTTTGACTAGTTCATTAACAGCATCATTTGTAGATTGAACGCCAATTTCAAAGCGGAATAATCCTTTTGGCGCATGATCGTTTAAGAACTGAATAACTTCTGGGCGCATAATATCGGCAGTAATTTCAAATTGAAATACGGTGCCTTCACGATGTTCATCAATTAAAAATTGGAACATTTCCATGGCGTAGCTGCGGCTGATGTTGAACGTGCGGTCTACGAACTTAATCGTGCGCGCTCCGTTATCCATCAAATAGCGAATATCTTCTTTTACCTTTTCTCTATCGAAATAACGAACGCCTACTTCAATAGAAGAGAGACAGAACTGACAGCTAAACGGACAGCCGCGGCTTGTTTCAATATATACAACGCGTTTTGAAAGTTCTTGGCGGTCTTCTTCAAAACGGAAAGGAGAAGGCATTTCGCGCAGATCAATTTTATTGCGCTGCGGGTTTACAACTGGTTTTCCTTCTTTTCGGAAAGCCACGCCGCTTACGTTTTCAAACTGGCGCTCTCCATGAAGTTCGTCCAACAGCTGCTTGAATGTTTCTTCTCCTTCACCAATAGCGATAAAGTCAGCTTCAGGAATACGCTCTAGCCAGTGAGTTACATCATAGGTTACTTCTGGTCCACCGAATATAATGATGAGCTCGGGATTGATCTTTTTTAGCATTTGGGCGACTTTAATCGTTTCTTCAATATTCCAAATGTAACAGCTGAAACCAATAATATCTGGGTTGCGTTTATATAAATCCGTGACAATGTTCATAGCAGGATCTTTAATCGTATATTCGGCCATATCCACTTTATAGTCAGGCTCTGCATAGGCTTTTAAACATCGAAGGGCTAAAGAAGTATGGATATACTTCGCATTCAATGTACTGACAACAATGTTCATTCAAAAAGCTCCTTTTAACTCGTAATATGAAATCAATTTACTATTTTAGCACATTTGAGAAATAAAGTATAAATACCTTGCCACTTTTGTTGTGGAGGGGAAAGGATTTCGGTAAAATGTAACAGAAACGTAAAAGAAGAAAGAGTCTCGGTTAATGTAAACCTTGGTGAACGAAAAAAATGAGGTGGAAAACGTGGAATATAAGCGAATTAAGCCAAAAAAAATATATGAAGAAGTAGCCGAAACGCTTCTTGAGAATATAAAAGAAGGCAGCTTAAAGCCTGGTGACCGTTTGGATTCAGTGCAGCAGCTCGCAGAAAACTTTCAGGTAGGGCGCTCAGCTATTCGTGAAGCTCTTAGCGCTTTGCGGGCGATGGGGCTGCTGGAGATGAAGCAAGGAGAAGGCACATTTGTACGCGAATTTAACTCTGATATGCTGTCTTTGCCTGTAACTAGCGCTGTATTAATGAATAAAAATGATATTGAACATTTGCTTGAAGTGAGAAAAGTATTAGAAATTGGGGCTGTTCGAGCGGCAGCTCAAAAGCGAACGGATGCGGATCTTAACCAGCTGTCCGATAGCCTGGAACAAATGAAAGGAGCGTTTGGCAATGAAGAGCTGGGAGAGAAAGCAGATTTTGCTTTTCATTTAGCCATTGCCAAAGCATCGCAAAACCCTCTTTTAGTGAAGCTTATGAATAACGTATCAGAAATGATGATTGAAACGATGAAAGAGACAAGACGCATCTGGCTTTATGCAGAAGAAAAAACGGCTGAACGGATTTATAAAGAGCATCAGCAAATTTATGAAGCTATTCTTTCTCAGCATGCAGAAGATGCTCAGCATTTTATGATGAGTCATCTTGATAATGTTGAACACGTGTTAATGAAATACATACCAGAAGAAAAATAATGCCATTTCAGGTAGAAAAGTGTGCACCAAATAACAGAAAAACTAAAATTCAAGCACCTTCCGATAATTTATGCTTGCTCTATTGTGAAAAGATTTACATAATAGAAACTAGGATTGTCAAATGGAGGGTTACAAAGTATGAAAAAGCAATATAGAGATGATAGTTTAGCTTTGCATACAGATTTATATGAACTGAATATGGCACATACGTATTTTAAAGACCATATTCATAAACGCCGTTCTGTATTCGAAGCTTACTTTCGTCGGATGCCGTTTGAAAGCGGTTATGCTGTGTTTGCCGGGCTAGAAAGAGTAATTGATTTTATTGCTAATTTTAGGTTTAGCGAAACGGACTTAGATTATTTATATGAAGAATTGCATTATGAAGCGGAGTTTATCGACTATTTAAAGCAAGTTCGCTTTAGCGGTAATGTTCGTTCGGTTGTAGAAGGCGAAATGATTTTTGCTAACGAACCTATGCTGCAAATTGACGCTCCTTTAGCGGAAGCGCAGCTTATTGAAACGCCGCTTTTAAATATTTTAAATTTCCACCCGCTGATTGCGACAAAAGCATCGCGTATTCGCCTAGCCGCGGGAGAAGATAATTTATATGAGCATACGGGTACGAATCAGCTTATGGAATTTGGCTCAAGAAGAGCACACGAGATGGATGCTGCATTTTACGGAGCGAGAGCTGCTTATATTGGAGGCTTTGATGCAACCAGTAATGTCAGAGCGGGGAAAGTATTTGGAATTCCTGTGTCCGGTACTCACGCTCATGCGCTTGTTCAAGTCTATCGTGATGAGTACAGCGCGTTTAAAAAGTATGCGGAATCACACCGTAACTGTATCTTTTTAGTAGATACATATAATACGTTAAAATCAGGTATTCCCAATGCTATTAAAGTAGCAAAAGAAATGGGAGATCGCATTAATTTTATCGGTATTCGATTAGATAGCGGAAGACTTCCATATCTTTCTCAAGAAGCAAGAAAAATGCTTGATGAAGCTGGCTATCATGATGTGAAAATTTTTGCTTCGAATGATCTCGATGAGTACAGCATTCTAGATTTGAAAGCGCAAGGTGCCAAAATTGATGGATGGGGAGTTGGAACAAAACTCATGACATCTTTTGATCAGCCTGCGCTAGGAGCGGTGTACAAACTGGTTTCGATTGAAGATGATCATGGAAACATGGTGGATACGATTAAGCTGTCAGAAAATCCAGAGAAAATTTCCACTCCTGGTTTAAAAGAGGTATACCGAATTGTAAATCAAGTGAACCACAAATGGGAAGGTGATTATATTACGATGCAAGACGAAGTGCCGAATGAAGAGCAGCATTTAAAAATGTTTCATCCGATTCATACGCACGTCAGCAAGTTTGTCACGAACTTTAACGCACGTAAAATTCACCAGCCAATCTTTGCGCAGGGAAAGCTTGTGTACGAGCAGCCTACCATTGAAGAAATGAGAGCCTACTGCTTACAAAACTTAAAGCATCTATGGGATGACTACAAAGTCATTACAAAATCGAACGAAGATGTATTTCGTCCTACAGAGTATCCGGTAGACTTGAGTACAAACTGCTGGGATAACAAAATGCAAAATATTGAAGAGACTAGAAGCAAGTTACTATCTGATACCGTACTTGTGTAGATTCCGTCAGCTAGTAATGAGAGGAGAGTTTTTTTATGAAAGAGCTACAAAAGCAAATTATTGAAGAAATGCACGTCCAAAAAGAAATTAATCCCGTAGAAGAAATTCGCCGCAGCGTTGATTTTCTGAAATCCTACATGAACAAATATCCTTTTTTACGTTCGTTTGTACTAGGTATTTCCGGCGGCCAAGATTCTACGTTAACGGGAAAGCTGGCGCAGCTAGCAGTTAATGAGTTGAACGAAGAGGCCGGAGAAGAGCGCTATCAGTTTATTGCTGTTCGTCTTCCATACGGTGTGCAAGCAGATGAAGCAGACTGTCAAGATGCACTTGCTTTTATTCAACCAACAAAATCTATTTCTATTAACGTAAAACCAGCAGTAGATGCGATGCTTTCTGCTGTTGAAGAAGCGGCAGATGATAAAGTTTCCGACTTCAACAAAGGAAATGTAAAAGCACGTGAACGAATGATTGCGCAATATACGGTAGCGGGCATGTACAGCGGAGTCGTACTCGGAACGGATCACTCTGCTGAAGCTGTTACAGGGTTTTATACAAAATTCGGTGATGGAGGAGCTGACTTAGTACCTATCTTCCGTCTGAACAAGCGACAAGGAAAACAAATGCTAAAAGAATTAGGCTGTCCTGAGCATCTATATATGAAAAAACCAACGGCTGATTTGGAAGAAGATCGTCCACAGCTTCCGGATGAAGAAGCACTCGGCGTAACGTATGAGCAAATCGACGATTATTTAGAAGGCAAAGATGTAGGTGAACATGCAAGTAACGTCATTGAAGGTCACTTCTTAAAAACGCAGCATAAACGCCAATTGCCAATCACAGTATTTGATGATTTTTGGAAATAAATAAGTAAGAAGCTAAGACAAAAGTAGTTTAGTTAAAGGAAGATCTGACCGGTGAAGATTCTTGATAGAGAATCTTCACCGGTCAGATTTTTTTAATGTTATGGCAAACGTAGGTTTCACGTATCTCAATTTCCTATTTTTTATGAAAAAAGATAGCAAACAAAGAAAGGTATTTTTGAAAAACTAGTGAAATTAGAAAAACATAGGAGTATAATAGCATTAAGTCATCTGATGACCTGTTAACTAAAAGAAGTAAAATGATCAGCTTGGAGGGAGCAAATGATGAAAGTATCTTTATTTGCGACATGTTTGATTGATATGTTTCAAACAAATGTAGGAAAAGCGACGGTAGAATTGTTAGAACGATTAGGATGCGAAGTGGATTTTCCAAAGAGCCAAGTTTGCTGCGGGCAGCCTGCGTATAACAGCGGTTACGTAAAAGAATCAAAAGAAGCGATGAAAAACATGATAAAAGCGTTTGAGCATGCAGAATACGTTGTATCTCCGTCTGGATCGTGCGTGACAATGTTCAAAGAGTATCCTCATCTTTTTGGAGGTGATGCTGCATGGCATGAACCTGCCGTGAAGCTTGCTGATAAAACGTATGAGCTAACGAATTTTATTGTAAACGTTTTAAAAGTTGAAGACGTGGGAGCCAGTTTAAATGGTAAAGCCACTTATCATTCTTCCTGTCATATGACGCGTTTGCTAAACGTAAAAAAAGAACCTTTTACACTATTAAACAATGTAAAGGGTCTTGAAATGGAAAACCTTGAAAACAGTCATAACTGCTGTGGATTCGGCGGGACGTTTTCGGTTAAAATGGGGCAAATCTCCGAACAAATGGTCGATGAAAAAGTGGGTTGTATAGCTAAGACAAACGCAGAGTACTTAATTGGAGCAGACTGCGGCTGTCTTATGAATATTGGAGGAAGAATTGAACGAAAAGGACAGCCCGTAAAAGTGATGCATATCGCTGAAGTGTTAAATAGCAGAATGTAAAGAAAGGAGAATACCAAATGTCTATGAAAATAGGAAACGATCAGTTTAAAAAACGTGTTGATGATGGAGTCAATAATGCGTTTATGCGCTTTGCGGTTTCAGGTGCTCAAGAGCGCTTAAGAAGCCGTAGATTAGATGCGGCAGAAGAGTTAGGAAACTGGGAAGAATGGCGAGCGCTTGGGGAAGAAATTCGTCAGCATACGCTTGAAAATTTAGATTACTATTTAGAACAGCTCACTGATAATGTAGCTAAACGCGGAGGCCACGTTTTTTTCGCTCAAACAGCTGAAGAAGCGAATGAGTACATAAAAAATGTAGCGAGGCAAAAACAGGCAAAGAAAGTGGTTAAATCCAAGTCAATGGTTACAGAAGAAATTCATATGAACGCTGCATTAGAAGAACTGGGCTGCGAAGTTATTGAAACGGACTTAGGAGAATATATTCTGCAAGTAGATGATCACGATCCGCCTTCTCATATCGTAGCTCCTGCACTTCATAAAAATAAAGAACAAATTAGAGATGTATTTCAGGAAAAGCTTTCTTATAAAAAAACAGAAAAACCTGAAGAACTAGCCCTTCATGCCCGGGAAATGCTGAGAAAAGAATTTTTATCAGCGGATATTGGCATCACGGGATGTAATTTTGCGATTGCAGAATCTGGATCTATTTCACTTGTTACCAATGAAGGAAATGCAAGGCTAACGACCGCCCTCCCTAAAACGCAGATTACGGTGATGGGAATGGAACGAATTGTGCCAACATTTGAAGAATTTGAAGTGTTGGTAAGCCTTTTAACTAGAAGTGCAGTAGGTCAGCGGCTTACAAGTTACGTAACGGCACTTACGGGACCTAGACTTCCAGGGGAAGTAGACGGACCGGAAGAATTTCACCTAGTGATTGTAGATAACGGACGATCTGCGATTTTAGGAACTGAGTTTCAATCTGTTTTACAGTGTATTCGCTGTGCGGCATGTGTGAATGTATGTCCCGTGTATCGCCATATTGGAGGACATTCATATGGATCTATTTATTCAGGTCCGATTGGAGCTGTATTATCTCCTTTGCTTGGAGGCTATGAAGATTACAAAGAGCTTCCATATGCCTCAACGCTATGCGCAGCCTGTACAGATGCCTGTCCGGTCAAAATTCCGCTGCATGAGCTATTGCACAAGCACCGTCAGCGAATTGTCGAAAAAGAAGGAAAAGCACCTATTTCGGAAAAGCTGGCGATGAAAGCATTTGGCTTGGGAGCAGCTTCTTCTTCTCTATATACAGTGGGCGCTAAAGTAGCACCGGCAGCTCTTACTCCTTTTATGTCAGGAAGCAGTATTTCCAAGGGGCCTGGTCCATTAAAAGCGTGGACGGAAAGCAGAGAGTTTCCAGCGCCTACAAAAGAGCGCTTACGAGATTGGTTTGATAAAAGGAGTGATAATGATGAACGGAAGCATTCAAAATAGAGACAGTTTTTTAGACAATATTGCTGCTAATCTTAAGAGAAGCAGACGAACAAACGGCGTAGTAAGGCCACAATGGAAGCACGCTCCTCAGCATGAGGTCTACCGCAGCTATTCGCCGGATCAATTAAAGAAAGAGCTTGAAAACCATTGCGAACGTATTCATACTCGCTATGTAGAAACATCATCACAACACTTGCCAGCTGTCCTTGAGGAAGCCGTAGCGAACTATGGAAATGGTCTTGTGAGCACGTGGGATGATCCTAGGTTTTCCGAATATGGATTGAATCTGCTGATGGAGAAATGGGAAACAAGCAGTAGCCTTCATGTATGGAATTCTGCAAAAGGCGACGAGAATATTAAACTAGCTGAACAAGCAAATGTTGGCATTACCTTCAGTGATTTGACGCTAGCGGAATCCGGCACAGTTGTTTTGTTCAGCAGCGCTGAAAAAGGACGATCGGTCAGTTTGCTGCCCGCCACTTATATTGCAATCATTCCTCAAAGCTCAATTGTTCCTCGCATGACACAAGCCGCTGAAATGATTCATGAAAAAGTAGAGCGAGGAGAAACGATTGCTTCTTGCATTAACTTTATTACGGGACCGAGCAATTCAGCCGATATTGAAATGAATTTAGTCGTTGGCGTGCATGGACCTATTCAAGCCACTTATATTGTAGTGAATGATCGATGAGACTGGGACAAACGTATTTTAGCCGAAGTGAAAAACGAACCGTGAATCAACATGTTTGATTCACGGTTCGTTTTCTTTGTTATGTTGAGCATAGGTTTTAGCTGTTTCATTCCTTCTAGCAGTTGATTGGAGGGCAAGGCGAAGACTCCGGCGGGAAAAGCGGAACAGATGAGACCCCGCAGGAGCAGAAGCGACGAGGAGGCTCACCGTCCGCCCGCGGAAAGCGAAGTCTTGCACGGAAATCAACTGCGGTGTCACAAGCGGTTCAGCTAGCTCATGCATCTCATTTGTTCGTCTTTAGATTGGATTCATTTTGTTATGTCTCAGCCTCTTTTATTCATGCTCCATTTCTAAATAGCGGGATAATGTGAAGAAATGTCGCATTTTGAATAAACGTGGCTAATTTTAAAAAGGTAAAAAGCAAATCTTGTAGAATACTAAGTCTATAGATAAAAGGTGGGGAAATGGGAAGTGCAAAAGAAAGGAGCAATGAGCATGTCACCACACAGAGAATTAACATCTGAAGCTGAGCAAAAGCAGCAAGGTGAATTACAGCAGCTACGAGCTATTTTTAATGACGTATTAGATGCCATTGTCGTATTTGATGAGTATTTTCAAGTTATAAATGCAAATGAATCAGCCTGCGGGCTGTTTGAAAAAACAAAGGATGAGCTATTAACGTATCAAATGAAAGATTTTCTGATGTATTTTCCGTATGACATGATTGAAGCGTATTATCCAGCACTCTTAGAAGAAAGCTATTTCAAATATGAAGGCGCGATGACGCTTCGAAGCGGCATGATGAAACATGTTGAATTTACTTCACACAAACATAGTCACATGTCGGGCATTATTGTGTGTACATTTCGGGATATTACGCAGCACAAAATGATGGAAAATGAACGGTTTATTAGTCATCATATGTTTATGGATGTATTTAATGAAGCGGTAGACGGAATTGTCATTTTTGATCGAACGGGTCAGCTTATCGACGCGAACCCTTCATTTTGCGAACGATTAAATTATACAAGAGCACAGCTTCTAACCAAAACATTAGAAGAGCTTGTAGAACCTACTTATCATTATAAGGTGAAAAAATTATGGAGAACTCTGCATCAAGAAGGAAAGACAAGCGGTGAGCTACCGATCAGGCTCGAAAATGGAGACGTTACTTTTTTTGAATTTACCACAACGGCTAATATATACAGTCAATACTATATGTCCATTATGAGAGACGTGACGGAAAAACGGCTGATGGAGCAGCAACTGTTGAGAAGCGAAAAAAATTTCAGGGCTATTTTTGAAAATGCGATTGAAGCGATCTTGATTTGGAGAGATGATGGTGAAATCTTGAACGCTAATCTTGCTTCTTCGCGTACATTTGAGCTGCCGTTAAACAAATTAATTGGAAGCAATTTGTATACGTTTATCGATACAAAAAGCTTTAGTGCGTTAAAGGTGCTCCAAACGTTTCAAACAAAAGGAGAAATTCGTAATCAGCTTCCTTTTTACATGCCAAATGGAGAAATCAAACAGTTGGAATTCACAGGGAAAAAAGGCATTATAGAAGGAGACCATTTAACGATTTTTCGAAACATCAGTGAACGTACAAAAATCGAACAGGAGCTTCGGAATAACGAAGAGAAATTCAGACAGATTTTTAATGGTTCGATCGATGGGTTAGTTTTATGGGACGGCAAGCGAAATATTATTGATGTAAATTCTTCTCTTTGTGATATTCTAGAACTCAGCAAAGAGGAGATTTGTGCGCACTCCATGGAGGATTTTATTTCTTCAGCGAATTTAGATGCGGTCATTGAGCATAAAGAAACGATTGAGCAAAAAGGGGAAGCAGAAGGAGAGATTACGTACGTTACGGGGAACGAAAAAGTTAAAAATATCGAATTTTCCACGAAAAAAGATATCTTGCCAGGTCTATATATGACGCTTTTAAGAGACGTAACGGAACGAAATCAAATGCAAGAGCAGATTCGAAAATCGGATACGCTTCAAGTAGTCGGCCAGTTAGCAGCTGGGATTGCGCATGAAATCCGCAACCCGATGACAGCTTTAAAAGGGTTTGTGCAGCTGTTAGAAAGCAGCATTCAAGAAGATCACTCTCTTTATTTTGATATTATTAAATCCGAATTAAAAAGAATTGAAACCATTATTACAGAGTTTCTCGTACTCGCTAAGCCACAGGCCGTAAAGTTTGAAAAGAAAAATCTAGCTGGGGTTGTTAAAGAAACGATTGATTTATTAAATGCTCAAGCGCTTTTAGAAAATATTCAGTTTGAACTAAGTGTGTCTCCTCAGCTGCCAATGGTATACTGCGAGCCGAACCAAATTAAGCAAGTACTAATAAATGTCATTAAAAATGCAATTGAAGTCACGTCAAACGGAGGAAGAATTATTGTTGAAGTTTCCTCTACAGAGCCGCACTACGTGACGGTCTCCATTCGAGATCAAGGGGACGGAATGCCCGAAGAGCGCATCAAGCGCTTAGGAGAACCATTTTATACGACAAAAGAAAAAGGAACGGGACTCGGTTTGATGGTCTCATATAAAATTATCGAAGAACATAAAGGGCGAATTGAAGTGGAAAGCAAAATAGGAGAAGGCACAGCTTTTCATGTTATTCTTCCAGCTTAATTAGAAAGGATAAAAAATATGTACTACGGAGAAATGAATTTATTTTCTGATTTGAAAATTTATATTGTAGCCTCGGAAAAAGGGGTTCAACATATTTGGTTTGATAGCGATGATCATAACGAGCAGCTTAAAAAACTTGTCCATGACGAAAATTATCATCATGTGAAAGAAGCAAAGCGACAGCTGCAGGATTATGCTGAAGGGCGCACGTTAACATTTGATTTGCCTTTGGATATAAAAGGAACAGACTTCCAAAAAGAAGTATGGTTAACGCTTAAAGGTATACCTTATGGACAAACGTGGTCTTATAGTGATGTAGCGGAGTCTGTTAATCGCTCTAAAGCCGTAAGGGCTGTGGGACAAGCGAATCGTCGAAATCCACTGCCTATTATTTTACCTTGTCACCGTGTGATTGGAAAAAATGGAGCTTTAACAGGTTATGCAGGTTCCCAAACTCATATAAAAGAGAAACTATTAATGCTTGAAAGAAATGTAGCAAAAGGCGCTCTGGAGTTAAAATAACTATTCACCGTCCAATTTCCAGCCTTCTCCCTGCACAAAAACACCGTCAATTTGCTGAGGAGAAGGAAGGGAATTTAGTTCTTCATCTTTGGATAAATCGAATAGCTGATAGTGCTGCTTACGATTCAGCGCTTTGTTTTTATCCGTTTTTTGCTCTGAACTCATATTTACTCCCCCTTATTCAAAAAGAATCCCCTATAATATATGTAGAAAAAGAAGAGAGTACTGTTACAATTGTGTTACAAATGCAGGTGAAAACCAGTGATCAACAAAAAAAAGCCGCATAGCAGCGGCTTTTTTTATTGAGCAGATTGCAGCAAAACTTTTTGAATGGATTCCAAAGACGGGGAATGGATAATTCCATGCTCTGTAATAATGGCCGTAATCAGTTCGCTTGGCGTCACATCAAAAGCTGGATTGTACACAGAGATTCCGTCTGGAGCAATTTGTGTATCTCCAATGTGCGTTACTTCTTTAGGTGAACGTTCTTCAATAGGGACGCTGCTGCCGTCTTGAATAGATAAATCAAATGTGGACTGCGGCGCTGCTACGTAAAATGGAATACCGAATGCTTTCGCTAAAAGAGCAAGTCCATATGTTCCAATTTTGTTAGCCGTATCGCCATTTGCTGCAATGCGGTCAGCACCTACAATAATCCCATTAATTCCTTTTGTTTTAATGGTATGAGCGGCCATATTATCCGTAATCAGCGTCACGTCCACTCCCGACTGCTGAAGTTCCCAGGCTGTTAAGCGAGAACCTTGAAGAACGGGTCTTGTTTCACAGGCAAATACTTCAAGCGGAATATCGCGCTGCTTAGACAAGTGAAAAGGTGCTAAGGCTGTTCCGTAATAAGCTGTAGCAATTGAACCAGCATTACATATTGTCATGATTTTATCTTTCTTTTTAAATAAAGAAAGAGCATGATCTCCAATTCGGTAGCACGTTTCTTCATCTTCTACTTGAATTTGAATAGCTTCATGAACAACTTTTGTTTTAGCTTCATTAACGGACGAAGCGGATTCAGCGCTTTTCGCTACGCGCTCCAATGCCCAAAATAAATTGACGGCAGTAGGGCGTGAACTAGCTAAATACTGTTGATCAAGAGCTAGTTTTTTGTTAAATTCCTTGACTGAATCTGTGTCATAGCTAAGCGCAGAAAGAGCAAGACCAAAAGCCGCCGTAATGCCAATTGCAGGAGCTCCGCGTACTTTCAAGGTAGTGATAGCATCCCATACGTCTTTAATGGTTTGCAGCTTAATATATTCAACTTTGCCAGGAAGCTGCTGCTGATCTAATAAAGTAATATATGATTCATTCCATTCCACTGAGCGCGGAAGTGATAGTGTATTTGTCATGCTGATACCGATCCTTTCATTGTGTACATTATTCGTTATCGAAGTAAATGTTCAAATTCATTTGGTGAAACATCTTGTTGGTGCAGAAGCAAATAGCGTCCAATTTTTAACGCAGTACGTTTAGCGTTAATTTTTCTTTCCTCTGAAGAAATTTCGTCTAAGTCCGCCACGTGAGCTAAGCCAATCGTACGTCGAATGATTTCACATCCTGCATATCCAACAGCATCTTGCCACGTTTGCGTTAAAATTTCATGTAATAAGCGCTCATCTTTAGCGAAAGGTTCAGTGTTTTCAGAATGCCAAAGCGCCGTAAAGGTATCTTTGAATACGTTCCATGTGTTCGTAATGTGTGCAAATAACGGTTCGCGATTTGTTTCTCGAGAAAGAGCATTTAAAAATAAATTCGCAACAAATTGCCCTAAATCGAATCCAAACGGACCGTAAAAAGCAAACTCTGGATCAATCACTTTCGTTTCTTGACTGCTAGCAAAGATGCTGCCTGTATGTAAATCACCGTGGATTAGCGTTTGCGCATTTGTTAAAAATTTATATTTTAATTTTGCTGCTTGTAGCTTTACATCACCATCATTCCACAATTCTTCTACATCAGGACGCAGCGCTTTTTCAAATTCATTTGTATCAATATCAAAAAAAGGATCTGTAAAAACTAAATCTTCCGTAATATTGCATAAGTCGGGGTTGCTGTACTTAACAACTTCTTCTTTTTTATCCTGAGGTTTTAAGGCGAAATCAGACGTTTTGAACGCAATATGTCCTAAAAAAGAACCGATATGCTGTGAGAGCAGAGGATAACTTTCACCTTGAATAAGTCCGGCGCGAGAAATCGTTAAATGAGACAGGTCTTCCATGACCGTAACAGCAAGCGTTTCATCGTGGTAATAAACAGCGGGCACAAGTTCTGGCGTAAATGCACCGAATTGCTTGAGCGCATTGCTTTCAATTGTGGCACGGTTCAAGGATAGAGGCCAGCTTTCGCCTACAACTTTTGCATAGGGAAGCGCTTGTTTGACGATAATGGATTTATTTGTTTGATCATTTATGATGTGAAAGACGAGATTTAAGTTGCCGTCACCAATTTCACGGGCAGTCAGTGCTTCTGTGGCATCAAAAAGACCTAGCTTTTTCACAAGTTTGATTGCTGAAATTTCTGTTAAAGGGTGATATTTCTCTGTTTTTGTTGTTGACATCGGAATCCCTCCATAGTTTATTAAACTGATTTGTTTACTAAGTTAATAGGTTTAAGAATATATGGAGGCTTTTATAATTTTAGAAAATATAAAAGCCTCTTTCGTTGGAAAGAGGCTTGATTGTAGTGTTCAAACCTCTTATCTGCCAGAAAAAATTACTTTCTGTTGGAATTAGCACCGTGCCTTTGTAAAACATGTTTTACGGGTGTGATCCATCTTAGGATGGAATGACGGTCGGTTGCTGGGCTTCACAGGGCCAAATCCCTCAGCCAACTCTTGATAAGAGTACGATTACTTATTCAATTTTGATTTGTTTGAATATTTTATGATATCTGGTGAAAATCGTATCATGCAAAAAAACGGCTGTCAATACATAATTAATAAAATTCTGTACGGCGATCTGTAAAGACGGGAATTTGTTTACGAATTTCTTTTACAAGTTCCAGGTTAACCTCAGCACTCAAAAGTTCTTCGCTATCGCCAGCTTCAGCGATTATTTCTCCCCACGGATCGATGACTAAGGAATGTCCGGCAAATGTGTTATTAGGATCTTGGCCTACACGATTACATGCGATTACATAGCATTGATTTTCGATTGCACGGCTAATGAGCAGGGCTTTCCAGTGGGCAAGTCTTGGAGCCGGCCACTGAGCGACAACAAACAAGACTTCTGCTCCGCTGCTAGTGTGAACCCGAATCCATTCTGGAAAACGAATATCGTAACAAATAACTCCTGCGCACAGTGACTGTTCAAGTGTAAAAAGATTTTTTGCTGTTCCTGCTTCTAAATACAGGTGTTCATCCATTAATTTAAATAAGTGCAGTTTACTGTATTGTGATACTTCACGACCTTTTCGGTCAAAAATATACATCGTATTCGTGACGCCTTGCTCTGTTTTTTTCGCGATCGAACCTGCCACAATATTTACTTCGTTCGTTTTAGCAAACTGAGAGATTAATTGCTTGGCTTGCTGTCCTTCATCATCTGCAATTTCGTCTAGCCGCGTCAAATCATAAGCTGTATCCCATAGCTCAGGAAGCACAAGGATATCAGGGTTTTCTTTCAGGGCTTCCGTCATTTTTTGTTCGATATATTTTCGGTTTTTAGTTGGGTTTCCAAACGCAATATCAAGCTGCAAACACGTAATTTTTACACTCACTTTATCATCCGTCCTTTTTTTAGTAGTTGAAAAAAATGACTTTACAAGTTGAGTATTACAATATATTATTTGTGACTAGAATTTCAAGAATTTTTTGAGAAGGTGTGCGATGATGAAACAATTTGAGCAATCGGAACTATTAAAAAGTTTACCAAAACAATTTTTTGCATCACTTGTGGGCAAGGTAGGAAAAGTAATGGCCCAAGGGCACGACGTTATTAACTTAGGGCAGGGAAATCCTGATCAGCCTACTCCTTCACATATTGTAGGAACACTGCAAAAAGCAAGTGCTAATCCTATGCATCATAAGTATTCTCCATTTCGGGGGCACCAGTTTTTAAAAGAGGCCGTTGCGACTTTTTATAAACGAGAATATGGCGTTGATGTAGATCCTGAAAAAGAAGTAGCTATTTTATTTGGCGGAAAGGGTGGACTTGTTGAAATCCCGCAGTGCTTGTTAAATCCTGGAGATACGGTGCTGGTTCCGGATCCTGGGTATCCTGATTACTGGTCTGGAGTAGAGCTTGCAAAAACCAAGATGGAAGTGATGCCTCTCACGGCTGAAAATCATTTTCTACCCGTATACGAAGAGATAAGTGAACGTGCTAAAGAACAGGCAAAGCTCATGTTTTTAAACTATCCGAATAATCCTACTGGTGCAGTGGCAACGGCAGAATTTTTTGAAGACACCGTGGCGTTTGCTGCCAAGCACGATATTTGTGTGGTACACGACTTTGCTTACGGAGCAATTGGGTTTGATGGTAAAAAGCCAATCAGTTTTTTACAGACTCCTGGTGCAAAAGAGACGGGAATTGAAATTTATACTCTTTCTAAAACGTATAACATGGCGGGATGGCGAGTTGGATTTGCTGTAGGAAATGAAAGTGTAGTAGAAGCTATTAATCTTCTTCAAGATCATATGTATGTCAGTCTCTTTGGGGCGGTTCAAGAGGCAGCAGCCGCAGCTCTGTTGGAATCTCAACAATGTGTGAATGATTTAGTTAAGCGCTATGAATCTAGACGCAATACCTTTATTCAAGGGCTTCGAGAAATTGGTTGGGATGTTACATCTCCAGCAGGCTCCTTTTTTGCATGGCTAAAAGTTCCTCAAGGATATACTTCCGAACAGTTTTCAGATTTACTCCTTGAAAAAGCCCACGTTGTAGTTGCTCCTGGTGTAGGCTTTGGAACATATGGTGAAGGCTATGTACGCGTAGGACTGCTGACGGATGAAGAACGAATGAGAGAAGCTGTATCTCGAATAAAAAAATTAAAT
Source organism: Priestia sp. ST2 (assembly GCF_055810735.1). Lineage (NCBI taxonomy): Bacteria > Bacillati > Bacillota > Bacilli > Caryophanales > Bacillaceae > Priestia > Priestia sp. ST2. The sequence goes on along the minus strand of NZ_JBVVNT010000003.1, from coordinate 305,654 downwards.
TTATTTTAAAAACGCATTGACAATCCTTTTTGAGTTGGCTTAATATGTAAGAAGTTAACGAGATTAATAACCGATAAATCCTAGCGGTATTTTTTATTTAGTATATAATCTACGAATTCAATTTAAATAAATAGCAACTTTCTTATTAAGAGTAGGTGGAGGGACTAGCCCGATGAAGCCCGGCAACCGACTTAACGCATGTTAAGCACGGTGCTAATTCTTGCAGCAGCAGCTGAGAGATAAGAAGAGCAACGAAAGCCTCTTCTTAATCACAGAAGAGGCTTTTTTTATTAACGATATTAAACAGCAAGGGAGTTTTTAGCATAATGAGCGAAATCGTTGCAAGCTACTTACTACATGATAATAAAGGAAATTTTCATAAAAAAGCGGAAGGAATTGCTTTAGGACTAACCGTCGGCTCATGGACAGATCTGCCGCTTTTAGATCAGCAGCAGCTTCAAAAGCATAAAGGGCGCGTCGTGTCCGTAACTGAGCTTCAAGATTGCGAACGTGTAAACGGATATTTAGGCGGAGAAATTAAGCAGGCTATTGTCAAAATTGCTTATCCAACTGCCAACTTTTCAAGAGATTTACCGGCTATTTTAGTTACGGTTTTCGGAAAACTATCACTTGATGGAAAAGTGAAATTATTAGACTTGGATTTTCCTGATGAATTATTAGCTGAATTCCCAGGACCGCGCTTTGGAATAGAAGGTATCCGAGAGAAACTAGGCGTTTATGACCGTCCGCTTGTGATGAGTATTTTTAAAGGCGTGATTGGAAGAGGTATGACGTACTTAACAACTCAGCTGCGTGAGCAAGCGCTTGGCGGAGTGGATTTGGTTAAAGACGACGAGATTTTGTTTGATAGTGAACGAACACCTTTTGAAGCTCGCGTTACAGAAGGGAAAAAAGTACTGAATGAAGTATACGAAAAAACGGGACACCGCACGCTGTATGCTGTTAATTTAACGGGACGAACGTTTGAGTTAAAAGAAAAAGCGAGAAAAGCAGCTGAGCTAGGAGCCGATGCTCTTTTATTCAACGTATTTGCTTACGGGTTAGACGTACTGCAGGCACTTCGAGAAGACGATGAAATTAACTTGCCGATTATGGCACACCCAGCTGTTAGCGGAGCGCTTACGCCATCAGAGTTTTACGGTTTTTCAAATTCATTGCTGCTTGGAAAGCTATTGCGTTTAGCCGGAGCAGATTTCTCACTGTTTCCATCACCATACGGAAGCGTAGCGCTTTCTCTTGAAGATACGACAGGCATTGCCTACGAATTAACGCGTCCTGTATACAAATATAAGCAGTCTTTCCCGGTTCCTTCAGCAGGAATTCATCCTGGAATGGTACCGCAGCTTGTGAAGGACTTTGGAATCGACAGCATTATTAATGCAGGAGGCGGAGTTCACGGTCATCCAGACGGAGCTATCGGAGGAGGAAAAGCCTTCCGTGCGGCGATAGATGCAGTACTCTCTCATCAAACACTAACCGAAAAAGCTGAAGAATCAAAAGAGTTGCAAAAAGCTTTGCAACTATGGGGAACAGTAGAGGTGAAAGCATGACATCGTTAAAAATCTTTTGTGACTTTGATGGAACAATTACAAATAGCGATAACATTATTGCTATTATGAAACAATTTGCTCCTCCGGAGTGGGAAAGTATTAAAGACGACGTGTTGGCACAGCGCGTCTCCATTCAAGAAGGAGTAGGGCAAATGTTTGCCTTGCTCCCCGTGGAATTAAAAGAAGATATTATTTCTTATATTTTAGAGACGTCTGCTATTCGAGATGGATTTGATGATTTTATTGCCTATACAAAAGAGCACCATATTCCGCTTTATATTGTAAGCGGAGGAATTGACTTTTTTGTAAAACCACTTTTGGGAAATCGAGTTGCAGAGGAAATGCTCTACTGCAACGGATCTGATTTTTCCGGTGAGCATATTTCCATTACGTGGCCTCATACATGTGATAAACAGTGTACAAATGACTGCGGCTGCTGTAAGCCAACGATTATTCGCCATCTTGCAGATGAAAGAGATCATACGGTTGTTATTGGCGATTCCATTACGGATTTGCAGGCTGCCAAATTAGCTGATACGGTCATTGCACGTGACTTTTTAATTGAAAAATGTGAAGAGCTATCTCTACCGTATCGTCCTTTTTCTACTTTTTATGATGTCATTCATCATTTACAAGAATTAACAGAAGAGGTGAAAGCATGAGTATCATGGCTCAGCAGCGATTACACGAGCTTGCGGATATAAAAGATGAGCTGGCAGAGCGCGATTGGTTCTTTGGTACAAGCGGAAACTTAGCAATTAAAGTGGACCAAAACCCGACAACTTTCTTTGTATCAGCAAGTGGAAAAGATAAACGAAAACGTACAAATGAAGATTTTTTATTAGTTGATCAATACGGAAAGCCTGCAGAAGACACGCATTTAAAGCCTTCTGCTGAAACGCTTCTGCACGTTAAGATTTACAATTTAACGAATGCTGGGTGCAGCCTTCATGTACATACAATCGACAACAACGTGATCTCTGAACTGTACGGAGATGAAGGCATTATTTCATTCAAAGGTCAAGAAATTATTAAGGCGCTAGGTATTTGGGAAGAAGATGCGGAAATTACTGTTCCGATTATTCCGAATTACGCAGATATTCCGACACTAGCAGAAGAGTTTTCTCATCATATAAAAGGCGATCAAGGCGCGATTTTGATTCGTAACCACGGGATTACGGTGTGGGGGAAAAATGCATTTGAAACAAAAAAAGCGCTAGAAGCCTATGAATTTCTATTTAGCTACCACGTCAAATTACTGTCACTTAAAGGCATTAAGCCAAAGGTGCATTTATAAAAGGAGGAAACAACAATGGCGCACATTCGCTTACATGTAAACAATAAAAGAATTGAAACTCAAGAGGAAGTATCAGCTTTTCTGGCAAACAATGAAGTTATTTATGAAAACTGGGACATTACAAAACTTCCAGAAAATCTTCGTGAAAAATATGATTTAACTGATGAAGAAAAAACAGAAATTTTAAACGCTTTTGGTGAGGATATTAAAGATATTTCTGAACGCCGCGGCTATAAAGCTCAAGATGTTATCTCGTTATCGGAATCTACACCAAATATTGATGAATTGTTAAAAAACTTTCAGCGCAAGCATATTCACACAGATGACGAAGTTCGCTTTATTGTAAGCGGTCATGGAATCTTTGTTATCCAAGGAAAAGACGGCGAATTTTTTGATGTTGAATTAGAGCCGGGCGATTTAATTTCAGTACCAGAAAATATTCTTCATTACTTTACACTAATGGAAGATCGTAAAGTAGTCGCTGTCCGAATTTTCGTGACAACTGAAGGATGGGTACCTATTTACGCATAACAATTACTTGTAAAGCATAGGTCATCATCACCCCGCTTTTACATCTAAAAGCGGGGTATTCTTTGGATTATTATAAAACTAACTATTTTTATATGAATAATAAGTTTAATGGGAGGAACACCATGAAAAAGAGTAAAAAAATGCTGTGGCCACTTACTTTGCTCGTGCTTCTAGTCTTTGCACTGGCTGCCTGCACGAAAGAACAGCCAAGTCTAAACGAGAAAGCACAGGCAGCTCCAGCGCAGCAAGCGGCTTCTGCTAAGCCTGTACAGCAAGAAGGAAAAAAGGTTACGAAAGATACAAAAATTGCGCTTATTTCTGAATTTACGTCAGGCACTCACGCTGCTCAGTACATAACAGGTGTGACAAAAGCGGCTAAAAAAGCAGGGGTACAGCTATCCGTTTCTGATTCAAACAATGATCAATCCAAAATGGCTGCTTATTTAGACACGGCTATTAACCAAAATGTTGACGGTATTATGATTGACCACGGCCGGGCTGAAACCCTTGAACCTGGCGTGAAGCGCGCGATTGCAAAAGGAATTCCCGTTATTGCAACAGACGTAGAATTAAAAGTAGAAGGCGTTACAACAATTGACCAAGACGATTATATGCTTGCGCTGCAGTGTCTGAAACAAATGATGCAGGACATTAATGGAAAAGGAAACATTGTATATGCATTTGTTGGAGGGTTTGCGCCGATGGAAAAGCGCGACAGCATTTATAAAATTATGATGAATCGCTATCCAGATGTAAAACAAATTGCTACGTTTGGAAGCGCAACGGACAACACCTCATTAGACACACAAAATAAAATGGCAGCTGTGTTGAAGCAGTATCCAAATAAAGGAGACATCGCGGCCGTTTGGGCACCTTGGGACGAATTTGCAAAAGGAGTAACAAGAGCGATTAAAGAAGCAGGACGAGACGAGATTAAAGTGTACGGAGTAGACTTATCTGATGAAGATCTACAAATGATGCAGGCAAAAAACAGTCCGTGGAAAGCGTCAGCTGCCGTAAATCCAGCTTCAGTAGGAGAAAAGCAAGTTGATCTGCTTCTTAAAAAGATTTCCGGTCAAGAGATCCCTCGTTATTATTCCTTTGATCCGGTTTTAGTCAAACAAACAGACTTGCCTAATCAAACGATTAATATGGATCAGCTTAGTCAGTATGTAGAAGAATGGGGTAAAAAAGAATAGAAGTGGAGGGACAGATATGACGAACGAGCTTTCAATGAAGAACATAACAAAAAACTTTGGTTCTTTTCAAGCGCTGAACAAAGTTGATTTTACTGTTCGAAAAGGGGAAATCCATGCTTTATTGGGAGCCAATGGTGCCGGTAAAAGTACGCTGATGAAAATATTGTGCGGAGCTTACGACGAGTACGAAGGGAAAATCTGCAAAGACGGAGAAGAAATCTCCATTTCTTCTCCTAAAGAAGCTAAGCGCCAGGGCATCGGCATTGTGCATCAAGAAGTAGATGTAGCGCTGATTCCTTCGCTGTCAGTGGCTGAAAACATTGTGTTAGACGTGCAGACTTCTAATAAAAGTAAGACATTTGTAAACTGGAAATCTATTTATAAGAAAGCGGAAGAAGCTCTTTCTTTACTTGGCTCTTCTCTATCCGTTAAAAAAAATGTCGTTGACCTAACTCTATCAGAAAAACAGCAGGTGCTTATTGCACGTGCAATTGTACAGAATGTTGATTATTTAATTTTGGATGAACCAACCGCACCTCTTAGTGTGGAAGAGACGAAACAATTGTTTTCTGTGATGAGAGAGTTAAAGAAAAGCGGAGTAGGCATTATTTACATTTCACATCGCCTTCAAGAAGTGGTTGATATTTGCGACCGCTTAACGGTTTTAAAGGACGGACGCTATGTAGCTACAAAAGAAACTGCACATACATCAATTGAAGACGTGATTACGCTCATGTTAGGAACGTCTTCTGTAAAGCAGTGGATCAAAAAATCAGTAGAATTTGGAAACGAACTTTTACATGTAGAAGCATTATCTCTTCCAGGGCGCCTTTCTAATATCTCTTTTCATGTGAAAGAAGGAGAAGTAGTCGGTATTGCAGGGCTTGTCGGAGCGGGAAAAACGGAGCTTTGCCGAAGTCTATTTGGTTTAGAGCAATATGTGAGCGGCAGAGTGCGGTTAAAAGACAAGAAACTAAAGTTGAATAAACAGCCTTATTATTATATTGCACAAGGTCTTTCTCTTGTTCCTGAAGAACGAAGAAAAGAAGGGATTTTTGTTCATGAATCGATTGCCGATAACTTAGTTTTGCCAAGTCTGTCCCGCTTTACAAAGTATTCGTTTTTAAAGCGAGGAAAGATCAAAGAAAAAGCGCAGAAAACGACTGGGCAAGTTGGCATAAAGTCTCATTCTATCGAGCAGTCAGTTGGAACGTTAAGCGGTGGAAATCAGCAGAAAGTAGCAATCGGAAAATGGCTTGTTACGGACTCTGACGTGCTGTTGTTTGATGAACCAACTAAAGGGGTCGATGTGGGCTCCAAACGAGAAATATTCGACTTAATTACAAATCTTGTGTCACAGCAAAAAGGCGTTGTTTATGCAACCTGTGAATTCGAGGAACTGCTAGGGGTAGCGGATCGAATTTATGTTATGTACAACGGGAAAATCGTGAAAGAATTATCCAAAGAAGAAGCAACTAGTGAAAAATTATTTTATTATACAGCAGGAGGAGTAAAAGGATGAGTGCGGAGTATGTAACAGAACCTGTAGCGAAACCAAAGAGAAAAATAAGCGTTTTCGACTTTTTTTATAAATATGGGACAGTCTTAATGATTTTTGTTATTATGATTATCTTCTCCATTGCCACACCTAACTTTTTAACAGGAGAAAACATTAGTGATATCCTGCGCTCTATTTCCATTGTTACCTTAATAGCGCTTGGTGTAACGATATCGTTAACCGTCAACGGACTCGATTTATCTGTAGGGTCTACGGCTGGGTTAGCCACTATTTTATCAGCCTCTATGCTTGTTTTACACAGACAAGAAATTGCAGTTGCTATCATTGTTCCGATTATTGCATCGCTTCTTATCGGGTTAATAAATGCTTTTTTAGTAGTGAAAGTAAAGATTCCTGATATTTTAGCCACTCTTTCCATGATGTTCATCGTACAGGGGATTTTATTAACGTATACAAAAGGCTCAGCTATTTATACCAATATGCCTTTGCCAAGCGGAGACAGAGCTCCGGGAATTTTTATTCCATCTTTCCTTGCGCTGGGGCAAGGTCACTTACTAGGTATTCCTGTTCCTGTTATCATTATGCTGCTGACTGTGCTGCTTGTTCATATCGTTTTTTCCTATACGAAGTTTGGGCGTTTTTTCTACGTAACAGGAGGGAACATAGAAGCAGCAAGACTTTCGGGCGTACCGGTTAATCGTTACCGTATGTATGCCTATATGTTTTCAGGTTTGCTTGCTGGAATTGGAGGAGTCGTTTTAGCTGCCCGTATTGGAGTAGGAGAAGTAAACGCGGGTTCACCATTTTTAATGGATGCCGTAGCTGCTACATACATTGGCTTTTCCGTATTTGGAGCAGGGAAACCGAATGTATTCGGGACACTGATTGGCTCTATTTTAATTGGTGTGCTGTTAAATGGGTTAACGATGCTAAATGTTCCGTATTATATGCAAGACATTATTAAAGGAGCTGTATTAGCAGGAGCCTTGGCTTTAACATATTACCGCTCGAAACAAACATCTACGGCTGTGTAAACAGCCGTTTTTTTTCGTTTGAAATCGGGAAGAATAAGGAAAAACAATAGTATAGCTTATTATTTATGTAGAAAGAGGGAGTATAGATGAAACGTGTCGTCATTATAGGAGGAGTAGCCGCCGGAATGAGCGCAGCTTCACAGCTTCGCCGGATGAAAGAAAAAGAAGAAGTGGAAATCCTTGTGTTTGAAAAAGGTGGAGATATCTCTTACAGCGCATGTGGCATGCCTTACTATCTGTCAGGAGTTGTAAAAGAAAAAGACGATTTGATTGCTCGGACGAAACAAGAATTTGAAGAGCGGAACATCTCCGTCCATCTTTTCCACGAAGTTAAAGAAGTAAATCATACAAAAAAATACATAGTAGTGCAAAATGTAAAGACGTCAACGGAAAAAGAGATAACATATGATGAACTCATCATTGCAACTGGAACAAGGGCTGTTAAACCCAATTTTATGAGTGATCACATGCCGAATGTATGCACATTAAAGTCATTAGAAGACAGCGAAAGAATCTATACATATCTACAGGCTCACTCCGTAGAGAAAGTCACCATTATCGGCGGAGGATATGTCGGAATGGAAGTAGCTGAAGCAATGAAGGCTTTGGGAAAAGAAGTACGGGTTATTGAACAGGGAAAGCAGATTCTATCTATTTTAGATCAAGAAATGGCAGAGCATTTACAAAAGCAGCTAGATGACGATATTTTATTTCATTTCGAAGAAGAAGTGGAAGCATTGCTGCATTCAGATGGTTCCGTCACTCACGTTCAAACAAACCGTCAAACGTATCAAACAGATTTAGTGATTGTAAATGTAGGAGTTCGTCCGAATACGCAATTCTTAGAAAGAAACGGACTAAGGATGCTTGAAAATGGAGCTATTTTAGTAAACGAGAAGTTGGAAACCAACGTGCCACATATCTACGCAGCAGGAGATTGTGCAACGAGCTATCACCGCGTATTAAAAAAAGATGTTCATATTGCTCTTGGAACCATTGCCAATAAGCAGGGAAGGGTTCTTGGTTACCGATTAGGGGGAGAAAGTCGAGAATTTCCGGGTGTTATAGGTACAAGTATTGTCAAAGTGATGGACTATGAAATCGGAAAAACCGGCATTTCAGAAAGAGAAGCAAGGGAAAATTCTCTTTTATACAAAGCCGTCACAGCCGAAGCTCCGAGTCATGCTTCTTACTATCCAGGAGCTGAAAAGATTGTGATAAAACTTGTTTATCATCCTGAAACAAAAGAGATTTTGGGGGTTCAAATGATTGGGAAAGAAGGAGTAGCAAAACGAATCGATGTATTTGCGACAGCTATTACTTGCCGCCTCACAACAGATGAAATAACCATGCTAGATCTTTCGTATGCTCCTCCTTTTGCTACGGTATGGGATGCTGTACAAATTGCTGCTCAGAAAGCTGAATAGAAAAAGATACGGTGACAAAAGTATGAAGATCCGAACGAAGTAATTCTTGATTAAGAATCAACTTCATTCGGATTTTTTTATGCTGATGGTGAACGCAGGTTTTATATATTTAGCTGCTTCTAGCTGTTGACTAGAGGGCAAGGCGAAAATTCCTGCGGGACAAGCGGTTCGGCTCATGTATCCTATTTGTTTGTTTTTAGATTGTATTGATTTCGTTATGTTTCAATCTTTTTTCGATTCGACAAGCAGCATCTTTTGTCGAAAAACAAGTTGTAAAAAAAAGATAAATGGTATTCCTATAGTAATGTAAGCGTTTGTAAATTCCGACAAAATAATTTTTTTGCAAAAAAAATGTCTATTATTGCGACTCTATTTACATATTTAGTAGAATTTGTAATAATGCGTTATAAGCTAATTTCTTTGTCATAGGAGAGGATTTTGTGTTTGGAGTGAGAAATAGAACGAAATCAGAGAGATTATTAGTAGAAATCGTCCAAAAAAGACAAAAGATGGTGCAGCTCGGAGAAGAAAAAGGTTTGACTAATGAAGAAACCGTTACCTGTAGTCAAGAGCTTGATCAGCTCTTACTCGTTTATCAAAAGAAGCGTTTAAAAGAAGAGGAAGAAAAGACATCGTTTGCCACACTGATTAGCCGCTTTTTATCTTTTTCAAAGCTGTAATACAGGACAAGCATTCGGGATCGGGCAGTAAAACAATCATGCTGCCCGTGGCCTCTCTTCACCTTTAAAAAATGTTAATTAAAAAGATCATAAACAAAATACCAAAAATAAACGAATAAGTAGCAAATCTTTCGTTTCCATCGCCGTGGCTTTCTGGAATCAACTCTTTATAAATAATAAAAAGCATGGCTCCAGCAGCAAAAGCTAATCCATATGAAACGAGAGAATCAACAAAATTAGTTAAATAAAACCCGAGTAAAGACGTTACAATCTCAACGGAGCCTGTAAGGGTAGCAATTAAAAATGCTTTTATTTTACTGATATTTTGCTGAGCTAAAAATAGCGCGACCAACAGTCCTTCAGGTGCATTTTGAAGACCGATTGCAAGGGCGATTAAGTTCCCTGTATTTTCAACATTTGAAGCGTAGCTAACACCAACAGACAGTCCTTCAGGAAGGTTATGCAAAGTAATAGCGGAAACAATTAAAAGTGCTTTTTCATCAAACTGAATGCCGGTTTTAGAATGCTCAAGATCAATGTGAGGAATATTCTGCTCCAAGAGTGTTAATGTTACAACTCCAAGTAGTAAGCCAATGGCTAAGGAAAAAAAACCGCCACTTTGAAGAGATTCTGGAATCAAGCTCATAGTAGAAGCTGCTGTCATAATACCTGCAGTGAGCGCAAGAAGTATATCTTTCCAGCGATGAGTGAGTTCTTGATTCAAAAACAGAATAGGCAAAGCGCCTACTCCAGTCGATAGCGCAGAAAGAATGCTTCCAATTAGTACCTCAGTCATAAACCGTCTCCTTTTACGTATTCTTCTTTTTATCCTCAATTCACATCGTTCTTTTAGTGTATGTTTTTTGGGTTTCTATGAGCATGACTATTTTAAAAGTGAATAGCTTTATGCAATAACCTTACAAAAAAGTTGAACCAGTGAAGGTTCAACTTTTTAGGTGAAGTACAGCTCCTGAACTTGGTTAGCAATGTGCTCAAGCTTATTGGAAACTTGAGGAATGCCATATCCTACATACAAAGGAGATGTGGCAAAGCGAGGAATGATTTTCGCCGCAATTTTGCCGTTTTTAAGATTATAAAAAAATAAGTTGTAGCTCGTGCAGCTACGATGAAAATGATTTAATAAATAGTGAGCAGCCGTTTGAAGATAATCTGCAAATGCATGCATCTCTTTGTCAAGCTGATCCGTTATCACGTTAAATTCAAAAAAGCCCATTCTAGGTTTTGCAGATAAATTAAATGTGACGTGTTCATTTTGGGCAATTGTGACTCCTTCAAACTGCTCTAGCTTCACATTTTCATTTACATCCATCTCATTTAAACCAATAATTTGCATATGAGGATGTCGTAATGATCCTCCGGACATGGGGCCGTGGTTTTTAAAGAAAAGAACAGAAGCATATTCTCCGCTGTTTATCATAGATATCCATCGTTCAGTAGCGAAGCTCAGCAAGGCGTACAGATGTTCCTTTGGATAAATAGATAGTTCCGAAGAACATTCATCGGTCTCAATAATAACCGTCTGATAAGCATCTTGCAGAACGGGAAACTTATTTTTCAGCCAAATGATAGGTCCTTGTTTTTCAATAATGCCTGTAAGAGATTCTACGTCGCAAAAGGGACAGGGATTTTGCCGGTTAACGATTGTTTCAGGCTTTTGTGAACCAATCGCGGAATTAAATAATAAATGGGTTGGTTTCATAATCATTCACCTTTTTATGTAATGGTCATATGTTTATTGTATTAAAAGCATATGTATAAATCCACTTATATACATTTTTTATCAAAAAAATTGTACAAGCGGAGAGAATAACCGCTGAAATAAGCCTGCTTTGATTGACTTTGAAGGGAAATTTTAGTATTATCTTGATATCAAGATAATATTAAAGGAACTGATTAAAATGACGAATGATGTAACTAGAGAAGAGTTAGACCAATCTCTTAAATTATTTATTGTACTATCTCGTGCCAATCGTTCAATTAATGATCATGTGCATAAATTTATTCAACAGCATGGAATGAATCCAACCGAATTTGCTGTCCTAGAGTTATTGTACCACAAAGGCCAGCAGCCTCTGCAGCAAATTGGCGGAAAAATTCTACTCGCAAGCGGCAGTATTACGTATGTAGTAGACAAGCTTGAGAAAAAAGGCTTCTTAGAGCGCGTTGCTTGTCCGAACGATCGTCGTGTAACCTATGCAGCTATCACCAAGCAAGGTAAGGAAATGATTGAAAGCATGTTTCCGAGTCACGAAAAAAGAATTCATGATATTTTATCCGTCCTGTCTAGCGAAGAAAAAGAAGTTGCTATTTCGATGCTTAAGAAATTAGGACACTATGCAGATGAATTTTTGCCGGAATCGACTGATTAATTAAGGAAAGCTCGTTTGTTTCTGTTGAACAAACGAGTTTTTTTCTATGACTTCTTTCATAACCAATCGACATAAAAAATAAAAAGTTACAAAAAATTGAAATTAACAGGAATACAGCTAGATAAAAACGAATTAGGTTACATACAGACAATAGAGAAAGGGGTACAAATGATGAAATTTGAGAATTATACATATACGCGACCTGATATGAATGAAATTGAAAAGCAGTTTGAAAAGGCCATTACACACTTTACGGAAGCAGCGTCAGTCAGTCAGCAAAACGAGGCAATTCGTCTAGCAAATGATGCGTATTCCCAGTACAGCACAATGGGGAACATCTGCTATATTCGTCATTCTATCGACACAGCGAATGAATTTTATAAGGAAGAACAAGACTATTTTGATGAAACACAGCCGCTTTTAGAAGGATATGTAGAGAAATTTTACAAAGCGTTAATCTCTTCGCCTTTTAAACAGCAACTAGAAGAAAAGTGGGGCAAGCAGCTGTTCTCTCTTGCTGAAATGCAGTTAAAAACGTTCTCTCCGGAAATAGTAAAAGAGCTTCAGGAAGAAAATAAGCTATCGTCTCAATATACGAAACTAGTGGCGTCAGCTAAAATTGTATTTGAAGGAGAAGAAAGAACGTTAGCTCAGCTCGATCCGTTTATGGAGTCATCTGATCGAGAAATGAGAAAAAAAGCAGCAGAAGCGAAATTTCAATTTTTTACCGATCATGAAGAGGAATTTGATGATATTTATGACAAACTTGTAAAAGTGCGGACCAAGCTTGCTGAAAAATTAGGCTATAAAAATTTCGTAGAAGTGGGCTATGCTCGTATGTCTAGAATAGGCTACGATGCTGAAATGGTTGCCGCTTTTCGCAAACAAGTAAAAGAGTATATTGTTCCCCTTACTGAAAAACTAAAAAAGCGTCAGCAGGAAAGAATTCAAGTAGAGAGCTTAACTTATTATGATGAACCGTTTCAGTTTGAAACAGGAAACGCAGTGCCAAAAGGTGATGAAAAGTGGATTATTGAAAATGGACGGGTTATGTATAAAGAGCTTTCTAAAGAGACGGACGAATTTTTTTCATTTATGCTTGAAAATAATTTGATGGATTTAGTCGCTAAAAAGGGCAAAGCAGGCGGAGGCTACTGTACGTTTATTGAAGAATACAAAGCACCGTTTATTTTTTCGAATTTTAATGGAACATCAGGGGATATTGATGTGTTAACGCATGAAGCAGGGCATGCTTTTCAAGTGTATTCCAGCCGAGATATGGAAACCAATGAGTATCACTGGCCTACGCATGAAGGAGCTGAAATCCATTCGATGAGCATGGAGTATTTTACATGGCCTTGGATGGAGTTGTTCTTTAAAGAAGACAAAGATAAATACCAGTTTTCTCATTTAAGCTCAGGCTTAACTTTCTTGCCTTACGGGGTAGCGGTAGATGAATTTCAGCATGCTGTATACGAACGCCCTGAGATGACGCCTTCGGAACGAAAACAAACGTGGCGAGAAATTGAAAAGAAATATATGCCTTCTAAAAACTATGACGGCCATCACTATCTAGAAAGCGGGGGCTTCTGGCAGCGCCAGCTTCATATTTACACGTCTCCGTTTTATTATATTGATTACACGCTCGCTCAAATTTGTGCATTTCAATTTTGGAAAAAAGATCGAGAAAACCATGAACAAGCATGGCAAGATTACGTTCATTTGTGTAAGCTTGGCGGAAGTAAGCCGTTTTTAGAATTAGTAGAGGCAGCGAATTTGATCTCTCCATTCGAAGAGGGCTGCGTGCAGTCTGTAGTAGATGAAATTGAAAACTATTTAAATAGTATTGATGATAAAAAGCTATAAAAAAAGAGATTGAGACACAACAAAATTAATCCAATGTAAAGACGAACAAATGGGATAAACAATCTAGTATGAATCGCTTGTTACACCGCCGTTGATTTCCGTGCAAGGCTTTGCTTTCCGCGGGCGGCCGGTGAGCCTCCTCGGCGCTGATACTCCTGCGGGGTCTTACCTATTCCGCTTTTCCCGCAGGAGTCTTCGCCTTGCCCTCCAATCAACAGCTAGAAGCACCTAAATTAAATCTACGTTCACCCTCATAATAAAAAAATTCGAATGAGTTTGATTCTTAATCAAGGAACAAACTCGTTCGAATCTTTCTTCAACTAACATACTTTTGTTCCAGCCTCTTTTTTTAATGATTAATTTCTTGTTCCCATAAAGGAATCGTAAGGGAAACGCTGGTTCCTTCGCCAACAGTGCTTTTAATCTCAAATGTTCCTTTATGCTGATACAAAATGTTTTTAATCACAACAAGTCCAAGACCGGTACCTGAGGGCTTCGTGGTAAAAAAGGGCTTTTGAATGTGCGTAAGCAAATGTGAAGGAATGCCGACTCCTGTATCTTTAATGAAAATAGTAAGATCTTTAGTATGCTGAGTAACGTTTAAATGAATTTCTCCTCCACTAGGCATAGCTTCGAGCGCATTTTTCAACAAATTAATGAGTACTTGCTTAATTTGGTTTGCATCACAGCAGATGTATGTATGCGGGGCTTCCACCTGCGTTTTAACTACGACATTTTTTAATACACATTCTGATTCATACAAAAGAATAACGTCATTTAAAATAGTAGAGAATGCGTGCTTTTTCATAACCGTGTCATGAGGTTTAGCGAGCAATAAAAATTCTCCAACGATTGAGTTAATACGATTCAGTTCGCTCAGCATGATGGTTGTATAAGAATGATAGCGGCTGCTGTCTTCATGAATAAGCTGAATAAATCCATTTAGAGAAGTAAGTGGATTTCGAATTTCATGAGCGATTCCCGCTGCCATTTCGCCCGCTAAAGATAACTTATCGGTTTGGCGAAGAAATTTTTCTGTTTCCTTTTCTTCTGTAAGATCGCGTGAAATACCAAAAAGCGCAACGACTTGCTGATCACGATTAAAAATAGGTGAAACAGTGATTTCTACATCAATTATTTTTCCGTCTTTTCGCTTATCTTGGGTTTCAAAGGCTACCAGCTTTTCTCCTTTTTTAACCCTTTCTAATCGGCTTTCAGCGTCGCCTTTTAAGCCAGCAGGAATGAATGGAATGGATTTTCCGACAATTTCTTCCGCTTTCCATCCGTATATTTGCTCAAAAGCATCGTTTACTTTAATCACTTTGCCGTCTAGACTGAACACGGAAATGGCGTCGCGATTGTATGTAAAAAAAGATTGCAAATACTCTTGAGCTGAGTACAGTTCATCTTCGGTTTTGTTCATTTTGACCCTCGTAATAGCAATCAGTTTTTTAGAGAAATGAGCACAATACAACAAAATAATCATTGTGATCAGCGTAAACAAAATGAAATAAACGATATCTAATTTCACGAAAGTCACAGATGTAAAAAGAGTGTTGCTTACATAAAAGTACAAAACAATTATTATGGACATTAATGTAGAAATTACAATAGCGACATAGCTATAATAAATAAAGCTAACAATAATTCCAAGAAACAAAAATAAATAATTAATAACAGCAGGTTCAATAGATGCCATGTACGCAATATAGGCATAATAGCATATAAAAAAAGAATACATAATGATGGCAGGATGAAAACGAAAGTAGTACATAGCCGTCACTACCAATAATAAAATTCCTCCGCTTATAAAAACAATCATATGAGGATCAGCTGCAATAAAGTGGTATAACACAATGTGGACAAAATATAGCAGCCAAAAAATAAGTAAAAGAATAAAATTTCGTTTTTTTATGAGGTTGTGTGATTCCATAAAAAATCCCTTTCTTAAATGGTGAATAATTTCATAGGAGAATAACTTTATAGTCAGCTAGTCGCACGATGTAGTGATATATCACTCATATTAGCATAGTTACAACTGTGTGAATAGCTGAATTGAGCACTTAGACCAAGGAAGATAGATCTAGAATACAGCTAGTCATAAACTATTAAGGAAATATGAGGGGAATATGAACGAAATGAAGGGGATGTAAAGCTTTTGTGATAACCTTGTAAAAGTGAACTTTTTTCTAATTGGATAGGCTATACTGCCAGTAGAGCCATATGAATGGTGACTACATAGAGGCTCAGATGATTCGAAAGGAGACGGTAAAATGAACAAAAGTTTATTAGTCAAGTTATTTGGATCACTTCTAGCAATTATGTTAATCACAGCATGCAACTCACAAACGGATGAAAAAGATGCCACAGAACAGCAAACAGAACAGTCGGATGATACTCAAGCGGAGGACACAACTACAGATGATTCACAGGAAACAATGAAGCAAGACGAAGCAGATGATTCATCTGGGGATGAAGCATCTGATGATCAAGAAGAATCAACGGATAGTACTGACGAAAAAACAGATGAAAGTAAATAAACGTAAGTATTTCTATAAAAAAAAGCGACTCAAGTAGAGTCGCTTTTTCTATTAGTTTTGTACGGTGATTTCGCTTGCTTCATTTAACGTTACGTTCAATGTCGATACGTCTGCGTCATCTAAAAGTAAGTCTGTAATTCGATCTTCAAGCTGTTCTTGAATTGCTCGGCGGAGCGGTCTAGCACCGAATGCAGGGTGATAGCCAAGTTCAGCTAGTTTTTCTTTTACCTCATCTGTTACGCTCAGCGTGATATTTTGTTCTTGTAATGTTTCTTTTAATTCAGCAAGCATAAGGTCCACAATTTTAATTAAGTTGTCTTTTTCAAGGTGATTAAATTCAATGATTGTATCAAATCGGTTTAAAAACTCTGGTTTGAAATAAGATGAAAGTGAATCTAAAACGGATGCCTGTTTAAGTGCGTCATTTTCTGCGTCAAACCCAACCGTAATTTTCTTTTCACCTACACCAGCGTTACTTGTCATAATGATAACTGTGTCTTTAAAGCTTACTGTGCGACCTTGACTATCTGTTAGACGTCCGTCTTCTAGAATTTGTAGAAACATATGCTGAACGTCTGGATGAGCTTTTTCAATTTCATCTAGTAAGATGATGGAATAAGGATTACGGCGTACTTTCTCTGTTAATTGTCCTGCCTCTTCGTGACCTACGTAGCCAGGAGGTGAACCGATTAATTTAGACACCGCGTGTTTTTCCATATATTCACTCATATCTAGACGAACCATAGCATCTTTTGAGCCGAATAGTTCTTCAGCTAATGTTTTGGTTAACTCTGTTTTACCAACACCTGTTGGGCCGACAAATAAGAATGAACCAATTGGGCGATGCTTCGCTTTTAATCCAGCGCGAGAACGTCGAATCGCTTTTGCTACTTTTTCTACAGCTTCCTGCTGTCCGATTACTTTTTGAGCTAAGTGCTCTGCTAAATGCTTCATTTTTGCTGATTCATTTTCTTGAAGTTTACCAACAGGGATACCCGTTTTCTTTTCAATAATTGCTTGAATGTCAGCAATATCCACATTCATTTTTTGCTGTTCTTCGTTTAGTTGTTTTTCAAGAGCAGCTTCTTCATCGCGCAGTTTTGCCGCTACTTCATATTTTTCATCCTTTAGCGCCTGCTCTTTTTCTTTTGTAATTTCTTTTAAGCGAGCGGCCGCGTCGTCTTTATTTGTAATGCCTGCCTGTAAGTTCATTTTTGAACCTGCTTCATCTAGCAAGTCAATTGCTTTATCAGGCAAGAAGCGATCTTGAATGTAGCGGTGTGATAAATTTACACAAGCGCGGATCGCTTCATCTGTATAGCTAACGCCGTGATAATCTTCATATTTACTTTGGATTCCTTTTAGAATTTCAACAGCTTCTTCTACAGACGGTTCGTGAACCATAACCGGCTGGAAGCGTCGTTCAAGAGCCGCATCTTTTTCAATGGAACGGTACTCTTTTAAAGTTGTAGCTCCGACAACTTGAAGTTCACCTCGTGCAAGAGCAGGCTTTAAAATATTGCTTGCGTCCATTGAACCTTCCGCTGAACCAGCTCCTACAAGAAGGTGAATTTCATCGATAAATAAAATCACGTTTTTTCGCTGTTGAAGCTCAGAAATTAACTGCTTCATGCGCTCTTCAAATTGACCGCGAACGCCGGTATTAGCTACGAGAGATGCTACATCTAAAAGATATACATCTTTATTTAACAGCTTGGCAGGAACTTTTCCTTCCGCGATTTTTAAAGCTAACCCTTCAACAACAGCTGTTTTACCAACACCGGGTTCTCCGATTAGTACCGGGTTGTTTTTGTTTCTTCTATTTAAAATTTCAATGACACGCTCTACTTCTTCTTCTCGGCCAATAACAGGGTCAATTAATCCCGTTTTCGCAATTTGAGTTAAGTTTCGACCGAACTGGTCTAAAAAGCCTCCGCCGCCATTTCCTTGCTGTGGCTGTTCCGGTGCAGCTTGTTCGTGCGCCATTTGCTTGAATAAATCATCGATGTTCATAAAGCCGCCACCTCCAAAACCTGATGGGATTTTATGTTCTTTCATTAGTGCTTGATAACATGTATGACATAAACGATATTGAGATTTTTGGTTATTTGTTTGTACATTTAATTGAATAGATGCTTCACGTTTATTACAGTTTTGACAAATCATTTAATTAGCCTCCCTAAATGATTTTAATCGAAGATCAGCAGGTGTTTGACCTTTTTTGACCTTTCGTAATTTCATTATACTTTGACCTTTTTTGACTTTCAAGTCTTTTGCTTAAAAAATTTTTGAAGGAAGTTCCTTGCTTATGTACAAAAGGTAGTACATTAAAAAAAGATGTGTTTTATGTGTACCCGTTCTATACATGTAAAAACATAAGAGGCATTTTGTACAATGATCTGCTTGGAGAGGGAATTAATATTAATAAGAAGAAAAGTGGAAAAATGAGCGCAGAGCCTACCGTTGGATAAAATAAGTTATTGACAGCAAGAAGGATAAAAATTATACTCAAGAAGGTTTGCACTTAACTGCGTAAAAGCATAAAAGCGTTTAAGTGAAAAAGAAAGATAGAAAGGGAATACCTCATGAAAAAAGAAATTTCATTTATACAATCAATAGCGGTGGTTTTGGTGCTATTAGCTATTATTTTTGTTTCATTATTTACGTTAAAGCTGCCGCCTCATATTCCGCTGATATTTGGTGTAGCATTTATTAGTGTGATTGGCTTTTTGTTGAAATATAAGTGGACAGAAATGGAGAAAGGGATTTTAGACGGTGTCAGACTGGGCATTAAGCCTATCCTTATTTTAATGCTGATCGGGATGCTTATTGCGATTTGGATGGTAGGAGGAACGATACCGACGATTTTATCCTACGGCTTTCACTGGATTTCACCGCAGTACTTTTTAATTAGTGCTCTGGTTATTCCCGTATTAGTTTCAACATTCACGGGAAGTTCATTAACAACCGTCAGTACGGTAGGGGTCGCTTTATTTGGCGTAGGAACTGCTATTGGTGTACATCCAGGGCTAGCAGCGGGGATGATTGTTTCAGGAGCTGTGTTTGGAGATAAGATGTCTCCCTTGTCTGATACAACAAATTTTGCTTCTGGTATCGTTGAAGTCCCGCTTCCTAAACATATTCAGCACATTACGTGGACGACGGTTCCAAGTATTGTTATTACAGCAATCATTGCACTGGTAATCGGAATCAACGGAAATCAGGAAAGCGTCAATTACGGGGAAATTCAAGGAATTCAAGACGCATTAAAACATACGTTTAATTTACATGTGTTAACGTTGCTTTCTCCACTTTTAGTTCTTATTTTTTCGATGAGAAGAGTCGATGTACTGCCAACGTTAGTTTTAGGTATTGTAACGGCCATCATTACAGGAATGATTACACAGCATGAATTTACGCTGAGTCAATTGCTAGGCGTTCTTCAAAGCGGGCCGGCAGTAGAGTCAGGAAATAAAGTAGTGGATGCGATTGTGAATAAAGGCGGACTGCAGTCCATGATGTTTTCTATTTCCCTTATCATGATTGCCTTGTCGCTAGGTGGCTTGATGAGAGCTGTTGGAATTATTGATGCTTTGTTAGAAGGATTAGCAAAACAAATTCGCCGCAGCGGAGACGTTATTTTTGCTACGCTTCTATCTTCAATTGGAGTGAACGTTATTACAGGCGAACAGTATTTATCGATTCTCTTGCCTGGACAGACGTTTAAGCCGCTGTATGAAAAATGGAATTTAGATCCAAAAAACTTATCACGAACGCTTGAAGACGGCGGAACGGTTATTAATGCTATTATTCCGTGGGGTGTCAGCGGTGCTTTTATTTCAACTGCATTAAATATTCCCGCAGCTGACTATATTCCATTTACATTCTTTAGTATTTTATGTCCTATTTTTTCAATTATTTTAGCATATACAGGCATTGGCATTGCCAAGAAAAAAGCTCAGTCTTAACTGGGCTTTTTTTTTGGAAAAAGGACAGGTAAAAAACGACAAAAAAAGTATCATTCCACTTTTCAAATCTATAATTTAATAATACAATTTACTATACGTCTTTCTTGTTAATGTATTTGGATGAATTCTTATTTCTTTATTGATGAAGAAATTTGAGTTTTGCGGTATGATAAATAAGCTGTATTGGCGATGGGATGAATGCCCTTTTTAGCAAACATTTAAGAAGGGTAAAGCCAAATGAAAACACTCATTATAAAAGAGAAAAGATATTTATTGAGGAGAGGGTTTCTGTTGAAAAAATGGGGCATCATTGCATTAATCACTGTAGCTGTGCTCGGTGTGACAGCGGTTTTCAACCGAGCTGAAAGTGATGATGTAAATAAAGAAAAATTGAATTTATTATCGCCTTATTCAAATAAAGTAGATGTATATAGCATTACGTATCCTAGTGATAATTTAAAGATAAAAGGGTTTTTAGTACAGCCTAAAGACATTGCAGACAAACATTATCCGCTTTTAGTATATAATCGCGGAGGAAATCGCGAACATGGCATGATTCGCGCAAAAACACTGCAGTACTTATCATATTGGGCAAGTAAAGGCTACGTCGTGGTTGCGACTCAATACAGGGGAAATGGCGGAAGTGAAGGTACAGAGACGTACGGCGGTAAAGATATTGACGACGTGTTAAATCTTATTAAGTGGGGAGAACAGCTTCCTTATGTAAATCACCAGCAAAAGGTAGCGCTAGGATATTCACGCGGCGGCATGATGACGTATTTAACGATGAAAAACGGCGTTAAATTTGATGCAGTTGTCGTACAATCAGGTATTACAGACATGTTTCAATTCTATGATCAAAGAGGGCCTGAAATGAAACAAGTGCTGCGGACGATTGTAGGAGATCCGGCGCAGTATCCGGAGAGGTATAAAAGTCGTTCTGTTGTCTATTGGAGTGATAAAGTAAATTCACCTCTTTTGATTTTACAGGGTGATCATGATCGTAAAGTTCACCACACGCAGGCTGAAAAGCTTGTGAAACAATTAGATGAGCAGGGAAAAGAATACAAATATGTACTGTACAAAAACGGAGACCATCCGCTAACTGCTTATTATGATCAATATAACGCGGAAATTGATAAGTGGTTTAAAATACATTTAGCTAAGCAGTAAAGAAATTGGAAGCAGTTTTGATGAATGGAAAAGAGCAGCTTGTTTTATCCTACTACATGTAAGCATATAAAAAGGGGATGAAGCAAAATGACTCAGTCTAAAAGTCAAAAAGAGCGTCAGTGGAATGTGCGAAAACAATCACAAAACCCATCGCATGGAAAAGTGAAATCTTTTGAAGAACTATCAGAAGAAATCACGCCTAAACGTAAATAAGGTAACCACCATATAAAGGAAGACACAAAAAAGGAGAGCTGAAGCTCTCCTTTTTCTATGTTTGTTTATGGATTTGTGGACCACATGCCCGCAGATTTGATAAAAATACGAGGATGCAATTTTAATTGTGCGACCATAATTTCTGCTAGGTCTTCAGGCTGCATCACTTTATCAGGATTGCCATCCGTTAAGTTTTCTTTATACGCTAATTCCGTTGCTACTGTACTTGGTGTTAGAGCTGTTACACGAATATTGTGTTTGCGTACTTCTAACGCTAGAGATTCAGTTAAGCCGAGCACGCCAAATTTTGAAGCGCTGTAAGCACTTGTAACGGGAGCGCCTTTTTGACCAGCAGTGGATGAAATATTGATAATGTCTCCACCATTTTTTTCGATTAATTGAGGTAGAACGGCGCGCGTTACGTAGTAAACCCCCATTAAATTCACATCAATGATTTGTTTCCACTCAGCTGGGTCTAGCTCTAAAAAGCTTCCGAATTTACCGATTCCTGCGTTGTTGATTAAGATATCTGTTGCCCCTAATTTTGTATGTAGATGCTCAACTGCTGCATTTACTTCTTCCATAGAAGAAACATCTGCTGTTGCATAAGCAATTTGTACATCAAATGCTTCTAGTTCAGAAGCAACAGCCTTTAAATCTGCCTCTGTACGAGCAATTAAACCGATATTTACGCCTTCCTTTGCTAATTCAATCGCAGTTGAACGACCGATGCCTTTTCCTGCTCCTGTAATAAGAGCTACTTTGCCTTTAAGTGATTGTGCCATGTATAGACTCCTTTCAATGTTCCGCATAAACATTCTTCATAATAACAAAGAATTATCCATTACTATCCTATAGAAATGCACAAATGATGTCAAAAATAAAGATTATTAAAATGGCTTCAAGTATAAATTTCCTTTTCATACAAAAACTATAGAGACTAAAAAGAAGAAATTCCGTTTCTTTTCGTTCAATGTAGTGGAGGATGAACAATGCGTATAAAAAAACTATCTGAGTTAACGAATAAATCCAAACAGCGGAAAGAAAAAGCTGATGAATCGAAGGACTCTAAGGACACTAGTGCTTCTTCTACACAGGAAGAGCAGAAATTATCTGAGAGGGTGGGAGATAATTTATCCCGCATGAAAAAAGCATTGGGACAGAGCACGGATTTAGTTGTGCGAGAGTTTCGAATTTCGATTGAAGAAAAATTTACTTTAGGTGTTGCTTACATCGACGGATTAGTAAATAAAGACGAAGTTGAACACTATGCGCTGGACTCCATTATGCACTATCACGATGAACATTTAACACATGATGATGGCATCGTTAATATGTACGAATTGATTAAAAGCTATAGTTTGGCAGCGGGTGAAATCATGGAAGCAAAGACATTGGATGATGCTCTTCTTCATGTTTTATCAGGAGATACCGTACTGTTTTTAGAAGGGTATCAAACGTGTATTGTGGCAAGTACCAGAGGATGGAGAGACAGGGCTGTTTCTGAACCACAATCTCAGACCGTTGTAAGAGGGCCTCGAGACAGTTTCACAGAAACACTGCGAACGAATACCGCATTGATTCGGCGCCGAATAAAATCTCCAAAACTTTGGATTGAATCTCAGCAAATAGGAGAGTTTACAAAAACGGATATTGCGCTCGTTTATATAGACGGCATTGCGGATGAACAGGTCATTCAAGAGGTAAAGGAGCGTCTTTCCAAAATTGATATAGACGGTATTTTGGAGAGCGGATATATCGAAGAGTTGATTCAAGATGAAGATTATACACCTTTTCCTACTATGCATAACACGGAGCGTCCAGACTCGGTGGCAGCAGGTCTTTTAGAGGGGCGGATAGCCATTTTAGTAGACGGTACACCTTTTGTATTAATGGTTCCTGCCTTATTTATTCAATTTTTTCAAGCAGCCGAAGATTATTACCAGCGCGCAGATATTAGTACATTGATTCGCTTAATGCGCTACATGGCATTTTTCTTAGCTCTTTTAACACCTTCTGCTTATATTGCTTTAACTACTTTTCATCAAGAAATGCTTCCTTTTGCTTTGTTAATTAGTATTGCAGCTCAAAGGGAAGGTGTTCCTTTTCCTGCTATTATTGAAGCGTTTATTATGGAAATCACGTTTGAAATTTTGCGAGAAGCGGGAGTCCGATTGCCTCGAGCAGTAGGTTCAGCTATTTCGATTGTGGGAGCACTCGTTTTAGGAGAAGCCGCCGTACAAGCGGGATTAGTTTCACCTGCAATGGTTATCGTTGTATCCATCACCGCTATTAGTAACTTTGTGTCACCTGTGTATGATATGGCTATTGCAGTAAGGATGCTACGCTTTGTTTTAATGGTTTTAGCAGCTACTTTTGGCCTGTTCGGTATTATCCTGGGGCTAATTTTAATGATTTTACATTTATGCAGCTTAAGGTCATTTGGAGTCCCTTATATGACACCTATGGCTCCATTTGTGAAGCGTGATCAAAAGGATGTGCTGATTAGACGTTCGATCAAAAAAATGAAAACAAGGCCAAAGCTTATTAATGAGAAGAATATTTCACGTCAAAAGACGCAAAAAAACTAAACTGTGTAAAGGTGGCCGTTTACTATGAAAGCATTTCTAATGTTATGTATCTGTTCAGTGCTATTAAGCGGCTGCTGGAGCAGTCGAGAGTTGAACGAGCTAGCCATTACGGTTGCTGTCGGAATTGATAAAGTAGAAGATGGCATTATTGTGACAGTTCAGCTAATTAATCCGGGTGATATTCAGGCGAAAACGCCTACAAACGGGCCTTCTGTTACCACATTTTCTATTAAGGCTTCGTCTGTAATGGAAGGATTAAGAAAAATAACGACAAAATCTCCGCGTAAAATTTATCTTTCTCATTTACGAATGCTAGTTATTAGCGAAAGCATGGCGGAAGACGGTATTGCTGAAGTGCTTGATTTCTTTGCTCGGGATCATGAAGTGCGTACCGATTATTTTGTTGTTGTGGCTAAAAACACGAAAGCATCGAGCGTTTTGAATGTATTAACAACCATCGAAAAAATACCTGCTAACCATATGTTTGCTTCATTAGACGTGTCACAGCGTATTTGGGCACCTACTAGAGGAGTGAAGTTAAATGAACTGATCAGTAACTTAACCAGTGAAGGAAAGCAGGCGGTGTTATCAGGAGTGTTAGTGAAAGGCGACGTGAAAAAGGCAGGAGACATGTCTAGTATTTCTCGCACCAATCTTTCCACCCTGCTCAATTTCAAAGGATTAGGTGTCTTTCAAAATGATAAGCTTCTCGGCTGGTTCAATGAAGACGAAAGTAAAGGATATAACTATATTACCGGACATGTAAAAAGTACGTTAATTGTTATTCCATGCGAAAAAAAAGAAAAACAGCATGATATCATCGGAGTCGAAATGCTTCGAACGAATGTCAAGGTGACAGCTACTATGAAAAATCATAAACCTCATATTCACGTTGATTTAAAAGGAGAAGCGAACGTAGCTGATGTAGAGTGTCAAGTGAATTTACAGGACCCAGCTGTAATCAATATGCTCGAACGAAAAACAGCAGCCGACGTAAAAGAAAAGATGAATGATGCAGTAGAAAAAGCTCAAAAAACCTATAAAAGCGATATCTTTGGTTTTGGCGAAGCGTTTTACAGACAAGATGTAAAGAGATGGTACAAAATGAAAAGAGACTGGAACAGAATTTACGCAGAGGATTTAACCGTCGATTTAGATGCAAAAGTTCAAATCCGTCGCTTAGGCACGTTAAATAACTCATATATGAAGCAAATGAAGCATTAAGGAGAAAGAAAATGGAGGGATTTATCGCCTTACTTGTACTGCTTGCTTATTTGACTAAAAAAATAATGATCAACTTCCGAAAGGAAAAGTATTATCGTGAGATAATCGTCTACCTTTGTCTTATAGGTTTGGGTCTATTCTTTTGGGGAGCGATTACACTCCGTAAAGAAGTTCCTACGCCTCTGTACTTTTTAGAGGCACTCGTTAAGCCTCTTACTAGAACCGTTCATCATTTGTTATTCACGTGAGCACGCATGTAGGAGAGAAGGTGTGTATGATGCAAATAAAAGAATTTATTAGTCCAAAACAATTTCTTTTTCTCATTTATGTTTTTTGTATCGGAAGCGCCATCTTGGCAGTTCCGGCTACATTATTAGAGACAAATAGACAAAATGCGTGGTTTTGCGGTGTGCTTGCTATTGGCTTTGCACTTTTAATCGTTGCGGTGCTTTTATGGCTGATTCAGCGTTACCCTCAGCAAACATTCATTCAAATAGCTAAAAAGGCGCTAGGTCCTTATGCAGGAACGTGTATTTCTCTTATTTACATTTTCTTTATGTTCATTCAGTCTACGTTTTCGCTTCGAGATATCAGTACATTCATGACGACTCAAATTGTCCCTGAAACGCTGCCTACATGGATTCATGCTCTTGTTCTTTTAGCTGTTATATACGGAGGGTATCTAGGTATTGAAGTGGTAGCAAGAACCGCGGAAATCTTTTTGCCTTGGATTGTGGTCCCCTTTTTATTGTTAATTGTTTTAAATATTCCTCAGATGAAAATTGATCGTCTTTATCCTTTTTTTGAATTCAGCATGGGTGATTTAGTATTAGGGACCACTTATTTTTTAGGAAACCCGTTTATGGAATTGGTTTTTATTCTGATGATTACGCCTCATATAAAAGATGGAAAAAAGGTAAAAAGAATGTTTGTTATCGGCACTGTCGCATCGGGCTTGACGATTACGATTGCAGTTGCGGCTTGTATATTAGCTCTTGGCGCGAATATTGCATCGATGCACAGCTACCCAGTTTATTTATTAGGAAAAATGATTTCGTTAGGTGCAACGATTCAGCATGTTGAAGTATTAGTAGCTATTATTTGGATGTTATCTATCTTTTTTAAAGTTGTCATTGTGTTCTATGCTATTCAGTTAAGTATCGTCCAATTGTGTAATTTACGGGTGCGCAATTTTTTAAGCTTTCCTTTAGGTCTAATTATTACAGGCGTGGCATATTACATTATTCCTAACACAGCGTACTTCAATTATTTTGAAAAATATTACTGGCCGTTTTATTTATTTGTATTAAGCGTCTGTTTTCCGTTGTTATTTATTGCGCTTTCTTATATAAAGAAAAATAAGGCAGCTAAAGGCGATAGAAGTCAACAAACATAGCATTATCTATACGCATGTGGTATAATACGATGACAATTCAAGAAGAAACGCCGTACACGTTTGGATACGTACGGGAGAGGTTCGAAAACTCCCTCTATAAAAAACTAAGATCATCGTTGATGACAAAAGACACGGTTTTAACGTGTCTTCTTTCACGTGCTTTTCTATCAACGCGTCTTTTTGACGTGTATGCTGGCGAGGACGTGTATCTTAGTTGCTTTTTAGGGAGATTGCTGGAAAAGAGCAGTCTCTTTTTTGTGTTATAAAATTAGTCACAAAGGGAACGAACGGTTCAATAAAGTTTCTTCTTCTTTTGATTTCAATCAAAAAGGAGACGAACAATAATGATGAAAAATGAAAAAGCTATTGTTGTATTTAGCGGAGGTCAAGATAGTACAACATGTCTATTTTGGGCTTTGAAAAACTTTAAAGAAGTAGAAACGGTTACTTTTCAATACGGTCAGCGCCATAGTCAAGAGATAGAGGTAGCAAAGGCTATCGCAGCTGATTTAGGTGTGAAGCACACCGTACTAGATATGTCACTTTTAAATCAATTAGCACCAAATGCCTTAACGCGAGATGATATTGAGATCGAGCAAAAAGAAGGAGAGTTGCCTACAACGTTTGTTGACGGCCGCAATCTGTTATTTTTATCATTTGCAGCCGTACTGGCTAAAAACAGCGGAGGCCGTCATATCGTAACAGGCGTTTGTGAAACTGATTTTTCAGGATATCCAGACTGTCGAGACGTATTTGTGAAATCGTTAAACGTCACGCTTAATTTATCAATGGACTTCGAGTTTGTGATTCATACGCCGCTTATGTGGATTGATAAAGCAGAAACGTGGGCGTTAGCGGATGAGCTAGGAGCGCTTGAATATGTGCGTGAAAAAACATTAACGTGCTACAACGGTATTGTTGCTGATGGATGCGGCGAATGTCCCGCATGTCAATTGCGAAAACGCGGGTTAGATCAATACATGCAAACGAAAGAAGGAGGAGAGAAATAATGCTGCAACAAATGTATCCTCAAGTATTTCATGACTATGAATATGAACTGAACAAAGATATGCAGTTTGCTGCGGCACATTTTGTTCCTCACACAGAAGCAGGAAAATGCCGTCAAGTCCATGGACATACGTATTTCGTAAATCTAACTGTTGCCGGAGATACATTAGACGAAGCGGGCTTTTTAGTAAACTTTGCGCTATTGAAAAAAATTGTTTCTGGTCAATTTGATCATACATTATTGAACGATCATTCTATCTTTAACGAAGAAAATCCAAATGATTTTCCTACAACTGAAGTTGTTGCCCGTAAAATTTATGAGTTGGTTCAAGAATATCTAGACACACTACCAAATAAGCCTTCTTGCGTACAAGTATTCGTGCGGGAAACGCCGACAAGTTACGTAGTTTACCGCCCAAAGAAGGTGAAAAAACGTGGCTAATACAATTCCAGTACTTGAAATATTCGGACCAACGATTCAAGGGGAAGGAATGGTTGTAGGACGTAAGACGATGTTTGTTCGTACCGCGGGCTGTGATTATTCCTGCAGCTGGTGTGATTCAGCTTTTACATGGGATGGATCGGCTAAAAACGATATTCGTCAGCTAACAGCAGAACAAATTTGGACGGAGCTAAAAGAAATTGGAGGAGAGTGCTTTGATCACGTCACCATTTCTGGAGGAAACCCTGCGCTTATCAAGGCGATTGGTTCACTTGTAGAGCTTTTGCACAGTCAAGGGGTAAAAGCAGCTCTTGAAACACAGGGGAGCCGTTATCAGGATTGGTTCCTAAAGATCGATGATTTAACGATTTCTCCTAAGCCTCCAAGTTCATTAATGAAAACAAATTTCCCCGTATTAGACGATATTATAGAGACATTAATAAAGGAAAAACGCCTGGCGCACATAAGCATAAAAGTCGTTGTATTTAATGATGAGGACTTTGAGTATGCAGCGTCTGTTCATGAACGTTATCCTGAGGTTCCATTTTTTGTTCAAGTAGGAAACGAGGACTTAACGACAATCGATAATGCGTCGTTAACACAAGAATTGCTTAAAAAGTATGAGTGGTTAATCGATAAGGCAGTGGCAGCAAAAAACATGAACGATGTAAGAGTTCTGCCGCAGGTTCACGCCCTTGTTTGGGGAAATAAACGAGGCGTGTAAGCGCATAGCAAAAAATTTACAAAGAAAAATAAAAACAGATATATACAAAATAAAAAAACGCTGTTAGAATGACAATCGTAGAAAGAGAGGAAATGCAAATGAGCGGTCGAAAAGATGAAGAATTAGAAGGTGTATCACTCCTTGGAAATCAAGGAACAAACTATTTGTTTGAATATGCACCAGAGATTCTAGAAGCATTTGATAACAAACACCCAAATCGTGATTATTTTGTGAAATTCAACTGTCCGGAATTTACGAGCTTATGTCCAAAAACAGGTCAGCCGGATTTCGCAACCATTTATATTAGTTACATTCCAGATGAAAAAATGGTAGAAAGCAAGTCGTTAAAGCTTTATTTATTCAGCTTCCGTAACCATGGAGATTTCCATGAAGACTGTATGAACATTATTATGAATGACTTAATTAAACTGATGAATCCAAGATATATTGAAGTATGGGGGAAATTCACACCACGTGGCGGAATCTCAATTGATCCATATACAAACTATGGCCGTCCCGGTACGAAGTATGAAGAAATGGCTAATTATCGCCTGATGAATCATGATTTATACCCAGAAACAATTGATAATCGTTAATTCGAACAAACAGGTTGTGTATGCAACCTGTTTTCCATTGCAAAAACAACAGGTGAGAAGGTGAAAGAATGTCACAGAGATCAGCATTAGTATTAGGTGCAAGCGGACTTGTTGGTCAAGAACTTTTAAAAATGTTATTAAGCAACAGCTTATATAACCATGTGACAGTGTTTGTTCGAAAAAAGCTACCAATCGAACACACAAAGCTACGTCAGCTTGAAATTGATTTTTCAGAGCTTGATAAGCACGAAGAATGCTTTGCAGTTGATGATGTATATTGCTGTTTAGGCACGACAATGAAAAAAGCAAAAACAAAAGCGAAATTCATTAAAGTGGACTACGAATTTCCTTTAAAAGCGGCTAAATGTGCAGAAAAATATCGCTGCAAAAACTTTTTAACGATTACAGCAATTGGTGCTGATCTTCGTTCGCCATTCTTTTACAGTAAAGTAAAGGGGCAAGTAGAAGAAGATATCGCAAGTTTGTATATCCGTTCTACTCACTTTTTCCGCCCATCGTTATTATTAGGCAAGCGCCAAGAGTTTCGCCTATTTGAAACGATTGGGGGATACACGTTAAAGTCGTGTTCATTTTGCCTTGTAGGAAAGTGGAGAAAGTATCGTCCAATTAAAGCTTATAACGTAGCCAAATCGATGATGAAAGCTGCTCTTGAAGATAAATGTGGGGTTCATGTACATGAAAGCCAAGACATTTATACAGGTGAATGCTATTATTCGTTTACCAACGGCAAGCGAGTATTATCAAAATAAAGAAAAGCCTCTTCATAAGAAGAGGCTTTTTTTCTATTTTCCGTCACCATCCGCATCTCCATCTCCACCGCTATCTCCATCGCCATCATGATCGTGGTTAGAAGCAGTTTCACTCCAGCTTGTGTAGGAGTTAGAATCTTCTTCGGCATAATTCATGGGTTCAACGGATGTTTTTTTATTTGAAGTTTGTTTGCGTTTAAAAACGAACTGCACGATGAAAAAAAGAATGACAATAAGAGCAACGATAAACAATACAGTATCAAACATGCTAGTAATTCCTTTCGGTAAGAAGATAGTAGTAGCTTGTTCTTATTGTCACACGAAAATAAGCCCCTTTCAAGAAAAAATGGGGCCTGTTTTTGTTTCTTTAAGGAAACTTTTTTTATCTCAGCCATATATTATTGTATAAAGAAACATTTTAGAAAAGAGGGAGTACAGTGAAAAAAAGTTCGAAGGATGTTAAGGTGCAACAGTATATTTACCTCATGTATAAGCTAGGGATTATTACAGAAGAACAAAAGAATCAATTCTTTCAAAATCAATAAAAAAGCAACCGCTTTTGCTGTGCGGCTGCTTTTTTCCTTTACATAGCTGGATTAATGATGATGTAGTTTTTGTGGTTGACAACAGTTCGCTGCTCTAAGTCTAAATCGCGGTAGTTTGTCATGTAAGTCAAATCTACAATCACGGAGTTTTCATTTACTTTTTCGACAATGCCCTGTAAGCCATTTTTAAATTCTATCAAGTTTCCTACCTCTGCTATTTTCATGATTCATCGCTCCTTTGTTTTAAATTAGTTCATTATAAATTTTTTAAATAATTTTAATTTTAAAAATAGTAAAACTAGTTAGCGTTTTCTTTTTTACAATTTTGCCTTAAAACTGGGAATTAGTAAAGGGTTTTTTGAGAAAATATAAAATAAAATTGAAAAAATAAGTAAAATATGCTGAGAAATAAAAGGAATTGGTAGCTTTAACGAAAGAGAGAAGCAGGACAGTTCCATCTTTGTTCATCTTTCGTTATAATAAACGAGGTATAATCTTGTCATAAATTATAAGAATTAGAAGGTGTAGAAATTGAAAGATACTGGACTCGTGCTCGAAGGAGGCGGTATGAGAGGCCTTTATACAACTGGAGTTTTAGATTACTTTATGGAAAGAAATCTGTACCTTCCGTATGTAATTGGCGTTTCAGCCGGCGCTTGTCATGCCACTTCTTATTTATCTAGACAAATAGGAAGAAGTCGCAAAGCTAATTTAGATTTTTTAGAGGATCCTCGCTACTTGTCGTGGAAAAATTATTTTAAAACAAAAGAGATATTTGGAATGGATTTCGTTTTTGATGAAATTCCTAATCAGCTTCTTCCATTTGACTTTGAGGCATTTGCTGAGCGTACAGAGAAGCTTGTAGTAGGAGCAACGGACTGCTTGACGGGAGAACCCGTTTATTTTGATGAATATGACCGGGACATTTTGACAGCGGTTCGCGCTTCTAGTTCCCTTCCATTTTTAGCACCTGTCGTTACATATAAAGGAAAAGAGCTGTTAGATGGAGGAATCAGTGATCCGATTCCAATCAAAAAAGCAGTGCAGGATGGATATAGAAAAAATATTGTTGTGCTAACGCGAAACGAAGGATATCGAAAAAAGAAATCAAATATGCTTTGGTTATTGAAGCGCAAATATCGTCATTATGATGGGCTGACTCGTGCGCTTGAGAACCGCTATAAATTGTATAATGAAACATTGTCATATATTGAAGAACAGGAAAGACAGGGGAATATCTTTGTGATTCGTCCGCAAACCCCTCTTGTAGTAGGGCGAATTGAGAAGAATCGTGAGCGTCTCGACGCTCTTTACAACCAAGGATATAAAGAAGCAGAAGCTCAATTTGCATCTCTGCAAAATTGGCTGAACAGTTAAAAGCGAGGTGAAACTGAATGGATGAACAAACAGCAATAAACATGTTGAATGAGTTAAGTGAAGGAAAAGTAACCGAAATTAAAGTTAAAAAAGAAGACTTTCTTGCTTTTCGCCCTTTTTTAGTAAATCGCCCTGATTTCAAACATTTTCGTGGAATAGCTGGACGCGGTGGAGATTTCACCTATACGTATCTAGAAATTCCTAGGAGCTAAACGAAATGATGGCATTATTTGATTATGCCTTATATAATGGATGTATGAGCCTGTACAGTAGAGAATATACTGTTACAAGTGCTTGTGCGTTTATTTAGTAACGTACGGTAAGAGCGAATAAACGTGTTTAGTTATAGGAGGGATATTATGGATGAGTTTCGAAAAAGTACAGCACCTTTTTATTTTGCAGATCATATATGGAAAGATAAAAATGGAATGACGACTTATGGGATGCTGTTAACGAACCGGCCCGAAGATGACGGGGACTATGACCTCCATTCGTTATTAGAAGAAGCATATGTAGATCATAAAAAAATTCTAATTACTACTGTTTACGACAACAGTGAACAGCAGTTGACCGGATACGTGATACATTTATCAGATGATCAAGACGTCTTTACGTTTATGGATGATACGGGTGCTAAGCTAGTGATTGATTTCTATGATGTTGTAGAAATTGAGATCGAAGATTAAAAAGAGCTGAATGTTGATTACAACATTCAGCTTTTTTGTGTAAAAGTAGATGAATTTAAATGTTTATCATAAGAATTATAAGGGAAAAATGAATGAAGAAATTTCTGATTAAACTGAAATAAACCGGGAAAATATACCTGTATTTTAGAAAAATTACCGTGATTATGACAAAAAACAAGGTACAATGTCATAATTGTGTTCCGAACGTAATTTTGTTCATCAAACTTAAAGAAATGTAATTGAATCGTTCGGTGAAACCCCTATATTGCTATGATAGAGTAATACCATACGAAATTTCAGGAGGTATTACCTATGAAACATAGTTATATGAAATCAATGGTAGTAGCTTGTTTAGCTACTCTTTCATTTATAGGTTTTAATGCAACAGCTACGGCTGCAACTAATTATAAAGTAGTCAAAGGCGATAGTCTTTGGAAGTTAGGTAAAAGATATAGTGTAACAATTGACGATATTAAAAAATTAAACAATCGTCAAGGAGATATGATTTATATTGGTGAAACATTAGCGATTCCGAGTAAGACAAAAGTGCTGGCTGCTGAAACAACGGAACCTTCAACGGCAGCCCCAGCTAAGCCAGAAGCAAAACCAGAAGCAAAACCCCCGGAGCAGGAAACACCTGCAGTTTCGATTTCAGCAAGTGAAAAAGATTTATTAGCTCGCTTAGTAGAAGCTGAAGCAAAAGGCGAATCATATGAAGGAAAAGTAGGGGTAGCAACAGTGGTGTTAAACCGTGTAGATTCTCCGAAGTTTCCAGATACGGTAACAGGAGTTATTAAACAAGTTGTCGGAAAAGCATACGCTTTTTCACCGGTCCAAAACGGATCAATTAACAAACCTGCTTCAGAAGATTCGAAAAAAGCAGTAGAGCAAGCATTGACTAGAAAAGATCGTTTAGACGATTCCATTTACTTTTATAATCCAAAAACAGCTACCGATAACTGGATTCGTTCACGTGCTGTAATTAAAACAATTGATCATCATGTATTTGCCAAATAAAAAAGAGCCGTTCTGGCTCTTTTTTTTTAGTCTAAAAAAATATCTCGTTCCAAACTGCCTTCAGAACCTGTTAAAACCAGACCAATATCGGTATCAGCTTCTAAGTTCTGAACGATAGTAAAAGGCACTTTATGTTGGTTAGCCGCTTGAATATAGGGGGAGAGGTATGAATAAGACAAGGAGCCATTTAAAAACAAATGACCGTCTTTCACTTTTTTTAAAAGAGGCTTTATTTTTGCTGCATCCTTTTTCATGACTTGCCCTTTTTTTAGCGCAAGTTCAATATTCTCACGTAGAGCAGTTAAGAAATATCTTCTTTCGTCTCTTTTTGTTTCCTTTGCTCCGTACATTCCTCGTTCTAAGTATTCTTCTAGTTGATCAGACATTGCATCACTTCCTTTCGTTATAAACTATAAACGATTATGGCTATAAGTAAAAGGGACAGGAAAAAAGGAAAATCACTGTGCTATATCACCTGTTTTTTTGCTGAGTATAAAGAAAAACAAAAAATGTGTTGAAATTTAGCCTAAAATATTGTTTAATGTAAATAGATAGAAAATCATATCGGTTTTTTATTAAAGGTTTGTAAGCGATTACAGATATACATACATAGCAGCGTTTGGGGAGACGCTCCTATGATTTTATGTTCAAAGCGCATTGTATAAAAAGGGGATTATATAGCTTTAGGGCATATACGGTCAAGCAAAGGGTCAGATAAATTAATAAAAAATCGTTATGTATTTTCATAAGAAGAACGGTCAACATTTTTGTTGAGCGTTCTTTTTATGCGTTCATATTATGTTTATTCCTCATTGCAGCAGGTGCTGAAAATCGTAAAGGTCCATTCCTCGTTTCATCTCTCTTATTTTACATAAGTTACATGTAGTATGTTTCAAAGCCTTAAAAAATATATGTCTCTACGCTTGTTTAATCCTAACGAGGTGGTAGAAAAGGAATATTTTTTAAGAAATCACAAAAAAAGAGGCGATTGCCTATGCAAGAAGTAGGTGAATAACATATGTAATAAAGAGAATGAAATATAATTTGAGGAGGCATGTATCATGCAAGAATTTGATATTAATGACATAAGAAGACCATTCGGTGGTTTTGGAGGCTTTGGTCGTCCAGGATTCGGTTTCGGAGGCTTTGGTCGTCCAGGATTCGGTTTCGGTCGCCCAGGTTTTGGTTTCGGTCGTCCTGGTTTTGGCTTTGGCTTTGGTCGCCCTTGGGGTTGGGGATTTGGAGCTCCATTTCTTGGAGGATTAGTTCTTGGAAGTGCATTAGGAGGTCCAGGTTATTACGGTTATCCAGCACCATATTATCCGCCGTACCCACCATATTATCCTTATTATTATTAAAACAATGAGCGCTGATAAAGCGCTCTTTTATTATGTCCAGTCCAAGATATATATAGAATGAATGCAAGACGTTACGTTTAGAAAATGATAACAGTTTTAAATAAGGAATGAACGCTTAAGCTAAAGGAGACAAGTTTTCCTTGCAACAATTGTTGATTTTGCTATAATAACTTCGGTGGCATTTTTGGTCACTGGGTGGGCGAGGGATAGATGAAAAGAAGGAAATTAGATTGAACGCATTATTTGAAAAGTTGTTTCGTTTAAACGACCACCAAACAACTGTTGGAAAAGAAAGTTTAGCTGGGGTCATTTCATTTCTTTCCATCGTGTATATTATTGCTGTTAATTCAACCATTTTGTCTGATGCTGGTATTCCGCTTGAAGCAGGAATATTCGCAACAGTAGCTTCGGCTTTTGTAGGCTGTGTTATTATGGCTTTTTGGGCAAACGCGCCTCTTATTTTGGTGCCAGGTATGGGGATTAATGCATTGTTTACGTATACGATGGTTCAATCAATGGGGTTATCTTGGCAAGAAGGGTTATTAGCAGTAGTGATATCCGGCTTTCTTTTTATAGCATTAGCTTTCTCACGACTGTCTGCCAAAATTGTCTCTTCGATTCCGCATTCGCTAAAAGAAGCGATAACAGTCGGTGTTGGCTTATTTTTAACATTTATTGGTTTGCAAAAAGGGAAGCTTGTAGTTCCAAGCGAAAACACTTTTGTAGCACTTGGAGACTTGTCAGATCCGTTTGTGATCAGTACGCTGTTGACGTTAATTATCACAATCGTACTGTTTATCCGAAATGTGAAAGGTAACTTTTTGTTAAGCATGATTGCTGGATCAGTCCTTGCCTTCTTACTTGGTGTAAGAAGCGGTGCAGAAAAAGGACAGTCCGCTGGGAGCGTGAACGACTTCTTTAGCAGCTTTGGCACATTGTCTTTTGGAGCTATTGGAGACGTTGCGTTTTGGGCAGCTGTCTTTTCATTAACAATGGTATTGATTTTTGAAAATATCGGTTTGCTGCATGGTCAGCTAGGTATGATGAATCAAGATAGCAAATTTCCGCGGGCCTTTCAAGCAACAGCCGCCTCAGCTTTGCTAAGCGGCGTGTTTGGAACAAGTCCAACGGTGTCTTCTGTAGAAGGAGCATCTGGTATTGCAGCTGGAGGGCGAACGGGTTTAACATCGCTGATTACAGGAGTTTTATTTTTAAGTTCACTTCTGTTTATTCCATTTATCAAGCTGGTTCCAGATAGTGCTATTGCACCTATTCTTATTGTTATTGGAGCATTGATGATTCAAAATATCAAAAACATCAATTTACAGGACTTAACAGAAGGTTTCCCTGCATTTTTAATTATTGCGCTTATTCCTCTTACGTACAGCATTGCTGATGGAATTGCATTTGGTTTCATTGCGTATCCACTGCTTAAATTATTCCTTGGTAAAATGCGTGAAGTATCGATGTTTATGTATGTAAGCGCGCTGTTGTTTTTCTTGAATTTTGTGCTGCATTATATTGCTTAAAATAGACAGCTGAGTACTTTTGCTCAGCTGTTTTTTGTGTTTGCGGTAAAGAATCCACTTTTTAGATATCATACTCCGTATTTCGTGTCCTTTGGCTAACTTCCGCTTCTAAAATGACGTTTCCTGCGTAAAGTAGTACAGAAGTCGGAGGGGGATATAAGGGGGAGAAAATGATGGGAATTAAATTAATTAAAATATCAGCCGTTTATTTTGGACTTGGCATCATATTGGGGTATTATATGTCAATTGTTCACAGCTACGCTTTGACCCCTGTTCACGTGCACATCAATTTATTAGGATGGACGTCGCTTACGTTAGCGGGACTTATTTATTATTTGTTTCCTGCGTTTAGCGAAAGTAAATTAGCCAAACTGCACGTATGGTTGCATAATATAGGATTACCGGTCATGATGATTGGTTTATTTTTCATGATCGTACTAGAAAACCAAGCTTTTACACCCGTAGTGGCAGCAGGCGCAACACTTACGGCTATTGGCGTTTTAATTTTCGTATATCACATCCTTAAAAATTTGAAATCTGAACGATAAACGAAGAAGGTCGTTGACGATGACTCCTAATTTCAAAAGGAAAAAGAACCAGCTATAGCGAATATACATGTAAACAAGGTGAAAGTGTGATTTACATAAAGGTGTGCTAGGCATCTTTATAAGGAGGGGTAAGCTGCAGGGATTTCTAGCTCTTATAAAAGCCAATAAAAGGGCTGATTATAAGTTTCTTGCGGCGGAGATACTATGGGAGAACATCAACAATTAGTGCGTGTTAGGGAGCTAGCAAATGAAATTATTCGACTTCGTCTTCGAGACCGTACGACTTATGACGAATTAGAGTTGCAAAATAATGTAGAGTTGTTGTCTCGTTCTGTGGTTGACTTAGTAAACATTATGTTAGCCGAAGATGTGGATTCGTCTACGTCTTTAAAAGCTACAGCTTCTAAAATGAAAATGGTGTATAATAATATGCATCAAGCTGAGAAAAAAGATTATTTGCATTTCTAATTGCTAGGCTCCTTTTCGCCACAAACGAAATGGAGGTGTACGAGGCAGATGCTATCGTCACTAACGACTTCTGAAGCTATTGTAGCATCCGTTCTTGCACTGGTTGTCATTGCCGTTTCCATTATCTTTTTTGCCACTCTTATTATGGTTGTTGTTCGACGAGAAAGAATCAGCAGCTTGGTTAATCACGGAGAGCATGCAGATGGAAAGCAAAAAAGCTTAGGTGAATTTTTTCGTTCTTTACGGAAAAAATAACTACCGTTTTCTTATTAAATAGATAAAAGCGGTCAATTTAAACGTTGACCGCTTTTTTTAGATGGTTTGCTTATTTTTTTCTAAAACAATACCCGCTGCTTCACTAACAGATGACACAACAGCAGAGGCGTGGCGCTGCACAGCTTCAGGAGCTGTAGCCATAGCGAAACTGTTCGGCGTTAATTGAAACATAGGAATATCATTAAATGAATCCCCCACACATGCAATTTCCTCTGGTTTTAGCTGAAGATGATTTAATAAAATTTCAATGGCATTTCCTTTGCTGATATGTTTAGGCATAATATCCAAACACTGCTTGGCAGAAATATATGTATCAATATAATCACCAAACTCTTCGTTCACTTCTTTTTGCAGAGCTACCATTTCATCATGATCTCCAAGAACCGTGATTTTAGATGGAGAAAGAGCGTGACCAAATGAATCCGTCATTTCCATTTGTTCTTCGATAGGGAAAAACATGTGAGTTTCAATCGCTTCAATAATTTCATTTCGCTGCTCTACGTAATTCGTGTCGTTTGAACAGACAAGCGTAATACGGTTAGGATCTATCGTTTTTTTATAAAGTTGAACTGCTAAATCATCTTCAAACACTTTTCCATGAAGTTCTTGATTTTCTTTGGTCCACACAAATCCTCCGTTTTGGCTAATGCGATGAAATGTATTATTAATATCAGTAGAAATCTTTAAAATTTCCGTATCCATTCGTCCAGACGCAAGACAAACCTCTACTCCTTGGCGCTGAAGTTCACTAAGTGCGTCTGCATTATGCTGTTCTACGTATTTTTCTTCGTGTAAAAGAGTGCCATCTAAGTCGCTTACAAATAATTTAATCATTGCTTGAAAATTCCTTTCCCTGAAAAATTTGCTGTGACAAGAGCGTTACAAATTTATTACATTCCTTATTCTATCAGTGTTTCCTAAGAAACTCATAAAAAAAGCTCAGACCGGCGGTGAATTCAAAGAGATTAAGACATAACTGCATCAATTTTTTCCGCAGGAGTCTTCGCCTTGCCCTTCAGTCAACAGCTAGAAACAGCTACATGAAATCCAGTTCACGATCACAATGAAAAAAATCCGAACGCAGTTGATTCTCAATTAAGAATCTGGATTTACGGTTCGGATCTTTCTTCAGCTAAAATCCATTTGTCGCAGCCTTTTTTTCAGGTTTGTTCACTGTAAAAAAACAGCCGCGGTCTAAAAGACCGCGGCCATATTTTACAATACGTTAAAATATTTCGCTTCAGGATGTGCAAAAACAAGGGCTGTAACAGAAGCTTCTGGTTCCATCATGAAACCGTCTGTTAACTGAATGCCGATGTCTTCAGGTTTAAGTAATTTAAACAGTTTTGCTTGGTCCTCAAGGTCTGGACATGCAGGATATCCGAATGAAAAACGCTGACCTTGGTATTTGGCTGAAAAACGCTCCGCCATTGTAAAGTCAGGCGAATCGGGGAATCCCCAGCGGTCACGAATTTGCTGATGAACACGTTCTGCTAATCCTTCAGCTAGTTCAAGCGCAAGAGCTTGGAACACGTGACTCTTTAAAAACTCGCCGTTTTCTTTGAATTTCGCCGCGCGTTCGCGAATGCCTGTTCCTGCTGTTACAGAGAAGAAACATACATAGTCCATCTCTTTTTCTTTAGGCTTTGCAAAATCAGATAAGCACAAGAACTGTCCTTTTGCTTGTCGAGGGAAGGTAAAGCGTTCAATTTCTGTTTTTTCATCAGCAGGATCATAAATAATTAAATCATTTCCGTCTGCTTGAGCAGGGAAGAACTGATAAATAACCGCTGGCTTAATTAAGTTTTCTTTTAGTGCCAGTTCGAGCAGGTCATCAACGGTTTCTTTTAATTGAACAGCACGCTCATCTTTTTCAGCAAGCAGCTTATTCACTTTTCCTTTTAGTCCTAAGTGATGGCCTAAAAGCATCTGCCAGTTAATATACGGAAGAACCTGTGCCAAATCGTAGTGTTTAACAACGTGGCGCTTTAAATCAGCA
This sequence comes from Priestia sp. ST2, assembly GCF_055810735.1. Lineage (NCBI taxonomy): Bacteria > Bacillati > Bacillota > Bacilli > Caryophanales > Bacillaceae > Priestia > Priestia sp. ST2. The sequence goes on along the minus strand of NZ_JBVVNT010000003.1, from coordinate 265,692 downwards.
GGTACAAAAACAGGAGAGTCCGTTGAAATGGCGGATCTTTCTAAAACAGCCGTAGCTGCTTGAGCGGTTTGAGGCTGGCGTTCTCGAACCGTTACTTTCTTTTCTTGCCGCGTTTTTAAATCTGCTAAAAGCTGAATAACTTCTTCTTTGTTCTGCAGCTTATTTGCTAACGCTAATCCGTCCATCGCATCTTTGGCGTAGAGGACCGCACCTTCATATTCCGGGGCAATTTTAAAGTCAGTAAATTTACGGGAAAGGGCAGCGCCTCCTACCATAATTGGAACATCAATGCTTGATTGTGTTAAATCTTGGGCAGTCAAAACCATTTGCTGAGCTGACTTTACTAGAAGACCTGACAGGCCAATGATGTCTGGCTTTTCTTCTTTTACTGCTTCAATCAGCTGCTGGGGCGTTACTTTAATTCCTAAATCTATTACTTTAAAACCATTGTTGCTTAAAATGATGTCTACTAAGTTTTTACCGATATCATGCACGTCGCCTTTAACCGTTGCAAGAATAACTTTGCCTTTTCCAGAATCATTTTCAGTTGCTTCCATATGAGGTTCTAAAAAGGCAACGGATGCTTTCATCACTTCCGCACTTTGAAGCACTTCTGCTACAATCAGCTGGTTGTCATTAAACAAACGTCCAACTTCCGCCATCCCCTTCATAAGCGGTCCGTTAATAATATCTAACGGATCATCATATTGAGCTAAAGCCTGTTCTAAATCAGGAAGCAATCCTTCTTTTGTACCTTCGACAATATACATTGCCAATCGTTCTTCGAGTGTTAACGTAGAAATTTCTACTTTTGCTTCTTTCTTTTTATCACGATAAAAGTCGGTAAACGTGCTTAACGTTTCATCAGTTGTGTTAAATAATAACGCATTAGCAAGCTCAATTTCAGCTTCTGGAATAGAAGCATAGCGCTCTAACTTTTCGGTATTAACAATGGCATAATCGAGTCCAGCCTGCGTACAGTGATAAAGGTAAACCGCATTTAGTACTTCACGTCCGACTGGAGGAAGACCGAATGACACGTTACTTACGCCGAGAATGGTCAGGCAATCAGGCAGGGCTTCTTTAATCATTTTAATCCCCTTAACTGTTTCTTCAGCAGAACCAATGTATTGTTCATCACCAGTCCCTACAGGAAACACAAGAGGGTCAAAAATAATATCTTTTGGATTAAAGCCATGTTTTTCAACAAGCAAATCATGTGAGCGTTTAGCAATCTCTACTTTTCGTTCTGCAGTAACGGCCATGCCTGTTTCATCGATTGTACCGACAACCAGAGCTGCACCGAATTTTTTTGCTAGCGGTAAGATTGCATCAAAACGCTCTTCACCATCTTCTAAGTTAATGGAGTTAATAATGACCTTACCTTGCGAGTACGTTAAAGCTTTTTCAATAACTTTCTCGTCCGTTGAATCGATTACAAGAGGAACCTTCACTTTTTTTACAACTTCTTGAATAAATTCCTCCATGTCTTCCATTTCTTCACGGTCCGGATCTGCCAAGCAAATATCAATAACGTGAGCACCATTTTTAACTTGAGCACGCGCAATTTCAGATGCTTCTTCAATTTTTCCTTCCGCAATCAGACGCTTGAACTTGCGAGAACCGATTACATTCGTACGTTCTCCCACAAAAAGAGGGCGCATAGAATCGTCATATACAAGCGGTTCAATACCGGTTACAGCATGGTTATGCTCGGAGCGATCAAGCGAACGGGGCGCAACCTCTTTTACCGCTTCCGCCAGTGCTTTAATATGAGCAGGCGTTGTACCGCAGCATCCGCCTACAAAGTTCAGCCAGCCTTTATCAGCAAACCCTTTAATTTTTTGAGCAAGCAGCTCAGGGGATTCATGATAATTGCCTTCTTCATCCGGAAGTCCAGCGTTTGGATAACAGCTAACTGCTGAAGTGGCTAGGTCTGAAAGAGAGCGAATATGATCCGTCATAAATTCAGGGCCTGTCGCGCAGTTAAGTCCGACTGAAAGAGGCTTCATGTGTTCCAGTGATAAGTAAAAAGATTCGATATCTTGACCAGCGAGAGTTGTTCCCATCGGCTCAATTGTTCCTGAAATCATAATAGGAACTTCGGTTTTTAGTTTTTCAAACGCCGCTGTAATACCTAAAAATGCGGCTTTTACGTTCAGCATATCTTGACAGGTTTCGACTAAAAGCAAGTCAACGCCGCCGTCTAACAAACCTCGAGCTTGCTCTTCATACGATTCTACTAACTCAGGGAATGTAATACCTCCGGTAACAGAGAGAGTTTTAGTGGTAGGACCGATAGCTCCAGCTACGAACCTAGGCCATTCGGGAGTTGAATATTTATCGCGGGCTGCACAAGCAAGCTTCACAGCTTCGATATTCAATTCATACGCCAAGTGACCTAAATCGTATTCATCAAGTACGGTAGATGTTGAGCCAAACGTATTGGTTTCAATGATGTCAGCACCTGCTGCAAAGTACTCTTCATGAATGCGCTGAATCACATGAGGCGCTGTTCGAGTCAAATATTCGTTGCAGCCTTCATATTCTTCGCCGCCAAAATCTTCAGCGGTTAAATCAGCATCTTGAATCATCGTTCCCATTGCTCCATCGATGATGAGTATTCGCTTCTTTAGTTGTTGTTCGATAAGTGAGCTCATTTATATCTTCCTTTCTGATGTAACAAGTTGCTTGTCATGAATATAGCGTGTTAGAATTTCGGTCATTTCATAGCGCATAAACGGCGTAATTAAGTAAATACCGTCAAATAACTCATATGCTGTATCAATTAAGCTTTTTGCAATCGCAAGACCTTCGACTTCACCGCGGATTCGGTCATTTCCCGTTGCATCCATGCGTTCTAGAATATCTTCTGATAATTTAATTCCAGGTACTTCATGGTGAATAAATCGAGCATTTCTTGCGCTTGTTAACGGCATGATACCGATATATACCGGTGTTGTTAAATGTTTGGTTGCTTCATATACCTCTTCAATTTGCTTAGTTGAATAGAGAGGCTGAGTAATGAAATAGTGAGCCCCGCAGTCGATTTTCTTTTCCAAACGCTGAACGGCTCGGTCTAAGTGACGCACGTTTGGGTTAAAGGCAGCTGCAATGGAAAAATTGGTTTTTTGACCAAGTGGTTTGCCGGAATAAGATAGTCCTTCATTAAACTGAGCGATTAAACTAATCAAGTCAAATGAAGATAAATCGTAGACCGAAGTGGCGCCAGGGAAATCGCCAACTTTTGACGGATCACCCGTAATTGCAAGTACTTGATTCATTCCTAGCGTATGAAGTCCCATTAAATGAGATTGAAGTCCAATTAAATTTCGGTCGCGACAGGTAATATGAATAAGCGGTCGTGCTTTTGTTTCTTGCTGCATCAGTGTTGCCATTGCCAAGTTGCTGATGCGAGGTGAGGCAAGAGAATTATCAGCTAATGTAATAGCATCTACGCCGACTTTATCAAGTGCTTTTGCGCCTTCTAAAAATTTCGTCGGACCAAGCTGTTTAGGCGGATCTAGCTCGACGATAACCGAGCGGCGCTTCTTCACAATTTCATGCATATGAGGTTTATCCTGCTGCTCACGCTCTTGAACCGTAACGGCAGGTCTCATTTTAACAACTTTGCTTGTAATCGGAGGCAGCTCTTTTAAGGCAGATGACATTGCGCGTACGTGAGCTGGTGTTGTACCGCAGCATCCTCCAATTAAGCGAACCCCTTGTTCGCGGAATAAACGCGCGCTTTCTACAAAGTAGTCTTCATTTGTTTCATATTCCAGCTTTCCTTCCACATACGCCGGAAGGCTGGCATTAGGGTAAGCAGATAAGAAAGCACGATCAGGAAGCGGTACTTCTTCAAGAGACTGAATCATATGATAAGGACCTAAACGGCAGTTTAGCCCGACAACATCTGCTCCCAGCGCCTCTAATTCTTTTAATGCATCTGCTAAAGGGCGGCCATCTTGCAGTACGCCAATATCATGCAGGGAAACGTGAGTAATAATAGGCTTATCCGTTTCTTTTCTTGCCAGTGTAAGAACGGTTTTTAATTCTTCGAAATCATAGTATGTTTCAAACAAAAGGCCATCCACGCCTTCATTTAAAAGCCAAAACATCTGTTCACGAATGCTTCGCTTAACCTCTTCTAAACTAATAGCGTTTTTTTGGAAAGAACGAATTCCGCCGAGTGTACCAACCACGTAAGCCTGATCTTTTGCAGCTTGTTTCGCTAATTTTACACCAGCAACATTGATGTCTTTGACTGAATCTTCTAATCCATAACGGGCAAGTTTTTGATAATTAGCAGCGTACGTATTTGTTTGAATAACGTTTGCACCAGCTTCTACATAGGCTCTGTGAATACGAGCAACCTCTTCTGGTTTGGTGATGTTTAGTTCTTCAAAACAGCTGTCAATACCGTGTGAGTAAAGGAGGGTACCAGTGGCACCATCCCCAATTAAAATTTTAGACTTTAAATCTTCAAGTAACCCCATGTCAAAACCTCCTTAAATTGTTCCGCTTCTATTTCACGAGTGATTCGTTTTATGCAATATGCCGATAAAATAGAAAAAGTCTTCTTAAGAAGAAGACTTTTTTCGCCTTCTTATCTTCCAAGCAATAAATTGCTTGCTGGATTTAGCACCATGTCTCTAACGACTGGTTGCTGAGGTTTCAAAGGGCCAGTCCCTCCACCTCTCATGATAAGAATCAATTGTATATAATTGAAACATATTTTTTTAAATAGAAAGAATACTTATTTAATAATTTATCTGATTTTTAGAAATTATACAACAGTAAATTGTGAATTTCCAGCAAATATTGAGGAAAATTTAAAAGCTAAAGGGAAAATATCCGTATATTTTGTTTGAAAATGACTGTTATGTTAGGGGTTAAAGAGTTTTTTGTGAGAAATACAAAAAGAAAATGAAAAAAATAAACCAAAAGGCACAAGCACTGGGATGTGCGTAGATTTACACGTGAAAAGGCTCGTCTTTTTTTTATCGTTTCTACATATAGTGAACTATGAAGGATAGAAGGGTGATGGGCATGAAAAGGTGGAAACTCACGCTGCAGGTTGCTGCTACGTATGTAGGCACCGTTGTAGGAGCCGGTTTTGCAACAGGCAAGGAAATCGTTCAATTTTTTACACAGTACGGGGAACTTGGAATGGTCGGAATTTTGGTCAGCGGCTTGTTTTTTATTTGGCTAGGTTCAAAAATGATGCTGCTTTCGCACGCAATTGGGGCTTCTTCTTATCAGCAGCTTAATACATATTTATTTGGTGATGTGCTTGGAAAAGTGGTAAACGGTGTAATGATTGTCATTTTATTTGGAGTAACTTCAGTCATGCTAGCGAGTACGGGAGCAATAGGAAAAGAACAGTTTGGGCTGTGGCCTCCTGTTGGGATGATTTTTACAATTGTTTTAACTTATATATTTATCGCAAAAGGAATTAACGGTATTTTAATGGTTAATTCTCTTGTTGTGCCGATGATGCTTTCATTTGCTTTTATCATATTTATGCCGAATATCAGCTATTTCTCACTGATTCAAACGAAGCCGGATTTAACGCTCGTCACGCAGTGGAAGTGGGCGGTTAGTCCCTTTTTATATATTTCCCTGAATCTAGCTTTGGCTCAGGCCGTTTTGGTCCCATTAGGAAGCTCGGTGAAAGATAGGAGCGTGATTACAAAAGGGGCCTTAATAGGAGGTTGTGTACTTACGTTTATGCTTGTTTCTACTCATCTTGCCCTTTCCAATTTGCCTTATTCATTTCAACTTGATATTCCGATGAGTGCCGTTGTTAAAAATATCTCAGCGTGGGTGAATGTTTTATTTACGGTAGTTGTGTTGGGCGAGATTTTTACTACATTGATTGGAAATGTATTTGGCATCGCTAAGCAGCTTCAGTCATTTCTTCCCCTCAATGACAAACAAGCTTTTGCGTTTATTATCTTGGCTTGCTTTATTATTGGGCAATTCGGATATGCCCAGCTTCTTGAGTTTTTGTATCCGATATTTGGCTATATTGGACTAGCTTTTGTATGGATGCTATGTATTAAAAAAGAAAAAATAAGCTAAAAGCTGGATTTTAAAAAATAGATGTGAAAAAACGAAGTTAAATGATGTGACAAGTCGATTTTACTTTGCTATAATGTAAAACAAATAAGACTATAGCAGTCGAATATATTATCCTTCGGGGTCGGGTGTAAGTCCCAACCGGCGGTGATAAAGCGTATGCTTTTAAGCCCGTGACCCGTTTTCATACGATGTATGTTAGCGGTGGATCTAGTTAAAATCTAGAGCCGACAGTAAAAGTCTGGATGGGAGAAGGATCAGGAAGCACAGTTGTTTTTTTTGTGTTGAATTAATAAGGGGCACGCTTGCCTTTTTTAAAGCTACCCTTGTTTTTGTACACAAAATATAACTGTTTATTTCGTATACAATTAGCGGAATTTTGCATAGATAAAACTGATTCAGCTCAGCCGACCCCTTGGACATTTGTTCAAGGGGCTTTTTTATTTTCAGTGGTTGGGGGAAAGATAAATATGAAAAAAAAGCAGCTGCTATTTCAAAACGGTATAAGAAGTTGGAATAGCGCCAAAGCAGGTGAAGAAAATGTTCACAGGTATTATTGAAGAAATTGGAAAAATAAAACGTATTCAAAAGGCTACAGAAGCAATTGTTCTTACGATTGATGCGAAGACCGTGTTAGAAGATGTGAACTTAGGAGACAGTATTTCAGTTAACGGCGTTTGTTTAACCGTAACGGCTTACTCTCAAAATGAATTTACGGTCGACGTCATGCCGGAGACGATTAAAGCAAGTACCCTTCAGCTTCTAACCGTTGGATCACGTGTTAACTTAGAGCGGGCGATGGCTGCAAATGGCCGGTTTGGAGGGCATTTCGTTAGCGGACACGTTGATGGAATTGGAACTATTGTAAGCAAAACACGTAAAGGAAATGCTTTTTATTATGAAATTCAAGTCGATCCTGAACTTCGTGAATTTATGATGTTAAAAGGATCTGTTTCCGTAGACGGAACAAGTCTTACTATTTTTGATGTCAGCAACCAATCATTTACTATTTCTCTTATTCCTCATACGGTGCTTCACACAGTCGTTGGAGACAAACAGCGAGGAGACAAGGTGAATATTGAATGCGATATGTTAGCTAAATATATGCATCAGATGATGACAAATAAGTCAACTCCTGGCGCCTCGAATCGTTCAGGTAACATGAAGGATTTATTGCAGCAGCATGGTTTTACAAATTAACAGTGAGGTGAAAGAGATGTTTCATAAAGTAGAAGAAGCCATTGAAGAGTTAAAAAAGGGAAAAGTGGTTATTGTATGCGATGATGAAGATCGAGAAAACGAAGGAGATTTTATTGCATTAGCCGAAAAAACGACGCCTGAGGTTATTAACTTTATGGCTACTCATGGAAGAGGATTAATTTGTACACCTGTTAATGAAGAAATTGCGCATAAATTGAATCTTCACCCGATGGTAGCGAACAATACGGATGTACATGGCACAGCATTTACAGTAAGTATTGATCATATTTCAAGTACAACAGGTATCAGTGCATATGAACGTTCTGCTACCGTTATGGCTCTTGTAAATGAAGCGACGGTAGCAAGTGATTTTCAACGCCCAGGACATATTTTCCCATTGATTGCAAAAGACGGGGGCGTTCTGCAGCGTGCAGGTCATACAGAGGCTGCTGTTGATTTAGCAGTATTAGCAGGAGGAAAGCCTGCGGGTGTTATTTGTGAAATTATGAATGAAGATGGAACAATGGCACGTGTACCGGATTTAACAAAAATTGCAGAGCAATTTGATTTAAAAATGATTACAATAAAAGATTTGATTGCCTACCGCCGCAAACATGACCAGCTTATTAGCCGTGAAGTAGAAGTGAGCTTACCTACGGCATTTGGTGAGTTTAAAGCTGTAGGATATACAAATAAACTTGATAATAAAGAACATGTGGCTCTTATCAAAGGTGATATTGATCATAATAGCCCCGTTCTTGTTCGTGTTCACTCTGAGTGTTTGACTGGAGATGTGTTTGGTTCTGAACGCTGCGACTGCGGTCCTCAGCTTCACGCAGCTCTTATGCAAATTGAAGAAGAAGGACGCGGCATTCTGCTGTATATGCGTCAAGAGGGCAGAGGTATTGGCTTACTAAATAAGCTAAGAGCATATAAGCTGCAGGAAGAAGGATACGATACCGTAGAAGCGAATGAAAAACTCGGGTTTGCTGCAGATTTACGAGAGTATGGAATCGGTGCTCAAATCTTAAAAGACCTTGGAGTCAAACAAATGAAGCTTTTAACGAATAACCCTCGTAAAATTACTGGGCTAAAAGGCTACGACCTTGAAGTGATCGAGCGAGTGCCTCTTCAAATGCCGGCAGTGGATGCCAATAAAAAATACTTAGATACAAAAGCTAAAAAATTAGGTCATTTATTACATTTATAATTTTACACTTTTTTTCGTTATAACAAATGAAGCTAATTCATGAAAAGAAATGTAAATAACTATATATTAATACTAGCAGGAGGAACAAAAGATGAATCATTTATATGAAGGAAATTTAGTAGGCACAGGATTAAAAATCGGAATCGTGGTAGGGCGTTTTAATGAATTTATTACAGGCCGTTTACTTAGTGGAGCAGAAGATGCGCTCAAACGTCACGGCGTAGCTGATGAAGACGTAGACGTGGCTTGGGTGCCGGGCGCTTATGAAATCCCATTAATCGCCAAAAAATTAGCTGAATCTAAAAAATATGATGCAGTGATTACGCTAGGAACCGTTATTCGAGGAGCTACTCCACACTTTGATTTTGTATGTAATGAAGTAGCAAAAGGCGTTGCATCTCAAAGCTTGCAAACAGGCGTGCCAATTATCTTTGGTGTATTAACAACTGAAACAATTGAGCAAGCAATTGAACGTGCAGGAACAAAAGCAGGAAATAAAGGATGGGAAGCTGCAGCATCAGCTATCGAAATGGCTAACCTTTCAAAAATGATTGAAGGATAATAGATACCATTCCGTTTTTTGTAAGCTGAAGAGTTAAAAGAGGCTGAAACAAAAGTATGTTAGTTGAAGGAAGATCCGAACGATGAGTCGTTCGGATTTTTTCATTGGTAGGGTGAACGCAGGTTTCAGGTATGTAGTGGCTTCTAGATGTAGATTAAAAGGTCAGGCGAAGACTTCTGCGGGAAAGCGGAAGAAGTGTGCCCCCGCAGAAGCGTAGGCAACGAGGAGGCTCAGCGGCCGCCCGCGGAAAGCAAAGTCTTGCACGGAAATCAACAGCAGTGTAGAAAGCGATCTATACTGTCTCATGTATCCCGTTTGTTCGCCTTTAGATTGGATTGATGTAGTTTTGTCTCAAGCTCTTTTGAATAGAAGCTAGCTATGTATAATTTGGCTAAAACGTCTTACTCTAAGTAATAATTAGGTCGTAAAAGGGAGACGTCTATGCCTCATTATACTGCTTTTTTTGCATTGATTATTATCAGCACAGCCGTTTTGCTTACAGTATTCATACGTAAAAAAGATAAAAAGCTAGTCGTTTTGCTTTTTTTTATCATTGGAATGGCTTATGTACTAGAATATATTGTATTTGTGTTATTTGAAAGTTACGATTACGATCCTGATTTTATGACCAATGAATATTTTGATAATTTGTTTGGGTCCTTAACTTCTCAAGCGTTTGCTTTTCCCATCATGGCTATGGTGGTAGCTGCTTATCAATTAAAATTTCGCTATATTTTATTCATTTCAGCTATGTTTATGGGGATTGAAGAATTATTTTTACACTGGGATATTTATACACATCACTGGTGGAAAACAGTTTATACAGGCGTTTTAATGACTATAGGCTTTAGCATTTCAAAGATTTGGTATGTATGGCTAACAGAACGGTATATGACATTTGTGCATTACGCTACATTTTTTCTCGGAACGCTCGCCATTACTTCTACTATTATGTTTATGCTGTTAGCATATTTTCATAATAATTGGTTTTATACGGGATGGTTTGGGTCCGCTACTCATGATTCCGTAAATGCAACGATGATTTACGTTTGTATTGTTACAATTCTCCTCGTTTGGAGTGTAGCCAAAGAATTTTTTGTTGGAGCTGGAATGATTATAGCGGGGCTGCGTATAGTAGATATTTTGCTGATTCACTATGGGGTGTTGCTGGTATCTATTACCACTTCACTTGTTCTTTTTACGCTTTTACAAGCGGGTGTATTCATTCTGAGCGTTATGCTTCAAAACTTTATTATGAAAAATTGTTATGGGACGAGCAAAAAAGACGTTGCGTTTCCAGTAAAGAACTACTAAGATAATACGTAACTCAAATAGTTTAGTTCAATAATATTTGAAACAAAGAAAAATGAATTGACGGTTATGCGTATTATTTGTAAGATAGGAAAGCAAATAATAGAAAGCCGAAACAGGGGAGTGAAGGATTCGTGAAAGAGTCCTTTTTTGTAGAAAAGGTACTTAATAATAATGTATTAATTGCTAAACACCTTACCTATGATGAAGTTGTGCTAATTGGGAAAGGAATAGGGTTCAATAAGAAAAAAGGCGATGAAATCGATGCAAAAGCCGTGGAGAAAATGTTTTTGTTAAAGAGTGAAGAAGAACAAGAACAGTACAAGCAGCTTTTAGCGCAAGTGGATGAAGACGTGATTGAAATGATGAATGATATTGTAACGCACATTCAAAAGCGTGTTAACATTCCTTTGAATGAGCATATACACATTTCATTGACGGACCATATCGCGTTTGCGATAAAACGTTTTCAGCAGGGAATGGGGCTTAAAAATCCATTTTTACTTGAAACCAAAGCTTTATATCCAGAGGAATATACGATCGCATCTGAAGTGGTAGAAATTATTAGTCGCAAAATAGGCGTGCAGCTTCCAGTAGGAGAAATTGGTTTTATTGCACTTCATATCCACAGTGCGCTGACTGAAAAAAACCTGCTGGAAGTGAATCAAGACTCGCAGCTTATTCAAACGATTATTAATGTGATTGAAGAATCGCTTCATCTGCAGGTAGACAAAGAATCTGTGCACTATATGAGATTGATTCGTCATTTGCATTTTGCGATTGATCGAGTAAAAACAGGAGAAAAAATAGAAGAGCCAAAAAAAATTGCTTTGCTATTGAAAGAAGAATATCCTCTGTGTTACAATGTGTCTTGGAAAGTGATAAAAGTAATGCAGCAAGCGTTACATTTACCTGTGTATGAAGCAGAAGCAGTTTACTTAACGATGCATCTGCAGCGACTTATAACAAAAACGGATTTATAAAATCATTTCAATACGTGTTACTGATACGATCAGGCATGAGTGAGAAATGAAGCGATGTGTAATTGGATGAGTGTATCCATTTATCGTTTCTTTTTCCTCATGCCTTTTTTTGTTATAAGAAAGCGCAATCATTTAAAGTTTAGGCTTCAGGACACCAGGAGATGTAAGGAGTTTTCTAGTTAAAGAAAGCGTTTTATGAAAGCGCGTTAATGATTCACGTATCAAATAAATAGCTTGTTGCACACTAAATATATAAAAGGAGGTAAGCGCCATGTTTAAAAAACTTTTTGGAGTATTACAAAAAGTCGGAAAAGCGCTTATGTTACCGGTTGCGATTTTACCGGCAGCAGGGATTTTACTTGGAGTAGGGACAGCGCTTCAAAACCCTACATTGTTGGATGCAGTACCGGCACTTGGTGCAGACTGGGTTCAATTGGTTTCAAATGTTTTGTCGCAAGCGGGTCAAATTGTATTTGACAACTTATCGCTATTGTTTGCCGTTGGTGTTGCCGTTGGTTTAGCTGGTGGTGACGGTGTAGCAGGTATTGCTGCAATCGTAGGCTACTTAATTATGAACAAAACGATGAGCACAATCTTAGTTGCTACAGGACAACTAGATCCTGACAAAATGGGTGCCAATCCAGCTTACACTAGCATCTTAGGAATTCCTACGTTAGCTACAGGTGTATTCGGGGGTATCATAGTAGGTATTTTAGCTTCATCCATGTATAATCGTTATTTCAATATTGAATTACCATCTTATTTAGGGTTCTTTGCGGGAAAACGATTTGTACCAATCATTACTGGGGTATTTTCAATTGTTTTAGGTGTTATTATGATTTTCATTTGGCCGCCAATTCAAAGCGGATTAAATGCTTTCTCTACTAACATGATTGATGCAAACCCAACTTTATCAGCTTTTGTATTTGGATTGATTGAACGTTCATTAATTCCATTTGGACTTCATCACATATTCTACTCTCCGTTCTGGTTTGAGTTTGGTGATTACGTTAATAAAGCAGGTCAACATATTCACGGTGACCAAAAGATTTTCTTTGCTCAATTAGCAGATGGCGTGCCTTTAACAGCAGGAACATTCCAAGTTGGTAAATTCCCGTTCATGATGTTCGGATTGCCAGCAGCAGCTCTTGCGATTTATCATGAAGCTCGTCCTGAAAACAAAAAATATGTAGCTGGTATCATGGGTTCAGCTGCTTTAACATCTTTCTTAACGGGTATTACAGAGCCGCTTGAGTTCTCATTCTTATTTGTAGCACCAGTACTATTTGCAATTCACGCAGTATTTGCGGGTTTATCATTTATGGTTATGCAATTATTAAATGTTAAAATCGGTATGACATTCTCAGGTGGGGTTATCGATTACGTTCTATTTGGAGTCATGCAAAACCGTACAGCATGGTGGCTAGTTATTCCAGTAGGTTTAGTTCTAGCAGTTATTTACTACTTCGGTTTCCGCTTTGCAATCCGTAAATTTAACTTAAAAACACCGGGTCGTGAAGATAAAGAAGAAGGAGAAGAAGATGTAAAAGTAGAAGCAGCAGAGCTTCCAACAAATGTTTTAGCAGCACTTGGCGGTAAAGAAAACATTACACATTTAGATGCTTGTATTACGCGTTTGCGTGTATCAGTAGATGATGTGGGTAATGTTGATAAAAACCGCTTGAAAAAACTTGGAGCAGCTGGTGTTCTTGAAGTTGGTAACAATATTCAAGCTATTTTCGGTCCGAAATCTGACACGTTAAAAGGTCAAATTCAAGACATTATGAATGGCAAAACACCGGTTGTCACAAAAGAAGAGACAAAAACAATTGAAAAACCTGTTGCAACATCTGAAGTAGGAAGCGATAATGGTAATGATATTGTTTCACCGATTGAGGGAGAATTGGTACCTTTATCGGAAGTACCAGATCAGGTATTTTCACAAAAATTAATGGGTGACGGTTTTGCGATTATTCCGAAAACAGGCACAGTAGTTGCACCAGTGGACGGAAAAATAGTAAACTTATTCCCGACGAAACATGCTTTAGGTATTGAATCAACGACTGGACGTGAAATTTTAATTCACGTTGGTATTGATACAGTTAATTTAAAAGGCGAAGGTTTTGAAGCTTTAGTTGCCCAAGGCGATGAAGTGAAAAAAGGACAGCCTCTATTGAAAATTGATTTAGACTTTGTAAAAGAAAATGCGCCATCGACAATTACGCCGATCATTTTCACGAATTTACAAGCTGATGAAAAAATTGATATCTTAAAGCAGGGCCAAGTTTCTCAACAAGAAGCAAATATTATTAACATTTCAAAGTAAAAAGGAGATTGATTTAACATGGCACAAAAAACATTTACAGTAACAGCAGACTCAGGAATTCACGCACGTCCAGCAACAACTTTAGTACAAGCAGCAAGCAAATTTGATTCTGATATCAACTTAGAATTCAACGGTAAAACTGTAAACTTAAAATCAATCATGGGCGTTATGTCTTTAGGTATTCAAAAAGGCGCTACAATCACTATCTCTGCAGAAGGTTCTGACGAAGCAGATGCACTTGCTGCTCTTGAAGATACAATGAGCAAAGAAGGATTAGGCGAATAATGACAAAGGAAATTCAAGGCATTGCCGCTTCTAGCGGCATTGCTATTGCTAAAGCATTTCGTCTAGAAAATCCAGAATTAACCGTTGAAAAAAAATCAGTAACTGAAGTTGAAGCAGAAGTAGCACGTCTAGAAGCTGCGCTAGAAAAGTCAAAATCAGAACTTGAAATTATTAGAGAGCATGCTCGTAAAGAACTTGGAGATGACAAAGCAGAAATCTTTGAAGCTCACTTATTAGTTCTAAGCGATCCTGAACTTATTAATCCAATTAAAGATAAAATTACAAATGAAAATGTAAACGCTGAACATGCACTTGATGAAGTAGCGGCAATGTTCATTAATATGTTTGAGTCAATGGACAACGAATATATGAAAGAACGTGCTGCTGATATCCGTGATGTAACAAAACGTGTATTAGCTCATCTTTTAGGTGTAAACGTTTCAAATCCAAGCTTAATCTCAGAAGAAGTTGTCATTATCGCAGAAGATTTAACGCCGTCTGATACAGCACAGTTAAATCGTAAGTTCGTAAAAGGATTTACAACAGATATTGGCGGACGTACTTCTCACTCAGCAATTATGGCGCGTTCCATGGAGATCCCAGCTGTTGTAGGTACAAAAACAGTTATGGAAGACATTCAAAACGGCGTATTAGTAATTGTTGATGGTTTAGATGGCGAAGTTATCGTTGATCCAAGCGAAGAAACGGTAAAAGCTTACGAGAAAAAAGCCGCTGAGTATGCAGAACAAAAAGCTGAGTGGGCTAAGCTTGTAAATGAAAAAACGGTTTCAGCTGATGATCATCACGTTGAACTTGCAGCTAACATTGGTACACCAGAAGATGTAAAAGGCGTATTAGAAAACGGCGGCGAAGGCGTTGGCCTTTATCGTACAGAATTCTTATATATGGGCCGCGAAGATCTTCCGACGGAAGAAGAGCAGTTTACTTCTTATAAAACAGTTCTTGAACGTATGGAAGGCAAACCAGTGGTTGTTCGTACTCTTGATATTGGTGGAGACAAGGAGCTTCCTTATTTAAATCTACCAAAAGAAATGAACCCATTCTTAGGATTCCGTGCCATTCGCTTATGTCTAGAGATGCAAGACATGTTCCGTACACAGCTTCGTGCGCTTCTACGTGCAAGCGTATACGGTAATCTGAAAATTATGTTTCCTATGATTGCTACTGTTGATGAGTTCCGTCAAGCAAAAGCTATTCTTTTAGAAGAAAAAGCTAAACTTCAACAAGAAGGCGTACAAGTTTCGGAAGGCATCGAAGTAGGGATGATGGTAGAGATTCCTTCCTCAGCGGTAATCGCAGATTTATTTGCTAAAGAAGTAGATTTCTTCTCTATCGGAACAAATGATTTAATTCAATACACGCTTGCTGCTGACCGCATGAATGAGCGCGTGTCTTATTTATATCAACCGTATAACCCAGCGATTCTTCGCTTGGTGAATATGGTAATCAAAGCGGCTCACAAAGAAGGTAAGTGGGTAGGCATGTGTGGAGAGATGGCAGGAGATGAGATTGCAATTCCAATTCTTTTAGGTTTAGGCTTAGATGAATTCTCAATGAGTGCAACATCTATTCTGAAAGCTCGTTCTCAAATCCGTCAATTATCAAAAGCTGATATCGAACCTCATTTAGATACAATTCTATCAATGTCTTCTACGGAAGAAGTTATTGAGTTCGTAAAATCAACTTTTCATATTGGATAATAAAAAGGTGTGATCATATATGATCACACCTTTTTTATCTTTTAAGCGAAAATAGTAGGCAGAAGCATATTCGCAAATAGCATTGTAAGAAGTGCTGCTACGATCATGCCAAGGCTAGAAAAAGTACCTTCAATTTTTCCGAATTCAAAAGCTCTTGCTGTACCTGTCCCATGAGAAGCTACTCCTAAAAGAAGACCTCTTGCTAGAGAAGAGTGCAGTGCGAGGAGCTTAATCAGTTTTGGAGCGACCATACATCCTACTACACCGGTTATAATCACAAACATAATGGTAATATTTGGATCTCCTCCTAGCGTCTGAGATACATTAACAGCAATAGGAATCGTAACCGATCTTGGAATCAAGCTATGAACCAGCGTTGATTGTAAATGAAACACTAATGCTAACAGCATGGAAGATATCATGGCAGCAAACGTGCCGAGCCCTACGCTTAAGCTGATTTCAACACGGTGTTTTTTGAGTAAATCAAAATACTTAAACATAGGAACAGCAAAAGCAACGGTTGCTGGTCCAAGCATAAAGCTAATAGCACTGGCACCTTGCTTATAATGATCATAAGAGCCATTCGTCACTAATAAGATGCCAATTAAAAGAATGGGGGCTAGTAAAATAGGGGAAACTAGCATAGACTTATATTTTTTATAGAGCACTTTTGTACCGACATAAACGAGCAGTGTAAGCGGAAGAGCAATCCATGTGAGTAATGTCATTTTAGCGAACCTTCCTTTCTTCTTGAAATATGTTCTGCAATGATTCCCGTTATAGACATCACAATAATCGTACTGATTGTGATAATAATCACAATCTGGATTCCAAAATGCATCAATACATCTCCATAATTGATGAGTCCAACGACGGCTGGTATGAAAAATAGTAATAGTTCTCCCACTAACAGTGTTCCACCTTGTTCAACCCAGCTTAATTTAATTACTTTAAAGTACAGTAAGAAAAACAGTAAGAAAAATCCGATGATACTACCTGGCACTGGGAGGTCAAACCATTGTGAAATACTTTCTCCTATTAAAAACAGAGCCGTTAGTAATAAAATCTGTAAAATCACCATAATCAGTTTCATGATTAGCCTCCTTTATTTATGTTTTTATTCATTCATTCCTAGTTTGTTGAGACAATAATGGAGTCGTCTATGCTGAAAAGACGACTCCATCATGGGAAAAGAGAAACTATTTGGATTTTGCAAATGGGGATACAACTTCAGTAAATGAATGCTACACACTTATCTTACAAAAAATCGACTATAATATGAAATATATAATAACTATGATAACTATTCTTTTTAGTTATAGTTGAAAGAAATCTCTTTACAAATGCGTTGGTAACCTTTTCAAAAAAGAGTTTGTGAAATATAAGGTCTAATTATTTAATAAAAGAGATGGAGACATGCCTAAATCAATTCAATTTAAAGACGAACCAATGGGATAAATGATTTAGTATGAATGACATGTTACACCGCCATGAAAAAAATCCGAACGAGTTGGATTTTCTATCAAGAATCAAACTCGTTCGGATTTTTAATTAAACTACTTTTGGTCTCCGCTTTGTTAAACTGTACTTTTAATATAATCAATAAAAGCCTGTGTAGCATAAGAGATATAGCGATCTTTTTTTACGATTAAAGCAATTTCCCACGGAATAGCATTCTCGAGATTAATTACTTTCACATGCTCCAAATCAAGCTTTTCACATAATGAATAAGGGAAAAGAGCAATGCCGAGATTAGCAGCTACCAGCTCTCCAATGAAGTCCCACTGAGAGCTTTTAAAAGCAATATTAGGTGTAAATCCATTTTTTAAACATTCGTTATAGACCATTTCATGCATGGTGAAGTCTTCATGAAAGGAAATAAGCGTTTCGTCTTTTAACTCTTTTAATGAAATCGTAGAATGCTGAGCCAACGGATGAGATTTATGAACAACAAGCTGTAGTGTTTCTCGGGCTAAAGGAGTCGTAAAAAACATGTTTTCATCAACTGGAAGTAAAACTACGCCCACATCCACTTCTCCTTGTTCCACAAATTTTTGCATTCTTTTAGCGCCATATTCCACTAATTGAATATGAATCTCAGGGTATTGCTCTCGAAATGCTTTAATAATAGTAGGAAAAAACAATGTACCAACAATAGGGGGAATGCCTATTTTGATGGTTCCTCTTTTTAAATGCATTAAATCATAGAGGGAATCCGATAAATCTCGGAGAGAAGATAAAATACTTTCTGCTTGCTCGTACACAATTATTCCTGCATCGGTAAGCTGAACTTGTTTGCCAGCACGATCAAACAAAGGTGTGCCGAGCTCTTCTTCTAATGATTTAACCATTTTACTGAGAGAAGGTTGCGAAATATGCAGCGCTTCAGAAGCTCTTGTGAAATTTTTATGTTTAGCCACTTCTGTTAAGTAATGCAAATGGCGAACATCCATTTTGTATACCTCCGTGTTCATACATGCTAATTAATAAGATACACACATTCTACCACATTCACAATCAGCTCTATACCTTTCTTTCCTATCAAATAAAATGATCAGTAGAAGAGGCAGTGAATACAAAAGAAATTGCCAACAATATATATTTACACATTGTTTATTTTAGAAGTATAATATATAAATCAGTAGAACGGTTACATATCGATCACAGAATCAATCAATAAGGTGGTTAGAACGGTTGAGTAAAGCAGATGAAATAAGAGATATCGTTTATATTAATGGCCATGTAAATAAAAAATGCTTTATTACATATGGAATTGAATTTAAAGAGTTTTATCATTCCCTTCCTACGCCGCTTGCAAATATATTGTTGTTAAAGCACGGTTTTGAAGACAGTGATTACCATTACCAAACCCATATGGACTACGTAGAAGAAGAACAAATTCATCTTTTAGCAGAAGATGACGTTTATAATTATGGTGATTTTTGTTGGATTGATTTTGAGGATGTATCTTCGTTAGATTTGTTAGAACCTCAAGATATTGCAGCGCTGCTGTATTTAGGTCATTTAAAAAAACCGCTCAATTCGCCATTTAATAATAAACTCGGTAATCAATTTGTTTATTTAGCTCATGATGATGGATTTTATAACAAAATCTATTTTCGAGACGTATATGATATGAAGCATATTTTAAGCCGAATCATTCCGTTGAAAATGTCAGAAATTAAGCAAAAAAGATTTGTATTTAGAAGGAAGAAGTTAGAATATCCAATATTGCCGCTCGTGTTAGCAAATACGCTTCTTACTTTAACGAATGACGGTTTGTTTATTGATTTTGAACACATGGTGCAATCGCGTAGAGATATTAAAATTCCTTTGTATACAATCGGTGACTTTGACGACATGAATGAAATGTATAATGATCGGTTTGAGCACAAAGAGATGAGTAAATTGCAGGCGCATCTTGTTCTCACTCATAAAGAGCTAGAGTGGAGCATTGAAGAAGTTCAATAATCTAAAAAGAGGTTGAGACATAACTAAATGAATTCAACCTAAAGACGAACACATAAGATAGATGAGCTGGACTGCTAAAAGGAACGAAACAGATAAAACTATATTCACCATCACAAAAAAACGAACCACTAATCAAACGTGTTGATTAATGGTTCGTTTTTCACTTGGGTTAAAATATTTTTGTCCCAGCCTCTTTTTGAATAGCCGTATAAAATGGATTTTTCCATTCCATTAGTACAGCGTAGTTGTGTGAATCTTCATCTTCAATATAGTTTGCTGCGAGACCAATAGGCGATCTGCCACAGCGCATTAAAAAGGTCATAACCGGGTCGTAGAGAGTTCCGGCTGATACAAGGTTCATGTATTCAACGGGCGTGTACAAGGAAGACACTGATACGTATCCAGGGATGCGGCACCCGCCAAGCAGCCTTTCTAACTTGTAATGAATCACAACTTCATATAAAGACTGCAAAAGCAGCTTCCCAAGCCCCATCGATCGATGCGAAGGAGTGACGCATACGTCCACTACATAAAGCGTATTACCAGAAGGGTCGTGCGTATGAATATATCCGCTTCCTGTTACTTCATCCCATGTGTGAGCCTCATTTCCTTCCACTGAAACAATCGCGCTTGTGATAGATCCGCATATTGTCCCGTCTATCTCCACGCATAGCGCTCCATCCGGAAAAAGGGACACATGGTTATTTAACTGATCTTTGCTCCATAATAATTCAGAAGGGAAAGGAGGGGGAAAGCTTTCTTCTTGAATCCGAATCAATTCATCGAAGTCATTTGATGTATAGGATCGTACCGTACATGTTACAGGCTTATTTTGATGAAAGACAAAGCATTGCTTTTTATACACTGCTTTTTTGCCTCCTTTAAGTAATAATTTTCAGATAATTAAGTATACCATATGGAAAAAAGAAATTATTTCATATTTATTGAAGAATTTGACGAGAACGTGATAAAGTTAAAAAGATTCGAACTATTAGACGAGGTGAAAGAAATGGATGTTGAATTAAAAGGAAAAACAGCGCTTGTATTTGCGGCGAGCCAAGGGCTTGGCAAAGCGATTGCTGCCAGGCTCGCAGAAGAAGGCGCAAACGTTATGATTGCAAGTCGTTCAGAAGAGAAACTAATCCAAGTAGCGGAAGAGATTTCATACCTTGGAAGCGGACAAGTGTTACATAAAACGGCAGATGTCACGAAAACTCAAGATATTCAAGATGTTATTCAATATACAGTAGATACGTTTGGAACCATTGATATTTTAATTAATAATACAGGAGGTCCTAAAGCAGGGAACTTCCTTTCGTTAACAGATGATGATTGGAAGCATGCATTTGAGTTAAATCTCCTCAGTTATATTCGTATCATTCGTGAGGTAGTGCCCGTTATGAAAAAGAGCGGAGGACGTATTGTCAATATTGCTTCTTCTTCCATTAAAGAGCCAATTGCTGGACTTATTCTGTCAAATACCTTCCGTACAGGAATCGTGGGGCTTACCAAAACACTTGCTTCAGAACTAGCAGAGGACGGTATCTTAATTAACACGGTTGCGCCAGGAAGAATTGCAACAGACCGAGTGAAAGAGCTAGATACTACTCGTGCTGAAAAACTGGGAGTAGACGTTTCAGAAATTGAAGAAGAGATGAGAAACCAAATTCCTCTTAAACGCTACGGTCAGCCTGAAGAGTTTGCAAAAGCCGTTGCTTTCTTTGTCTCGGGAGCGAATTCATATATGACAGGCCAGTCGTTTCTAATCGACGGAGGCATGGTGAAATCCATTTAGTTACATAGAAAAACCCTGCAGCCGCAGGGTTTTTTGTTAAATCCAAGTTGTAACTTGATCCAATGGTAAACGGTCGCTAGCGTGTGCTTCTTTAGCCGCTTTTCCAACTGAGATAAGCATAACCGGAATGTATCGATCCTCAATTTTAAATTCTTCTACAAATTTTTGAGCGTTAAATCCGCCCATTGAGCAAGTGTCTAATCCTTTTGCTTTTGCTGCAAGCATGAATGTCATAGATGCAAGAGAAGCATTCGTAAACGCTGCATCGCGGGCGAAAGCACCGTTTTTATAAGCGCCGTTAATTTGTCCTGACAAAATATTTTTTACGTCTTCTGTCATGTGACCTGCTTCGACTAGTGGGTTGTACACGTCATCTACATTTTTATTGGCTTCTAAATCACCTAAGACAGCTACTACAGCGCCTGCTTCTGTAATTTGTTTTTGGTTGTAAGCAATTGGAAGTAGACGTTCTTTCGCATCTTGGTCTGTAATAACAACGAAATGCCAGTGCTGTAAGTTCCAAGCTGATGGTGACTTCACTGTTGCTTCTAAAAGTTCCGTTAATTCTTCTTTGCTTAATTTAGCTGAAGAGTCATATTCTCGAATCGATGTACGTTCATTTACCACATCAAAAAAATCTTTTGTCATAATAAAAACCTCCGTTAAAAGTATGTATTTCTTTAGTGAATCGATGC
Organism: Priestia sp. ST2; assembly: GCF_055810735.1. Taxonomy (NCBI): domain Bacteria; kingdom Bacillati; phylum Bacillota; class Bacilli; order Caryophanales; family Bacillaceae; genus Priestia; species Priestia sp. ST2. The sequence goes on along the minus strand of NZ_JBVVNT010000003.1, from coordinate 244,049 downwards.
ACATTTTATAATGATACACTATTGAAGTCAATTTATATGCTTCTAGTATACCCGCTCTTATGTGCTGTCACTCACAAAAAAATGCATACACTTCTTACCATCGGCTTAGCGTGATTGACGAGATGTAAGATAAGCTTCAATTCGATCACAGGCTTCACGCAGCGTGTTCATGGAATACGCATACGACAGGCGTACATATCCTTCACCGTGGGAAGAAAAAGCGCTGCCGGGTACTAGTGCAACACCTGCTTCTTTTACTAACTCCAGGGCAAAATCAAATGAATTGCTGTGGAAGTTCTGAATAGAAGGGAAGATATAAAAAGCACCCGTCGGCTTTTCTACGTCAAATCCCATGTTTACTAATCGGTCATACACATAATTCAGCCTTTGTTCGTATTCTTTTTTCATATCCACCGCATCGTTTTTACCTGCTGTCAGTGCCTCGAGTGCAGCTGCTTGAGAGACAGAAGAAGCACAGCTCACGTTGTATTGATGAACTTTTAAAATATGTTTGGCTAAATAAGAAGGAGCAAATAAAAGGCCAATTCGCCAGCCTGTCATAGAATGAGACTTTGATACTCCGTTAATAACAATTGTTTTCTCTCTCATAGAGGAAATGGAGGCAATGGACTGATGTTTTTTATCAAAAACGAGCTCGCTGTATATTTCATCGGATAGTACAAAAATATTTTTATCGCTTAAAAGAGCGGCAATTTCTTCTAATTCTTGCTGTGACAACGTCACGCCTGTAGGGTTAGACGGATAAGGTAAGATGACGCATCTTGTTTTAGACGTCAGATGTTGTTGGATTAAATCCGCTGTTAGTCGAAATCCTGTTGCGGTTGTATCAATATGTACAGGTTTAGCGCCGTTTAACCGGATAAGCGGTTCGTATCCTGGGTAAACAGGTCCAGGTAAAATAACTTCAGAATCTTCTTCTAAAATGGTGCGAAGAGCAATGTCAATTGCTTGACTAGCTCCAATGGTCACAATCACTTCATCCGCTGGGTTATAGTGCAAGTCATATTTTTCTTTGACAAATTGAGCTGCTGCCTCGCGCAGTTCTATTGTTCCAGCATTGTGGGTATAAGAAGTTTGGTTACCATCAATTGCAGATTTTGCCGCTTCTTTTACATGCTGTGGTGTTAAGAAGTCAGGTTGTCCAATTGTGAGGGATAAAACATCTTGGTATTGTGAGACCATATTATAAAATGTACGTATTCCTGATAGTTCAATTTCTTTGACACGTTTATTGATTAAGTGCTCCATGGTTTCAAATCCTTCCGCGTATTTTCAACTCATTTTATCACAATGAAAATAGGTAAAAAACCACTATTTGCGCATTTTGCAAATAGTGGTTTTAAGTTAGGCGTTATATAGCTTATTATAAGCAGTTGTTAGTTCATAAAATTGTTCTTCGTCTCTGTTATCTAACGCATCGTCGATAAGAGATTTCAAATGCTGTTTATTAAAGTTTGTACTCATAGTCGTTAAAATACGATCAGCTTCTTTCGCGTAATAGTGTTGGTAAGGTGTGTACTGAGATGAGTGAGGATAGTGATTCATATTTTTTCGATAAGAACTCATAACATAAACCTCCTTTTTTAAAATAAAACGCAGCTTCTATTACTTGAAATGTACCCTTTCTATATAGTTGTTAACCCTGTTTTTAGCTGCGAATGTGCTGAGGTATGTGTTAGGAAATCAGAGATTCCTCGCTTCACGTTCAATTCTAGATTCAAAATAATAAGCGCATAAAAAGACCTGCATATATATGCAGGTCTTGTATATTAGTCAGTGTGTATTTGGCCTTCACGCCAATAAACGGGGGAAACGTAGCCAAAATCAACTTCATGATCGTCCAATGTTACAACGCAGTGATCAGAGCCTTCTTGTTCTTTAATATCTTGATATACAGCTTCTTCTACGTTTTCAATAATGGTCATTTCATTATCGTCATTAAAAAGAATGACGGAGCCTTTCATATTACGAACACCTTCTTTTAAGATTATTCATTCACTTTGTGTAGTATAAACCGTTTTGGCTGTAGAGTCCACAGCTATCTTCGATTTCTTATTAAAAATTTGTGAACAGGCTTTTAGGAATGAATAAGAAACCCTCTAAATAGAAGAGTAACCGACTTGTCTATTCTTTCTTGAAGGGTAGCAGAGTCGGGTTGGTTGGTACACCAGTAAAGAAGTGTGCCAAAAAAATTAAGTATAGCAATAGAAGCCATTTCTTCGGCAGGGATATCGACTATAAGTTCACCTCGGTCTTGTCCTGTTTGAAAAACTTTTGTAAAATGAGCACGCATTTTTTCAATTTGAAGAATTTCGGATTGTTGAAAGGAACTGTTGGTAATAGCAATATGAAACCAAGAACGGATTAGGTGAGGGTTCGCTTCTTCGTTTGATTGTGCTAGTAATAAAAACAGTTGTTTAACAATGGCAGCAGTTGGTTCTTCTGTTTGAAGGAGCTGTTCTAATTTGTAGGAGATACGGTTTGTAAAATTAATTCCAAGGTAGTGAAGAACTTCTTCTTTTGTTTTGAAGTAATTAAAAAATGTTCCCTTTGCTACACCCGCTTCATGGGTAATTTGAGACACAGTCGTTTTTTGATATCCCTGCTGTTGGAATAAAGAGATAGCGGCTTTTTGGATGCGTTTTTTTGTTTCTTCTTTTTGTAATCCTCTGTTCATAAATTACACCTCGTTCGAATAGGAGTAGTCGTTTGACTCAAGTTCATAAGCTAGTATAGAGAAGTAAAGTAGAGCAATTAAAAAACTGAGCAGAGGATGAGACGAAAGGGATCGACGCTCATGTTTTTATATAGTATATAATATTCTGTTAATTCGTAAAACAATATTTTATGTATATGTTTTAGGGAAAAAGGATAACAAAATAAGAAAATTTTTCTTTACGGATATAAGAGGCGGTCACTATAATGGGAAATATGGACTATTAGATAAGCAGGTGAGATGAGAGGAGTAAGTATATGAATCCAGATAAAGGAATACTGTTGGAAAGTGGTACAAACGAACTGGAAATTGTCGAATTTGAGATAGGAAATGTTTGGTTTGGCATTAATGTAGTAAAAGTTAGAGAGATTATTAATCCCGTATCTATTACACCTGTTCCCAATGCGCATTCTTACATAGAAGGTATTATAGAGCTAAGAGGGGAAGTACTTCCTGTTGTTGACATAGCAAAAGCGTTAAAAATGGAACCTTCAAATACGCCTGAAAAAGATAAGTTAATTGTTACAGAGTTCAATCAGCAAAAAATTGTCTTTCATACCCATGCAGTGACGCAAATTCACCGTATTTCTTGGAAAGAAATTGAGAAGCCTTCAGATTTGTATCAAGGTTTGGAAACGCAGATTACTGGAGTGGTAAAATTAAACGGTCAAATAATTCTGCTGTTAGACTTTGAAAAGCTGATTTCTGACGTGAACCCTGATGCGGGTATTAATCAGTCGAAAATCAAAAAGCTAGGGGCTAGGGAACGCTCTAATAAAAAGATTGTCGTGGCTGAAGACTCTCCGCTGCTGCGCCGAATGATTGAAGATACTCTTGCACAAGCAGGTTATGAGAACACGGAATTTTTTGAGAACGGTGAGGAAGCGTGGAACTATCTAAGCTCAGTGATCGATGAAGGTGTGGAAATCAGTGATCAAGTCCAGCTGCTTATTACAGATATAGAAATGCCGCAAATGGATGGGCATCATTTAACTAAAAAAGTGAAAGAAAATCCTCAGCTTTCTATACTTCCAGTCATTATCTTCTCTTCTCTTATCACAGAAGATTTACGTCACAAGGGAAAGATGGTAGGAGCGGAAGGACAAGTAAGTAAGCCGGAAATCGGAGAGCTTGTTGAGTTGATCGATCTCTATATTTTGTAGGATCACAAAAAAGTGCCTGAAAGCAGATTGCTCCACTTCAGGCACTTTTTTAAAAATAACTTTTACCCAGCGGTTTAAACACAGGTGCTTGCCGTTTTCTTGGAGTCGAAACAGGGCTTTTAGCCGGCTGTACGAGATGACCCGTATATTTAGATAATAAGCGCTTCGCATAAGATAATGACATAGTCGTTTTGGGATTTCGATACTGATGGTTTAAATGGCCGAGGTGTGATAACTCTTTGAAGTCTTCTTTCTTTGGAGGCATATGGAAAAAGTAGTCTCCAACTGATACAAGTACATCTGATTTTTGTTGACTTTTACCAGGGTTTGGCGAAAAGTGAAGTCCTTCTTTTTTGGCTTTTCCTTCTAAAATTAGTTGATCTAATGCAATTTTCTTTAACGTATATAACTGCTTAGGATCAGGAGCAGCTTTTGCGTGACGATTTACAGTGAAAATAGCTTGTGCAATCTCAGATACAGACGGGGTCAAAGAGCCTTGTCCATTTGCTTGAGACATACGTTCACTCCCTTTCTATCATATCAGCTGTTCAACCTATAAGGTGAAAGCTGATACGTTCATTATAGCGTGTCTTGTCCCATTTGAAAATAATTACACGAAGAAGTATTTTGGTAATTAATGAAATTTCCTATGTATAGGGTTTGTTTTGTTACGCTTCCTTATACAAGTAAAGTGGAACAGCACGCCATACTTTTTATTTTTAAAAAAATGCTGCTCCCACAGTTAAACCATCATTGATTAGTAAATCCCGAACTATTGAGCCATTCGTCGAGAAGGTCGAATATAAACACCAGTCCCATTTGGCACAATTTGAGCTAGCTCATTTACTTGGGCATTATACATGCGAATGCATCCTTTGGATACGGCTTTTCCAATAGAACTTGGATCATTTGTTCCGTGAATGCCATATGACTTTTTAGACAAGCTTAGCCACATTGTGCCAAAAGGCCCCCCGGGGTTTGGCTCCCGGTTAACGATAACAAAGTCTCCAGTAGGGGTTGCACTCAGCATTTTTCCTGCTGCAATGGGATAGACTTTTTGTATGATATTATTTCTTCGTAATTCAAGCTGCTTTTCAGCAATAAACACGTGGATCGTGTAAGGAATGAGCTCTTTATCAGGGAGGTTTGGAATGATGATTACTTGCCCAGGCTTCAGCGTACTATGGCTTACAAAAGGATTAGCCATCCACAGATCTTCAACCGGAGTCCGGTAGTCACCTGAAACGCTTTGCCAGGTTTCACCGCGCTTTACTATATATCTCATTAACTTCGCTCCTTTGATATATGACTATGTTGTAACAGTATACGGTTGAAAAAAGTAAAAGTGACTTTTGTGAGCATAAAGTTATTTTGAAAAAGGTGTTGAAATTACATTGACTTATAAACATGGACTGATTGATATAGGTTCAAATACGATACGCCTTGTTATTTATGAATACAAAAAAGGCAGAGGATTTAAGCAAATTGAAAACGTGAAAGTAGCTGCACGGCTTCGAAATTATTTAAGTAAAGAAGGAGTGTTAACGGCTAAAGGAATATATACGTTGCTTGATACGCTTAAAACGTTTGGAGTTATTATCAAGCATCAGCAGCTACCGAACGTTACCTGTGTGGCCACAGCTACCATCCGTCAAGCGGCTAATGCAAAAGAAGTTCTAGAGCATGTAAAAAAAGAAACGGGCTTTTCTATTCAACTATTGTCTGAATATGAAGAAGCGTATTACGGCTTTGTTGCCGTTATTCATTCCACTTCGATCGAAGAAGCCATTACAATTGACATTGGCGGGGGAAGTACGGAAGTTACGTATTTTCGCAATCGGGAGTTAGTGCAGTACCACAGCTTTCCGTTCGGTGCCTTATCTCTGCGTCTGCAGTTCGTCAAAGGCAATATTCCCACTGCAGAAGAAAAAGTAAAAATCCGCGATTTCGTGATCCGGTATTTCCATACTGTCCCGTGGCTTTTAAATCGCCAAGTTCCGATTGTAGCAATTGGAGGAAGTGCAAGAAGTATGGTGCAAGTGCATCAAGGTTTTATCCACTATCCTCTCGCCGGGCTGCATCAATATGAAATGAACTTAGCTGATATATTGCATGTGAAATCTGCTATAGGCTCATTGTCTTATCACAATCTTCAAAAGCTAGACCGCTTGTCAAAAGATCGTGCGGATACAATTTTGCCAGCGATTGAAGTATTTCAATCATTATATGAAACAGTCAACGCGACTCGCTTCATCTTAAGCCGCAAAGGCTTAAGAGAAGGGGTGTTATTTAAGGAAGCATCTGATGCTAATATCCAGCCAATGTACCCCGATGTCATACAGCAAAGTTTTCAAGAAATAATGGAAGAGTTTGAAGTAAATAAAGATTATGTCAAACAGCTTACCCGCACAGCTATTATGATGTTTCAGCATTTTAAGGAGCAGGGACCGGTTGATTTAAAAGAGGATGACTTAGCGCTTCTTATAAAAGCTGCGCAAGTGTATGATATAGGAGAGTATATTGATGCCGAATCAAGCAGCCAGCATACGTTTTATGTGCTTGCTAATCGTACAATCGATGGAATTTTACATAGAGAACGTTTAAAGCTGGCACTTGTTTCTTCATATAAAGGGAAGTCTTCTTTTAGGCAATATGTTGCTCCTTTTAAAAAGTGGTTAACAAAAGAAGAACAAAAAAAAGTCCAGCTGCTCGGTGCGGTTTTAAAAATAGCTGACGGTTTACATGCAACAAAGCGAAATGTTATTCAACATATTGACATGAAAAGCGATGAAAACACAGTTACGATTAAACTATTATGTACAAAAAACTTTCGTCCTGAACAATATCAGGCTGAAACACAGAAAAAGCATCTAGAAAAAGTAGTGAAAAAAAATATTGTTCTTGAATTTGCTAAGCTTTAGAATAACGCTGAATCGGTTAGAATATTCAGTATAGCTAACTAGATTAAATCCATTATCCTGGAAGGTGAGGCTAATGTTAGAAAGTAATCGCACTTATAGGCAAACCATACAAGTGGCTGATTCAGCTTATTACAATAATCGTGAATTGAGCTGGCTGGCTTTTAACAAGCGGGTGCTGGAAGAAGCAGTAGATACGAAAAACCCTTTGCTTGAGCGGTTTAAATTTCTAGGAATTTTCAGTTCAAATTTAGATGAGTTTTTTATGATTCGGGTAGCCGGATTAAAAGATCAAGTGAAAGCTGGATTTAGCAAACCTGAAAACAAAGCAGGCTTAACTCCTAAACAGCAGCTATTTTCTATCTCTAAACAAAACCACGATCTAGTCGAGCAGCAGTATGATACGTATATTCATACACTTCTTCCCGAATTACAGAAATACGGCGTGGAAATCATTGCGGTTGAAAAGTTGGAAAAATCAAATCTAGATACGCTTGAACAGTATTTTGACGAGCAAATCTTTCCCGTATTAACTCCTATGGCTATTGATACCTACCGGCCGTTTCCTATGTTGATGAATAAAAGCTTGAACTTAGCAGTCGTCCTTTCAGAAAATTTAAATGATGAGCAGCAAATTGCTGAAATAAAAGGAAGGCTAGCTATCGTTCAAGTACCTTCGATGCTAACGCGCTACATTGAAATAGCCACATCAGATTCTACCCGTCTATTTGTATTGCTAGAGGATGTGATTGCCTATTTTATTAAGAAGTTGTTTAAGGGATATCGCGTTTCTTCCGTTTCTCAATTTCGAATTACCCGCAACGCAGATATGACTATTCACGAAGAAGACGCTCAAGATTTACTAAAAGAAATTGAAGAAGAGTTACAGAAGCGAAAATGGGGAGCGGCTGTTCGTCTTGAGATTAAGAGTCCATATGATCAGGGTGTACTAGCGTATTTAGAGTCAGTACTTGAAATTGATGATGAAGATGTGTATGAGATCGAAGGACAGCTGGATTTAACCAGTTTATTTTCGTTTTATAGATTACTTAAATCTACGCATGAAGAGTTGGCTGAAAAAGCCTTTATTCCTAAGCTTACAATAGAGTTACACCCGGATCAAAATATTTTCGATCAAATGATTCAAAGAGATATTTTGCTTCACCATCCTTATGAATCGTTTAAGCCGGTACTCGATTTTGTTAACGGTGCAGCAGACGATGAAAATGTGCTTGCTATTAAGCAAACGTTATACAGGGTAAGCGGAGATTCTCCCGTTATTAAAGCATTAAAACGAGCGGCTGCAAAAGGTAAACAAGTGACGGTACTAGTTGAACTAAAAGCGAGGTTTGATGAAGAGAATAATGTGCAATGGGCTAAAGAGCTAGAGCGGGCAGGGTGTCACGTGATATATGGAATGACGCATTTAAAAACGCATGGTAAAATTACGCTCGTGGTGAGAAGAGAAGGAGAGCATATTAAACGGTTTGTTCATCTTGGTACTGGGAATTACAACGATGCCACAGCAAAGATCTATACGGATATAAGTCTTTTTACTGTCAACCGAAACATCGGGATAGATGCGGCCAATTTTTTTAATTACTTAAGTGGCTATACGCAAAAACCAGTATATCATCATTTATCCGTTGCACCATTTGATATAAGAAATGATTTTTTGCATCTCATTGATCAGGAAATCCATTATCATAGACGGTATGGCAATGGAAGAATCATTGGGAAAATGAACTCATTGACGGATAAAATTTTAATTATGAAGCTATATGAAGCTTCTATAGCTGGTGTGACAATCGAACTCATTGTTAGAGGAGCGTGCTGCTTGCGCCCTCAAATTCAAGGCGTTAGCGAGAATATAAGAGTAAGAAGCATTGTCGGACGATTTTTAGAGCATAGCCGAATCTATTATTTTCATCATAATAAACAGGAAAAGTTTTTCTTTTCATCTGCAGATATGATGACAAGAAATATGGTGAAACGAGTAGAAATTTTATTTCCTATCCTGGATACATATTTGAAAAAAAAAGTGTGGAAGTGGCTTGAAGTTATGCTTGCTGATAATGTAAAAGCACGAGAACAAGACCAAGAAGGGAATTATCATTACGTCATAAAAAAAGACCATGAGCTCTCTATTAATAGTCAAGAGATTTTTTGTCAATATGCTCTTTGCGACAATCAAGAATAACATAAAAAAAGCCGAGTGCTCGGCTTTTTAGTCATGTTATTATCTAGGAATGGGACCAACAGGACCGTATCCAGGTCCGTAGTATGTGTTATAAACAGGAGCACCGCCTCCATAGCCGGCACCAGGGAAGCCTCCTCCAGGAAATCCACCGCCGTAAAACGGAACTGGATAAGGATAAGGTGGTGGACAGCACCCAGGTCTGCCTCCAAAACCGCCAACAGCTAGTCCGCCAAGCAGCCCACCAGCTAAGCCAGCAACAAAAGGAAATCCAAAAAAGCGCTCGTCACCATTTGGAATATTACGATATCCTGTATAGGGATATTGATAGTACATAATTTAACCTCCTTGTCAGTTGTCTTTGTAGTGTATGGCTGAACGGAAGTTTTTGAGCCTGGTTTATTTCTTTAAGACTAGAATTAGGCGGTCATAATCAGCTAAAAAAAGACAATCAACATAAAAACGCCCTGTAAGGGCGTTTTTATGTTGATTGCAGGGTGAAAAGCGTAATTTCAGGCGTAGCTAAAAAACGAAAAGGAATGCGAGTGGTTCCTAAGCCTCTATTCACATAAAGCTTCATTTTGGAATCTCCAACTTCGTACATTCCTTCAGGGTAAACCGTCCCAAAGGGCGGTGTAATCAAAGGACCGTAAAAAGGAATTTGAATTTGGCCTCCATGACTATGGCCGGAGAGCTGAAGATCTACTGGAAAAGGAGCTGCTTTGACAGCAACGTCCGGTTCATGAATCATAGCAATAGAAAAAATATCCGGCTGTAATTGCCCTAGCGTTCCTTCATATTGTGGATTCCCAAGCATAATATCATCGAGTCCACAAATATGAATGTAGCTTTTATCAGGCATGGATACCGTGTCAACTTCATTTACTAAAAGTCTAAATCCTGCGTCTTCAATGGCTTGTTTATAGATATTTGTTCCATATCCTCCGTGATCATGGTTACCATATATAGCATATTTTCCAAGAGGAGCCTGAAGCCTCTGTAAAATCGGGGGAATTCTTTCTGGATGCGGGTATTCATTAGGTACATCCATTAAATCTCCGGTAAATAATATAATAGTAGGCTTCAAATTATTTATGGTCACCATAAGCTGTTCTAGTTGTAATAAATCATAAGAGAGTCCAAGATGAACATCACTAAATTGTAAAATTTTTATTCCGTTAAAGCTTTTCGGAATATTTTTAGAAGTAATTGTATGACGAACAATTTGCAGACGTCTAGGCTCAATATATTTGGCATATGTATACCCAAAAGACGTGGTGAGCAAAGACCCTAACGAAATAGACGCTAGTCCTTTCAAAAAAGATCGTCTTGTATACGTCTTTTTCATGCAAAATCAACCTATTCCTTATAGTTTTCAAGTTTTCATTATAGCATTGTTTTTTTTATCATCACAACGAGAAGCCTGCTTTTAAGTTAAATGGATAAAAATTTCACTTTATTCAGAAAAAATAGTAAAATGATAGTTGTAAAACACTTATGTTTTGGGGAGGAAGATACATTGAAGAACAAGGTCGTAATTGTTACTGGCGGTTCAAGTGGAATGGGAAAACATATGGCAAAGCGATTTGCAGAACAAGGTGCTCATGTGGTAATCACAGGTAGATCAGCTGATCGATTACAAGAGACAGAAAATGAAATTAAAACGTTTGATGGACAGGTACTTTCAGTGGTGATGGATGTACGCAATCCAGAAGATGTGGAACGAATGGTTCAAGAAACGGACAAGGCATTTGGCCAAATTGATTTTTTAGTTAATAATGCTGCAGGCAATTTTATATGTGCAGCTGAAGACTTATCCATTAACGGATGGAACAGCGTAATTAATATCGTATTAAATGGTACATTTTATTGCAGTTCCGCAGTAGGGAAATATTGGATCAATAAAGGCACAAAAGGGGCCATTACAAACATTGTGGCTACATATGCCTGGAATGCAGGAGCAGGTGTTATTCATTCAGCTTGTGCCAAGTCAGGAGTTTTAACCATGACGCGCACGCTCGCGGTAGAGTGGGGAAAGAAATATGGTATACGGGTAAATGCGATTGCACCGGGGCCGATCGAGCGAACAGGAGGAGCCGATAAATTATTTGAGTCAGAAAAAATGAAAGCGCGTACATTGAATTCTGTACCACTAGGACGCCTTGGAACTCCTGAGGAAATAGCAGGATTAGCCAGTTTCTTATTCTCCGATGAAGCATCTTATATCAATGGGGAATGCATCACAATGGACGGGGGACAGTGGCTAAATCAGCATCCTTTTTAAGGTTGGATACGCACTAAAAAGTACAAAGCAAACCGAGAAGGGCTAGCAAAATTATGCTATTCGTATTATACTAACGTAAAGTGAACAAGGAGAGGGGAGAGTTGAGTGGACCCGTTAGATGTATTAACAAACATAGAGAAAACTCTTCCGTATTATCAAGCAATTTTTAGTGCAGATGGACATAGAGTAATTGGCTATGAAGTGTTGGCGAGGTTTCAAAATGAAGGGGAAATTGAAAGTCTCGGCCCATTCTTTCATGATGATGCGATTCCGGATGAATATCGCATAGAAGTTGATTATGCTGTTTTAACACAAGCGCTCGAGCATATGTTGACCCAGGAAGAACAATTTTTAATTTTTATTAATCAGAACCCTAATTTATTAATGAACGATCATGGAGAATCCTTGCTAGAATTATTGCAACTTTTCGAAAATAAAGGATTATCGCTTGATCGAATTGTTCTCGAAATTACAGAACACAATTTTAGTGGAGATTTGGAATCACTTCAACACTTACTAAAGTATTATCAAACATATGGTATTAAGATTGCAATTGATAATATAGGAAAAGAAAGTAGTAATCTAGACAGGATTGGGTTGCTTTCACCAGATATCTTAAAAGTAGATTTACATATTCTGAGACAAACGGACATGGCGCAGTCGTATCAAGACGTATTGTATTCTTTATCTCTGTTAGCAAGAAAAATGGGTGCTACGCTTCTATACGAAGATATAGAAGCCTCCTATCAGCTGCAATATGCATGGAGAAACGGAGGCAGGTATTTTCAAGGTTATTATTTACATAAGCCGGCTGCTGAACTTGTCGATCCGAACATCTTAAAGGATAAACTAAAGGAACGTTTTGAAATGTATATCGCTCACGAAAAGAAAAAGCTGCTTGCTGTTTACCAGCTGACAGAACGCTTTCAAGATAAAATGCAGCAGGTAATGACAAAGTGCAGAAAGCTAGAAACGTATGACGATATGCTGCCTGTTATTGCAGAAGAACTATCCAACGTGTGTTTTCGCCTTTACATCTGCGATGAAAACGGATTTCAAAAGTCTTCTAACTATGTAAAGAAAAACGAGGATTGGATTCTTGAACCTGAATATGTAAAGAAAAATTGGAGCTGGCGCCCATATTTTCTTGAGAATATTATTCGAATGAGCTATGAAAAAAAAGGCATATTATCAGATTTGTATAATGATATTGAAACAGGTGAGAATATCCGGACTTTTTCGTATCCGATTGATAATATGCACTATATATTCCTTGATATTTCATATTCTTTTTTATACGAAAGAGACGTTTTGTAGAGAATAAATAAGTTAAAGTTAAACCGGCAACCAGCAAAAGTGGTTGCCGGTTTTTTATGTTTTTTTAGAGGAGAACGACAGTCGGTTGTAGGGATATGCATAGGCAGGGGAATTTTCGGAATTCTAATAAAAAAGAAGTTAAGGAGCTGATTTAATTTGAATAAAATATGCTTACTTGTCTTTTTGCTGATTGTCTTGTACTCAGGAAAATCTGTTCATGCAGAAGTATCAGGAGAGACTAGGCATGAAATCTTTATAAATTTGCAGGACGCTTATCAGGCTCAGCTAAGAGCTGCGTCTGCTCATACTAATCAAGACGCTGTTCGTGAGCTGAAATTGTTTTTAGATGATGAGTATGCATCTGTGTTTTTTAATGAGGCTCTCTTACAAAAAGCTCAAGGGTATGTCGGAGAGGGACCTGAATATTTAACACACTACATCCCTTTCTTTTCTTTTGATGAACAAACGAAGGTAGCTCTTCATTCCGACCAAAACAAAGCTTATGTCTATCAATTTTTTCCGGCTGTGCATAATGAACGGGTAAAATACCAAGATCATTACGAAATGATCACGTTAGTAAAAAAACAAGGGAAATGGAAAGTGCAAAAGTTTATATATAGTAAGTAACACTCAAAATAGCCGAGGAAAGCTTATTTTGAGTGTTTCTGTTACCCGATGTTAAGAAGCTTCTCAAGTGCTTGAAGGTCAAATCCTCTGATAATTTCCTGGTCAATACGAATGGTCGGAGTGGAATAAGACTCTAACTCAGTAGTCATTCGTTTTCGAGCAGAAGCATCTTTAGATACGTCAAATTCTTTATAAGAAACGTGATGATGCTGTAAAAACTGTTTAACAATTTCGCAAGGTGGGCAAGCTGGTTGTGTGTACAACTCTATAGATCTCAATGAAAGCACCTCCCTATATTAAAATGAATGGTGTTAAAGTAGAATGAAGTTTTGTATGATACATAGTATATCGCTATGTTATTATAATAAAAAACGACATATATCGCTATAATAAGGCATTTTCTTATGAAAAATCACGTAAAGTACTTGTGTTTTTTTAGTATGTGGCATATAGTGAAATGGTGTCTTTTAAGTATTAGTTTAGATAACGTATTTATTTGAATTGATATTGTAGAAAAGTCGAATGCGTAATGATGTAATAGGTGAAAGGAGAGATTATATGTCACAATTACAAGGTATTTTAACTCGTCTTGTGAATCTCCGTGAGCAAGCAAGTGGAAGTGAAGCGCCACAACGCTTCTTCGAAGTAGAGGGAAAAAGAATTTGCAGCGTGAAATATCATGCAAAAACTGAAACATACGAACTTGAAGTATATCAAGATGGTGAAAAGCCAGCCGTTTATCAATTTGATAACGTTGATATGATTGCAATTGAAATTTTTGAACTTATTCATTAAGGGATAAAGCAAAACGAATGCCGCAAAGGATTTTATACTTTGCGGTATTTTTTTGTTACTGCGTATGGAGTTTTTGCGGTGGCTTCCGCCCTATTTTCCCGAGAAATATCGACAAAGTGATAGCGGATTTTCTGATAAATAGAAGGAACGGGTCGAATGCTGTAAAAAAATCAAAATAAAAAATTCAGATAATTATGAACTTTCGTTGACACTTGTTTTAAAAAAATCTAGACTTAACATATAAGGGAGAACATCGAGTGTGTCTGCTTCTATTCCCTCTTAAAGGTTCGCATTTACGTAGCAAGCTATTTTCATTTTGTAGCTTGTTCTTTTTCTCTTTACACACGTGGAAGTTATGAGAAATGGAAGGAGAATGTATAAATGATTGATATTGATCACAATCAGTTAAATCAAATTGAACTTCGAGATTTGCTTGTCACTTCTGATAAAGTTGCTCATGTCCAAGTGGGAAATAATTTAGAACATGCTTTGCTTGTGTTAACAAAGACTGGCTATACGTCCATTCCCGTATTAAATCCAAGGTTCCAGCTGCAGGGGTTCGTGAGTATGACGCTTATTTTAGATTCGATTTTAGGATTAAAGCGCATTGAATTTGAACGATTAGAAACCATGAAAGTAGAAGAAGTTATGAATCAAAATGTTCCTCGTGTCTCCATGAAAAAATCCGTATTAAAAGTCATAAATGCCATGATTAACCATCCTTTTTTGTGCGTAGAGAATGAAGATGGCATTTTTGAAGGGATTTTAACACGAAGAAATTTGTTAAAGTCATTAAGAAGGCAGTCCATCATTCTCCCGAAAGAGTCATTTCAATAATTTTTTTAAGAAATCGTGTTTCAGCCTATCTTTCTCCGTTTTTTTCTTATATGATAAAGGTAAAATGAAAGTAAAAAGAGGCTTGAAAGGAATAACTGAATGCAATTAATAGAATGTCGAATGCTCGTTGTATTAGCTCAAGAATTAAATATGAGAAAAGCTGCAGAGAGATTATTTGTATCGCAACCAGCTTTATCACAGAGGCTGCAAACCATTGAAAAAGCATGGGATACACAAATCTTCATTCGTTCGCAAAAAGGACTGTCATTAACGCCTGCTGGAGAAAAGATTGTTCAATTTGCAAAAGAAGTGGTAGAAAAAGAAGATCGGGTTCGTGAGGACTTGCATCATTTAGATAATGAGGTATATGGTACACTCAAATTAGCGGTGGCTTCGATTATTGGACAGCACTGGCTGCCGGCGGTGTTAAAACGCTATATGGATCGTTACCCACATGCTAAAATCTCTCTTGTAACCGGCTGGAGCAGTGAAATGCTTCGCTATCTGTACGAAGATGAGGTACATATTGGAATCATACGCGGAAATCCGGATTGGAAAGGTGTCAAAGAACATTTGTTTACAGATCCTCTTTACCTAGTCGATTCAGAAATTGAAAGGGCAGCGGAAGTAGTAAATACTCATCGACCATTTATTCAATTTAAAAGTGACTCAACGTATTATCAAGAAATTTTAGAATGGTGGCATCGAGAGTTTCATACTACACCGAAGCGTACGATTGTAGTGGATCAGATTGAGACGTGTAAGCAAATGGCTTTAAATGGTCTTGGCTTCGCTATTTTACCATCGATTGCTATTAAAGAAGCTGGAAGCCATATTCACCGGACGCCGCTTCTGAAAGCAAATGGAGAGCCAATTACCCGAGACACTTCTTTAGTTGGATACGAATCAGCGTTTAAACTGAAGCAAGTTCGAGCATTTGTTGATATTGTACGTGAATATGTAAGAGAAACGGTCTAAAGCGAGTCTAGATGCTCGCTTTTTTTATTTGCAATCGTTATCTTTTTATTAAAACGATAATGATGCTTGTCATTGTGAAAGCATTTTGTTACATTAAATGAGACATTGCTTACTTAGGAGGAATACATAATGAAAATGATGGATGCTAATGAGATTATCTCATTTATTCAAAACAGCACAAAATCAACACCGGTAAAAGTTTACGTAAAAGGTGAAGTAGAAGGAATTGACTTTGGTTCATCTTCTAAAACATTCGTAACGGGCAACACAGGTGTAGTATTTGGTGAATGGAAAGAAATCAAAGCTGCTATTGAAGCAAACGAAGGAAAAATTGAAGACTACGTAATTGAAAATGATCGCCGTAACTCTGCGATTCCTTTATTAGATATGAAAGGAATTAAAGCTCGTATTGAGCCAGGCGCTATTATTCGCGATCAAGTTGAAATCGGCGACAACGCTGTTATTATGATGGGTGCATCTATTAACATCGGCTCTGTGATCGGTGAAGGAACAATGATCGACATGAACGTAGTACTTGGTGGTCGTGCAACAGTAGGTAAAAACTGTCACATCGGCGCAGGTTCTGTATTAGCTGGTGTTATTGAGCCACCTTCTGCAAAACCAGTTGTAGTAGAAGATGATGTAGTAATCGGTGCTAATGCTGTTGTTCTTGAAGGTGTAACAGTAGGTAAAGGTGCCGTAGTTGCTGCAGGTGCAATTGTGGTAGAAGATGTAGCTCCTTACACAGTAGTAGCAGGTACGCCGGCTCGCGTTATTAAAGAAATTGACGAAAAAACAAAGTCTAAAACAGAAATCAAGCAAGAATTGCGTCAATTAAACGAAGAATAAGAAAAACGATCAGTTTGCGCTTTTTCTTTGTTGAATTAATAGGTTTTAGCGATTGGGATACTGAATCCTTGAACGTATCATATGGACAAGTTGGAAGCGTGGGCAACCACGCTTTCTTCTTTATTTCGTGAGGAGGACATACACATGGCTGAAAATGAATTTGTGAAAATAAGAAGAGAGCTACATAAAATTCCTGAATTAGGGTTTCAAGAGGTGAAAACACAGCGTTTTTTGCTTGATTATATTAACACTCTTCCGCAAGAGCGTTTAGAAGTAAAGACGTGGAAAACAGGACTCTTTGTTAAAGTACATGGTACAAATCCAACTAAAATAATAGGTTACCGAGCAGATATTGACGGGCTTCCTATCACGGAAGAAACGAATTATTCTTTTCAATCACAGCATGAAGGACTCATGCATGCCTGCGGACATGATATGCATATGGCCATTGGGCTAGGCGTACTCACTTACTTTGCTCAGCATGAAATTAAAGATAATGTACTGTTTATCTTTCAACCTGCAGAAGAAGGTCCAGGAGGAGCACAGCCAATGCTCCAAAGCGACATCATGAAAGAATGGCTTCCAGATTTCATCTTCGCCCTTCACGTAGCGCCTGAATATCCGGTTGGGTCGATTGCGCTGAAGGAAGGGTTGCTATTTGCTAACACGTCTGAGCTATTTATTGATTTAAAAGGAAAAGGCGGCCATGCTGCTTATCCACACACAACAAATGATATGGTAGTTGCTGCATGTCAGCTCGTTTCACAACTTCAAACTATTGTTGCTCGCAACGTTGATCCGCTAGACAGCGCTGTAATTACAGTAGGAAAAATTCAAGGCGGGACGGTTCAAAATATTATTGCGGAGCGAGCTCGCATAGAAGGAACCATTCGCACGCTATCTCCTGAATCAATGATGCGTGTTAAAGAACGAATTGAAGCGATTGTTAAAGGAGTAGAAGTAGGGTACCAGTGTGAAACAGCCATTGATTATGGTTGTATGTATCATCAAGTATATAATCACCATGAAGTCACGCGAGAGTTCATGGAATTTGCCAAAGAACAAACAGACGTGGATGTCATTGAGTGCAAAGAAGCAATGACAGGAGAAGATTTTGGCTATATGCTAAAAGATATTCCTGGATTTATGTTTTGGCTTGGCGTTCAGTCTGAATATGGGCTTCATCATGCAAAGCTGCAGCCTCATGAAGGCGCAATAGATATTGCGATTTCACTTATTACAAAATATTTTGAACATAAAGGCAATCAATAAATCGTATAATCATTTTTCCTTATGGCTAAATTAATACCATGAGGAGGTGGGCAACGATGGCACGAATTGGTGTAGAATACGGTTTAACAGATGTACAGGCTGCACTTCAGCAGCTCGGACATGAAGTGGTACAATTACGCAACGAAAGTGATGCACAAGGGTGCGATTGCTGTGTTGTAACAGGACAGGATTCAAACGTAATGGGGATTTCTGATGCAGTAACGCAAGGCTCAGTTATTACAGCTAGCGGATTAACGGCAGAAGAAATTTGTCAGCAAGTAGGCAACAAGGTACAAGGATAAAAGAAAGCCGAAGGAATAAATCCTTCGGCTATTTTTTATGCATGCTGAGGCTGCTTGGCATCTTCAGGCTGCTTTTTATCAATATTTACTTGATGAGGGAACGGAATATCAATACCGTTTGCGTCAAACGCTTCTTTAAATTCTTTGCGAAGCTGACGTTCAATCCCCCACTGTTCACCGTTTTTAGCTTTGCCAACTACACGAAGCACAACGTCTGATGCGCCTAGACCTTGAACTCCTATCACGTTTGGTCCTTCTACAATGTTTTCATTTGTTGCAGCAACACGCTCGCATACTTTTTCTAGTACGGAAATAGCTTTGTCAATATCATCATCATACGAAATGCCAATATCGATCAACGCGCGCATATTGCCTCGGGAATGATTGCTTAAGCTTGTAATTTCCCGGTTAGGCACATAGTGCAGGGTCCCATCAAATCCGCGAATTTGAGTAGTACGAAGACCTACTGATTCGACAATTCCTGAAAAAGTTCCGGTTGTTACATAGTCGTCAACATCAAGCTGTTTTTCAAGAAGTAAAAAGAAACCCGTTACAACGTCGCTAACCAGTCCTTGAGCACCGAACCCGATTGCTAGACCCACAACTCCGGCACCAGCTAATAAAGCTGTGGCGTGGATATTTACTGCTTCAAGCAGCATAACGACAAAAATAAAAATAAGTACATATGAAAACACATTAACGGTTAAACTTTTGAGTGTGAGCATACGTCCGCGCGTAGCATTTTCGCGCTCACTCATTTTTTCAAAGGAACGTTCAATAACTTTTTTACCAATTGCTCGTACAAGTAAAAATACAATGGTGATGGCAATAAGTTTTAACACAATAACTCCAGCATTGGTAAGAAGCTGTTCCCAGTTGATATCTTGCATCTTAAACATTCGTTGTTCATCCTTCCTATGTTCTGTTTCAATATTAATAAGTGGGAATGTATTCTGTGGAAAAGATTTTGTAAGAGTATGAGCACATTTGTTTATTCCCGATATTAGACATGCTAAACTGAGAAGGTAAATAAATGCAACCCTTTTATAGCATTTTTTTGCTGAAGTCAGGGTTTAATTTGCCCTAAAGGCGGGCATAACAACTATGTTACCATTATAAGATGTTGTTTAAATTCATTCTTAATTAATATTGACTAAAAAAACAATATCCATTATAATGAAAACCGTTATAACAGTACATAAGTGAGAATGTTTTATACATTTTCTCATTTAATAATTATTTGGAGGGATCATGTATGCCAGAACGTATGGTAGGTAAACAAGCTCCACGCTTTGAAATGGAAGCTGTATTATCAAACAAAGAATTCGGTAAAGTTAGCTTAGAAGAAAATATTAAAAATGACAAATGGACAGTATTATTCTTCTATCCAATGGACTTTACATTTGTATGTCCAACAGAAATCACTGCACTTTCTGACCGTTATGATGAGTTTGAAGATCTTGACGCAGAAGTAATCGGTGTTTCTACAGACACAATCCATACACACTTAGCTTGGATCAACACTGATCGTAAAGATAATGGTTTAGGTGATCTTAAATATCCATTAGCAGCTGATACAAATCACGTTGTTTCTCGTGAGTACGGCGTTTTAATTGAAGAAGAAGGTGTAGCACTTCGCGGTTTATTCATCATCAGCCCAGAAGGCGAATTACAATATTCAGTTGTAAACCACAACAATATTGGCCGTGACGTTGATGAAACTTTACGTGTTCTTCAAGCGTTACAAACTGGCGGACTTTGCCCAGCTAACTGGAAACCAGGTCAAGCTACTTTAAACGCGTAAGCACAACGTTTAAAAGGTCTAACGTCCACGTTAGGCCTTTTTTTCATCGGATAATAAAGAACATATAGTCAATAATAGTGAAAATAAGGGAGGCTTTTATTCATGAAATTACGTCAGCCAATGCCTGAGTTAACGGGCGCTACAGAATGGTTAAACGGAGAGGTTACAAAAGAGCAGCTAATCGGCGAAAAGCCAACGCTTATTCATTTTTGGTCAGTAAGCTGTCATTTATGTAAAGAAGCAATGCCTCAAGTAAATGAATTTCGCGACCAATACAAAGATCAATTAAACGTAGTAGCAGTTCATATGCCGCGCTCTGAAGATGATTTAGACTTATCAAAAATTAAAGAAGTAGCAGCAGAACATGATATTACGCAGCCAATTTTTGTAGACAGTGAGCATAAATTAACGGATGCATTTGAAAATCAATATGTACCGGCATATTATGTATTTGACAAAACAGGTCAGCTACGCCACTTCCAAGCTGGTGGAAGCGGTATGAAAATGCTTGAAAAGCGCGTGAATCGTGTATTAGGCGAGAACGAATAAATACAGGCAGTTGTAACAGGTGAAAAGCATTCGATGCTTAGTAGAACTTGCATCGAATGTTTTTCTTTTTTGTGTGTAGGAAGTAACTGATAAAGGAAATATAAAAATGTGGATTTTTTCTTGTGAGTTTACACCATACTAACACTAACAACATGATACGAAACTTACTATTGGAGGTAATTTACATATGAAATTAGGTATGATTGGCTTAGGGAAAATGGGAGCAAACTTAGTATTGAATTTACTAGATCATAACCATTCTGTAGTAGCATTCGATGTGAACAACGAAGCCGTACAGAAAGTATCAGAAAAGGGAGCAGAAGGCGCTTCTTCCATTAAAGAATTAGTGAGCAAATTAGAAAAACCACGCATTGCTTGGGTCATGGTTCCGGCTGGAGAGCTCACAGAAAAAGTAATTTCTGAGCTCCAAGAACTGCTTGAAGAAGGAGATATGATTATTGAAGGCGGTAATTCCAAGTATAAAGATTCTGTACGACGTGCTGCAGCTTCTGCTGAAAAAGGAATTCACTACTTTGATGTTGGAACAAGCGGCGGAATGGAAGGTGCCCGAAACGGTGCTTGTATGATGATTGGGGGAGATAAAGAAGCATTTGCTACAATCGAACCTATTTTCCGCGACATCAACGTAGAAAACGGCTATCTCTATTCAGGTGTAGCAGGAAGCGGCCACTTCTTGAAAATGGTTCATAACGGAATTGAGTACGGCATGATGCAAGCAATTGCTGAAGGTTTTGATGTGTTAGAGAAAAGTGAATTTGACTATGACTATGAAGCTGTAGCCCGCGTATGGAATAATGGCTCTGTTATTCGCTCATGGTTAATCGAATTAATGGAACGTGCATTTTCAAAAGATGCAAAACTTGACAGTATTAAAGGAGTTATGCATTCTTCCGGTGAAGGAAAATGGACGGTTGAATCCGCTCTAGATTTACAAGTGCCAACGCCAGTTATTGCTCTATCGTTAATGATGCGCTATCGCTCACTTGAAGACGATACGTTTACAGGTAAAGTAGTTGCCGCTCTTCGCAATGAGTTCGGCGGACATGCAGTAGAAAAACAATAAAAAAAGAGGCTGGAACAAACGTATTTTAGACGAATCGAAAAATGAACCATTGATCAACATGTTTGATTAGTGGTTCATTTTTTTGTTATGGTGAATAATTTCGTCAGTGTAGATCTTTCTAGCAGTTCAACTCATGTATTCCATTTGTTCGTCTTTAGATTGAATTCATTTAGTTATATCCCACCCTCTTTTTTATGACTATTTACCTTTTTTTTGAAAAAATATCTAAAAATTATGGTAAATTATTTCGGGAACCGATATATTTAAATATGTGTGCCGCATTTTAGCTAAAGGAAGGACGGGGTATATGGAAACGTTTAAAAAACTAAAAGATTTTTATTTACCGTACCGAATGTACTTTTTTTATTCTGCTATTTGCTTGTTGTTTGTAACCTCCATCACTGTGATTTACCCTATTGTGCTGCAATATACGATTGATCATATTGTGTTAGGAAAACAATATCAGCTAGTCGATAATGTAGCATTTATTTTTATTGGGCTAATGATTGTCAAAGGAATCTTTACATATATTCAGCAATATTACGGCGACTTATTTGGAATTAAGTCCGTGTATACTCTTCGCAATAAACTTTACCGCAAACTTCAGTATTTACCGTTTTCTTACTATGACAATGCTAAAACAGGGGACTTGATGTCCAGGTTGACAGCTGATGTAGAAGGATTTCGTTTTTTTCTATCTTTTGGCTTCTCAGAATTAATTCGCTTCGTTATTTTACTTACTGCCAGCTTTTCCGTTATGTTCTATTACTCTATTTCACTAACTCTTGTCACAATCTGTCTGCTGCCTTTTTTAGGGGTAGCTGTTTATCGTTTTGATAAACGCGTTCATCCAGCGTTTCGCTTAATTCGCCAATCGTTTGGGGAGCTCAATACAAATGTCCAAGAAAATATAAGCGGTATACAAACGGTCAAGTCATTATCAAGAGAAAAATTTCAAACATCTAAATTTAACGACTCCAACGGAGTTTATAAAAATCGAAACATTGAAACCGCGAATGTGTGGGCAACTTATTTCCCCTTAATGGAGTTTATAGGAAACTTATCTATTGTTGGTCTCCTTGCGTACGGAGGAGCGCTTGTTATGAACGGAAGTGTACGTCCGGGAGAGCTTGTTGCTTTCTTTAGCTTAACCTCTTATTTAATGTGGCCTATTATGAATTTAGGGTTTGTTATCAATATGTTTTCACAGTCTAAAGCTTCAGGTGAAAGGCTGCTGGAAATTTTAGAAGAAGAAGAAAAAGTCCATGAGCATGCCGGAAGTTTCTCTATTAATGGAACGGTCGAGTTTCAACATGTTAGCTTATCCTATCCAAACGAAGAAAAAAAGTCGCTTGAGAACATATCTTTTTCTGCTTCTAAAGGAAAAGTAGTAGGTTTAATCGGAGCAACTGGAGCCGGAAAAACAAGCTTAACCCAGCTGCTCACGAGGTTTTACGAACCGACTTCAGGACAAATCTTAGTTAACCATTGTCCGATTAAAGAGTATCCGCTCTCCGTTCTTCGGAAAGAAATTGGTTTTGTACTTCAAGAAACCTTTTTGTTCTCAAGCAGTATAGGAACCAACATTTCCTATGGTGTGCCGGGTATTTCTAGAGAAGACATTATTGATGCTGCAAAACGAGCGCAGGCGCATGACTTTATTATGGAGCTTCCGGATGGGTATGACACGATGCTGGGAGAGAGAGGACTGGGGTTATCAGGCGGACAAAAGCAGCGCATCGCGATTGCACGAGCGCTTATCTTAAACCCTAGCATCTTAGTATTAGATGATGCCACGAGTGCTGTTGATATGAAAACAGAAAGAGAAATTCAATTGGCTTTAAAAGAAGTGATGAAAAATCGTACTACGTTTATTATCGCACACCGCCTTTCTTCTTTGCGACATGCCGATGAAATCTTAGTCTTGCATGAAGGTCAAATAAAAGAGAGAGGAAGCCATAAAACGCTCATTCAAAAGGAAGGGATTTATAAAAATATTTATGACATTCAATATGAAAGCAATACGTCAGTGATGAACGTATAACAAGGGAGGAATAGAATGGAAGCCGAAAAAAATAAAGTTGTGCGAGAGCGCTTTTATTATCAAACAGATCAAATCATTGATAAGATGTTTAACTGGAAGCAAATGGCCCGCTTGTTTCGTTATCTTCATCCATATCGAAAAAACTTGCTTCCTTTCTCGTTTCTTATGGTCATTATCACAACGGTCATTAGACTCGCTATTCCTATTTTGATAGGTGTATATACGCTTGATCATGCTGTAAAAGATAAAAATAGCACGCTGCTCATGCAGTTAGTTTTCATAATCTTTAGCTTGTATGTACTATCTTATATTTCGAATATCTTTCGAATTAAATGGATGAACCAACTCGGGCAGCACGTTATATATGATTTAAGAAAACATTTATTTACGCATATTCAAGGGCTGTCGCACCGGTTTTTTGATACGCGTTCAGGAGGCTCTATTCTTGTAAGGATCATGAATGATATTAACTCTCTTCAAGATTTATTTACCAACGGGGTAGTTAACCTGTTTATGGATCTCTTATTGTTAGTGGGGATTGTAGTTATATTATTTTCTCTCAGTCCTGCTTTGACATGTGCTGTTTTAATCATTTTACCGGTTATGTTTTTGATTTCCACAAAGCTGAGAAGAAGAATTCGTCGGTCGTGGCAAGTTGTTCGTATGAAGCAGTCAGTATTAAATTCACATTTAAATGAGAGTATTCAAGGCATTCGCGTCACTCAATCATTTGCTCAAGAACAAGAAAATATGCTGTTTTTTGAGCGCATAAACAGTGAAAATTACGAGAGCTGGAGGCAAGCTACTCGAAAAAATGCCATGTTTCGACCGTTTGTAGAACTCACAAATGCTGTCGGAACGGCTATTTTAATTTGGTTCGGTGCTGTACTTATTCAAGATGAACGGCTAACAATTGGTATTTTTGTATCATTTGCTTTTTATCTTGGAATGTTTTGGGAACCGATTTCTCGTTTAGGGCAAGTGTATAATCAATTATTAATGGGAATGGCTTCATCCGAGCGTATTTTTGAATTTCTAGATGAAAAACCTATCGTCGCAGATTTGGAAACCGCTACGTCTTTAGAGGATATGAAAGGAAAAGTTGAGTTCAAGCACGTCTCATTTTCCTATGATGGGAAGCGGAAAGCTTTAAACAACGTATCAATTGACATAAAAGAAGGCCAGACGGTTGCTTTAGTGGGGCATACTGGATCCGGAAAAACGTCCATTGCTAATTTAATCACACGTTTTTATGATGTGAACGAAGGGCAGATTTTAATTGATAATATGCCTATTCAAGATATTACGTTAGCGAGTTTACGAGCGCAAATTAGTATTGTGCTGCAAGAAACCTTTATTTTTTCAGGAACTATTATGGAAAACATTCGGTTTGGAAAACCGGATGCTACTGATGATGAAGTGATTAAGGCCGCGGAAGCGGTAGGGGCTGCAGATTTTATAAAGCGTCTGAAAAAAGGCTATGATACGGAAGTAGAAGAGCGAGGAAACGTCTTATCCGTGGGAGAGCGTCAATTGATTTCATTTGCTCGAACGCTGTTGGCTAATCCTCGTATTATCATTTTAGATGAAGCGACAGCAAGCATCGATACAGAAACAGAAGTGAAGATTCAACAGGCGCTTAAAACGCTGTTAAAAAACAGAACTGCCATCATGATTGCTCATCGGTTATCTACTATACGAGAGGCAGATAACATCATTGTATTAGATCACGGAAGCATTATTGAAACAGGGAATCATGGGGAACTAATGCAGCAAAAAGGCGTATATTATGACCTTGTTCAAACCCATGCTACAGCTTAAAAAAACAGAGGGAGCTCATCCTTCTGTTTTTCTATGAGTGTGAGAAATAGTAAAGAGATATAAGTGTTAACGGGAAAATGAGGTTGATACAAAAGAATTGTGGTAAAATAACGGTAGTTCAGATTTTTTCCTGTACATAATGGAGGAATTCAAATGAAAAAAGAATTTGCAGTCATCGGATTAGGTAGATTCGGAGGAAGTATTTGTAAAACATTAAGCGATCAAGGAATGGAAGTTCTGGCGATTGATATTGATGAAGAAAAGGTAAATGAGTATGCTAACGTTGCTTCGCATGCAGTAGTAGGCGATTCAATGGATGAAGGGGTTCTAAAAAGTTTAGGAATTCGTAATTTTGATCATGTTATCGTAGCTATTGGTGACAATATTCAGGCAAGTATTTTGACGACCCTTATTTTAAAAGAGCTGGGCGTTGAAAAAATAACGGTAAAAGCGCAAAATGATTATCATGCCAAAGTATTATCAAAAATTGGCGCTAATTTTATCGTGCATCCCGAACGAGATATGGGCCGAAGAATTGCCAATAACATGATTTCAAACAGCGTGCTAGATTATTTAGAGCTATCTGAAGAACACAGCATTGTCGAATTAGTAGCGAGCAAAAGAATGGCTGGCAATACGCTGATTGAGTTAGACATTCGTGCAAAATATGGCATTAACATTGTAGCCATTAAGCGTGATCGAGATATCATCGTTTCTCCTCAGGCGTCCGAAACGATTCAAGAAGGGGACGTGTTGATTGTTATTGGAGCAGATGCAGATATCAACCGCTTCGAAAATAAATTTGCCAGTGCTTAATAAAAAAAGAGCAGATGCAATTGCATCTGCTCTTTTTCTTTTATTAAACCTCCATAATGATTGGTAAAATCATTGGACGGCGCTTTGTTTTTTCGTAAAGGAATGGAGCCAATGTGTCTGTGATTTCATTTTTAATCTCAGACCATTGTGACGTACGACGTTCCATCACTTTGTTCAAGTGTTTTGTAATGAGGGACTGTGCATCATTAATTAAGTCGCCAGATTCGCGCATATAAACAAAACCACGAGAGATAATGTCTGGACCAGCAGCGATCTTGAAGTCTTTCATATTGATGCTTACAACAACAATAACAAGACCTTCTTCAGATAAAATGCGGCGGTCACGAAGTACGATATTTCCAATGTCACCAATTCCGCTTCCGTCAATATATACAGAGCCTGAAGGGATTTTGCCAGCTACTGAAGCTTCGCTGTCGCTTAAAGCTAGCACTTCTCCATTATCCATAATGAAGCAGTTTTCTTCAGGAACTCCACAGTCTGTTGCAAGTTTGATGTGCATCTTCTGCATGCGATACTCACCGTGAATTGGCATAAAGTATTTTGGTTTCATCAAACGAAGCATTAATTTTTGCTCTTCCTGTCCGCCGTGTCCAGAAGTATGGATATCGTTTAGAGCACCGTGAATAACCTCTGCTCCTGCACGGAATAGCATATCAATTGTTTTGCTAACACTTACTGTATTTCCTGGAATAGGTGAAGATGAGAATACAACCGTATCTCCAGGGATAATTTGAATTTGGCGGTGAGTACCGTTTGCAATTCTAGATAGCGCTGCCATCGGTTCACCTTGGCTGCCTGTACATAAAATAGTCACGCGGTTAGCTGGAATTCGGTTAATTTGAGAAGGCTCAATGAACGTATCTTTTGGACATGAAATATATCCAAGCTGTTGGCCAATCTCAATAGCTGCTTCCATACTGCGTCCGAATACAGCAACTTTACGGTTATGCAATACGGCTGCTTCCACTACTTGCTGTAAGCGGTGAATATTTGAAGCAAACGTTGCAAAAATAATACGGCCGTCTACTTTACGGAAAATGTCATGAATGCTGTCACCTACGCGGCGCTCAGACATCGTAAAGTTAGGAATTTCACTGTTTGTACTGTCTGAAAGCAAGCATAGAACGCCTTCTTTGCCGATTTCAGCCATTTTTGTTAAGTTAGCCGGTTCGCCCACTGGTGTAAAATCAAACTTGAAATCTCCTGTATGTACGATTTGTCCGTTTGGTGTTTTTACCACAATTCCGTAAGAATCAGGAATACTGTGAGTTGTGCGGAAGAACGTTACCGATGTTTTACGGAATTTAATTACGTCATCTTCAGTAATTTCATGAAGCTGAGCTGTACGAAGCAACCCATGCTCGTCTAATTTGTTGCGAAGAAGTCCAAGGGCTAATTTCCCTGCATAAATAGGAATGTTTAATTCTCTTAATAAGTAAGGAATTCCGCCGATGTGATCTTCATGACCATGTGTAACGAAAAGGCCACGGATTTTATCTGCATTTTTTACTAAATAACTGTAGTCAGGAATAACGTAGTCAATTCCTAAAAGCTCATCTTCAGGGAATTTAATTCCTGCATCAATAAGAATAATTTCATCTTGAAACTGTACGGCATACGTATTTTTACCGATTTCGCCTAGTCCACCCAGGGCGAAAACTGCCGTTTGATTATTTTTTACAAATTTCATTTTCATCATATCTCCAATACTTTAAAATCTTCATGCTGTTGTTCATATTCTAGATAGTCTCCAGTCACTGCTTGAACAAACTCAATATTAATTGAACGCGCTTTTAACTTTTTACGAACGTCACGCTCAGAATCTGCGTTCACATACACTGTTTTTGTATTTTCACGTACAGCTACTTCACTCATTTTTTCTTGAAAATAAACTTTAAAAATCATAACAAAAATCTCTCCTTAATTCCGAAATTCAAATAACTTATTTTATTATATTATAAAATGTGTATGTATTTCATGTATTTTCTAAAGAAACTTGCTTTCACTACATTTTAGTCATCTAAATATAACAAGTCAATTAATTATAGAATAATATTAATAGGAAACGGATACAAGACTATATTTTCCGGGCGTATAAAAAATAAGGGCTATTCCATTGTACGATGCAGACACACACTCTGCAAATTTTACAACAGAAAGCCCTAAAAAAATCGATTATGCCATCGTTTTTTTACGCAATAATTCATTCCAGCGTTTTAGCAGCCTTTTTCGAAAATCTTTTAACATGATTTTTCAGCTCCTTTGTTTTTTGCAATACCTGCCTGTCTCTCTCTGTACTTCTATTATATGATGAAAAGGGAGAGGTTTCTCGTGGTTAAATATGGAAAAAATGTAAATAGGACCGCCCATTTATAGAGAAACTAGCGCTTGTTTGATATAATTGGAAAGGCTTAACAAAGAGATAAAAAATTATAAAAAATAAGGTGATAAACGTGGAACAAAAGATTATTTTTTTTGATATTGATGGAACGTTATTGGATCATGATAAAAAACTGCCTGCTTCTACAAAAAAAGCTGTCCAGCTGTTAAAAGAGCAGGGGCATGAAGTGGCAATTGCAACTGGAAGGGCTCCTTTCATGTTTAAAGA
Organism: Priestia sp. ST2; assembly: GCF_055810735.1. Taxonomy (NCBI): domain Bacteria; kingdom Bacillati; phylum Bacillota; class Bacilli; order Caryophanales; family Bacillaceae; genus Priestia; species Priestia sp. ST2. The sequence continues at coordinate 215,026 of NZ_JBVVNT010000003.1, read as the reverse complement.
TCTGCGTGAAGAGTTGGATATTCAAACATATATTAGCTTTAATGGTCAGTATATTGTTTTAAATGGAGAAGTTCTTTACAAAAACCCGTTAAATAAAGAAGAGCTTCAAGATTTAACAGCTTTTGCTGTTGAGCATGATCACCCTGTCGTATACATGGATCATGAAGATATGAAATCAAACATTGAGTTTCATGACTATATCGAATCCAGCATCAGCACGCTGAAAATTGGATTTACCCACCCTCACCACGATCCTACTTATTTCGAAGGGCGTGAAATTTATCAATCCCTCTTATTCTGTACAGCGGGAGAAGAAGCTCCTTATGAAGAAAAATTTAAGAAATTTGACTTTATTCGCTGGCATGAATTTTCAACTGATGTTTTGCCAAAAGGTGGATCAAAAGCGCGAGGAATTGAGACCATGATTGAAAAGCTTGGCTTTGACAAAAAAGATGTATATGCATTCGGAGACGGCTTAAACGATATCGAAATGCTGGAATTTGTCGGAAATGGCGTAGCGATGGGAAATGCGGAAGAAGTCGTGAAAGAAGTTGCTAATCTTGTTACAAAAGATGTAGGAGAAGATGGTATTCTCCACGGATTAGAGCTAGTAGGATTATTAAAGTAAGAAAAACGCGAGCTCTAGCTCGCGTTTTTCAGCGTTCATATGGAAAAGCATTTTCAGGTTCTTGAAATGGATTTTCTTTATTAATGTAATCATAAAACATAATTCCGTCTAAATGATCAATTTCGTGCTGAAAGACAACAGCAGGAAGACCTTTCAAACGAATTTTCACTTCTTCGCCTTCAAGCGTTGTGCCTTTTACTGTGATACGTGCATATCGAGGAACAAATCCTGGGATATCTTGATCGACTGACAAGCAGCCTTCACCGCCTGTAAGGTAGGTCTTTTCAACTGAGTGGCTAATGATCTTAGGGTTAAATAATGCATAGCTGTATAGCTTGCCTTTTTCATCCGTAACGTGTACCCCAATCATTCGTTTTGATACATTAATTTGAGGAGCGGCAAGCCCGATACCAGATCGCAGTCCATATTTAGCAGCAATTTCAGGATCTTGGCTGTTTTTTACATATTCTAATAAGCTATGTAAAATCTTTTTGTCTTCTTCAGAAGCAGGTAACGGTACTTCTTTTGCTACTTCTCGCAGCGTTGGGTGTCCGTCTTGAATAATATCGTTCATTGTAATCAACTTTCACATCTCCCTAGGCTATTTTATAGGTATAAAGTGTACCAAATCCGTATAAAAAAGTCATTACCTCGACCTTGATCACATAAATGTTTCTACTAATTATATGTATCAAACATATGGAAAAACATGCATAAGAAAAAATAAAAGCGACCGTTGGCCGCTTTTATTGTATAATTACCAGCCGCCACAGCTGCAGCCGATAATAACTAATAAAATGAACAGTACGATTAATAACACAAAACCTTTATTAGAACCGCCACAGCCATATCCACCATAACCCAACATAATGTAACCTCCCGTAGTTATCAATCCCAAGGTAAAAAGTAATAAACTCCCTTTTTTTCACGATTGGGTTAGTATAATATATTAAAAGGTGGAAAAAGGGTGTAGATAAATTGCTAATTTCCTACAAAAATTGTATAATGACCCATGAATAAGGGAGGATTTACCAGATATGAAGTGCGTCGGAAGATATATAGTTATCGGCATTGCTGCTATGTCACTAGCAGGATGTGCAGAGGGCTCATCGCCTGAGCTTGAGGTATATAATGGATTAGAAAAAGTGGTAGCACAAGAAAAGCAATTTGCTGATCAGCAAAAACCGTTAGCTGATTTAGAACAGCAAGAAAATGCGATATACGACCAAATTATTGAGCTAGGGATTAAAGATAAAAAGAAAATAAAAAATAAAGCACAAAAAGCGCAGCAGTTATTAGATGAGCGTGAAAGTAAATTACAAAAAGAAGAAAAAAGCATCAGCGCTTCGCAAAAACAATTTGAAGCGACAGAGCCGAAGATCCAAAAACTAGAGGATGGCAAAGCAAAAGAAGAGGCGCTTGAACTATCTTCGTTAATGAAGAAGCGTTATAAGGCGTACCAGTCCTTACATGATGCCTATCTTCATTCCATTGAATTAGATCGTCAGCTATATACGCTCTTTGAAAAAGACAATGTGAAATTAGAGAATCTTGAAACACAAATCGCTTCAATCAATGCTACTTATAAAGAAGTTGAAAAGAAAAAAGAAGCGTTTAACATATTAACAGCTGACTATAACAAAGCCAAAGAGGATTTTTATAACAAAACGAAGTTAAAGGTGAAAAATAGCGAGGGTAAATAAGAAGGCCTGTGAAGTTTACAGGTCTTTTTTTTTGGCTGAAAAGGAAGGTTTTCTGAAATAAAGAAAGAGTTTCGACATGATTCAAGTAAAAATTACAAAAGGTTATTGTTTTAAAAAATCGTTTATTTGTGGCAAGATAGGAGATGTGCAGACGTAAAAAAAGAAAAGGTTATTATAAAACATATAATACAGTTTGCATCTGTGTAATAGTACAGCATGTCTTTTTTATGTGTTTTATTTCACAAACTAAAAAAGCGTAATTTCTTGATGTAAATGCATTGACGAACTGTTTTAGTGTATTGTAAACTAGGTAGCGTAGTAAGTGTTGTATTAATCATTTTTGCAAAATAATTAATACAGTTTAACGAAACGCTCGTTTCGCTTAAACTTTCCTTTTACGTAAATGTTTGCACAGAATTCGCTGGGGAATACATAGAAATGTTAAGGATTAGCGAATTCAAAAAGCTACTCGACAAAATATGACTTTTACTTGTCCATTTGGGACATTCTAAAAGCGTGTATGTTTGTTTGATTAGTAAAATGAATTTATACGGCTTAAATGAAAGGAAGAGGTGACTTAGATGGCTGCTAAAACTAAAAAGGCTATTATTGATGTATCAAAGCAACTTGATAAAATCGCTGAGCAGTACCAAACGTTCCAAATTCTTAATGAAGAGGGCGAAGTAGTAAATAAATCAGCGTTGCCAGATTTATCTGACGAAAAATTAAAAGAGTTAATGACTCGCATGGTATACACTCGTATTCTTGATCAACGTTCAATTTCATTGAACCGTCAAGGTCGTTTAGGTTTCTATGCACCAACTGCTGGGCAAGAAGCTTCTCAAATCGCTTCACATTTCGCATTAGAAAAAGAAGACTTCATTTTACCTGGGTACCGTGATGTGCCTCAGTTAATTTGGCATGGTCTTCCACTATATCAAGCGTTCTTATTCTCTCGTGGTCATTTCCACGGTAACCAAGCGCCAGAAGGTGTAGATATACTTTCTCCACAAATCATCATCGGTGCACAAATCGTGCAAACTGCTGGTGTGGCACTAGGTCTTAAAAAGCGCGGTAAAAAAGCAGTAGCGATCACTTATACAGGTGACGGCGGAGCTTCACAAGGTGACTTCTACGAAGGTATGAACTTCGCAGGTGCATTCAAAGCTCCGGCAATCTTTGTTGTACAAAACAACCGCTTTGCAATTTCAACACCAGTTGAAAAGCAATCTGCAGCACGTACAATCGCTCAAAAAGCAGCGGCTGTTGGTATCCCAGGCGTTCAAGTAGACGGTATGGATGCACTAGCAGTATACGTTGCAGTAAGCGAAGCTCGTGAGCGTGCAGTAAACGGTGAAGGTCCAACTTTAATTGAAACATTAACTTACCGTTATGGTCCACATACAATGGCTGGTGACGATCCAACTCGTTATCGTACAGCTGAGCTTGACACTGAGTGGGAAAAGAAAGATCCACTTGTTCGCTTCCGTAAATTCTTAGAAGCTAAAGGCATCTGGAATGAAGAAGAAGAAAACAAAGTAATCGAGCAAGCTAAAGAAGATATCAAGCAAGCTATTAAGAAGGCTGACGATTATCCAAAACAAAAAGTTACAGATTTAATGGAAATCATGTACGAAACTATGCCTTCAAACTTACAAGAGCAATATGAAATCTACAAAGAGAAGGAGTCGAAGTAAGCCATGGCGCAAATGACAATGATTCAAGCGATTACTGATGCGTTACGCACAGAAATGAAAAACGACGAAAACGTATTAGTTTTTGGTGAAGACGTTGGCGTAAACGGTGGAGTATTCCGTGCGACTGAAGGTCTTCAACAAGAATTCGGCGAAGATCGCGTATTCGATACGCCATTAGCTGAATCTGGTATCGGTGGTCTTGCTGTGGGTCTATCGACTCAAGGTTTCCGTCCGGTTCCTGAAATTCAATTCTTTGGTTTCGTATACGAAGTACTTGATTCTGTATCAGGTCAAGCTGCACGTATGCGCTACCGTTCTGGCGGTCGCTGGAATGCACCAATCACATTCCGTTCACCATTCGGTGGAGGCGTTCATACACCAGAACTTCACGCTGATAGCTTAGAAGGTATCGTAGCATCTCAACCTGGTTTAAAAGTTGTAATTCCTTCAACTCCATACGATGCAAAAGGTCTTTTAATTTCATCAATTCGTGATAACGATCCGGTTGTATACTTAGAGCACATGAAGCTTTACCGTTCATTCCGTCAAGAAGTGCCTGAAGAATCATACACAATTGATTTAGGTACAGCTGATGTGAAACGTGAAGGTACAGACGTAACGCTTATCGCTTACGGTGCAATGGTACACTCATCATTAAAAGCAGCTGAAGAACTAGAAAAAGAAGGTATCTCTGCTGAAGTAGTGGACTTACGTACAGTTCAACCTTTAGATATCGATACAATTCTTGCATCAGTTGAAAAAACTGGTCGCGTAGTAGTAGTTCAAGAAGCTCAAAAACAAGCTGGTATCGCAGCTAACGTTGTAGCTGAAATTAACGATCGTGCAATCTTAAGCTTAGAAGCACCAGTATTACGTGTAACAGCACCGGATACTGTGTTCCCATTCTCTCAAGCTGAGGGCGTATGGTTACCAGACCACAAAGATATCGTTGAAACAGCTAAGAAAGTACTTGAATTTTAATTAGCATTTTACTGTGATAGAAATCAGCTTTGTGCTGATTTCTGTCTTAGATAAAATAAACACTAACAAATTGAACGCAACTAACTAGGAGGGTGAAGACACGTGGCATTTGAATTTAAACTGCCGGATATCGGTGAAGGTATCCACGAAGGTGAAATTGTAAAATGGTTCGTAAAAGCTGGAGATGAAATTGATGAGGATGATGTACTAGCAGAAGTACAAAATGACAAAGCTGTTGTTGAAATCCCATCTCCTGTAAAAGGTAAAGTATTAGAAGTAAAAGTTGACGAAGGTACAGTAGCTACTGTAGGACAAGTTATCGTTACTTTTGATGCTCCTGGATACGAAGACTTAAAATTCAAAGGTGACGATCATGATGATGCACCAGCAGAAGAAGCTAAAGAAGAAGCTTCAACTGAAGAAGTGACTGAAGAAGCAACAGCTCCTGCAGCACAAGCTGATGTTGATCCTAACCGTAAAGTAATTGCTATGCCTTCAGTGCGCAAATATGCTCGTGAAAAAGGTGTAGACATTAAAGCTGTTCCTGGTTCAGGTAAAAACGGACGTATTGTTAAAGATGACATCGATGGCTTCCTATCTGGTGGTTCTACAGCTACAGCAACTGCTGAAGCTCCAGCTAAAGAGGAAACTGCTTCAGCTGAACCAAAAGCAGCAGCAGCACAAGCTATTCCTGAAGGCGACCTACCAGAAACTCGCGAGAAAATGAGCGGTATCCGTCGTGCAATCGCAAAAGCTATGGTTAACTCTAAACACACTGCTCCACACGTAACCTTAATGGATGAAATCGATGTAACAGCTCTTGTTGCTCATCGTAAAAAATTCAAAACAGTTGCAGCAGATCAAGGTATTAAATTAACATTCTTACCTTACGTGGTAAAAGCGTTAACTTCAGCACTTAAGAAGTTCCCAGCTCTTAACACTTCAATCGATGACTCTACTGATGAAGTAATTCAAAAACATTACTACAACATCGGTATCGCTGCTGACACTGAAAAAGGTCTTTTAGTACCAGTTGTGAAAAATGCTGATCGTAAATCTGTGTTCGAAATTTCTGATCAAATTAACGACCTTGCTGGAAAAGCACGTGATGGTAAATTAGCTCCTGCTGAAATGAAAGGCGCTTCTTGTACAATCACAAATATCGGTTCTGCTGGTGGACAATGGTTTACTCCTGTTATCAACCACCCAGAAGTTGCAATTCTAGGTATCGGACGTATCGCTGAAAAACCAGTTGTACGCGACGGTGAAATTGTAATTGCTCCAGTATTAGCATTATCACTAAGCTTTGACCACCGTATTATCGATGGCGCAACAGCTCAAAACGCTCTTAACCAAATCAAGCGTTTATTAAATGATCCAGAATTATTATTAATGGAGGCGTAATAAATGGTAGTAGGAGATTTCCCAATCGAAACTGATACTCTTGTCATTGGTGCTGGCCCTGGTGGCTACGTTGCAGCAATTCGTGCAGCTCAATTAGGTCAAAAAGTTACAATCGTAGAAAAAGGTAACCTTGGAGGCGTATGCTTAAACGTTGGTTGTATTCCTTCAAAAGCATTAATCGCTGCAGGTCACCGTTTTGAACACGCTAAACATTCTGAAGACATGGGGATTATCGCTGAGAACGTAACAGTTGATTTCTCTAAAGTTCAAGAATTCAAAAACGGCGTTGTAAACAAACTTACTGGCGGTGTTGAAGGCCTTCTTAAAGGTAACAAAGTTGACATCGTAAAAGGTGAAGCTTACTTCGTTGACAGCGAAACTGTACGTGTAATGGATGAAAATTCTGCACAAACGTACAAATTCAAAAATGCTATCCTTGCAACTGGTTCTCGCCCAATCGAGATCCCTGGATTCAAATTCTCTGAGCGCGTAATCAACTCTACAGGTGCATTAGCGCTTAAAGAAGTTCCTAAAAAATTAGTTGTAATCGGTGGAGGTTACATCGGTACTGAGCTTGGTACTGCTTTTGCTAACTTCGGTACAGAAGTTACATTTGTAGAAGCTGCTGATGAAATCTTAGCTGGTTTTGAAAAACAAATGAGTTCACTTGTTAAACGTAACCTTAAGAAAAAAGGAAACGTTGAAATCTATACAAAAGCAATGGCTAAAGGTGTTGAAGAAACTGCTGACGGCGTACAAGTTACGTTTGAAGTAGGCGGAGAGTCAAAAGTAATCGATGCTGACTACGTATTAGTTACTGTAGGTCGTCGTCCTAATACTGATGAGCTTGGTCTTGAGCAAGTTGGCGTTAAAATGACTGACCGCGGCCTTATCGAAATCGATAACCAAACTCGTACATCTGTAAGCAATATCTTTGCAATTGGTGATATCGTAACTGGACCACCACTTGCACACAAAGCTTCTTACGAAGGTAAAATCGCAGCTGAAGTAATCGCTGGCGAACCTGCTGAAATTGACTACTTAGGAATTCCAGCAGTTGTATTCTCTGAGCCTGAGCTTGCATCTGTAGGTTATACTGAAGCACAAGCGAAAGAAGAAGGATTAGCTGTTAAAGCTTCTAAATTCCCATTTGCTGCTAACGGACGTGCGCTTGCACTTAACGCTGCAGAAGGCTTCTTAAAGCTTATCACTCGTAAAGAAGACGGAGTAGTTGTTGGTGCTCAAATCGCTGGACCTAGCGCATCTGATATGATCGCTGAGCTTGGTCTTGCTATCGAAGCTGGCGTAACAGCTGAAGATATCGCATTAACAATTCACGCTCACCCAACATTAGGTGAAATCACAATGGAAGCTGCTGAAGTAGCTATTGGAAGCCCAATTCACATTGTAAAATAATGTTTTTAAAAAGCTGATGCGTATGCATCAGCTTTTTTTTTGAAGAAAACGGTTTTCATAAAGTATCAGATGCTTGTCAGACAGTTTTTGTGGATGATGAGTATCTCCTTTAGAGGAAACGTGTAAAAAGCGCTGAGGCAGTCTTAAATGAGCTCTAGATGCATACATATGAAGTGGGACGTGCTTTCCTTATAGGTAGATAAAAGAATTGCTCTTTTGGATAACGAATGAAAAGGCGGCGAAGGAGCTATGAAGACGTATTTCGTTTGGAGCTTACACATTGTTATTTGGGTGGGTTATTCACTGGTTGAATTGCTATCAAAACGTGATCAGTTGACATCTAAAATTATTTTATTTTTAGTATTTGCTTATTTAGCTTACGGCATAGCAGAAATGAACGTCAAATCTAAAAGACTGGCGCTTATGATGACGGGTACGACTTCAGCTGTCTGCTTGACATGTTATCAACTAATTTTATTTTGCACAGCGTAAGATTGCATAAAAAAAGCGTTAGCTTATATAAGCTAACGCTTTTTTTGTCTTACACAGATTTCTTTTCTCTTTTCAATGCGCCTTCTTCTTTAAATGCTTTCATTAATGAGAAGACGGTTAGCACCAGCACAATTGAGAATGGAAGTGCTGCTATAATCGCAGCTGTTTGGAGCGCGTCCAAACCACCTGTCCAAAGCAGAATGATTGCTGTTAACGATTGAATTAATCCCCACGTAAGTTTAATAGAGCCTGAAGGATTTAGATCACCATTTGTTGTCTGCATTCCTAAAACAAATGTAGCTGAGTCAGCTGATGTAATAAAGAACGTAGCAATTAAGCAAATAGCGACAATGGACATGAACGTACCAAATGGAAACTGTTCAAGTACATAGAATAAAGCAACTTCTGTTCCTTTATTGTTGATAACATCCATAACAGGAAGATCCTTAAAAAAGTCTAAGTAGACCCCAGAACCTCCGAATACAGCAAACCATAATCCACCAAATACGGTCGGAACAGCTAGTACACCAATTAAAAATTCTCGAATGGTTCTGCCTCGTGAAATACGAGCAATGAACGTACCAACGAACGGTGCCCAAGCGATCCACCATGCCCAGTAGAAAATTGTCCAATCTTGAACCCAGGTGCTGTTATCAAACGGGCTCAATCGAAAACTCATTGACGGCAAGTTTTGAATGTAGCTGCCAATGGTTGTAACGAATAAGTCCATAATAAAGTTGGTTGGACCTGCAAATAACAAGAATAGCATTAGCAGAATAGCTAAAACAATATTAATGTTACTCAAATACTTAATACCTTTGTTCAGCCCCGTCTGTGCTGACAGCATGAACAAGAACGTCACGATAATAATAACAATTAATTGAGTCGTGAAATTATTGTCAATACTTGGCGACAAGTAAGAGGCTCCACCGGTAATTTGAATAGCGCCCAGTCCTAGAGACGTTGCCACCCCAAAAATAGTTGCAAATACGGCGATGACGTTTATGATCGTTCCAAGAGGTCCATCAACACGTTTTCCTAATAGTGGACGTAAAATATTGCTGATGATGAATGGATAACCTTTTCTAAATTGAAAATATGCAAGGGCCAGTGCAAGAACGGAATAAATAGCCCAAGGATGTAAACCCCAGTGGAAAAACGAATAACGTAGAGCTGCACGAGCTGATTCTGCTGTACCGCCTTCACCAGAAGGTGGAGTATGAAAATGATTGATTGGTTCTGAAACACCCCAGAATACAAGTCCAATCCCCATACCAGCACTAAATAACATGGCAAACCACGAGACATAACCATACTGAGGCTTTTCGTCAGGTTTACCTAATTTAATGTTTCCGTACTTTGAAAAAATTAAGTACAGCGTAAAAACCAAGAATAATGTAGCCGCTAATAAATAATACCAGCCAAATTTCTCGATGATAAAACTATGTATTGCCGATGTAACAGGTGTGAGCGCTGCGCTTCCTAGCGTAGATTCCGGAATAACACCCCATACGATAAATACTGCAGCAATAATAACCGAAATGATAAAAACGGGAGTCAGTTTTTTCATCGATTAACACTCCTTTCCTATTCTATTTTACATAACATAGTGTTTCATATAGCCTTTTCAGCTATACATGAAACCACATGGTTATACATTTTAGTGAAGTTTGTATGAAATGTCTACCCTATTAGTAAGAAAAAGCGGAAAGAGAACAAATTCTTATTTTTCTTAATTATTTTAAAGTGCTGAAATAGATGTGAAATTAGACATTGTTTTTCATATAAATAGAGATGATGCTAAGCGTTCAGCTTTTTGAAAACAAATATAACATTTATGTGAAAAATATTTTTAATGTGACATACTAATTAGTTGTTGACATATTTAATGTGACATAATAATATAATATCAAGAGTTGTAAAACGCTTACAAAAAAGACGGTTAAAGGGGAGTTTACAAAATGGGAACAATCGTATGTCAAACATGTAACTGCACAATTGATCATTTCGAAGATGAGAAAGTGACGCGATTATACTCAACATGTAAAAGCGGAGAATGTCAAAAGGCAGATGAAGATTTAGATTAATTCAATAAAAAAAGGTGCGGATTTCCGCACCTTTTTTATTGAATTGCTTTATGTTCTTTAATGACACGAAATGTTTTTAATTCAAAATCTTCCGGACCCTGCACAGGTAAACCTGCCTCTAAGTTTGTTTCAATGTAGGTTAAATTTTCCTCAGTGATGATTTCCCCAGGAATAAAAATAGGAATACCAGGAGGGTAGACCATCACAAATTCCGCAATAATACGGCCTGCCGATTCATGAAAAGGTACCACTTCGGTTTCAGCGTAAAAAGCATCGCGAGGTGTTAAAGCCAATACAGGAATATCAGGCAATAAAATAGCCGGTTTTGCCGTTGTCTCAGAAAGATTATGGAATTTTGCAGATAACTCACGCAGAGCCATGATCAGACGTGAAAGGTCTTCCTCTGTATCTCCAGGCGTGATAATACATAGAATATTATAAAGGTCAGACATTTCAACTTCGATATTATGAGCTTCACGCATCCATTTTTCTACGTCATAGCCCGTAATTCCTAAATCTGAAACAGAAATAATTAATTTAGTAGGGTCTAAATCATACGTAGCTTTTGTCCCTAAAATTTCTCTGCCTATACATCGGATATGCTCAATGGTATTAATTTCTCTTCGTGCTTTTTCAGCAAGAGAAATTGCACGTTCAGCCAGCTCTTTTCCTTCTGTAGCTAATCGTTTTCGTGCAACATCTAAAGAAGCCAGCAGCAGATAAGATGTTGATGTTGTTGTCAGCATGCTTAAAATAGACTGTACACGTTTTGGAGAAATTAAGCCTTCGCGTATGTTTAGAATTGAACTTTGCGTCATAGAGCCGCCTAATTTATGCACGCTTGTTGCTGCCATATCTGCGCCGGCCTGCATAGCAGACAAAGGCAAATCATCATGGAAGTGAATATGAACGCCGTGAGCTTCATCAACAAGTACAGGAACTTGATACGAGTGGGCAATTTCTACGATTTTACGAAGGTCTCCGGAAATTCCAAAATAAGTTGGATTGATAACAAGCACTGCTTTTGCTTCAGGGTGCTGCTTTAAGGCTTTTTCTACAGAGTCCGATGTAATACCGTGAGAAATGCCAAGATTTTCGTCAATTTCAGGGTGAATAAAAATAGGCGTAGCTCCTGAAAAAACAATCGCACTCATAACAGATTTATGCACGTTTCTAGGAACGATAATTTTATCTCCAGGCCCACATGTCGCCATGACCATTGCCATAATTGCTCCGCTCGTTCCTTGAACAGAGAAAAAAGTATGGTCAGCACCGAATGCTTCTGCAGCTAAATCTTGCGCTTGTTTGATAATGCCTTTTGGCTGGTGAAGGTCATCAAGAGGACCGATATTAATTAAATCAATGGATAAAGCATCATCGCCAATAAATGAGCGGAATTCAGGATCCATTCCATTTCCTTTTTTATGTCCAGGGATATGGAATTGTGTTGGGTTTTTCTTAGCGTGATTAACCAATCCAGTAAATAATGGAGTTGAAAATTGAGAAGACAACTTTGCTATACACCTCTTTTATCATAAATTGTCAGTCCCTCTAAGCAAAGCTTAGAGGGACTTTGATTGTTTTTTTATCAAATTACAGCATTCAATTTTATATACCAAAAACTAGTGGCTGTTGAATTCTACATATTAAAATATCACATCTTTTTTCTATAAAAGAAATTCAACAGAAATGCTATTCGGCAGTTTTCTTGATTTTAACCATTATATAAATGAATGAAACGTGTATGTTTACTACTGTTTGATAATATAAATACAATTTTTAGTTAAAAAAATACAAGTAATTGTAAACTGCTTATTACTAATGATTTTATAGTTCTTTATGTTTTGAAAATCCCCATAAAACAAAAGAATTATAGCACTTATTAACCCATTTGCAAAGATATTTTAAAGAGAAAATAAAAAGAAAAAAAAGGAGAAATTCTTTTGTGTGAAAAGAGAATAAATTTTGTGTACATTATAGATTGTGATAGAGTTAAGAATATAGATATACATAGATTGAAGAAATAAATGGAGTGATGAGAAGTGGAATATCAATACCCTATCTCCCTTGATTGGAGTACAGAAGAAATTATTGATGTAGTGAAGTTTTTTGAAAGCATTGAACGAGCTTATGAAAAAGGTATTGAGCGTGATCACCTAATGGCAGTCTATCGCCGATTTAAAGAAATTGTGCCAAGTAAAGCAGAAGAAAAAACAATCTGTAACGATTTTGAAGATCAAAGCAAATACTCTTCTTATCGAACGATTCAAAAAGCAAAGGCTGCTTCTTCTGGAGACATCATAAAAATGTAAAAAATGGAGCCAAGCTTGGCTCCATTTTTTTTATATCAATTCGTTAAAATTATGCATATGCTTTTTTAGTTAGTTCATATAATGGAGTTACCGTATGAAATGTTTGTTCAATACGAGCTATCCATTCTTCGCCGTTCATTGCAATCGCTTCTTCTTTTGGAATTGTAATACCGCATAGGATCTCAGCTTTTTTAACCGTCTCTAGACGTTCAAACAAACTCTCTAAGTCTTCAGAAGATAAGTCGCCCATTTTGTCACTATCAGGTTTTGTATGATCTTTTGACCAAACAAACGAGGCTGGGATATTTTGACGAATCTCCTCAATGTTTTGTTTTAGCAGCTTTCCAAATTGTTCTTTAATAGGTGATTCGTAAATGACGGCGAACCACACAAAGACATGTGTTTCCCAAAGGCCAATTTGAAAATGAGGGAGCTTTTTATACCCGCGTTTACTGTTAGCAAAGGCTACCCACGTATCTGCTGGCGGGTTAACTGTTCTTCGTGCATGTTTGGCAATGTGTACGAACATTTCATCTCCACACAGTGAAGAAAGAGTAGGAGCAAAATGATTGCTCAATTGTTCGAATTTTGGGCGTATCGTTGTCTTGATGGCTTCCATACGTGCATCAAGTCCCTCGATACGGAATACGTTAAAGTCATCTTGTGAAAATCCTGAGAATGCCATGTGAAACCTCCGTTTTTTAGTGAATATGTATAGCTGCTGTGCATCTATGCAAGTAAGTATGATTTACGCGAAGATTCTACCACATGAAAAGCATAAACACCAATTAATTCGCATATGCTTGTCAAAACGTGTCTATCATTTTTTTATAGGTAATCACACAATTTAGTTACATGAGATTAGGTTTCGACATAGACTATATCAATCAAAATATCTGAAAATTTAGTTTTCTATAAGCGGGTTCAATAATTTGAGAGGGGTGTTTGAAACATGAAACAAGTGGTGAATATGTATAAGAAGAATGATGGACAAAAAAGATTAGGTGTAATTCGTTTGGAGTTAGATTACGAGTTAGCGACGTTATATGAAGCCATGATGGAGAATAATGAGGAACAAAAACAAAAATGTAAGCGAAAGCTCGAGAAACTTCGTGAAGAAATGATATCTCTTCAGTAGCAGATACGGGAATAAAATAGAACAAATAAGGGTAAACTGTAAAAAAGGATTAAACTGAATGAGCAGATTCATAAGTGGTAACAGAGCACGTGGGAGAAGAAGCGGCAGTTCTTCTCCCACGTGCTCTGTTAATTGACATCTTGCAGAGGTTTTTTTAAGCTTAAATAAGAGACGTATTTTTGAGGGGGAATTGAGATGACGCAACGCTGGAAAGAAATCGATACATACGTTAAAGAGTGGCTAAAAGAAGCTGGACAAAAAATTCAACAGTCGTTTAGTAAAGAACTTCTCATTCAAACGAAATCGAATCCAAATGATTTAGTAACAAATATGGATAAAGAAATCGAACAGTTTTTTATCTCAAAAATCAATGAAACCTTTCCGGAACATCATATTCTCGGAGAAGAAGGATATGGAGAAGAGCTTGAATCAGAAGAAGGAACGATTTGGATTATCGATCCAATCGACGGGACGATGAACTTTGTTCATCAGCAGCGGAATTTTGCTATTTCTATCGGTATATTTGAAAATGGTGTAGGACAAGCAGGTTATATTTATGATGTTATTCATAATGAGCTGTATCATGCTTTAAAAGGACAGGGCGCGTTTATGAATGACATCCAATTGCCGAAACTTGAACCTGTACCAGTTGAACAAGCTATTATTAGCCTAAATGCAACATGGGTAACTGAGAACCGCCGTATTGATCCTTCCGTATTAAGTCCGCTTGTGCGTAAAGTAAGAGGGACCCGTTCATATGGATCCGCAGCTATTGAGCTTGCTTACGTAGCGGCTGGACGCTTGGATGGATACATTACTCTACGTTTGGCTCCATGGGACTTTGCTGCCGGTAAAGTATTGATTGAAGAAGTTGGAGGAGTTATGACGGATTTAGAAGGAAAGCCGTTAGAAATTCTTGAAAAAAGCAGTGTATTTGTAAGCAAACCAACATTACATGACGAAATCTTTCGTACGTACCTTGAAGGAAAGTGGAATAAATAAAATAGAAGTGAAGACTTACGTGTAGTCAAAGAATTTTGTGATGAAAAAACGTCATGAACCATTTTGATGTTGCAAATGGCCATGACGCTTTCAATCATCGCAAAAAAATTACAGCTGCCCTTTTTCTCGCATTTTTTTCTTAGTCGTAAAGCCAAGGCCCATTACAACAATTAAAGCTGCGATAGCTAAAATGACCCCGAGAGCGCTTCCTTCTCCGATAAATATGCCGATTGACATAATTGCCGCAGTTGCGATAAATGCATATAAAACAAATACCCACTTAATGTTTCTCATGTTGATTCCTCCCATTTATAACGGATATTTATAGTGTACAACAAAATCATTCTGCAATTCTAGAGTTAGTGTGATATAATAGCTTAGTTATTACAAGCATAGGAGTGAAATGCGTGAACATTCGTAAAGATTTACGTAATATTGCCATTATTGCCCATGTAGACCATGGGAAAACAACGTTAGTAGATAAATTATTACATCAGTCCGGAACATTCCGTACTAATGAGCATGTTGAAGAACGTGCGATGGATTCAAATGACCTTGAGCGTGAGCGTGGAATTACAATTTTAGCGAAAAACACAGCTATTAATTATAAAGATACGCGTATCAACATTATGGATACGCCGGGACATGCTGACTTCGGTGGAGAAGTTGAGCGTATTATGAAAATGGTAGACGGTGTTCTACTTGTAGTAGACGCATATGAAGGATGTATGCCTCAAACTCGCTTTGTATTGAAAAAAGCATTAGAGCAAAACTTAACGCCGATTGTTGTTGTTAACAAAATTGACCGTGACTTTGCTCGTCCAACTGAAGTAGTGGATGAAGTAATTGACTTATTTATTGAACTAGGTGCAAGCGAGGAACAAATTGAGTTCCCTGTTGTTTATGCTTCAGCAATCAACGGAACGGCTAGCACGAATCCTGAAAAGCAAGATGAGAACATGTCATCTCTATTTGACTCAATCATCGAGCACATTCCAGCACCGGTAGACAACAGCGACGAACCACTTCAATTCCAAGTGGCAATGCTTGACTACAATGACTATCTTGGTCGTATCGGTGTAGGTCGCGTATTCCGCGGAACAATGAAAGTAGGCCAGCAAGTTGCATTAATGAAGCTTGACGGTACGGTAAAACAATTCCGTGTAACAAAATTATTCGGTTTCCTAGGCTTAAAGCGTGTTGAAATCGAAGAAGCAAAAGCAGGAGACCTGATCGCTGTATCAGGAATGGAAGACATCAACGTAGGTGAAACCGTATGTCCGTTTGACCACCAAGATGCACTGCCAATTTTACGTATTGATGAACCTACTTTACAAATGACGTTCTTAGTAAACAATTCACCGTTTGCTGGTCGTGAAGGTAAATTTGTTACATCTCGTAAAATTGAAGAGCGCTTAATGTCTGAACTTGAGACGGATGTAAGTTTACGCGTGGAAAATACTGATTCACCGGATGTATGGGTTGTTTCAGGACGTGGAGAACTTCATTTATCTATTTTAATTGAAAATATGCGTCGTGAAGGATATGAGATTCAGGTATCAAAACCTGAAGTAATCGTTCGTGAAATTGATGGCGTTCGCTGTGAGCCAGTTGAACGTGTGCAAATCGACGTACCTGAAGAACATACGGGTTCTATTATGGAATCAATGGGTGCTCGTAAAGGTGAAATGGTTGATATGATTAACAACGGCAGCGGTCAAGTTCGTCTGATCTTTATGGTTCCTGCACGTGGTTTAATCGGTTATACAACTGAGTTCTTATCGTTAACTCGTGGATTCGGTATCATTAACCATTCATTTGATAGCTACCAACCAATGCAGCAAGGTCAAGTTGGAGGTCGCCGTCAAGGTGTGCTTGTTTCTATGGAAAGCGGTAAATCATCTACTTATGGAATCCAAGGCGTAGAAGACCGCGGTACAATTTTCGTTGAGCCAGGTACAGAAGTATACGAAGGTATGATCGTAGGAGAACACACTCGTGAAAATGATATCGTTGTTAACATCTGTAAAATGAAGCAAATGACGAATATGCGTTCTGCGAATAAAGATCAAACAACAGGTATGAAAAAACCTCGTATTATGTCTCTAGAGCAATCACTTGAATATTTAAACGAAGATGAATATTGTGAAATCACACCAGAATCTATTCGTCTACGTAAAAAAGTTCTTGATAAAAATGAACGTGAAAAAGCAGCGAAAAAGAAAAAATACGCTGACACGAAATAATAAAAAAAGTAAGTCGTTAGCTCTATCTGCTAGCGGCTTGTTTTTTATCTATTATATCAGAATTTTCTATTTTTTGAAAGCGTTTTATAAAAGAGGGATTTGGAAAGGAAAAAGGTGGCTTATATCGAATAATGTAAAGTAAGGAATAGGGGGAAGAAATATGGATGTAAAAGAACACCTTTCATTTTTTGCAGCTCTGTATCAAGTAGATGAACATGCAAAAATAGGAATGTGGCTGTTATACTTTACCATTTTAGGGCTATCTGTTCTCGTGTACAAACTCGGGTTTGCAAAGAAGCTACCGCTTTTAAAATCTATGGTTATTTATCTATTTTTAGCTTTTGGATGTACGATCTTAACGTTTTTAGGCATTTTTTTACCTGTAGCTGAAGGGCTTGTGGTTGCAGCGCTTGTATTAATTATTTATAAAATACGGCTGTATCAGGCTAAGAAGCAAAACTCCACGTTGGGTTCATAAAAGACTACATGAAAAGACGCTTGTAGCTACAAGCGTCTTTTTAGTATGATATAGCCGAAGACAAGAGCGGCTGCGAAAATTAAATGGCCAGCTGTCCAATAAAAAATCGCTACTGCATCATCCACCGCAGGCGTAGGCTTGAGCGCAAGCAGCGTCAATGGAAAATACAAAGAAATGGTTGGAAGTGTTAATAAAAAGGAACACAATACGATTTTTCGAATAGACATATTATTTAATTTACCTACTATGTAAACAAAAACGATCCCAATTGCAGCGGCAATGAATAAATGAAAAACAAACTCTACCCATTCAGGCCATTGAATAGGGCCAATGATAGGAATAAAATCAACATTTAATAAAAGGGTATAAACTTGTTTGCCGGTTAGCCATTCTATCCATTTTAAACATAACCCAAGGATAATCCCGCTTAACATGCCAATACTTATTCCTAATCGGAGCACCTTACCAATCCTCCTCTGTCTTTTTCGACTCATATAGTTTAAAGTTTCCAGTAGCTATGCGTTCTTTTGTTCGTTTTTCAATCCGTTCAGAACATTCATTGCACATATATGTATGGATAGGACGGTTGCGCAGTCGTTTTGCCACGAGCGTTTCATCCTCAATTGTTTCAATTTTATCGCACATGACACATTGTACTCTCATTTCTATCACCTCAACTTCTCTATACATCATTCTAGCCGAAAATTCTTGTTTTATAAAGTTTTTTTGCGGTGCTATCTCTCAGTAGAAAAGGAACGATAGGAAAACATTCCTAAAGAAGCAGGTAATTTTGCTTGTTAGCTCGAAGATAGTAACTAGTAAGTACATAAACAGTAGGAGGGATGAAAATGGCCAACGAAGTCGAGACTCAACTAGTAGATGCATTATACGATGAGCTACAGACAGAGAGATTTGCAACCATTTCAACTATTGATTTTGAAACAAACGGTCCAAATGTTAGTGCCATTTCGTGGTTAGTAGCTCCGACTAAACAAAAAATTCGATTTGCCGTAGATGTCAAATCGAGGATTGTAGAAAACATTAAACATACGAATAAAGCAGTGGTAAATATTCTTGCTAATGAATCATGTTACTCAATCAGCGGAATAGCTGAGGTAGTGCAAGAAAAATTAGAAGGAGTAGCTTTAAAGCTGACGCTAATTGAACTAGATATTAATGAAGTAAGAGATGTCATGTTCTATGGTTCTAAGATTTCAGTAAACCCTTCATATGAAAAGACCTATGATCCAGTAGCAGCTGCTAAACTCGATAAGCAAGTAATTGAAGCGATAAAAAAAGCTTAGCAGCAGCCTGCCGCTAAGCGACTTTCTTATTCATTTTTTTGAAGGTGATTATTAGATTGTTTTTCCTGCTCATTCTTTAAATTTTGCTCTTGTTTATTATTTAATTTTTGATTGTTTGTATCTGTTGAGCTAGGATTTCGGCGAATTTCTTCTGCAAATTCGGGCATCACTCGGTTTACAATGGCTGCTAATTCATCTAAAAATCCTGTAACCGGCCGACCTTTGCGAATTTCATTTCCAATTTGTTTTAGCCGAGCGACCGTATCAGGATCTGCAATAACAACAGAATTAGCACCGTACGGATCAGCTTTCAGACCTTCGGCAACTGTATATTTGATTGAACTTACTTCTGAACGATCAATATCTTTGCCGACGTCAATGCCTACGATTGCATACTTACCGAGCACAATGGCAGTAGCATCATTTACATTCGGAACGCTTGAAGCCAGTTCAACTAAATGAGCTGATATTTCATTAGCAGTACGCTTGTGAGAGCGTTCAGGAGATGAATTTTTGACCTGTACAATTCGATCTGTTTTTTGCCCTTCTTCAACGTCTGCTTGGTTATTGTTGCAGCCGGTTAGTGTAATAAAACATAAGCTAATGGATAGAAAAAATTTGTTCATGTGGGAGACTCCTCCTTATGAATGACTCATTTTTTGTAGTAATTTGTATTTAGTTTCTAATAGTTCTTCTATCTTTATACACGTGTTCATATATTTAAAGAAAATGGTCCGTCCATTTAAGGTCACTTCACACATGTGCGTTACATAGTATATAAATGGATGGGTGCCTTGTTTCACTCCTTACAGGAAAAACAATCGGAGTAGGAGGCTGAATTATTGGGAAAAATTTATGTATTAGATACGAATGTTTTATTACAAGATCCGCATTCAATTTTTTCATTTGATGATAACGAAGTAGTGATTCCGGCCGTTGTGCTAGAAGAAGTTGATTCGAAAAAAAGAAATATGGATGAAGTCGGACGAAATGCAAGGCAGGTATCCAAACTCATTGATAACTTGAGACAACATGGAAAGTTATATGAGAAAATCCCTTTAGAAAATGGGGGCCATTTGCGAATTGAACTCAATCATCGCTCTTTTCAACAGCTTCAAGAAATCTTTGTGGAAAAAACAAATGATAATCGAATTTTAGCTGTTGCTAAAAATCTATCTCTTGAAGAGGAAACAAAAGAAGATGGACGTGAAGTGATACTAGTGAGTAAAGATGTGTTGGTACGTGTGAAGGCTGACGCAATCGGCTTAAGAGCAGAAGATTTTTTAAGTGATCGAGTAGTGGAATTCAATAGTATTTATACTGGCTTTTCGGAAGTCTATATTGCAAAAGAACTGCTGAGTCAATTTTACGAAAAAGGAGAGCTGCTAACGTCTCAAATTGCGAACCACTCCTTTTTTGCAAATCAATTCTTAGTGATGAAAGATGCATTTGGGGGATCCGGATCAGCCATCGGCATTGTCGATCAAACAACAACGAAAGTAAAAAAGCTTTTATTTGAATATGATCATATCTGGGGAATCAAACCTCGAAATGTTCAGCAAATTATGGCTTTAGAACTTCTTCTTAGAGACGACGTTCAACTGGTCACGTTAATTGGAAAGGCAGGTACGGGTAAAACGCTGCTTGCTTTAGCTTCAGGACTTATGCAGACGGAAGATCTAGGATGTTTTAAAAAGCTACTTGTAGCTCGTCCAATTGTTCCTTTAGGGAAAGATATTGGATTCTTGCCAGGAGAAAAGCAGGAGAAGCTTCGTCCATGGATGCAACCAATTTATGATAACCTAGAGTACTTATTCAACACTAAAAAACCTGGAGAACTGGATGCGATTCTAGCGGGGCTCAGTTCAATAGAAGTGGAAGCCTTGACGTATATAAGAGGCCGAAGCATTCCGGAGCAGTTCATTATTATTGATGAAGCGCAAAATTTAACGAAGCATGAAATTAAAACAATTTTAACAAGGGTAGGGGAAAAGAGTAAAATTGTCCTTATGGGAGATCCGGCTCAAATTGATCATCCTTATTTAGATGAGTATAACAACGGATTAACGTACGTAGTTGAAAAGTTTAAAGAGCAAAAAGTATCGGGCCACGTCCGGTTAATCAAAGGAGAGCGCTCCGGGCTAGCACAATTAGCAGCTGATATTCTTTAAAAGAAGCGGGGTTCCTTTTGGAACCCCGCTTCTTTTGTTATGTAACGATGATTTCTTCCACATATTTAATAGGGTTATTTCGGTTGGATCCGTCAGGTAAATAGACATAGATAGGCCCATCTTCTCTAAGAGGCTTTCCATCTTGGCTGAAACCAAAGATTAGTTTTTGTGCTTCTTCTAATGAAAAAGAAATCAGTGCGTCTTTTGTTTTAAATGAAACGTTGGTAGCTTCTTCAGTAGGTGAAGCGTTAGCTAGAAAAGGTGCAAATAAAATGCCGAATGTTCCATTTACTAGCTCCTGTTTTTTGAATTTCTTTTCGGTTTTTAACGTAGGAGGAAAGACGGCTCCCTCTTGAATTTCACGGTCCCAATGCTTCGAAACAGCCTTTGTGTACGCTTCTGTTTCGTCTTTTTGCTCCGGTGGATGTTCAAAGAAAACCTCCATATCGAGCTTGCGGTCATCGAAAATCCACACGCTTGGGTCGAGTGTCAGCGTATATTTTACTTTTCCTTTTAACATAATAATTGAATTCATCATAAATGCCCCCTTGCTAAAAGTATAAGCGCTTTCTACTTATTTGTCACTTTGATGAAAAAATTTAGTTGAGAGTGATTCTCGTATGATATAATGTAAAGGTCAACGAAAGTGCGAAATTTCCTACATCTATGGTAACGGTTTTGAGAAAGTAACAGTATAAAAAAGACGGCCAGCCTCACGGACATGTTTATCCTTGCTTTTTTGGAGCATAGCCTTTAAAATTGAGAGATAGATTAGGTAATCGCTCGCGAACGGAGGGATTGAGTTTGACGCCTGAGACAATGATAGATCATCGTGAAAAAGCGTATGCGTTGTTAAAAGCTGATGCAGATAAGATTTTGCAATTAATTCAAGTTCAAATGGATAACTTAACAATGCCACAATGTCCTCTTTATGAAGAGGTTTTAGATACACAAATGTTTGGTTTATCAAGAGAAATTGATTTTGCAGTTCGTCTTGGTTTAATTGATGAACGTGTTGGAAAAACATTGCTAGACCGCCTCGAGCGTGAACTTTCTGCACTGCATGAAGCGTTTACAAAAAAATAAAAATCACGCGATCGAAACTCAAACTATATACAAACGTAGTTTGAGTTTTTTATTACAGGTGGTTGAAATTTCCTAATTTACTCAAATTTGTACATAAAAAATGAAACGAAACAGAAACACGTCATTTTTAAAGGAAGAGGGTTATGGTAAAAAAAATATTTAGGCATTTTGACTATTCAATTGTAATTCCAGTGCTGCTTCTTTGTGCGGTTGGACTAGTTATGGTTTACAGTTCAAGTATGATTGTAAGTATTACAAGATATCATACGTCAAGCGATTTCTTTTACAACAGACAAAAAATGTGGCTTGCTTTTACGCTTGTATTGTTCATTTTAACAATGCTAACACCTTACAAGCTGTATCCTAAAATACTGCCTTATGCGATTCTAGGCATTTTTGTACTGCTTTTGCTTGTGTTTGTAATGGGACATACGAGTAACAATGCGCAAAGTTGGCTGCAGCTTGGCGGGGCAAACATGCAGCCGGCTGAGTATGCCAAGCTCGTTGTCATTTTATACTTATCGTATGTTTTGTCTAAAAGGCAAGAGTATATTGATAACATCAAAAAAGCTTTTTTTGGACCTATGGGTCTTGTATTTCTAATATTAGGCTTTGTAGCTATTCAGCCTGACCTTGGAACGGGATCAATTATTTTTGCTATTGCTGTTACCATTATGCTATGTTCGGGAATCTCTAAAAAAACCTTTTTCCGCATGCTAGCACTAGGTATCATTTTGCTTACGGTAATTATTACGATTGGTTTTTTTACAGGTCAGTTTACTGCCAATCGAATTGGCCGTTTTACCGGTGCATCAGATCCGTTTACCAATGCTCAAGGAACCGGTTATCAGCTGGTTAATTCATATTTAGCAATAGGTACAGGAGGCTTAAAAGGCCTTGGTTTAGGAGAGAGTGTACAAAAGTATGGTTATCTTCCGGAGCCCCATACCGATTTCATTATGGCTATTATTGCAGAAGAATTAGGGTTCTTTGGAGTTATGCTCGTGCTGGGCCTTTTAGGCTTCTTAATTTTCAGGATTTTAATGCTGGCTAAAAAATCTCATGATCCGTTTGCTAGCATGATTTGTATTGGAGTAGCCAGTATGATAGGTATTCAAACAGGCATTAACCTTGGAGGACTTACGGGACTCATTCCGATTACCGGCGTCACGCTTCCGTTTATCAGTTATGGAGGGTCTTCCCTGCTAACGCTGATGGTATCTATGGGAATTATTGTAAATATTTCTTTTTTCGTAAATTATCAAAATAAAAAACAGAAAAATACGGAAAGTATTGTGCTACATCCGAACAATACATCGACAACAAGCGATTGATTTTCGTAAAAAAATTGTGTAAAAAAAGCAAAAATTTATTGGAATTTTATCAGTTTCCATTGATTTTTGCTTTTCTTTTATCCAATTTTGCTATATATTGAAGTTTATACGAAATTGAGAGGAGATTAGCAACATGAGTTTTGTAACTAAAAAAATCAAAAAAGTATTAGTAGCAAACCGAGGAGAAATTGCGATTCGTGTATTTCGAGCATGTACTGAACTGAATATTCGGACTGTTGCAATTTATTCTAAGGAAGACGCAGGTTCTTATCACCGTTACAAAGCGGATGAAGCCTACTTAGTAGGAGCGGAGAAAAAACCGATTGATGCTTATTTAGATATAGAAGGCATCATCGACATTGCTAAGTCTCATGATGTAGATGCTATTCACCCTGGCTATGGTTTTTTGTCAGAAAATATCCAATTTGCGAAACGTTGCGAAGAAGAAGGCATTATTTTTATTGGTCCAAAATCCAAGCATCTTGATATGTTTGGGGATAAAGTAAAAGCACGTCATCAGGCTATTCAAGCAGATATTCCCGTTATTCCTGGTACGGATGGTCCTATTGATTCAATTGACGAAGCAAAAGAATTTGCTAATCAGCATGGATATCCTCTAATGATCAAAGCTGCTTTGGGCGGAGGCGGTCGAGGCATGCGTATCGTTCGCGATGCAGACAGCCTGAACGAATCTTATGACCGTGCTAAATCAGAAGCAAAAGCTGCTTTTGGTAATGATGAAGTGTATGTCGAGAAACTAGTTGAAAATCCAAAACATATTGAAGTGCAAATTTTAGGTGATGAACAAGGAAATGTTGTGCATCTTTATGAACGCGACTGTTCTGTGCAGCGCCGTCACCAAAAAGTAGTAGAAGTAGCACCAAGTGTTTCTATAGATGAAGACTTACGTCTCCGCATTTGTGAAGCAGCTGTGCAGCTGATGGAAAAAGTGCAGTACATAAATGCTGGTACAGTAGAATTTTTAGTATCAGGAAACGATTTTTATTTTATTGAAGTAAATCCACGTGTTCAAGTAGAGCACACAATTACTGAAATGATTACAGGTATTGATATCGTTCAATCGCAAATTTTAATTGCAGACGGCTACGCGCTTCACAGCAAGGAAGTATCCATTCCTGCACAAGATCAAATTCACGTACATGGATATGCGATTCAATCTCGTGTAACGACAGAAGATCCGTTAAACAATTTTATGCCGGATACGGGTAAGATTATGGCTTATCGTTCTGGTGGCGGTTTTGGCGTACGTTTAGATACGGGAAACAGTTTCCAAGGTGCTGTAATTACGCCTTATTATGATTCACTGTTAGTAAAAGTAACAACATGGGCATTAACATTCGATCAAGCCGCATCAAAAATGGTACGGAACTTAAAAGAATTTCGTATTCGTGGAATTAAAACCAATATTCCGTTCCTTGAAAATGTAGTGAAGCATGATAAGTTCTTAACAGGTGCTTATGATACATCATTTATTGATACAACGCCTGAACTTTTTGTTTTCCCGAAGCGAAAAGACCGCGGAACTAAAATGCTTACATACATTGGGAATGTTACGGTAAACGGATTCCCAGGTGTATCGGAAAAGAAAAAGCCAATCTTTACAAAACCGCGCGTTCCTAGTGTGGATATAAGCAAACCAATTCAAAACGGAACAAAGCAGATTTTAGATGAAAAAGGCGCTGAAGGGCTAGTAAATTGGGTGAAAGAACGCAAGGAAGTGCTATTAACGGATACAACCTTCCGTGATGGCCATCAGTCTCTTTTAGCAACGCGTATTCGTACAAATGACTTAAAACAAGTAGCTAACCCAACTGCACGCTTGCTTCCAGATTTATTTTCTATGGAAATGTGGGGGGGAGCAACGTTTGATGTCGCTTATCGATTCTTAAAAGAAGATCCGTGGGATCGCTTGCTTACTTTACGTCAACAAGCGCCAAACGTTCTTTTCCAAATGCTTCTTCGCGCGTCAAATGCGGTTGGATATAAAAACTATCCTGATAATGTAATTAAAGAATTTGTTGAAAAATCAGCTTATGCAGGTATTGATGTTTTCCGTATCTTTGACAGCTTAAACTGGGTGCAAGGAATGACTCTTGCAATTGACTCCGTTCGTCAAACAGGAAAGATTGCAGAAGCAGCAATGTGTTATACAGGTGATATTTTAGATCCGACGCGCCGTAAGTATGATTTGGATTACTACAAGAACTTAGCAAAAGAGCTTGAGCAATCTGGAGCACATATCCTGGGCATTAAAGATATGGCGGGCCTTTTAAAACCACAGGCAGCTTATGATTTAGTATCGGCTCTAAAAGAAACGGTTAATATTCCAATCCACCTTCATACGCATGATACAAGCGGAAACGGTGTATACACGTATGCAAAAGCAATTGAAGCAGGTGTAGACATTGTAGACGTAGCCGTAAGCTCAATGGCAGGCTTAACGTCTCAGCCAAGTGCTAACTCTCTTTATTACGCATTAGAAGGTGCGGACCGCAGACCAAATCTAGATATTAAAAATCTAGAAGAGCTTTCTTACTATTGGGAAGACGTGCGAAAATATTACCAAGACTTCGAAAGCGGCATGAACGCTCCTCATACAGAAGTATATGTGCATGAAATGCCAGGCGGTCAATATAGCAACTTACAGCAACAAGCAAAAGCAGTTGGTTTAGGAAACCGCTGGGATGAAGTAAAAGATATGTATTCACGCGTGAATTTGTTATTTGGTGATATTGTAAAAGTTACGCCATCATCAAAAGTAGTTGGAGATATGGCATTGTTTATGGTTCAAAACAACTTGACAGAAGAAACGCTGTTTGAGCGCGGTGAAACGCTTGACTTCCCGGATTCAGTTATTGAATTGTTTGAAGGGTATTTAGGACAGCCTCACGGGGGATTCCCTAAAGAGCTTCAGCGCATCATTCTAAAAGGCAGAAAACCTATTACAGTTCGTCCTGGAGAACTGTTAGAAGATGTGGACTTTGATGCAGTGAAAGAAAAGCTGTTTAAAGACTTAAATCGTCAAGTAACGAGTTTTGATGCCATTGCTTATGCGCTGTATCCAAAAGTATTTATGGATTATCACAAAGCAGTCGAACAATACGGGGACATTTCTGTTCTTGATACCCCGACTTTCCTATACGGCATGCGTTTAGGAGAAGAGGTTGAAATTGAGATTGAAAAAGGAAAAACCTTAATTGTTCGCCTTGTATCCATTGGAGAACCGCAGGCAGACGGTACGCGAGCAGTATACTTTGAATTGAACGGTCAGCCTCGTGAAGTCGTGATTAAAGACGAAAGTGTTAAAACAACCGTTACGGCAAAACAAAAAGCCGATCAAGCAAATCCGGCCCACATCGGCGCTTCAATGCCTGGAACCGTTATTCGAGTAGTAGTAGAAAAAGGCGATAAAGTCTCAAAAGGTGATCACTTAATGATCACAGAAGCAATGAAAATGGAAACAACCGTGCAAGCACCATTTGACGGCGTGATTAAACAAGTACACGTGTCGAGTGGAGATGGCATTCAGCCGGGAGATTTATTAATTGAATTAGAAAGCTGATCAAAAAAGGTGCGAGCTCTGAGCTCGTACCTTTTTTGATCAATTATGTGTATGGCGCGTTGCAAGTAAGGTTAAGTAGCTTAATACACCGAATAGGAAAGAGATAATTAAAGAATGAGCAAGCGCGAGCTCTAGCTGCAAACGTGTGACAACAACAAGCATACCGGAAACCGCCTGAAAAGTAACTAGAATGAGAGCAGCTAACCATCCGTAAAAAATATTTTTTTGATGGCGATAATATTTAACTGCATGGATAAAGGCGGCTAAAATCCATACAAACGTTAAAACAGCAGCGAATCGATGTCCCATTTGAATCCACTGATTCAAATCAACAGGCAGCCAACCGTTTCCGTTTGAACAAAATGGAACGTCTGGACAAGCTAAGCTAGCTTCTTTATGGCGAACAAGCGCGCCCGTGTACACAACGGCATATGTGTACAAGATAACCCCGTAAATATGTTTTTTCATTTTAGAGCCTAGCTGCATATTAGTTGCGTCGAGCTTTTGATCCACTTCAAAGATAATAAGTGTTAACAGCAGCACAGAAGCAAACGAAATAAGAGAAATACCAAAATGAAGAGCAAGCACTGCATCTGATTGTCCCCACATAACGGCAGCGGCCCCAATTAATGCTTGCAGTACTAGGAAGAAAAAAGAGATAAACGCTAAAGGTCTAACTTCTTTTATATGCCCTAGTGAAATCCATGCCCATACGCATAAAGCGAGCACAAGAAAGCCTGACACGCCAGAAACTAAGCGGTGGCTTAATTCAACAACGGTTTCAAATGTTAAAGGGTCAGGAATGAGCTGTCCATTACACAGAGGCCAAGAATCTCCGCACCCGTCTGCTGAACCAGTTTTCGTGACAAGGGCACCGCCAAGCAGAATAAGTAACATGGCCATGCTCGTCACAACGGATAAAAATTTTAATCCAAGTCGCACAATAATCACCATCCTAAAAGCAAAGTAAGTAATATAACGAGCTAAACAATTTATCCTAATCTTTTTGTATATTAAACATAAATTTCATTTATTCTCCATAAACTTGATTGAATTTGTTATAATGGTAGAAAGTGTAAGGTTTATTCATGAGTTTGACTCTGCAGATATGTAAAAGGTACCGTACAAAAAACTATTTTACTTGCACAAATATCTTTTAACAAGTGACAGGGACATGCATTTAGCTCATGACAAAAAAAATCCATATTTTTTTCATGAATTCTTCACAAAGTAACGGCAAAATATGGTTTAATAAACATGAGAAATAGATATTTCTCTACTATTTTACCGTTTACATGTGAAGCTTTTAAGTAGCTTTGGTGAGAGGAATATGACTTCTTTTTGAACAAAGAGGAGATTTTTGTAAAAATATGTTGAAAACGCCTTCATTTGTAGACTCTTTATTTACTAGATAGATAAAAGTCTGTGGATGAGTAAAGGAGGAAGCGCCATGGAAGATTCAAAAATGGTGGAAGATTCAACGCTTTCTGCATCGCCTAACACAGCTCATGTAAGCGAAAATAGTTCCGTTTGGTCAGATTTTTTAGCTACGATTAAAATTGGAATAGTCAACTCGAATTTCATCACCACCTTTACTGGTTTTTGGCTAGCTCTTTTCTTCAACGAACAACACTTCTTAGAAAACCTGGATAAAGCATTTTTTACTTTAATAGGTTCTTCACTTATCATCGCCGGTTCATGCAGTTTGAACAATTACATAGATCGTGACATTGACCCTCTAATGGAACGAACAAAGGGACGACCTACAGTGACAGGGAGTTTTACACCTTTGACGGTCCTTGGGATTGGAATCGGTTTTACGTTAACCGGCTTGCTTATGCTACTAGTTGTTTCTTCAGTAGCCGCTCTCATTGGATTAGCAGGAATACTTACATATGTAGTTCTTTACACCATGTGGTCCAAAAGACTATACACAATTAATACAGTAATCGGAAGTATATCAGGAGCTGTCCCGCCTTTAATTGGATGGGCCGCTATCGATCCCAATTTACATGTAGTGGCTTGGGTATTATTTTTAATCATGTTTATTTGGCAGCCCCCTCATTTTCTAGCTCTTGCTATGCGAAGATGTGAAGAATACCGGGCAGCGGGAATCCCTATGTTGCCTGTTGTACACGGGTTTGAGCTGACAAAACGACAGATTCTCATTTGGATTGCTTGTTTGTTGCCATTACCTCTTTATTTATACCAATTAGGCACTCCATTTCTAATTTTGGCCACTGTTTTAAACATAGGATGGCTATTTTTAGGATTTGCTCAATACAATAAACAAGAAGACACAAAGTGGGCTAGCATGATGTTTGTCTACTCACTAAACTATTTAACTATTTTATTTGTCTCAATGATTGTCGCAACGCTTTTTGCCTAGATAAAATCTTTCACTGAATGCGACACTGCACAAGGGGGATTTCTTCTACATGTAGAATTCATTATAGAAGGAATAAGTTTTATGCTCAAGAGGGCATAGATGAAATCACGTCAATGAAAGAGAGGTTGGGGAATGGTATGAAAAAATGGCGATTGAACTTTCGTGTTTTGTCGTTATTTACGTTGCTTGCATTCGTGTTATCGGCCTGTGGAAAACCGTTTTTGTCGACACTTAAGCCTGCAGGTGAGGTAGCTGAAGAACAATATTCGCTTATGCTGCTTAGTACAGCCATCATGGTTTTAGTTATTATTGTTGTCACCATTATCTTTATATTTGTTATTCTGCGCTTTCGTCGTCGTAAAGGCGAAGAAAATGTGATTCCAAAGCAAGTAGAGGGAAGCAGAAAGTTAGAAATTATATGGACAGTGATTCCTATCTTGCTGCTGATTATTTTGACTGTTCCAACGGTTATCTCAACATTTAAGCTAGCGGATGTAAAAGGAATGAAGGACAAAGATGCTGTCGTAGTAAATGTGCGCGCTAACTTGTACTGGTGGGAATTTGAGTATCCTAATCAAAAAATTATTACATCGCAAGATCTAGTTGTTCCAACGGATAAAAAAGTCTACTTTAACATTAAAGCTTCTGACGTCAAGCACTCATTCTGGATTCCTTCAGTTGGAGGAAAGCTCGATGCTAACACAGAAAATGATAATAAATTCTGGCTAGTGTTTGATTCTAAGAAATCGAAGGAAGCTAACGGGGTTTTCTACGGAAAATGTGCTGAGCTTTGCGGTCCATCTCATTCTCTTATGGACTTTAAAGTACGGGCTGTATCAAGCGATGAATTTGATACGTGGGCAAAAGATTTGAAAAAGGCAAAGCCTGATGTAGAAACAGCATCCGCAAAAGCTGGTCAAGAGGTCTTTAATGAAAGCTGTATCGGATGTCATGCTGTTGACGTCAAAGACAATCGTCCAGAGCAAGCTCGTCAAGCACCAAACTTAGCCGGTTTTTCTGAACGTGAGCGTGTAGCTGGGGTGCTTCCTCACAACAAGGAAAATATCAAAAAATGGTTAAAAGACCCTGAAAAAGTTAAGCCGGGTAATAAGATGAGTGGTACATATCCTGACTTAACAGATGAACAAGTGAATGAGCTAGCAGACTATTTAATGAGTTTAAAAGAAAAATAAACGTCCAGTCGTTTTTAAAAGGGGAGGTTTAGCGATGAGTACACTCAGTCAAAAGAAGGGTGTAGGTGGAACAATTTGGGATTTTATGACAACCGTTGACCATAAGAAAATCGCCATTCTTTATTTAAT
This sequence comes from Priestia sp. ST2, assembly GCF_055810735.1. NCBI lineage: Bacteria > Bacillati > Bacillota > Bacilli > Caryophanales > Bacillaceae > Priestia > Priestia sp. ST2. The sequence continues at coordinate 184,253 of NZ_JBVVNT010000003.1, read as the reverse complement.
CGCCGGCGGTATCTTTTTTCTAGTCGGAGGAGTGGAAGCGCTATTTATACGTATTCAGCTGGCTATACCAAGCAATGACTTTGTTAGTGCAGGAACGTATAATGAAATTTTAACAATGCATGGAACAACAATGATTTTCTTAGCCGCAATGCCGCTTCTTTTTGCCATGATGAATGCAGTTGTTCCGCTGCAAATTGGAGCTCGAGATGTAGCATTTCCATTTTTAAATTTGTTAGGTTTTTGGTTGTTTGCCTTTGGGGGACTCTTTTTAAATCTAAGCTGGTTTTTAGGAGGAGCACCTGATGCAGGGTGGACATCATATGCTTCGCTGTCTATTGCATCACCTGGTCACGGAATTGATTTTTATGCGATAGGTTTGCAGATTTCCGGAGCCGGGACATTGATTTCAGGTATCAACTTTCTCGTGACAATCATTAACATGAGGGCGCCAGGTATGACTTATATGCGTATGCCGCTGTTTACGTGGACGACGTTTGTTGCATCAGCTCTTATTTTGTTTGCGTTTCCAGCGCTAACGGTTGGATTGTTCTTAATGATTTTTGACCGCTTATTCGGGGGAAACTTTTTTGACGCCACAATGGGTGGGAACACCATTATCTGGGAACATCTTTTCTGGATATTCGGTCATCCGGAAGTATATATTTTAATTCTTCCAGCGTTTGGTGTTTTCTCTGAAATTTTACCTACTTTTTCAAGAAAGAGATTATTCGGGTACTCGTCGATGGTTTTTGCTACCGTATTAATCGGATTTTTAGGGTTCATGGTGTGGGCTCACCACATGTTTACAACCGGACTTGGTCCAATTGCAAATGCCATTTTTGCTGTCGCTACGATGGCTATCGCCGTTCCAACTGGAATTAAAATTTTTAACTGGCTGTTTACGCTTTGGGGAGGAAGTATTGAGTTTACGTCTCCAATGCTGTATGCTGTCGCCTTTATTCCATCGTTTGTTATCGGGGGAGTAACAGGAGTTATGGCAGCTGTAGCACCTGCAGATTATCAATTTCAAGATTCTTATTTTATCGTTGCCCACTTCCATTACGTTATCGTAGGCGGTGTCGTATACGCTATATTAGCAGGTGTCACATACTGGTGGCCAAAAATGTTTGGGAAGATGTTAGATGAAAAGTTAAGCAAAGCAACGTTCTGGCTCTTTTTGATTGGTTTCCACTTAACGTTCTTTATTCAGCATTTCTTAGGCCTAATGGGGATGCCTCGCCGCGTATGGACGTTCTTGCCTAATCAAGGTCTCGACCTTGGGAATGCAATCAGTTCATCAGGAGCTGCTTTCATGGCGGTTGCTACGCTCATTTTACTGGTTAATATTATAAAAACAACTGCCAAAGGACAAAGGGTAGGAGGAGACCCTTGGGGAGACGGACGTACATTAGAATGGGCTATTTCATCTCCGCCTCCAGAGTATAACTTTAAACAAACGCCGCTTGTACGCGGGTTAGATGCATATTGGATTGAAAAAATGGCAGGAAATAAAGAAATGACGCCAGCCGAACCTCTTGGTGATATTCATATGCCAAACTCGTCGTTTATTCCATTTATGATATCGCTTGGAATGTTTATTGCAGGGATGGGCTTTTTGTATCGAAATGATCATGCGTGGGGAGATATTGTAGGGATTATCGGAATGATCGTCATGTTTTTATCAATGTTCTTCCGTTCATGGATTGATGATCACGGCTTCCATATTCACAAAGAAGACTTAGTTGATGATGACAAGGAGGCGAAGATGTAATGGAGACTGAACAAAAGCTAACTGCTGAAACTTTCCCTGCTTCGCCTGAAAAAGCAACGCTTGAAGGGAAAAATAAATTTACTGGCTTTTGGCTCTTTTTAGGCGGAGAGACGGTTTTGTTTGCTTCACTTTTTGCTACTTATTTAGCTTTACGTAATTCAACGATGTCAGGACCTAAGCCAGAAGAATTGTTTGATATTAAGCTTGTTTTTGCAGCCACCATGATTTTATTAACAAGTTCACTAACAAGCGTATATGCTATGTATCATATGAAAAATTTTGAATTTAAAAAGATGCAGCTATGGTTAGGCGTTACGTGGCTTTTAGGTTTAGCGTTTTTAGGGCTAGAAATTTATGAGTTCAGGCATTATGTTCATGAAGGGCATACGTTTACAAGCAGCGCATTCGGTTCTTCTTTCTACGCGCTGGTTGGGACCCACGGAGCTCACGTAACGTTCGGATTGCTTTGGATTGGTTCTTTGATGATTCGAAATGCAAAGCGGGGGTTAAACTTATATAACGCTCCTAAATATTATGTCGCAAGTTTATACTGGCACTTTATCGATGTTGTGTGGGTCTTTATTTTCACGGTTGTATATTTAATGGGAATGGTGGGATAAGCTGATGACGACAAATCAATCAAACTCAGATAACCCAAGGCTCAATTTAGATTATCGTAAAAAAAGAAACGCAGAAGATATGAAAATGCAAGTTATCTCTTTTGGGATGATGTTGTTTCTAACGCTAATTGCTTTTTTTGCGGTTTATCAAGAGTTTAGCGGATGGTACATTATGCCGGTGATTGTGCTCTTGGCCGTTGTTCAAGTCATCTTTCAACTTTATTATTTCATGCATATGAACCACAAAGGACATACCATACCAGCATTTTTCTTGTATTCAGGCGTATTGGTAGCTCTTTTAACCATTTTAGCTTTTGTAACCATTATTTGGTGGTAAAGAAAAGGGCTGGCATGCGCCAGTCCTTTTCATCATCTGTAGAAGGAGGAATAGATGTTGATTAACAATTTGCAGATGTTTGGTTTTGAAGCACTTTGGAGTCCTTACTATTTTTTAACCATTTGTCTGGTGACCGTCTTATATTTTTTCATCGTTGCTAGATGGAGAAGGAATTTTATAGGAGCGGTGGCCGTAAACAGAAAAACAAAAGCGTATTTTGTTATCAGCATGGTTCTTTTATATATATGTAAAGGAGGACCTGTAGATTTACTAGGGCATTTTATGTTTAGTGCTCATATGACGCAAATGGCAATCGTTTACTTGGTGATTCCTCCGCTTTTTATTTTAGGAATTCCGGCGTGGTTAGCTCGTTCTGTTATTTATGTAAGAGGGGTTAAACCTATTTTTAAATTCTTTACAAAGCCCTTAATTGCGCTACTGTTATTCAATGGGTTATTCTCTTTGTATCATATTCCGCTGCTTTTTGATTTTATTAAAACGGATATGATGCTCCACGGAATCGTGAGTGTTGTATTATTTATCGCTGCATTTTGCATGTGGTGGCCACTCGTTAATCAGCTAGAAGAAGAACAGACGCTAAGTTCTTTAAAAAAGCTTGGATACATTTTTGCAGATGGCGTACTCCTTACTCCAGCGTGCGCGCTGATTATTTTTGCAAATCATTCTTTATATGCGACGTATACAGACTCAAGCGCTTGGGTACAAGCTCTTTCCCTTTGTGTACCGCCTTCTATGATTGCAAGTTTAGGGCAGCTTGCTCCCGAGATGTTTAATACGCTGCCGCCCGTGGAAGATCAGCAGCTAGGCGGCGTTATTATGAAGATCATTCAAGAAATTGTGTATGGAACGGTTTTAGGCTTTATTTTTTTTCAGTGGGCTCGAAAAGAACGAGAGAAAGATACGTACATGCCCGATTTTACTGAGCCTCAAGATATAAAACCAAAGGAATTTCCGTCTACTCCTCCTTTGAATTAAAAAAAGCGCAGTGTGATTACTGCGCTTTTTCCAATTCTATAGCTGAACGGTTTCAAGCTGTGATTTGATTTGTGTTAATATCTTTTCACACTGTTCTACAAGGGATGGCGGAAAGTATTCGCCGTCACCATATTCTACACCGTGAGGATAATAATGTTTGCCTAGTAGAGGTGTCATAAGATGAATAACAGCATGCCTGCCCCCTACGTCGCCTGAAATAGCATGTCCTTGGACTCGCAAATAGAAGGTATCTCGCTGAAACTCGAATTTTCGATCGTACGTGACGCGTTCATAATCCCATTGTCCGGCGCGGACCAGACCAAATTGATGCATAATCTCATCTAATAAATCTAAATCAACCTTTAATGAATCAAATTTTGCATATTCAAATTTCATATGAACTCCCTCCCAAAACAGATATACCCCAACTAAATCATAAGCCGAATGGATAAAACTTGCAATATCTAATAAGGAAAAATGTAAACGTTATCTATTTTTATTTAAACGTTTTAAATACGAAAGTTTACTAAAAAGTTGGTCACACTATAAAACGAACACACGATGTAAAGGAGGATAAAACAATGAAAACTGTACAAGAGGTAATGACAGCTGATACGGAAACATGCACCACGCTTGATAACGTATATGAAGTAGCAGTGAAAATGAAGGAATGGAATGTAGGAGCAATTCCAATTGTCGATAAAGATCAGCTAGTAGGAATGATTACAGATCGAGACTTAGTTATCAAAGGCATTGCAGAAAAGAAGCCAAATTCAAGTAAAGTAACGGATGTTATGAGTGAAGAGCTTATAACTATTACAGCGGAAGCCTCTGTAGAAGAAGCTTCTAAGCTTATGGCTCAATATCAAATCCGTCGTCTTCCCGTTGTGGAAAATCAAAAGCTAGTAGGGATTGTATCGCTAGGTGATTTATCAACGTTTCGCTATGCAAATGAACGTGCAGGAGAAGCGCTCTCAGATATTTCACAACAAACGCATTAAAAAGCGAAAGCCAACTGTTTGCAGTATATTCGTAAATAGTTGGCTTTTTCTTTTGTTTCCTTCATACCGATAGCTATTTTTTTTTGAATGGATGTATAATAGAGATAAAAATAAGTTAAACAGGTAAAGAAAACAGGTGTAAGGAGAGGAAGAAAAGCTGAAAAAAGTTATTTTTATTCTCGTATTAATAGTGGCATTTGTATACGCGGAGGATTATTTACCTCAGCTAGAAAAATATCTAACGGGTCAAAATATTGAGCAAAACCAAACGGATTCCAAAAGTCAGCCCACACAAGAAGTGGCTTCTTATGAAAAACAAAGTGAAAATATGATGAGGCTCATTGGAGATCATTCAGAACAGTTAATTGGAATGCTTGGAGAGCCGGATCGTATTGATTCTTCTGCATATGGCTATGACTGGTGGATTTACAAAAAGAATCGTCAAACGTATGCGCAGGTAGGAGTAGAAAATAATCAAGTCGTATCTGTATACGTCATTGGCTCAAAAACAAATACAGATCCTTTTGAGATTGGCGAGAAGCGAGAGGAAGTAGAAAAAAGAGTTTCACTTTCATCCGAACTCACGCTTCAAAAAGACGGAAATGAATACCGATTTCGCCTGAGTGAAGAGGATATGAAAATGCGTCCTATTATTAAATATGGAGATGTATACGTCCAACTATATTTTGATCAGTTCCTTAATACAATCTCAAGTATTCGAATTATGGACATGGAGACGCTATTAAAACAGCGTCCGTACGAAATTGTTTATCGCGGCGAACTTCCCACAGCTCCGTCATTGACATCGGAGGAGTGGAAAAGTGTCCAAGAAGGAGAAGAGCAGCAAATTATCGATATTACAAATGTAATTCGAGACCGGTTTCAGCTGTCACCTTTAGCTTGGGACGAAGCCACTGCCGGAGTAGCTTATTTACACAGCAAAGAAATGAGCGACTTAAACTATTTCTCTCACGTTTCACCAGCACAAGGTGATTTAGGCAACCGTCTGCAAAAAGGTGATGTAGTATACCGTATCGCGGGCGAAAATATTGCCTCGAATTATCAGGATGGAATCGCTGCGGTTGAAGGGTGGCTTAATAGTGAGGGACATCGTAAGGCTTTACTCAATAAAGAGTTTACGCGTCTTGGTGTAGGTGTATATGAGAAATATTATACGCAAAACTTTATCACTCCGATGAATGAATAGTAAGTTTAAAACTTCCTTTTGAAAATAGGTCTACTCTTGTCCTCTTTCTCATAAGTTTTAGTAGAGGTTAGAGGAGGGACGAGAATGAAAGGAAGAATAGTAGGAATATTGCTCGTACTTTTCTTTGCATATACGACTACTGTACATGCAGCTGAAGGGCAGTGGGAAAAGCTTGATAACTTATCTGATCAAACGCTATCGCTTGTAGAGCAAAAGGAGTATAAAGCAGCCCAACATTTGTTCAGAAACTTTTCGAATGAATTTACCAGTCTCAATACAGCTTCTTTGGGCGTATCGGCCGAAGATATACGTATTTTAACTCTTTGTTATGAACAGGTAGAAAGGTCTCTTTTATCTTCTGATTCCAGTGATGAAGAACGTCTTCAAAAAGCTACTCAATTTCGATTGTTAGTCGATGCGCTGCACAGCAAGCATCAGCCTATGTGGACTGAGCTCGAAGGCAGTATGCTAGCCACATTTAAAGAGATGCGAAATGAAGCGGTAAAAGGAGAACAATCGGCTTATGAAGCGCAGCTTAAGCAATTTTTGAAGGAATATGATATGATCTTACCGAGCGCGCAGGTAGACGTGTCGTCTCCCTACGTACAGCGTGTGAGCGCGGACGTTCACTTTTTACAAACTGAAGGAACGCTAAGTGAGATTAACGATGAGCAGTTTAACCAAATGGAACAAAACTTAAAAGACTTTTTTGAACAAGTAAAAGAAAATCGTACAGACCCGTCTTTTATTTGGGTTACAATTACCACCGGAAGTATTATTATTGCTACACTTTTTTATGTAGGAGCGCGAAAATATTTTGCTGACCAGAAAAGAAAGTCAGCTAGAGGGCGTAATGATTGACGTAAAAGCGCAGAATTGTCTAAAATAAAAGAGTAGTCAAACACATAATGAAAGGTGTGGGTAAATGAGCTTTTTGATTTATTTTCTCATTATTATCCTTGTGCCAATTTGGGCACAGTTTAAGGTGAGAAGTGCTTACAAAAAATATTCACAAGTAAGCAACTCATCAGGAATGACAGGCGCAGAAGTGGCAAGAAAAATTTTGGATGAAAACGGGTTGTACAACGTTCACGTAGAGCCTGTAGGCGGATTTTTATCGGATCACTACGATCCTCGTTCAAAAGTAATTCGTTTATCAGAAGACAACTATTACGGAACGTCTGTCGCGGGCGCTGCCGTTGCGGCTCACGAAGTGGGCCACGCGATTCAAGACAAAGAAAACTATTCGTTTTTACGTCTTCGCCACTCGCTTGTGCCGGTGGCAAGCCTTGGATCAAACGCTTCTTGGATTTTAATTATGATTGGAATTATTGCGTCGATTAAGCCGTTGCTATTGTTAGGTATTGTTTTTATGGCAGCAGCGGTCGTATTCCAAGTTGTAACACTGCCTGTTGAATTTAATGCTTCAAGCCGAGCGATGACGCAAATCGTCTCAGTCGGAGCGATTCGAAATGACGAAGAGCGCGAGACGCGTAAAGTGCTTAACGCAGCGGCTTTAACATACGTAGCAGCTGCAGCAGTAGCAGTTCTTGAGTTGGTTCGTTTAATCATGATTTATACAGGAATGAATAACGACGACTAAAAAAATACCGCATTAGCGGTATTTTTTTATCTTTCAAGCGGTTTTTTATTTTCATCAAGGGTAAATCCTTCGCCTAAGACATCATGCACATCCGTAACTGCAACGAATGCGTGTGGATCTACAGAAGTAATAACTTGCTTTAAACGGAAAATTTCATTTTTACTAACCACGCAGTATAGCACGTTGGTATCTTGCTTAGAAAAAGAACCTTGTCCTTTTAAAATCGTCACGCCTCGATCCATTTCTTTCATAATTTTATCTGATATGGCTTCGTTATGATTTGAAATGATCGTTGCTCCTTTGGCGGCATACGCGCCGTCTTGCATAAAGTCAATAACCCGTGCAGCGACAAAGACTGCAACAAGTGTGTACATAGCTTCTCGGTAGGATAAATAAATGAGAGACGCACTAATCACAATAAAGTCAAAAAGAAACATCGTTTTCCCCATATTCCACCCGATATATTTTTGAACAACACGTGCGATGATATCGACTCCTCCTGTTGTTCCTCCAAACCTGAAAATAATGCCAAGACCCACTCCAATAAAAACACCGGCAAAAAGAGCTGCTAGAGTCATATCATGACGCAGGGGCATATTCACTGGGAAGCGCTGAAATATCCATAAAAATAGCGATAAGCTAACGACTCCGAGCATGGTATAAATAAATGCTGTTCTCCCTAATAGTTTCCACCCTACAAAAAACAAAGGAATATTTAACACTAAGTTAGAATAAGAGGGATCAATGTTAAATAAGAAAAATAAAAGCAGGGTAATGCCTGTGAATCCACCTTCAGCTAAATTGTTTTGCATGTTAAAATTAACAAGTCCAAACGCAAATATGGCAGCACCAAGCAGTATAAAAATAATATTTTTTAATCTGAGACCTTTCATACTTACAAACCTCCTATGACCGTTTTTGCACTACCTTATCATAAAGGAATATATTTCATTTCGTAAATAACTATCGAAAAGATTTTTGAAAATAGTAAAAAGTGATGATGTTTCTTCTAGTGCTATGTATTAGTAGTATCCTCAATTCGTAAAATATAGACAGATTTTTGAGAATTAAGGGAAACGTGAGGAATATTGTGAAAGAGCATCTGATAAAGGCTTGGTAAGAAGAAGTAATTACACTAAATAATTTGAAGTAAAGATGTTATAATAGTAAGCTGAGTGTACTTCTAAAAGAGGTGAAATAAAAAGATGTCAAAAAAAACGATGGAGCAAATGCAGCAAGAAGTTGATGCATATATTAGCCAATTTAAAGAAGGATATTTTAGTCCTCTTGCTATGCTTGCGCGCATGTCGGAAGAAGTGGGCGAATTATCGCGCGAAATTAACCACTATTATGGTGAAAAGCCGAAGAAAACGACTGAAGCAGAACGTACGGTCGAAGAAGAAATGGGCGACATTTTATTTGTATTAATTTGCTTTGCAAATTCATTAAATATCGATTTACAAGAAGCGCATGATCGCGTTATGAATAAATTTAATACGCGTGACAAAGATCGCTGGACGAAAAAAGAAGACTAAGGAGAGAAAAAGAATGGACAAAATTCGAATTGTACTTGCAGGACCAAGAGGTCGTATGGGAAAAGAAGCTGTATTATTAATAGAAGAAACAGAGCATTTTGAATTAGTAGCAGCGGTAGATCGTATCAATGAAGGAAAATACATAAGTGATATTGAAGGAATGCCAAATGTACAAGCACCAATCTACACGGATATTGAGAAATGTTTTCAAGACGTTAAGGCAGATGTTTTAGTTGACTTGACAACACCTGAAATTGGGCGCGTTCATACTAAAACAGCCCTAACATATGGAGTAAGACCTGTTGTAGGAACAACTGGCTTTTCAGAAGAAGATTTAAAAGAATTAAAGCAGCTTGCTGAAGAGAAGGAACTTGGCTGTATCATTGCACCTAATTTTGCGATTGGCGCTATTTTAATGATGAAGTTTTCACAAATGGCAGCTAAATACTTTGATGATGTTGAAATTATTGAAATGCATCACGATCAAAAGTTAGATGCACCATCAGGAACAGGCTTAAAAACAGCGGAGCTTATCAGTGAAGTTCGTGAAGCAAAAAAACAGGGTCACCCTGAGGAAAAAGAATTGCTAGAAGGGGCGCGCGGTGCAGATTATGAAGGAATCCGCCTACATAGCGTACGCCTGCCAGGGCTGATTGCTCACCAAGAAGTGATGTTCGGAGGATTTGGACAAACATTAAAAATCCGTCATGATTCATACAACCGTGCTTCTTTTATGTCAGGTGTGAAGCTAGCTGTTGATACAGTTATGAACGTAGACACCCTTGTATATGGATTAGAAAATATTATTGACTAAGGAGCGAGAAAAATGAAAATCGCCTTAATTGCACATGATAAAAAGAAAAATGATATGGTCCAATTCACAACAGCCTATCAAGCGATTTTACAGGAACATTCGCTGTTCGCAACAGGAACAACAGGAACGCGTATCTCAGAAGCAACAGGTTTGAAGGTTCACCGCTTTCAATCAGGACCGCTTGGAGGAGATCAGGAGATAGGAGCTTTAATTGCTCAAAATGAAATGGATATGGTTATTTTTTTCCGCGATCCGTTAACAGCTCAGCCTCATGAACCTGATATTTCAGCTCTGATGCGCCTATGTGACGTCTATGCGGTTCCTCTTGCAACGAATATGGGAACAGCAGAGATTTTAATTCATGGACTTGAACGAGGCGATTTGCATTGGCGTTCAATTATAAAAAAATAGGGTGAAGATAATGAAAGAAACAATAGATATCCTTGCCTTTGGTGCTCATGCCGATGATGTAGAAATCGGCATGGGTGGAACCATTGCAAGAATGAGTGAACAAGGTTTGAAGGTAGTTATTTGCGATTTGACGCAAGCTGAACTTTCTTCAAATGGAACGGTTGAAATTCGAAAACAAGAAGCGTCCAAAGCTGCTGATGTCTTAGGTGTTCATGAGCGAATTCATCTGCATTTGCCAGACAGAGGTTTGGTTTTAAAGGCAGAGTATATAGCTGAAATAGCATCAGTCATTCGCACGTATCAACCAAGGATTATATTTGCTCCTTACTTTGAAGATCGTCATCCTGATCATGGAAATTGTGCAAAGCTTGTAGAAGAGGCCATGTTTTCCGCTGGCGTTAAAAATTATATCGATTATAAAAAGCAAAAAGCTCATCGTGCTGAGTCTCTTTATTTCTATATGATAAATGGATTTCATAAGCCAGATTTTATCGTAGATGTATCAAGCACGTTTCAAAAGAAAGTAGCTAGTCTAGAGGCTTATGAAAGTCAATTTATAAAAACAGCAGATACGTTTGATACGCCGCTGGTAAACGGATATATTGAAACGGTAGAGAGCAGAGAGCGATTATTTGGCAAAGAAGTCGGGGTAGCATACGGTGAAGGTTTTTTATCTAAAAAACCGATTTTGATGTACGACGATTTAGTAGGTGGAAAATAAATGAAGTTAAAAATTGGTATTACATGTTATGCTTCCGTTGGAGGTTCAGGAGTGGTAGCAACGGAGCTAGGGAAGCTGCTGGCTGAAAAAGGGCACGAAATTCATTTTATTTCCTCTAGCATGCCTTTTAGATTGACGAAAGTATATCCAAATATTTATTTTCACGAAGTAGATGTAAATCAGTACTCCGTCTTTAAATACCCTCCGTATGATTTGGCTTTATCCAGTAAAATGGCTGAAGTGGCTAAAAGAGAAAAGCTTGACATTATTCATACGCACTATGCAATCCCCCATGCCGTTTGCGGGATTTTAGCTAAACAAATGGTGGAGCACGAAGTGAAAATTGTGACGACTCTTCATGGGACAGACATTACGGTTCTAGGAGAGGATCCATCGTTAAAAGATTTAATTAAATTTGGAATTGAGAAATCAGATGCAGTGACGGCTGTATCTCAGTCACTTGTTGATCAAACTCACCATTTGATTAGTCCAGATAAAGAAATTGAAACGATGTATAATTTTATTGATGAACGAGTTTATCATAAAAAAGAAGTGCAGTATTTAAAAGCGGAGTATGGCATATTAGAAAATGAAAAAGTCGTTATTCATATTTCAAACTTTCGTCAAGTCAAAAGAGTTACAGATATAGTCAAAACATTTGCTATTATTAATAAAAAGCTTCAGTCTAAGCTGCTCCTTGTAGGAGACGGCCCTGAAATGACGGTAGTGTCTCAATTAGTAAGAGAGTTAAATCTTCAAGATTCTGTGTTATTTCTTGGGAAACAAGAAAATGTAGCAGAACTATATTCGATTAGCGATTTAAAACTGTTATTATCTGAAAAAGAAAGCTTTGGGCTTGTGCTTTTAGAAGCTATGGCCTGTGGTGTTCCATGCATCGGAACAAATACAGGCGGAATTCCCGAAGTAATTGAACACGAAAAAACAGGATATATTTGCGAAGTGGGAGACGTCGAAGAGGCAGCGAGCAAAGCAATTCAGCTACTTCAAAATGAACAGCTGCATCACCAAATGAGGGAAGCGTCTCTAAGCGCAGTTAATCATAAATTTCATTCAACAGAGATTGTGAGTCAATATGAAAAACTTTATTATAAATTGGTACAGGGTTGAAGAATGGAGGAAGTTATGAAAGAACCGTTCATTCATCCGCTTTATATTATTGAAAAACTGGAGACAGCCGGTTACGAAGCGTATTTTGTTGGAGGAGCGGTCAGGGATCTCATTTTAAATCGCACGATTGGAGATATTGATATCGCTACGTCGGCTAGGCCTGAACAAGTGATGGAACTCTTTCCTAAGACGATTCATGTAGGAATCGAGCATGGTACGGTTGTCGTTGTCCATGAGAACGAGACCTATGAGGTAACCACTTTTCGCTCTGAGGGAGAATATGATGATTTTCGTCGTCCCTCGTCCGTTACGTTTATTTCGTCTCTGATAGAAGATTTGCAGCGTCGCGATTTTACAATCAATGCAATGGCTATGAATGCAAAAGGAGAAATCATTGATCCATTTAATGGAAGAGAAGATTTGCGAAATCAGCTGATTCGCACTGTCGGAAATGCTAAAGAACGCTTTCATGAAGATGCTCTTCGTATGATGAGAGCCGTTCGCTTTGTCAGTCAGCTGGCGTTTTCGCTGTCTGATCAAACTAAAAGAGCCATTCAGCAATACGGTGAACTGCTGAGGCATGTTTCTATTGAACGCATTACAGTTGAATTCGAAAAAATGCTGAGCGGAAAGCGTCCGTCTTTAGCATTAGCACTTGTAGCAGATACGGAGCTGTATCGCTACTTGCCCCAATTGAATGTAGATCCGCAAAAATTCCGGTCTGTTTGTGCACACGATTGGATGATGCTTCAGCGAGTATCGGAGTCATGGACACTTCTGGTACATCTACTCGATATTCAAGACAAGCAGGCATTTTTTAAAAGCTGGAAATTATCTAATAAGCAAATTAAAGATATTCAGCTTCAGTCTATTGGCCTTCGAGACGTTTTGGAAAATGGATGGTCAAAACGCATCATGTATACAATTGGAGAGCAGGCCAGCGTAAGCGTGAATCGTATTTTACAACTTCTTCGAAGCAATGAGCATATGAATGAACATGAGCTTCTTTACATCTATAGCGAGCTGCCTATTCATTCTTTAAAAGATTTAGATATAAATGGTCAAGATCTTTTAGTGTGGACAGGTAAAAAGGGTGGTCCATGGGTGTCTCAACTGTTAAAAGAAATTGAGGAGAAAGTTCTATACAATGAGTTAATGAACACGAAATCTTCAATAAGAAAGTGGGTGCAGTCTTGCAGTCAGATATAAGAAGAACGCTGCTTGAAATGTTTACGAACGCAGATGGGGACTATGTCTCCGGCCAAAAGATCAGCGATTTATTAGGCTGTTCAAGAACAGCTGTATGGAAGCATATCGAAGAGCTGCGAAAAGACGGCTATGAACTTGAAGCTGTTCGTAAAAAAGGCTATCGCATTGTAGGGAAGCCGAACAAAGTAAGCAGCAACGAGCTTTTATTAGGGCTCCAAACAACAAAAATCGGTCAGTATATTCATTATGAGGAAAGCGTGCATTCTACTCAGAAAATTGCTCATCGAATCGCTCAAGAAGGAGCAAAAGAAGGAACGGTCGTAGTTGCTGAAGAGCAAACGGCAGGGAGAGGAAGACTTGATAGAGCTTGGTATTCCCCAAAATATACTGGTGCCTGGATGAGTATTATACTGCGTCCTTCTATCCCTCCGCAGCAGGCTCCTCAGCTGACTCTACTATCAGCAGTGGCTGTTGTACAGGCCATTCAAGAAGTGACGAACCTTTCTCCAGACATTAAATGGCCTAATGACGTTTTATTAAATGGGAAGAAGCTAGTTGGGATTTTAACAGAAATGCAGGCTGATTTTGACCGGATTCACTCAGTCATCATTGGAATCGGCATCAATGTGAATCAGCAGGAAACGGATTTTAATGAACAAATCAAACATATTGCCACATCTTTACGTATTGAAAAAGGTGAAGAAATTAATCGTGCGGCTTTGATGCAAGCGTTTTTCTTAAAGTTAGAAACCCTTTACGAAGAATACTTAAAAAATGGCTTTGGTTTAATTAAAGTTCTTTGGGAAACGTATGCGATCAGTATTGGCAAGCGAATTATAGCACGCACGATGACAGCCAACATTGAAGGCTTTGCAAAAGGTATAACAGATGAAGGCGTTCTATTAATTGAAGATGATGAAGGAGTTATACACCGAATTCATTCTGCAGATATTGAGCTCTCTGCTAAAAAATAGTAGAAAAATAAAGAAATTTTTATTATAATACGAGTATCAAGGTAGTATCGCAAGAACTTCACTTGATACTCGTTTTTTTATTTTAAATACGATAATAAATCTGCCTTGATCCATTAAGGACTAGGACAGAGGGATGACGCGTAGGTAAGCACATTAGGTAAAGTGTGCTTTTTATAGATGAAGTCTGTCAAAGTCCTTCTTCCTTTTATAGGTAGAAGGACTTTTTGTGTGCAGACGTGCGCTCATCTCCTCTGAGAAGGAGGAGAAAGTTAGTGAAAACAAAATTAGATTTTTTACGTATGAAACAGCACAATGAACCAATTGTGATGCTGACTGCCTACGATTATCCGTCAGCTAAGTACGCTGAGGAAGCAGGCGTAGACATGATTTTAGTAGGCGATTCTCTAGGAATGGTCGTTTTAGGATATGACTCTACGATTCCTGTAACGGTAGATGATATGATTCATCATACAAAAGCGGTTAAAAGAGGAGCTGCTGATACATTTATCGTCACCGACATGCCATTTATGTCCTATCACGTGTCGAAAGAAGACACGATGAAAAATGCTGCTCGCATTATGCAGGAAAGCGGAGCTCATGCTTTAAAAGTAGAAGGTGCAAAGGATGTTCTTTATACAATTTCAGAATTGACGCAAGCTGGTATTCCGGTTGTGGCACATCTCGGGTTAACTCCTCAGTCTGTCGGTGTCCTGGGCGGTTATAAAGTGCAGGGAAAAGAAGCAAAAGAAGCTAAACAGCTAATCCAAGACGCGATCAAGTGTGAGCAGGCGGGAGCTATTGCTGTTGTATTAGAATGTGTTCCTAAACAAGTAGCAAAACAAGTAGCTGAACGCTTGAGCATTCCAACAATCGGAATTGGAGCAGGAGCTGATACGGATGGTCAAGTACTTGTATACCACGATGTATTAACGTACGGAGTAGAGCGTGTGCCAAAATTCGTTCAGTCATTTGCGAAAATAAATGAGCCTATTTTACAGGGGCTTTCTCAATATGTAAGTGAAGTGAAAAAAAGAGAGTTTCCGAAAGAAGCACATACTTTTTCAATGAAAGAAGAGCAGTTAACGGCACTGTACGGAGGAAAATAAGATGAAAGTCATTACAACAATTAAAGACATGCAGCAGGAGATGAAAAAAGAAAAGCAGCTTGGACGTTCAATTGGATTTGTCCCGACGATGGGCTATTTGCATGAAGGCCATGCTACTTTACTTGGAGCAGCCCGCACAGAAAATGAAGTAGTGGCGCTAAGTATTTTTGTGAACCCGACTCAATTTGGGCCGAATGAAGATTTTGATACGTATCCAAGAGATTTTGAGCGCGATGAGCGCGTGGCAAAAGAAGCTAACGTCGACTATTTATTTTATCCTTCAGTAGAGGAAATGTATAAGTCAAGCCATTCAGTTGCTATAACCGTGACAGATCGTGTAGACGTATTGTGTGGACAGAAGCGTCCCGGCCATTTTGACGGAGTAGCCACGGTACTAACAAAGCTTTTTCACATTGTAACACCAGATCGTGCATACTTTGGTAAAAAAGATGCACAGCAAGTTGCTGTAGTAGATAGCTTAATTGAAGACTTTAATTTCCCAGTGGAGCTTAGACCAGTAGATACGGTGAGAGAAGCAGATGGCTTAGCTAAAAGTTCTCGTAACGTATATTTAACAGAAAAAGAAAGAGAAGAGGCACCTGTTTTATTTAAGAGTTTACAAAGCGCTCTGCAGCTGCTTGAAAGCGGAGAGAAGCACGTAGAAATTATTAAACAGACCATTCGAAAAGAAATTGAGCAATATACGAGCGGTAAAGTGGATTATATCGAGGTTTATACGTATCCAAAGCTAAAACCGATTAAACAAGCCGCTGGCAAAATCATTATTGCTTTAGCTGTTCAATTCTCTAAAGCACGTTTGATTGATAATGTAATTGTAGACGTACAGGGGGATAACTAAATGTTTCGCACGATGATGAACGCTAAAATACACAGAGCTCATGTAACTGAAGCCAACTTAAATTATGTTGGCAGTATCACCATTGATGAAGATATCATCGACGCAGTAGGAATAGCAGCAAACGAAAAAGTCCAAATTGTAAACAATAATAACGGAGCTCGCTTGGAAACTTACGTGATTCCCGGCGAACGCGGGAGCGGCGTAGTTTGTTTAAATGGAGCTGCTGCAAGACTTGTGCAGCCTGGAGATATTATCATCATTATCTCTTATGCGCTCGTGGCAAATGAAGAAGTAGCCCACCATCATCCAACCGTAGCGATTATGAATGAGCAGAATAAAATCCAACAATTGCTTAAACAAGAACCAGCTGGTACAATTCTATAAGAACAGTCCCCCTTTATGAGGGGGATTTTTATTTGAATACATACGCTAGTAAGTGAACGGTATAAACCTCTATACACACTAAAGTAAAACTCTATGTATGAAAGCCTCTCTGTTTTTACGAGAAGGAGTTGCGCTTTTAAAGCATATAGAGCAGGCTTTCACTTTATACTATAAAAAGACAGACTTGCGAGGTGTTGACCGTGAATAAACGCTTTGTTGTGGTAGATCTTGAAACGACGGGACATTCTCCAAAACAAGGAGATAAAATGATTCAATTTGCTGCTGTCATAGTAGAAGACGGCAATATTGTTGAACGTTTTTCTAGTTTTTTAAATCCTGGTATGGATATTCCGCCTTTTATTACACAACTAACTAACATTCAAAATGATATGGTGAAAGATGCGCCTTTATTTGAAGAAATTTCACCTAAAATTATAGAATTGCTAGATGATGCTTATTTTGTTGCGCATAATGTGGCATTTGATTTAACTTTTTTACAAGAAGAACTCTATCAGTGCGGAGAGGAGACGCTTTATAATTCAACCGTAGATACCGTCGAACTGGCCCGGATTCTGCTGCCTACAGTTGATGGGTACAAACTTAGCCAATTAGCTGAGTATTTACATATTGAACATGAAAACCCTCATCAAGCAGATAGTGATGCAGAAGTAACGGCACGCATTTTACTGTTACTAATTGAAAAATTAAAGAAGCTACCTCTAACAACCTTAAAGCAGCTGTATGCGCTAAGCTTGCACTTTAAAAGTGAAATTGGAGAACTGATTCAACAAGTTATAGATGATAAAAGCTATGCCGAGGATGATTCTTATGAATTTATACATGGCATTGCGCTAAACAAATATCAGCCGCATTCAGCTAATGAAAAGCAGCACTCTCATACTTACGAAATATTTGAAACTGAAAAGCAAAAGCTGTTCCATCAGGCTCTGCCATTGTTTGAAGAACGAAAAGGGCAGTGGGAGATGATGAACTTTGTACAAGAGTGCTTTGCAGGTAATGAGCATGCTTTAATTGAAGCCGGGACCGGTATTGGTAAAACCTACGCTTATTTAGTTCCTGCCGTGTTTTATGCTTCTGTTCATCACCGCCCAGTTATTATCTCAACTAACACGGTAACGCTTCAGCAGCAAATCATCGAAAAAGATGTGCCCATTCTAGAAAAGATTGTTCCGTTTCCTGTTACGGCAGCTGTTTTAAAAGGAAGAGAACACTACATTAGTATAAGAAAATTTATTCAGCTCTTAAAAGAGCGCAATAATAATTACGATGCAATTCTTACAAAAGCGAAGCTGCTTATTTGGCTGACGGAAACGGAAACGGGCGATAGCGATGAAATCAACCTGCCTTCTGGCGGCAAACTTTTTTGGGAACAGCTAAATGAAAGCAATCCGTCTCCGAGTGACTTTAAGCATCCTTGGAAACTTTATTCTTTTTATGAACGAGCGCAGAACAGAGCGCAAAATGCCCATATAGTAGTGACAAATCATCGCTTGCTGTTGATGGATGTGATGAGTAATCATGAGCTGCTGCCTGAGTATGAACAGATTATTATTGACGAGGCTCATCACTTAGAAGACATTGCTGGAGAAGAGCTGGGGGAGCGCTTAGATTATTTTGCGGTTCATGCGCTATTAAACCGAATCGGAACCATTCAAGACAAAGGGCTGTTAAAAAAAATTCATCATACGTTTGTAAAGTATAGCATCGAGCTTAACACTGAATTTCTTCAAAACCTGTTTGTGCAGCTCCATTCTGAGTGCGATGACTTATTTCGTTTGATTCATTCTTTTGTCCAAAAAAGAATCGGCAATCAGCAGGGCGAGATTGGAAGAAGCAGCTATCGATATAAAGTGGAAAAAGAGCATGGGCATTACTGGACGGCTATTCAAGAAGCAGCGTCGCGCATTCGTTTTTTAATTCACGATCTTTTTACATGGAATGATGGGGCAAGACATTCCTTTGACGAACTATATGACAAAGTCACAAAAAATGAACAGTCGTCTCTTCATGAATTTCAAACGGCTGTTAAAGGATTTGAACACATATCTCAGCAAATAGAAAAGCTTTTGTTCAAACAGCAGAGTCATCACGTAACGTGGTTTGAGATTGAACCAAAAGGAGCAGCGAATGCTACGTATATCTATAGTCAGCCTACTTCCATTGCCGATACGCTGGCTGATGAATTTTTCGCCAAGAAACAAAGCGTTATTTTAACATCGGCTACATTGACGGTGAATGGAACATTTGATTATTTAATTCAAGAGCTAGGGTTATATGACTTTCAGCCTGCTCAACTCATTCTCCCTTCTGAGTTTGATTATGAGAAGCAAGCTAGAGTCTATATTCCTCAAGATATGCCTGCTGTTAACGAAGTATCATTATATGAGTATAGCGCTATGATGGCAGAAAGTATTCTTGACGTAGCTAAAGTAACAAATGGTCGTATGCTGGTGCTTTTTACTTCATATGACATGCTGAAAGCTACGTATGGTTATTTAAAAGAGTTAAACGATCTTGAAGAGTTTGTACTGCTCGGTCAAGGAGTCACAACTAGAAATCGTAATAGACTGCTAAAGGACTTCAGCCAGTTTGAGCATTCCATTCTATTAGGTACAAACAGCCTTTGGGAAGGAATTGATCTGCCAGGAGATTTATTATCATGTCTCGTAATTGTCAGACTTCCTTTTTCATCTCCAAATCAACCTTTGCTGACAGCTAAATTTGAGCAGATGAAAAAAGAAGGAAAAAGTCCTTTTATGAATTATTCACTTCCTCAGGCCGTTATCCGTTTTAAACAAGGATTTGGACGGTTGATTCGTTCGAAAAGTGACCGAGGAGCTATATTTATTTTTGATAATCGTATTACGCGAACAGCATATGGGTACCATTTCCTTCACTCACTTCCAAAAGTCCAGGTTGTTCAAAAAACGTTTTCGAATATCTTACTGGACTACAAAGAATGGTGGAATGAAAAGACTTGAGCATACGCTTAAGTCTTTTTTTATGCATACTGTTTCTTCACTTGAGAGACGATAGTAATATACTATGATAAGCAAATGAGGACATTGTATGATTAAAATATTAATAAGCGCCGTACTGTTTTTTAGTTTTATGAACTGCTCGGTTTCAGCAGCCGTCATTAAAAACGTAGATTTTGGTTTACAAGCTGATGAAGTAGTGATCACCTTTTTACCTCTTTCAGCTGGAGAAGCGAGTCTGATTCAAGACGGAAGCGGTGAGACTATTTTGATAAATACCGGGAATGCATCTTCCTATCCCGAGCTGAAGAAGTGGTTGAAGCGATATAAAGTGAAAAAAATCAACCAATTAGTGATTACGAAACAGCAAAAGTACTATGATTCAAATGTTCAGCGAGCTGTGAATGATTATCATATAGAGCGTATTATTGTCCCCGCTCAGTACCAGGCGGAATTTCAAACAGAGAAGTGGAAAGAAAATGATTTATTTCAGTTAACAAATAATATACACGTTGATGTCTTGCATGCATCGAAGCAAAAAATAGCGGCTATGGATCTATTATTTACGATCGGAGAACATCGGATTCTATATGCAATGAGCAGCTCAGATGAAGTAGAAGAAAAGTTTTTACGTATTCCTCTTACCCATGTAGATGTATTGAAAATTCCTGATTTTGGAGAGGGAACGTTTTTTTCGAATGCATTTTTGAAGCAATTAGATACACAGCTTGCCGTTTCTTTTACGAAACCAGGCCGTTCCTATTCCCCTCGACTGCTTTCAAATTTAACAGCTCAATGGATTGAATTATATGACGTAAGAGAGGGGAGCGCTTACTCTATTAAAATGTCGCTAAAATCCTATGATGTGATGAAATTTTCTGCAAAATAAACAAATTTCCTTTTGCAAAAAGAGGTAAATTCCTTATAATATTATATATGTTTACTTATTTATTCGGTTTTTACGCAAAACGTACAGACGGGATTGATGAGTGAAAAAGATGACGATGGTTTTTGATACCTGTTATAATACGAATATCGTCATTTTTGCGTCGTGATAGACGAGCTAGGAGGTTTACAATGGAAAGTAGGATTGAAGTATTATCAACTGTCCGCGTGGAAAATTCCTCGGATTTATATAAAATTGTTGATAGTTTGAATCGCACGTTGAAAAAGCAAGATTTGATGTTCGGATTAGCGTTAGATGAAGAAGATCAAAGCAAAGCTGTATTTACAATTTATCGTACATAAGTAGGGATTTTATGAAAAAGTTAATTATTGTAGCGGTAGCTGCTGTGCTTTTAATTATCGGAGGCATTTCTTTTAGCATTTATCACTCGTCCGTGAAGGATGTTCAGTCTGCTGAGGAAAAAGCAGCATCCCAAGCAAAAAAAGAATTTAATTTGAAATCTGTCACAAGCACCCAGCCATATTTCGGCAATCATGCATTTTATGTAGTAGAAGGTACAAACCGAAGCAATCAAAAGGTAATTGCTTGGATGCCTAAAAGCAAAAAGCAAACAGCTGTTTTAAAGAAAGCAAGCAGCGGGATCACAAAAGAGAAAGCCATTTCCATTGTGAAAAATGATAAAAACCCGCAGGAAATTAAGTCGGTGCGCCTAGGCATTGAAAATAAAAAGCCGCTGTGGGAAGTAACATATGTGGATAAAGATAAAAAACATTTAACATACTATTATCTTGATTTCTCTAGCGGTGAATTTATAAAACGATACAGCTTATCTCAATCATAAATCGTTTATACCATATGAAATACCATATGTGTCATAATATAAGGTTTCAGCGCTTTATGAAAATGAAGCCAATTTTTTATCTATAATCAGCTCGCGGGCTGATTATAGCTTTAGTTCATAGGGGGAGATTTTAGTGAAGTTAGCAAAACGTGTATCAGCATTAACGCCATCATCAACATTAGCGATTACAGCAAAAGCGAAAGAATTGAAAGCGGCTGGTCATGATGTGATTGGACTTGGAGCAGGGGAACCTGATTTTAATACGCCGCAGCACATTTTAGAAGCGGCTGTTACAGCAATGAATGATGGTCAGACAAAATATACGCCAGCAGGCGGCCTTGCACCATTAAAAGAAGCGGTAATTGAAAAATTCAAACGCGACCAAGGCCTGACGTATTCACCTTCTGAAATTATTGTTTGTACAGGTGCTAAGCACGCACTGTATACGTTATTTCAAGTTCTGTTAGACGAAGGTGACGAAGTGATTATCCCAACTCCTTACTGGGTGAGTTATCCTGAGCAAGTAAAGTTAGCAGAAGGTACACCAGTATTCGTTGAAGGTTCTGAAAATAACGAATTTAAAATCACACCTGAACAATTAGAAGCGGCTATTACTGCTAAAACCAAAGCTGTTATTATCAATTCACCAAGCAACCCAACAGGTATGATTTACACAAGAGAAGAGCTTCAAGCTTTAGGAGAAGTTTGCTTGAAGCACGATATTTTTATCGTATCAGATGAAATTTATGAAAAGCTTGTATATGGTCAAAATGAACATGTATCGATTGCACAGCTTTCACCAGCGTTAAAAGAAAAAACAATTATCATTAACGGTGTTTCTAAGTCACATTCCATGACGGGCTGGCGCATTGGATATGCAGCTGGTGATGCTACAGTTATTAAAGCGATGACAAACCTAGCGAGTCACAGCACGTCAAATCCAACATCTATTGCTCAATATGCAACAATTGCTGCTTATAACGGCACTCAGGAGCCGGTGGAAATGATGCGACAAGCTTTTGAAGAGCGTCTAAACGTAATTCATGAAAAGCTGATTAATATTCCAGGATTCTCATGCTTAAAACCACAGGGTGCTTTCTACTTATTCCCTAATGCAATTGAAGCTGCAAAGTTAACTGGTTTTGATACAGTTGATGCATGGGTAGAAGCTATTTTAGAAGAAGAGAAGGTAGCGCTAGTGCCTGGATCAGGATTCGGTTCACCAGAAAACGTACGTCTTTCTTATGCTACATCACTAGATTTGCTAGAAAAGGCATTGGAACGAATTCAATCATTCATGACTCGTCACATGAAATAAAAAAGTAACAATAGGTAGAAACAAAAGAGCCTTTTAGCACAAATCACACGTGTTAGAAGGCTCTTTTGGTTTGTTACTTGTTATTATGTTTGTCGAAATGTATAATAGGATGGCATACATAATTACGAAATGTAAGTTTTTTGGAGGGATATTAATCGTGAAAATTACGATTTCAGAAGCAAGCAAGCATGTAGGAAAAGAAGTAACAATTGGTGCTTGGTTAGCGAATAAACGTTCAAGTGGTAAAATTGCCTTTTTACAGCTGCGCGATGGATCAGGATTTATGCAAGGGGTAGTTGTAAAAGCTGAAGTAGAAGAAGAAACTTTTAAATTAGCTAAATCTATGACGCAAGAATCATCACTATATGTAACAGGTGTAGTACGTGAAGATGAGCGCTCACCGTTTGGCTATGAATTAACAGTTACAAGCCTTGAAGTTATTCATGAAGCTGTTGATTATCCAATTACGCCAAAAGAACATGGAACAGAGTTCTTAATGGATAACCGTCATTTATGGCTGCGTTCTAAACGTCAACATGCTGTTATGAAGGTTCGTAACGAAATTATTCGTGCAACGTATGAATTCTTTAACGAAAACGGGTTTACAAAAGTAGATCCGCCAATCCTAACAGGAAGTGCTCCTGAAGGAACAACAGAATTATTCCACACGAAATATTTTGACGAAGATGCATATCTTTCTCAAAGTGGACAGCTTTATATGGAAGCAGCGGCAATGGCGCTTGGAAAAGTATTTTCATTCGGTCCAACGTTCCGTGCTGAAAAATCTAAAACACGCCGTCATTTAATTGAGTTTTGGATGATTGAACCAGAGATGGCTTTCTACCAATTCGAAGATAACTTGAAAGTACAGGAAGAGTATGTGTCTCATGTCGTACAGTCTGTTTTAACAAACTGTAAGTTAGAGTTAAATGTACTAGGCCGTGATACATCTAAGTTAGAACAAATTAAAGCGCCATTCCCTCGTATTTCGTACGATGACGCTCTTAAATTCTTACATGAAAAAGGATTTACAGACATTCAGTGGGGAGATGACTTTGGAGCACCGCATGAAACGGCTATCGCAGAAAGCTATGACAAGCCGGTATTCATTACACACTATCCAACGTCATTAAAACCATTTTATATGCAGCCAGATCCAACAAATGAAGACTTAGTATTATGCGCAGATTTAATCGCACCAGAAGGCTACGGAGAAATCATTGGAGGCTCTGAACGTATTCATGATCAAGAGCTTTTAGCTCAGCGTGTAGAAGAGCACAAATTAGATACTGAAACGTATAAGTGGTATTTAGAGCTTCGTAAGTATGGCTCAGTTCCACATTCAGGATTTGGTTTAGGCCTTGAGCGTACGGTAGCATGGATTAGCGGCGTAGAACACGTTCGTGAAACGATTCCATTCCCACGCTTATTAAACCGTCTATACCCGTAAGGAAGTGAAAAAAGTATTCTGACTCTTGTAGTCAGGATACTTTTTTAGCTTTTTTTATGAATTATAAAAAGAAAAGAAAAACGAGGCTTTTACTTATATCATAAGGAAACAAAGGCAAACATAGAAAAGAGCCTAACTTAAAAGGGAGTTGCAATTCTCGAAAAAATAAGTTAGTGTAATATTCTTGGAAGGAAGTCATCGTTCGTATATATTTTATATGTGCAGAGCAATGGTACGGTTTCAGCGGAAAGTTTTACATAGAAGCTTTTTTAGCTTCGAATAATTATTACTTTGACTATAAACTTCATGATATACTAACTACTGAGGTGTTCGGATATGAAAAAAGAAACGTTAATTGAATGGTTTGAACAAGGCACAGTTTCAATTCCGAAGCTGCTGTTTAATCACTATAGCGATTTGGGAATGAACGAAACGGAATTCATGACGTTAATGCATATTTATGTTTCCATTGAAGGCGGTGAAGGTTTCCCGACACCTAACGAATTGGCGGCAAAAATGAGTATTTCAAGTGCTGTCTGTATGGATACGCTGCGAGCATTAATTCAGCGCGGCTTTTTATCTATTGAGCAAGATCAACAGCAAAACGCCCTTATTTGTGAACGTTATTCATTAAAACCGCTTTGGGAAAAGCTTATTCATCATATGATGCAAGAAACAAGAGAAGTAGAAAAAAGTGAAGAAGAACAAGAAGAGCTTAATTTATATACAATGTTTGAAAAAGAGTTCGGCAGAGCATTGTCTCCGTTTGAATGCGAAACGCTAGCGATGTGGATTGATCAAGATCATCATGATCCCATTATTATTAAAGCGGCACTAAGAGAGTCGGTGATGTCTGGAAAATTAAACTTCCGGTATATTGATCGGATTTTATTTGAATGGAAGAAAAATGGTATTCAGACCATTGATCAAGCCCGCAAGCATAGCCAAAAATTTCGTCAAAATCAACAGCCCAAAAAACTATCTTCTGTTAACCCTTCTCAGTCTACATCAGCCATTCCTTTTTTTAACTGGCTAGAGCAATGACAGGATAAAAAGCTGCTTCAAGATCCAAGTAATTGAATCTTGAAGCAGCTTTTTTAAAAGAATATGGACAAAAGTAGCATTTGACAGGAACCCTATTGTAAAATAGGAGGGAACTACCTGTAAGGAGAAGGAGAACTAGTATGTTAACGTTAAAACAAATCAGACAGTGCCTAGATGCTATGGCGGAAATGTTTCCTGACGCCCACTGTGAGTTAAATCATCGGAATCCCTTTGATTTAGTCATTGCTGTGGCGCTATCTGCTCAGTGCACAGATGCTCTAGTCAACCGCGTAACAGCGGATTTATTCAAAAAATATCAAACGCCTGAAGACTATTTAGCCGTTTCGTTAGAAGAGCTGCAGCAAGATATTAGATCAATCGGCTTATATAGAAACAAAGCTAAAAATATTCAAAAGCTCTGCCGTATGCTCATTGATGAGTATGGAGGAGAAGTTCCAACAGATCGTGATGAGCTGACCAATCTTCCAGGAGTAGGGCGTAAGACGGCTAATGTTGTTGTATCCGTAGCTTTTGGAGTACCGTCAATAGCAGTAGATACGCATGTAGAACGTGTAAGTAAACGCCTTGGGATTTGCAGGTGGAAAGATTCTGTTTTGGAAGTAGAAAAAACGCTAATGAGAAAAGTTCCGAAAGATGAATGGTCAGTCACGCATCATCGACTTATCTTTTTTGGACGCTATCACTGTAAAGCACAGTCTCCTCAATGTCATGTCTGCCCGCTCCTTGATCTTTGCCGAGAAGGAAAGAAACGAATGAAAGGAAGAGAGAAGAAGACAGATGTTACCGATTGAAGTGCCGTCACATTTCATATGCGAACCATTCTATTCAAAAGAAGACCGGATTCTTGAAGTGGGTGGAAAAAATTATTTTGCTTATGATATTTTATACGATGTACATAAAGAAACGAAAACACCTTGGAGGGATGTTCAAAAGAACATACGGCCATTTTTTGAAAAGTGGGAAACTCAAAGGGAAGAACTGTATACGCTTTTTTCTCTGCGAAAAGCAAAAGAAGCAGCCCCTTGTATGAAACAAGCTGCTGCTATGTATATTAGTTTACTGTTTTGGATTAACGGACAGCCCGTTCGGCGTTTAAATCGGCTGCAAGAAGATATAGCGGACCTAACCTATAAGCCTATTAACTGTGCTGAGAGACTTATGTTTTTGCTGCAGCGAGTTTCTTCTTATCAAGCGTATATTCAGCTGACAGAGTTATTTAATGAGCTACGTAAGCAGTATGCAAAAATGCTTATTCTTCACAAGAAATAAAGCCCCTACACGTGTAGGGGCTTTTTACTGCTACGTTAATTTTCAGTTGTTGGCTCTTGCTGCGGTGTAGCAGGTGTTGACGGCGTCGATGGTGTAGCAGGGGTTGTTGGTGGTGTCTGACTTCCTGAGTCACTTCCACCGTTGTCTGCTGGAGGAGTTGTTGTGCCTCCGTTATTACTGTTGTTGCCGCTGTTACCATCGTTAGCATTGCCGCTATCATTATTGTTATTATTGTTATTATCGGTATTGCCGCTATTGTTACCGCCGTTATTGCTGCCATTATTGTTGTTTTGGTTATCATCCGGCTGAGTAGATGAATCGTCCCCTTGATCAGAGCCGTTGTTTTGATCAGTGTTGCTATTGTCTTCATTTTGATTATCGTCCGTTGTTCCGTCATCTTCAGGCTTAGTAGAATCATCTTCGGTAGCTTGATCTGATGAATCAGGGACTTTTACAGAAGAACTAGCGCTTTCGCCCGTATTTGTTGTTACGGTGAAACTATACGTTGCGCCTGGTGCTGGGTTGGAAATTGTTTTTCCACCGGCTCCTGCGCCAGATGCGAGTTGTTCAGAACCGTTAGGAGATGACATTGTGACTGTAAAGGTCGTATCACTGGCTGCGTTTGACGCTGACCAGTTAACTGAAATTGCTCCTCCGCTATACGAAGCAGTAATTTTTGGCTTCACATCTTTATTATCTTTTTTCTC
Organism: Priestia sp. ST2; assembly: GCF_055810735.1. Taxonomy (NCBI): domain Bacteria; kingdom Bacillati; phylum Bacillota; class Bacilli; order Caryophanales; family Bacillaceae; genus Priestia; species Priestia sp. ST2. The sequence continues at coordinate 157,021 of NZ_JBVVNT010000003.1, read as the reverse complement.
TTTTTTGTCCTCTTTTTTATCTTCTTTCTTTTCTTCTTTTTCTTTTTCTTTCTTCACAAACGTTTGAGATACTTTTGTCGGTGCAGTACCGCGTACAAAGTATTCTTTAGTAATTAAGCTCGAAGGAGTAGAGCCGCTTGGGCGTTTTAAGTCTTTGCCCGTTGGTTTTTCCACGGAACGTTCAACTACGCTGTCCGGCTGCTTGAAACTTCCTTTAGGTTTGCCTTCAGAAATATGAGTAATAACATGCTTAAAGATATTTTTTGCCATGCCTGTTTCATTAGGACTTAAAATATAGCCGTCTTTAGCAGTTTCATAGCCTGTCCATACGGAAATCGTATAGTTTGGCGTAAACCCATTAAACCAAACGTCTTTTTCACCAGCGTCTGGAATGTTGTATCGTTTTTTCTCGTCAGCACTAAAGTTTGAAGTTCCGGTTTTACCCGCAATTTCTAATCCAGGTGTACGAACAGCACGAGCTGTACCATATGACTCGTTTACAACAGATTTCATCATGTCCGTCATCATAAATGCCGTGTAATCTTGCATTGCGCGTTTTGATTTTGGTGTTAAATCAATTTCTGTTCCATCTGGGAATTTTACCTTTGTCACTGTATGAGGTGCATTGTACATACCTTCATTTGCAAAAGCGCTATAGGCTCCAGCCATTTGTAGCGGTGTAACACCTGTACGGAAGCCTCCGATAGAATAAGATTCAGAATAAGCTTCGCCGTCTTCTTCGTCTAATTTTAGCCCAAGGCCCGTAGCAAACTCTTTTGCTTTGTCTGCCCCGGTTGCTTGAAACGCTTTTAAAGCAGGGATGTTCAGTGAGCGTCCTAAAGCTTCACGCGCTGAAACCCACCCTTTATAATTGCGTCCGAAATTTCGGATTGGCGTGCCGTTTGAATAATGATATTCTTCATCTTTTATCGGTTGTCCAGTGGACCACTTTAAGTTCTCAATCGCTGGGCCGTAATCTAAGATCGGTTTAATGGTTGAGCCGGGCTGGCGTCTCATATTTGTTGCAAAGTTTAAGCCGCCTGACACACGATTACGTCCGCCTCCAATTGCTTGAATACCGCCTGTTTCATTATCTACAACGACAAGACCTGCTTGGAATTTATCATTCGGGAAGTTGACTACTTTGTTATTCATCACATCATCCACATAGTCCTGAGCATTAGTGTCAAGCGTTGTATAAATTTCTAAGCCCGCAGAAAATGGATCTGCGTCTGTTTTCTTTTTTACTTCTTCGATTACTTGATCAATAAATACATCGTACTTAGATGTTGATTCAGTTTGTTTAGCTAAGTGAGCTTGTACATCTACTTGTTTTGCTTTGTCTGCCTCGGCTTGTGTAATAAAGCCGTTCTTAGCCATTAAGTTTAATACTGTGTTACGGCGTTTAGTAGCATTCTCTGGGTTTGTAACTGGGTTATAAGTAGTTGGCGCTTTTGGTAAGCCTGCCAACATAGCAGCTTCATCAAGAGTTAAATCTTTTACGCTTTTAACTCCGTAAAATTTCTCAGCTGCTCGTTCAATACCGTATACTTCACCTGATGCGAAATATATTTTGTTTAAATACATTTCAAGAATTTGTTGCTTGGAATATTTACGCTCAAGCTGGTAAGCTAACCACATTTCTTGTACTTTACGTTTAACCGTCTTCTTTGGTGATAAGAACGAATTCTTTACCACTTGCTGAGTAATCGTACTACCGCCCTCAGCACCGAAGCCGTTTTTAAAGTTCGCCATTAATGCTCCGCCAATTCGGTAAAAGTCGACGCCATGATGTTTATAAAAACGAACGTCTTCCGTAGCGATAAATGCGTTTTTGACGACTTGAGGGATTTCATCGTATTGCACATATGTACGTTTTTGAGCTCCAATTTCTTTTACAACTGTCTTTCCATCGTTTGCATATACTTTAGATGAAAAAGAGTTTTTTAATACCGAGTCATCAACTTTTGGAGCATCGCTTATCATAGCAAAAAAAGTTCCGACTCCGGCAATGAGCCCTATGATTCCTATCAGTAAAACTGCGGCAACAATTTTACGAAATAGGCCTCCTTTTTTCTTCTTTTTCGGTTTTCCTTGAGATTTACCTTCTGGTTTGTTGTCATTCAAAGCTCTTCGTCGTTCTTCACGAGAGCGATAATTATCTGACATAAAAACTCCTACCTTTCAACGCATTGTAAGAGAATGATTTCCGTAAACATATATATCATACTCTTAAAAGTATAATTTATCTATAGTTTTTATGTAATCGATTCTCGGATGGTAACCAAGTTCGATGAAATGTCCTTTTTTTTCAATATCTGCCTTAGGGATTGATTTTCGTCCATCTTTTTTCATGGCATCCCAATAAGGAAAAAGGAACTGTGCTTCGAACAAGTATATTTCTTGTAAAGTAGAGAACATTAATATAACGAAACAAATCCCGTTTTGTTTCACAATTTGCTTCATATGTTCAATTTGATGTTCATGAAAATTACGCAGCGGAAATGAGGTTTTATTTCTCGTTTCTTTTGCTTCAAAGTCAAGGTGTTTTCCTTTATAGACTCCATTATAGTCTGTAGTAGAAGCCTGTTTAAAATAAGCTTCTTTAATAACAGCGGCACTTCTCTTCGGATAGTCTACTTTTACAATTTGAACAGGGGTTGGTTTTTTGTGAACAATGGCTATTCCTTTTGAAACATAGTATTCGTTTGTTTCGTTTAAATCGTCCTCCAGCGTCATACCACGATTGCTATAGCTAGCTTCTAGCTTTTTAGGGGAAGGACTGCTGGTATTCAATGGCTTATAGGCCTTTCCGTTAGGATAGCGAATCATAACCATCACTCCTTTAGTGTAAATCTATTAAACAAACAAATTCTATTATACCAAATCCTACAAATAAAAATAGATGAAAGAAGATGAAGAGATGTCACTCAATAGTTCGGAACAAGCGCTGTTGACGGCGATTAAAAAAACCACAGACAAGCTGAATATTGATAATATATCAAGAACCCAGGCTTATGCAACTTTTTATCATAGATATCCTGAAGTAAAGTGGGCATTTCTCGCAAGTATGGTGTCACGAAACGCAGGATGGAATATGTGTGATTTGCAAGGGGAAAACATGAAAAAAGCGTTATCAAAGCAAACGCGCGATTTATTATTTTTGACGTATGAAAGAGCAAATTGGCTTATTTTTAAAGATGTCTTCCCGCAATTACTATTGTATGCTGTTTCACGTAAAAAACATGTCTCTTACGTTCATTTACTTCCCTATTTAAATGTTTCATCTTTTATCGAAGAGAAGTGGAGACAATTTATGCACAGACCTTGTGAACTGCAGCTTATTCATGCGTTAATTGTGAATGAGCAGCATGTTATTCAACAGCCCGTTATTGAACAGCCTTTTTATCAAGATAGAGTGTTTAAAAGTACGCTGTTTTTTTTTCAAGATATATTCCACTTTAGTTCCGTCCTTTTTCCTACTACAAAAGGGGAATTATACGGTTGTTCTGTTCATGATTTTACAAAAGTAAATAATCGGATTGATTTGGGGAAGAAATTAGCGGCTTTATTATTTCATGAAAAGTATTATCCCTTGTTTTATGAATTTTCTTTGAAAACAAAGCATACGGGTTCGAGATACGATTATGAGCAGTATTTTGTGAATAAAACCAGCTGCCGTACACCTGCTCTTCGAAAGGTGTATCCGGCTATTAGACATCATGAAAAGAAGAGAGAAGAGTGGTTTTTAACGAAAAAAGAGGAACAAAAGCTCATGAAAAAGCCGTCTTTTCCAAAGAAAGTTCATTTTACAAAGTGGTATCTTCAAAAGCAAAAGCAGCTGTATATATTAATGAAAGTAGCGCAAGTATTTAATGTAAATAAAAACGGTCACAAGTGACCGTTTTGTTCTTAAGTAGAAGGCTGGTTAGGACCGTTTAACTTTTTAGGATCACCGTAGGTTTTTGTTTCAGGCTTATTTTTAGGCTGTGATTTTTGCTGTTTGTTGGCCATATCTAGGCACCTCCTATCATGTTGTAATAAACGTTCAGCAGCGGAATGTATCTGCTTAGCTGAAATGTCTATACTAGTGTTTTCAATATGTTCACTTTCGATTCACCATAAATGAAAATGTCGAAAACATCTTTCTTTGACGAATAGAAACTAGTTTTGTCATGTGTGAAGGGACAATGAAGAAAAGAGAGAATACGTTATGCAAAGGAAAATTTGGAGGGATGGCGATGAAACAAAGTATGGTTAAAACAAGCGAAATGATGACTTTATTAGATAGCTTACTAGAGCAAGTAGATTTAGTGGATAAAACGATGTCTACATCTATAAATGAAGCATTTACACATTGTGAAGAAACATATATGGAACAAGTTCATCGCATTGACCAATCACTGCAAGAAATTGAAGTAGCTGTGTATGAAAGCATGCCTTCCGAAACAGAATGGAATAGAAGCCGAAGAGAAATGGTTCTTCATACAGTATAAAGACTGTTTATGTTACAATAGTCATCGTAGAGGTGACGAATAACGATGAATGAAGATGTGAAAAAAAGTACGGAGATCATGTTTCAATATAATGAAGTAGCTGTAGAACGATTAGCGTCTATTCAACAGGAAGAAAATTATGAAGTGAAATTTTTTGAAGAAGTAAAGCCTTATGGAGATATTTTCTTCAAAGAACTTGATGAATGGGCTAGTCTCGTAACGGAATGGCTGAAGAAAGAGCGACCAAAATATATTCATGTTAATCAAGTAGAGACGTTAAAAGAAAATTTACAAAACGTTGTACTACAGTCGTTTTATCCCGAGACGCGAGAAAAGCGATTTAAAAAGATGTATCACTCAAATAAGTATGTGCTCGAGTCGATATTGAATAATTAATCCCGGCCTTCCGTTGAGACTTATAAGGTGGGGATTTTCTATGTATGAGATTGTGACAAAAGTATTTTACACGAAATGAAAAACGAACTATCGATCAAAATTTTTGATTCGTAGTTCGTTTTTTTTTTGATGAGAAGCATAGGTTTCATTTGTTTTGTTCCTTCTAGCAGTTGATTGGAGAGCAAGGCGAAGACTCCTACTCCCGCGGAAAGCGAAGCCTTGCACGGAGATCAACTGCGGTGTCATAAGCGGTTCAGCTCATGTATCCCATTTGTTCGTCTCAAGATTGGATTCATTTTGTTATGTCCCAGCCTCTTTTTATCATATCAATCAAAAAAGTTAATCAAAATCTTTTTGAGATTGGATAGAAACAGCTGGGTGATCTTGTGAAGCGACTGTATCGATATGATAATCAACTTTTTCAGTATGTTTAGAAGCAACGGCGTTATTTGTTTTAGTTACTGCACTTTGGCCTTGCTTTTTATGATCAAAATGTTTTCCACGACTCATGAGATAGACCTCCTTTATTGAATACTACGTTAAAGCTTTTATAGTATAAACAAGTCAAAAAAGAAGTATGTGTCCACTTTATAGGAAACAAAGAAACCACCGATTTCTCGGTGGTAGTAAAAAAAATTAATCATCTTGTGCACTAAAATCGGGCTTAGTAGCTCCAATTTGTTCGAGTTCACGTACAGCGGCTTTGTAATTCATAGGAGTTAAAAAACCTTTTAAATATTGCTGCTGAGCAAAATCGAGTAATTCATTACTTGACTGCGGCTCATACTGTTTCACCGCAATAAAAGCTTCTTGAAGTTCGTTCACATACATGTAAATTCCCTCCTAATCCCCATTTGTGCCACTACGTATCGTAGTATCACTTGTTCTTATCGTACCATATATTTAAATAATCTCGTTTTTTTGAAAAATTTAAACTTTCGACAGAAACCTACATATTTTTGAATGTGTTTTCCAAAAGTACAAGTAGACGAACGTCACCTCTTATTTCTGCATACATACTATATATTATGTAATATTAAAAAGGAGGTATTGATTTTGCATGTATACAAGTAAGCATTATCCGTATTATGAGCAACATCAACCAGAACGTTTTGATTTAAGTCAGGTACATCCATTTCCGCAGTATCATCAGCAGCCATGGACGGAAGCTTATATGCCGCAACATCCGTACGCTCAGCAACAAATGCCTTTTGGTCCTCAGCAAATTCCCTACATGAACGGAATGTACCAGCAGCCCATGTACAATAATGCAGGTGCGCCTTTTAATCCATACCCTAAAGCTCAGCAACAAAAGCCTCAGCCTTCTCAATTTCAGTCATTAATGTCTCAGTTTAAATCGAGTGATGGCAATTACGATATGAACAAGATGATGAATACTGCGGGGCAGATGATGGGAGCCATGAACCAATTAACATCCCTAGTTAAAGGGTTTTCCGGGATTTTCAAAGTATAAGGACTAGAAGGTGTTTTCTAGTCCCTGCTTATTATTTTTTCTTTTGATTTTTCAAATAGGTTTCTCCAAGAAGTGTAAATACTTCATTGTAAGTTAATCCAGACTGAGCATTTAAACGTTTGACTTCTTCGACATCTGTTGTTGATGAAGTTGAAATTTGATGCTTGCTTTTTTTCATAAAACCTCTCCTTCTCTATGTAAAATGAATAACATCCCATCTTAGTATATTTCCAAATGTGCCCTACTATAAGTGGAAAAAAACGCCGAAGACACTCATGGTTCTTCGGCTTTTTTTTGCAATAAAGATGAGTGTTTAGAGAAATTAAGAGCGGCGTGAACGGCGAGCACGACGTGAACGACGAGAAGAACGACGTGAACGACGAGTAGAACGACGAGAGCGGCGAGTAGAACGGCGTGAACGACGAGTAGAACGACGAGAGCGGCGAGTAGAACGACGTGAACGACGAGAGCGGCGAGTAGAACGGCGAGTAGAACGGCGAGTAGAACGGCGAGTAGAACGGCGAGTAGAACGGCGAGTAGAACGGCGAGTAGAACGACGAGTAGAACGACGAGAGCGGCCAGTGCTACGAGAAGAGCGACGCGGCTTTGTTAGTGGACCGGCAGTTGGCTCTTGAAACATAAAAGATTTCAGTTCTGTACATTCCAGGGCTTCAGCAGCCTCTTTAATTTTTTCAGGTGTAATATGCAATACAAAAACCTCCTTGTCAATTGGACTAGGTCTTGCATTAATAGAATACGCACTGATGCTTGTCCTTGATATGAGTCAAAAGTGGAGTTTGCGCAAATAGTTGATGAGGTGGGGTATCATGGAGAATTTACCCTTCATATACTTTAATAATTGAAGAAAGGTGGTCGAATAATGAAGCAAAAAGAAATCCCTCAATACGCTCTGTTTGTGAATGTAAAAGATTTAAAGGAAATGCAAAGAGATATTTGGTCAGAAGAAGCGGTTCAGGCAACGATGAAGTTTAACAAAAAACGCTACGATATTGATTTGCTGCTAAGAGGCTCCCACATTCGGAAGATGAAAAAAAAGTCATATTATATTGAATTTTATTCTCCAAAAATATTTCAGCGAGCCAAAGAAATACACCTAAACGCTGAATACAAAGATCCATCGCTTATGCGCAACAAATTGTCCCTCGATTTTTTCTCTTCTTTAGACGTTTTATCTCCTCATTCTCAGTTTGTCACTCTTAAGATTAATGGGAAAAATGAAGGAATATATCTTCAACTCGAATCGGTAGATGAACTATTTTTGAAAAAAAGAAATTTAGCGGATGGATCCATATTTTATGCAGTGGACGGAGATGCTAATTTTTCTTTGATGAGCGATTTGGATAAAAGGCCGAAAACAACTTTGTTATCTGGATATGAAGAAAAAGCAGTGAAAGAAGGGGATGAGGAAAAATTAGAAAAGTTTATATTTAATCTTAATACGTGGACAAATACGGAATTCGAACAGAATATTGAGAAGTACCTGAACGTCGACCGCTACTTATCTTGGTTAGTCGGTATTATTTGTATGCAGAATTACGACGGTTTTGTCCATAACTATGCCCTCTATCTAAATCATGAAAGCGGGCGCTTTGAACTGATTCCATGGGATTATGATGCAACTTGGGGAAGAGATGTAAATGGAAAAGTAATGGAAGGAGACTATGTCCGCGCACAAGGATTTAATACGCTTACAGCTCGCTTACTGGCCGTGAACAGCATTAAAAAGCGGTATATTCAAAAAATGAACAATGTTCTAAATAATCAATTTACAATAGAATACATGAAACCAATCATTTATCAACTGCATGAGTATATTGCTCCTTATGTATTAAAAGATCCTTACGTAAAAGATAACTTGGAACAATTTCACAAAGAACCGGAATTTATGCTGTCTTTTATAAAAGAACGAACAGCATATATTGAAAATAACCTTTTGACTCTTTAAAAAGAGGTAGATTTATAGGCAATTTATAGGCAACAGTGGATTTTGTTAATAATAGGCAAATGCAGGAAATCAATAGCTGTACATGATACGTATATATACAGTATGAATGACCAATAAGGATAACTAATAAGGAGGAAAAACAATGAGTAACTATTACTATGGCCAAGAACAAGGGCAAAATCAAAATCCACGCCAAAAATCAAGCCAAAAACGCAGCCGAAATATACAAATGCCTGATAAAGGCTATTCTTCTCACTTCAAACCCCTAAAAGGAAGAGTGGTGACCGTTTATCGTGGAGGACCTGAATCTAAAACAGGTTATTTGGTTGACGTGCAATCAGATTATTTAATCTTAGCAGTGGAAAGCAACAATAATAACAATAATGGTGAAAATAACAACCAAAACAACCAAAACAACCAAAACAACCAAAATAATAATCAACAAGAATATACACTTGTATATTATCACTTAGCGCATGTAAAAAGTATCACTGAAGATACTATGTCAAATTCGGCACAAACGTTTACTGGAATTAGCGCAGAATTAGAATTATATCGAGGAAAAACTTTTGCTACAACTTTATCATTGATGAAAACTAAATATGTGCAGGTTAACCAAGGTGGACCTGAGAAAAAAGCAGGTCAGCTTCTTGATGTCTTAGGTTCATTTGAATCTGCTTATATAGTATTACTCACAGAGGACGACGGTGTCGTCTATATTAATACTGAACACGTTAAGAGTGTGAGTGAATATCAAAACAACAACGGAGATCAAACTAGTCAATCTGCAAATGAACTCTTAGTGAGCCAAGAACCAGAATATATGAAATCCAAAAGCTTTAACGATCTTTTTGCCCACCTTTCTCATAAATGGGTATCAATCAATAATGGAGGACCTGAAGCTGTAGAGGGCGTGTTAGTACAAAGCCGAAATGGTACATTTACACTTGTGCAGAATAATCAAGTATTACGCTTACAGCCAAGACACGTTAAAACCATTTGTGTGGGAGCAAAAGGGGCTTTTAAGCAAAACGATAACAATCAAAATAATGAAGAAACAGAAGAAAATGGAGAGGCTGAAGCTGCGAAGTCTACAGAAGAACGTACAGGAAGCCGTACGGGAGAACGTACAGGACGCCGCACGGGTGGACGCACAGACGATCGCTCGGGAGGACGCCGCACGGGTGGACGCACAGACGATCGCTCGGGAGGACGCCGTACGGGTGGACGCACAGACGATCGCTCTCGAGGACGCCGTACGGGTTCACGCTCTTCAGCACCGGCCGAGAAAGTTATTAAAACGAAAAATTATCGTTGGAAAGCATGATGAAATGGAACATAAAAGGTGCTTATAAAGCACCTTTTCTAACATATAGAAAAAAGGAGGAGAATGAGTATGAGTATGAATCATTATATCAATAAAATTGTGGAGTTGGATATTTCAGGTAAAACGAGATTTGTTGGCAGACTTATTGATCTTGGATTAGATATTATGGTTTTGTATAATGGACATGATTATTTGTATATTCCTCTTTTACACATGCATCGTTTGCGGGAAGTATCCGAAGAAGACTATACGGTTTTACGTGAAATAGAAGAGAATTTGATAGAAGAAAGTCAGCGGATTTCTTATCGTAATATTTTACAGCAGGCAAAAGGGAAATTTATTGAAATTTATGTAACGGGAGGGAAATCATTGCATGGCTATATCACAAGCGTGCTGAATGATTATCTTGTGTTTTATTCTCCAGTGTATAAAAATGTCTTTGTTTCTCTGCATCATTTGAAATGGCTTACCCCTTACAGTAATGAGTTAACCCCTTATTCTTTAAGTGACAAAGAGCTCCCCGTAAGGCCCGCCTCTGCACCTTTTGTCAGAAACTTTGAAGAGCAGCTTAAAAAATATGAAAATCAGCTGGTCGTATTAGATTTAGGGGATCAATCAGAAAAGATTGGCGTACTTAAAGAAGTTTCTAATAATATTGTTGAACTAATTACGGCAAATGGAGAAAGTATGTATTGGAAGTTAGCTCACGTAAAATCTGTACACTTGCCTTAAAAAAAGAGACCTCGCTTTCGTCTCTTTTTTTATGTGTTTATCAGGACAAGTATATTGAATAAACAAATGAGACGATTTAAATTTTTTAGAAAATTATGTTGACAATATAGAAAATCTTTATTAAAGTTATTAACAACAAACGTTAACCACCAACAATTATATAGAACTCTTATCCAGAGTGGCGGAGGGACTGGCCCTGCGATGCCCGGCAACCATCAAATGAAACATTCATTTGAACGGTGCTAATTCCTGTGGAACATCAGTATTGTTCTAACAGATGAGAGAAATCGTGTATAAACGAACACTCTTCCATCTGTGAAGAGTGTTTTTTATTTTGAGTTAAGGAGAGAAATAGATGAAAATTGAAACTTTATTAGTTCGTTCAGGAGTAGGTCGTGACCCTTCAACAGGTTCTATTACAACCCCTATTTACCAAGCATCAACATTTGCTCATCCTGCTTTAGGGCAAAGTACAGGATTTGACTATGCACGTACGGCAAATCCTACTCGTACAGCATTAGAAGAAGCAATTGCTGCTTTGGAAAAAGGAGAAGTAGGAGTAGCATTCGCTTCAGGAATGGCGGGTGTAATGGCAGTTTTAGCACTATTTAAAAACGGAGATCATTTAATTGTATCAGAGGATTTATACGGAGGAACGTACCGAGTACTAAATGAAATTTTTTCAGAGCAAGGAATTACTGTTTCGTACGTCAACACAGCCCATCTCGAACAAGTAAAAGATGCGCTTCGTCCCAATACGAAAGCTTTATTTATTGAAACACCTACGAATCCAATGATGCACGTGACTGATTTGCCAGAAGCAATTGCGTTAGCTAAACAGCATGATTTGCTTACCATCGTTGACAATACCTTCATGTCCCCTTATTATCAGCGTCCTTTAGAGCTTGGAGCAGATATTGTGATACATAGTGCAAGCAAATACATTGGGGGTCATAATGATGTAGTTGCTGGTCTTGTAGTCGCTCGATGTAGTAGCTTAGGAGAGAAAATTCGTTTTTATCAAAATGCAGCTGGGGCAATCTTAGGTCCACAGGATAGCTGGCTGTTATTACGTGGTGTTAAAACGCTAGCGCTTCGTATGGAAAAGCATAATGAAAATGCACTGAAAATTGCAAATTGGCTTACTGCTCATGATCTCGTGGAAAAAGTGTATTACCCTGGTCTTGAAACACATCCAGGCTATGAAATCATGAAGAAACAAGCAACTGGATTTGGAGGCATGATTTCTTTTGCTGTCTCACACCCTGACATCGTGTCAGTACTTTTAGAAAATGTCAAAGTTATTACATTTGCAGAAAGCTTAGGAGGCGTGGAAAGTTTAATGACATTCCCAGCTCGTCAAACACATGCTGATATTCCGGAAGAAATTCGAAATCGTGTCGGAGTAACAAACTGTTTACTGCGGTTATCAGTTGGAATTGAGCACGCAGATGATTTAATTAAAGATTTGAAGGAGGCATTTGATGCATACCAACAATAATAAACATAGATTTGGTACGAACTTAATTCATGCAAATACAGGAATTGACGGTCATTTTGGAGCGGTTAACGTACCTATTTATCAGGTATCTACATTTAACCAAGAAGATGAGACGAACAACGGCCGCTATGACTATTCTCGTTCAGGAAATCCAACTCGTGAGGCTTTAGAAAACACCATTGCTCAGCTAGAAAATGGATACGCTGGTTTTGCTTTTTCATCAGGTATGGCTGCTATCTCATCGGTGTTATCTATTTTTGAATCAGGGGATGAAATTTTAGTTTCACATGATACGTACGGCGGGACATATCGTGTATTAACACGATTATTTTCAAAGTTTGGTATCAAAACAACTTTTGTTGATACAACGAAGGTTGAGAAAGTAGAAGAAGCTATCACAAAAGATACGAAGGCTATTTATATCGAAAGCCCTTCAAATCCATTTTTACAGGTAACGGATATTAAAGCAGTAGCAAGTTTGGCGAAGGAGCGCAACCTCCTTACAATTGTGGATAACACGTTTTTAACACCTTATCTACAGCAGCCGATTGACCTTGGTGTAAATATTGTGATTCATAGTGCTACAAAATATCTCAGCGGTCACAGTGACGTCATTGGCGGTCTAGTTGTGGTAAGCGATGAAAAGCTAGCAGAAGAAGTAAAGTTTGTACAAAATGCTTTTGGTGCTATCTTAGGACCGCAGGATTGTTTTTTACTGCTTCGAGGAATTAAGACATTAAAAGTTCGTTTAGATCAGCAGTTAAAAACAGCGCTGCAGTTTGCAAAGTGGCTTGAAGAACAATCTCTAGTGAGCCGTGTATACTACCCGGGCTTAAAAAGTCATCCGGACCACAAACTGATTTCAGAACAAGCAAATGGATACGGAGCTATGATTTCTTTCCAAGTACAGGATGAAAAAGTAGCGCGACATATTTTACAAGGAGTCAAATTGGCTTCAATTGGCGTTAGTCTAGGTGCAGTTGAATCCATTCTAACGCATCCTGCAACAATGTCTCATGCGAGTATCCCAAAAGAAGTGCGTGAAGAAAAAGGAATTACTGATTCACTTCTTCGCCTTTCAGTAGGGTTAGAGGAATTTGAGGATTTGAAGCAAGACTTTAACGCTGTTTTTCAAAGCTTAGAAGAAAAGGCGTTAATTAAATAAAGAAAAGAGACTGGGACAAAAGTATTGTAGTTAAAGTTAAACAAGAACTATTAATCAAAATTACTGATTAATAGTTCTTGTTTTTTGTTGTCACGGTGAACGTAGGTTTCATCTATTTCGTTGCTTCTAGCGGTTCAGCTCCTTTATCCCATTTGTTCGTCTTTACACTGGATTGATATCCGTTATATACAGCTATCTAAAAGGTTTGTGTATAGGGACGTAAGCGCAACTTTTTCATCAGAGGAAAGACTGCTGTTTAGAATTCTTTTTATGCCAAGGTGATATTTTACATACGGTGTTTGCCGGACGCGTGGATGAGTCATTTCATCTTTTAAATCCTTCATAATGGCTTCGTGAAGCTGATCTTCACTTGTCATGGCTTGTTTAGAAGCGAACGAACGGTTCAACCATAGGGTTTGATAAGCTGCTAGTAAATGTTCAGAAGTCATTGTGCAAAGAGCTCCTTTAGATTAGTTTCTTCATTATAATAATCTATAGTTTACCATAAGTATTAATACGTGTACGTAACTTTTACAGAAGCAGATACAGTCAAGGACTGAGCTTGAATAGGGGGAGAGGCTGCTAATAACTTAGGCGAGGAGCCAGATGACTGATAGACGGGGCCTTCTTCGATTAAAATGGGGATTTGGTTAATAGGGAGCTGCAGCGTGTTGGCAATGGTAAAGGCCTTTTCTTTAGCGTTAAGCAAAGCTTTACTTATCGCTTCTTGTTCATATTTATCATCATTTGTAACGTGGAATTGAAGATCTTGCGCTACGTTGGCGCCGCTTGAAAAAGTAGCGTTATAGACATCGCCAGCTTGTTTTACATCTTGTACTCTTACTCTAAATAAGTGCTGTACTTCGTATCCAGTAAGAGTCGATTTTCCATCACTGTAATCATATTTAGGATTTATGGTGAACGAAGCTGTTTCAATTTGCTGGTCATTGATTCCAAGTTTTTTTATTTCTTGCAGCAAAGTATTTGAAACAGCTGAATTTTCTTTTAAGGCTTCTTGAACGTCTCGGTTTTCCGTGCGGGTTCCAATCGTCATGGAAATTTCATTTGGAACTGCTGAAACACTTCCTTCACCAATTACTTTAATTTCTCTATTTTGTGTATCTACGCGCAGTTGCTGTGTAGGTTCGTAAGGGAAATAAGAATGTTGCATGTAAAAACCCTCCTTAATCTGTCTTTAGTACATATATATGACAACATGGCTTGCATTAAAAGCAAAAAGTACACAAGTTACGACTTGTGTACTTTTTTTACTATTTTGTATGCTGTTCTAATACGCTTTCCATGTTTCTAAATTGATCTTCTACAGCTTTTGAAGGCTTTTTTGTTAACAGACTTACTACAATAACAGCCAGCAAGCTTAAGAAAAATCCAGGAATCATTTCGTAAAGGGCATCCTTCAATGGAGTATTTACCCAAATTAATACTGTAGCAGCACCTACAATCATCCCTGCAAGTGCTCCCCATCGAGTCATACGTTTCCAGTAAAGACTTAGTAAAATAGCAGGACCAAAAGCTGAACCAAATCCAGCCCAAGCATATCCAACCAGTCCTAAAATCGTATCACTAGGTTTTAAAGAAAGCAAAATGCCAATAATTGCAACACCTAAAACTGCAGCTCTTCCAACCGTTACAAGCTCTTTGTCAGAGGCCTTGCGTCGGAAAAATGTTTTATAAAAGTCTTCTGTAACAGAGCTTGCCGTTACAAGCAGCTGAGAAGAAATGGTACTCATAATTGCCGCTAGTAAAGCTGCATATAAGAATCCAGTAATTAACGGATTGAAGAGTATATCCGCAAATTTAATAAAAATAGTTTCAGGATCTGCTAATTTCATACCTGTTTTTTCTACATATGCAATCCCAACCAGTCCTGTCAGCATAGCACCAATAATAGAAATAATCATCCAGCTCATTCCAATACGACGTGCGGGTTTTAACTCCTTAACAGAAGAGATAGCCATAAAGCGAACGATAATATGAGGCTGTCCGAAATAGCCAAGTCCCCAGGCTAAGAAAGATATAATACCTAAAACGGTCGTACCTTTAAAAATGTCAAGGTATGCTGGATTAATGTCCTGTACAATATCTATTGTTGTGTTAACGCCTCCAACATTGGTGAAAGCTACAATAGGTACTAAAACTAAGGCAAGAAACATAATAACACCTTGAACAAAATCTGTTAAACTAACGGCTAAAAATCCACCGAAAAGGGTGTAGGCAATAACAACAGATGCTGTTACAAATAAGCCAATTTGATAATTCACACCAAATGCCGATTCGAATAATCGTCCGCCTGATACCATACCAGCTGAAGTGTAAAGAGTGAAGAAAATAAAGATAACAATCGCTGATACGGTTCGAAGAATCTTGGCATGGTCGCCAAAGCGATTTTCAAAAAAGTCTGGAATTGTAATGGAGTCATTCGCTACTTCCGTATAAGTGCGAAGACGCGGAGCGAGGATTAAATAATTTAAATAAGCACCAATAGATAAACCTACTGCAAGCCATAAACTTGAAAGACCTGTCACATACATGGATCCTGGAAGCCCCATTAACATCCATCCACTCATATCTGAAGCGCCAGCTGAAAGCGCAGTAACGGCCGGACCTAGTCCGCGTCCGCCTAGCATGTAACCCGATACGTCCTGAGTTGTTTTTGTGTAGGCATACCATCCTATTCCAAGCATTCCTACAAAATAAATGCCCAGTGAAATATAAACACCAATATCCACCAAATCTCCCCTTTATGCATTTTTTATGCATGAAACGAGCAGTGCTCGCCATGCAAACATCTTATGGTTTCTAAAACTAACAAACTTTCCCCTTACTATCAACCCACAAAACCGTAAATTACCTAAGTCTAAAATCCCCTAAACCTTTATATTATAGAAATGAAATCGTTTTCAAAATAAAGTAAAATAAAAATATTCAGAAATTTATAAGCGCATTTTTTATGCAATATTTTATGCAAAAAATAAAATAAAAAGAGCATTTCGTAAAATGCTCTTTTGACATTCATGTATATTAGCGTGAGTTCGGGAATACGCGGCGAACAACTTCTGAAAACTCATCAAACAGTCCAGAGACTGGTTTGCCGGTTTGAAGCTTGTCTACATATCCGTTCATACGGTTTACAAAGTCAGGGTTTGTTGATACAAACACTCGATGAACACTGCCGTCAGCTTTTCTCACTTCATGTGCGATCTTATGCTCCATATCTTTTGTGAGATTACCTTCTTTGTTATCGTCTAACACAGCTGCTACGTAAGCTGTATGATCGGTTACGATTACGTTAGCATCTTTAACGTTTTTTAATGCTACGATACGATCAGCCGCCACATCGGCTACTCTCATTCCGCCCGACTGGTTATATTGTTCTTTTTCGTTACGCTGTACATCTTGCGTATCGTTCACGTCATTCATTTTCGTTTTATTGTTTCCATTTTCATATGTGACGTTGCGGACTGTATCATCATCAATGACGCCATCTTTACCTTGATCTGCTGTGCTGCAGCCGAATAAAGAAAGGGTCGTCATGCAGCCTACAACAAACAAAAACGATTTCTTCATAGTATCACTCCTTATAAGTTTTAACCTTTCTTATAATTTGTTAAAAACGTGTGAAGCATACATGAAAAATATAAAAAAGCCTATACTATCGAAAAAGGAGGAATATGTATGAGTGGAATTCAACAAAGCATATTTGTGCTTCATACAAAAGAAGAAAACCATGAAGAAACAACAACGTTTGCACTAACTTCAGAAGAAGCTAAGTTATTATTTGAGACCCTGCAAAATAAACGAAAAGAAATTATCGACGCCCATATTGATAACATGTTGACGTAAGGAAGATCAATATTTTGCAAAACGGCTGAGCCATATACTAAGAATGGCCCAATATTTGCATTTTACATATAGATATAGTATAATGTAAACGCAACCAAATTTAATAAATGTAATGAATACTACGTTTGACCATACACTCGAATTAGATTTAGTGAAAATTCACTTGTTATAAAGGAGATCTACTTCGCGTAGGTCTCTTTTATAATATGTGAATTTTTTATTTACGGTATAAATGTAAATATAGAGTAACATATTAAAATTTTTACATTTTTTGGAGGTTTTTTACATGGCTACTACAGGTACAGTAAAATGGTTTAACAGTGAAAAGGGCTTCGGTTTTATCGAAGTACCAGGCGAAAATGACGTATTCGTTCATTTTTCAGCTATCCAATCTGAAGGCTTCAAAACATTAGAAGAAGGCCAAAAAGTTGAATTTGAAATCGTTGAAGGTCAACGTGGACCTCAAGCGGAGAATGTTGTAAAATTATAATTCAACGCTACATATGAAGGCTGCCGACAGGCAGCTTTTTTTATACAAATTTGTTTTATTTGTATGATTAAGAAAATAGATTAAAGTAGGGAAGAAGGGAAGGCATGAGTTCATTTCATTGCTGTGCCACATGTCAACATTTTCAAAGTATTAAATTGGATAAGGGAATGAAATATCGATGCAAAAGACTGGGCTATGAAACCCGTCCTTCTTATCAGTTTACATGCTGGGAGCCAAAAGAAGTAGTTAAAAAGCTAATGGAAAAACGAAATCAAAAATGAGGATTGGACATAACGCAATCAATTTAATCTACAGACGAACAAATGAGATAAATGAGCTAGTAGGGATCGTTTTTTACACAACAGCTAGAAGCAGTTACATACATAAAACCTATGTTCACTCTACCAATGAAAAAATCCGAACGAGTTTGATTCTCTACCAAGAATCTCGATTCATTGTTCGGATTTTCCTTCAACTAAAATACGTTTGTCCCAGTCTCTTTTAATTATTCCTCGTTATTTGTACCTTCCTCTGAAGGTAAGTGCTTCCCGCAAAACTCTTTTACAGCTTCTTCTTCCTCTTCTTCAAGGTCGAAGTCTAATACTTTATTTGTTGAAACTTCGTAAAAATGAGTTTGGGCAATAGAAGTGTTATCTTTGCCTTTAATATATACTAAGCGTAGTGCTAGGTCGTTGCCCGTATATAATTCATCATCTTCTTCTACCTCAATGTATAAATGAAATTCATAGCGTTCACCTAGAAGGAGACCAAATGGATCCTGCAATTGTTCAGCTGTATATTCTTTAATTGTAAACATATGTACGTCCTTTCCATATATCAGTAAAATGCTTGCATCATCTATTATAGTTTTTCTTTGCAAAGAAAGAAAGTGCATGCGTAATCCATGCACGGATTTATTCCTTGATCATTCTATTTAGCGAATCGATGGCGCAAGAACTTCGATGATTTACTTAAAGGCGGAAGAAACGCGCGTATGTTTTTGCTTATACATGGCAGCATCTGCTTTTTGAATTAATGTATCTAGGTTGGTGTCGTCTGAAGGCGCACATATAATAAATCCGTAACTCGCAGACAGGGCATATGGCTTATTAAATTCTTTCTTTTTATCTTCTAGCTGTTCATTAATATTTTGCCACAGCTCTTGTACGTATTCTTCCGTTTGTTCAGGAGCAATTAATAAAAACTCATCGCCTCCGTAGCGAAAGAGCGTATCATCTTTGCTAATATAACCACTAATTGATTCTGCTATTGTTTTAATAAGCCAGTCGCCTTCTCTATGACCGTATTGATCATTTACTAGTTTTAAAGAATTAATATCGATAAAACATAATAGAAAAGATGTATGATTGGTTTTAGCTCTCAGCAGTTCCAGCTGCAGTTTTTCCATTCCGCTTCTTCGATTTAAAATTCCGGTTAGCATATCAGTTGAAGCGTGTAAGCTCAATTCATGCTCAACCGCTTTTAAATCGGTTATATCGGTAATACCTGCGAGTATGCAGCTTTCGCTTTGATACTCTAGTAATTCATAATTGATCATAACCCACTTAGAATCTCCATGTTCACGTGCTTCTAGGATGTGGTTTTTTACATATTTCTTTTGTTGAAGACGTTTTAAAATCTCCTCTCGATCTTCATCAGTAGGATAGATTATAAATCCGTCTATTTGATCAAGATCTTGAGCAGCAAGATTGTAAAAATGAATAGCTTTATTGTTAATGAGCAGCACTTTGTGGTCGGATAATCTCGTTAATAGTAAAGGATAGGGATTAATTTTGAACAGCGTAAAAAAATTACGTTCGCTTTCTTTTAGCTGTAAATGATTCATATATTCTTTGTGACGGTATGTATAAAGAATGTACGAAATAAGTAAAGCGATAGCAACTGCTGCAGTTGTATTGATCTGCTTTGAAATAAGAGAAAAAGAATCTGGTACATATCGTGATAAGCCGTATAGTAAAAAAAGATGGTTAGGAATAAAAATGATGCACAGATGTTTTAATTTCATAGGACATAAAACAGCTGTGGAAATCAAAATCATCATATACACGTCTACGCGACCTGTGAAAAGCTGACTGTTAATAGTAGAAAGTGCTGCAGCAAATACGTAATAAAGTATATAGCCATATACAATGGTGCTTAAGTAGTTAGCAAACCGTTCTTTTCTCTTACTAACATAATAGAAAAATAAATAAAGAGAGGAGAGAGCAAAACTAGTGAAATGAATACCAATTAGTGTATGTCTAAACTGAGATGTCCCCGCATGTTGAAGTAAAGAAAACCCTATATAAATATAAATAGGATAGGAAACTACAAGAGCAAGTGAAACTAGCTTGACTCTCTGTTGAAGCATCTCTACATTCGTTTTATCGAACATTTTATCTTCATTAACTTCTCTTCCTGAAGGAAAATGACATTTCTTCAGAAAGGAGAAAGGTAAAAGCGAAAGAAGAAATGACATGACCATCATCTCCATATCTTTTTTTAGGTATTTTAGCATGTTTGTATAAGAAAAGACATGAATTTTTTAGATGAGAATGCCTGCTTTTTGATCAAGAAAAAGCATAAAGATTTACATGATTAAAGGTGAGGCCAAAGAGCCTCACCTTTTTTATTGAAGTTTATTGGATTCAGCATGTCGTACAAACATGGTCTCATCTTCTACTAAGCCGCAAGCTCCGCACTGAATACGTTTTTGCGGTCCGTTATAAGCAGCGTGAAAGGCATCGAGCGTATCGTTTGTGTATTCTTCTACGACGTCTCCGCTTCTTGGGTCCATTTTTACAGGTTTTGCATTTTGTTCAATAATATTAAAGCGCGTTCGATTTGTTTTGCAGCTAGGGCAAAGATAAGGGCTTCCCATTTTTAACATCTCCTTGAAAAATTTACTGTATTAATACCATGTCCGAATCCCCCAAAAACATACAAAAACTTATGGTTTTCTATCGAACGTTCATTCGTTAAAATAGAAGCAGGTGATGAAAATGAGAATACGAAAAAACTTACAAGAAGTAATGGATATCTTGCAAACGAATCCGTCATATCAAAAAAATATTGTTCATTGGCATACAATCGAAGAGAAAGAAGCTAAAACTGCGCCATTTCCGGCTTCTTTGCATACGAAACTGCGGCAAGCACTTGAGAACCGAGGAATTGGTTCGCTTTATACGCATCAAAAAACAGCGTTTGATTTGGCGACAGCTAAGAAGAATGTTGTGGCTGTGACGCCGACAGCATCGGGGAAAACATTGTGCTACAACTTGCCAGTACTCCAAAGTATTATGGAGAATGATCAGGCTAGAGCTCTTTATTTGTTTCCAACAAAAGCCCTTGCTCAAGATCAAAAAAGTGAATTAAATGAAATCATTGAAGAAATGGAAGTGCCAATCAATAGCTACACGTATGATGGAGATACTCCGGCAAATATCCGTCAAAAGGTAAGAAAAGCAGGTCATATTGTTATTACGAATCCAGATATGCTTCATTCAGCTGTTTTACCTCATCATACTAAATGGGTATCACTGTTTGAAAACCTGAAATACATTGTGATTGATGAACTTCATACGTACCGCGGTGTTTTTGGAAGCCACGTAGCCAACGTTATACGCCGGTTAAAGCGAATTTGCCGCTACTATGGAAGCAATCCTATCTTTATTTGTACATCAGCCACCATCGCTAACCCAAAAGAACTCGCTGAACATTTAACGGGAGCTCATGTTATGTTAGTAGATAACAACGGAGCGCCTAGCGGCCGCAAGCATTTTATTTTTTATAACCCGCCTATTGTTAATAAACCGTTAAACATTAGAAGAAGTGCTACGCTTGAAGTGCGAAATATTGCAGGAGAGTTTTTGAAAAATAAAATTCAAACGATTGTATTTGCACGAAGCCGAGTACGAGTAGAAATTATTTTAACGTATCTGCAGGAGCTCGTAAAAAACCAGTTTCAAAATAAGTCTATTCAAGGGTACCGCGGAGGATATTTGCCGAAGCAGCGACGGGAAATAGAAAGAGGACTTCGAGAGGGGAGTATTTACGGGGTAGTCAGTACGAATGCTTTAGAGCTAGGAGTGGATATCGGGCAGCTGCAGGTGTGCGTGATGACAGGTTATCCAGGCACGGTTGCAAGTGCTTGGCAGCAAGCAGGACGAGCAGGGAGACGTCACGGAGAAGCCGTCATTGTGATGGTCGCAAGTTCAAGTCCGCTTGATCAGTATATGATTCAGCATCCGGACTACTTTTTTAGCAGAAACCCAGAAACAGCTCGAATTAATCCTGATAATCTTGTTATTTTAGTCGATCATTTAAAATGTGCGTCCTATGAGCTGCCGTTTAAGCAGGGAGAAACATTTGATGGGGTAGAAATTGAAGATGTGCTGGAGTTTTTGCAAGAAGAGCGAGTGATTCATTTTAGCGGAGACAAATGGTACTGGATGAATGATTCGTTCCCAGCTCATAATATCAGTCTGCGTTCTGCATCCCAAGAAAATGTTGTCATCATTGATCAATCGGACGTTGCAAATGTGAAAGTAATTGGAGAAATGGATCGCTTTAGTGCCATGACGCTTCTTCATGATGAGGCGATTTACTTGCATCAAGGCATTCAGTATCAGGTAGAATACTTGGACTGGGATGAGAAAAAAGCGTATGTTCGTGAAGTCGATGTAGACTATTTCACCGATGCAAACTTAGCGGTTAACTTAAAGGTGCTAGAAGCTGATAAAGAACGGATGGAGAGAACATATTCAATTGGTTATGGCGATGTAATGGTCAGCGCTATGGCTACGATATTTAAAAAAATAAAGTTTGAGACGCATGAAAACATAGGGTCAGGTCCCATTTCACTTCCAGAAGAAGAGCTTCATACAAATGCCGTGTGGCTAAGCTTTGAAAAAGAACAGTTTTACGAATCTGAAGAACAACGATTGGAACAAGCGCTCATTTCCGTGGCAAATGCCCTTCAGTCAATTGCACCGCTTATGGTGATGTGCGATCCGTCTGATTTACATGTAGTGCCTCAGGTAAAAGCGGTGCACAACGAACAGCCGACTATCTTCTTATATGATCGATACCCGGGAGGCATTGGGCTAAGTGACAAAGTGTACGAACAAATGAATGATGTGCTAAGTCAAACCAATCAATTAATTGTAAATTGTTCTTGCGAAAGCGGCTGTCCGTCTTGTATCGGTATGGAAGCACAGGGAGAACACGCAAAAAGCGATGCGCTCGTGCTGCTACAACAACTGCAAAGTAGGTGAACTCTTGTCTTTTAAAAATAAATTAAACCGTATGAAAAAGCATCTTCATGTTACAGAAGCAAAGCCGCCGGTTGAAAGTAACCCGCAGCGACCTAAGAGCGCATCTATTCCCTATGAGCAGGAATGGAAGGGAAATTATGCTGTGCCTTACTTTGCGGAAGACAGCTACTGTATGATTAGAGAAGTGGTTTACCCGCTCGACTACAAACATGGACATTATGAATTTAATGAGCTGAAAAAAGTAGTGGAAGTATGGAATCGGTCTACAGTTGCTCATCCGCTTTCATCGAAAGGCCACACATATTCAGATTTATTTTTCTTTGATACGGAAACGACGGGGCTTAGTACAGGTACGGGAACGACTATCTTTTTGCTAGGATATGCAAGGGTGCTAAAAGATTCCGTCGTTTTTCGTCAGCATATATTAACGGAGCCAAGTGGAGAAGTAGCATTTTACGAAAGTTTTTTAAAAGAAGTAGACTATACGACGCTTGTGACTTATAATGGGAAATCTTTCGATTGGCCTCACGTGAAGACTCGCCATACGCTATTGAGAGATCATTTGCCCAAGCTGCCTAAGTTCGGTCACTTTGATTTGCTGCATGCGTCAAGAAGGCTGTGGAAACACAAAATGAGTTCGGTGAAGCTTGCGAATGTCGAAAAAGAAATACTTGGAATTGAACGAGTTGATGATATTCCAGGTTTTTTAGCTCCCATGATTTATTTTGATTTTATTGAAACGAAGAATCCAAGAGGCTTATTCGATATTATGAAACATAATGAACATGATATTTTATCGCTTATTACCTTATACATTCATTTATCAAAGCATCTCCTTACTAGTGAGGAGTTTACAGAAAAAGAAACGTACGAAGTAGCAAGGTGGTACGAGCAGTTAGGGGAGAACAAGCACGCTTTCTCTCTTTATCAGGGCGTAGCAGAAAAAGAAAAAGAAGAGCATGAAAAAGCTCGGCTAGCGATGGCTTATCATTATAAAAAAGAGAAGAGTTGGAAAGAGGCAGTGGACATGTTTGAACCCTTGGTTCAAACATGTGAAGGTGACGTCGCTATAGAAGCATTGGTTGAGCTAGCTAAAATTTATGAGCATCGTCTCAAAGATGTTCATCAAGCACTTCTATATACTGAGCTAGCCTTGGAGAAGTGGAATCAACTCAGAGGAATGACTAAAAAAACGTCGAAGGAAGCGCTTGAAAAAAGACTTCTTAGACTAAAAAATAAATCAGCTAAAGCATAGACTTCAGCTGATTTATTTTAAAAAATTCAGAATTATTATTCTTTTGTTTTTGTAGATGTTTTATATTGTTCTATTTTTCAGTCATTGATAAAATTAGTCAATGTAAGACTTATTCTTACAGCTTAAAAATAGAACTTTGGTGAGATGGAGAGAGGCCCCATGAAAAATGTGATTTTAGTATCATTTTTCGCATTAATTTGTTTAACAGTAATTGTCTTAAGCAGTTTAAAAAATTCGTATAACTCCTTTATGTAGGTCAAAAATAGGTGTTTGTCTTAGTACATGTACATTGCCCTTCACATATTGTAATAGTGTAATAACTAAACAGTGAAAGGGGAAAAAGGATATGTATCCAAGACCAACAAAATGTATGCCACCAATTGTGCATCCAACAAAATGCTGCACGCAGTTTACTTCTCAGGAGGTAGTAGTACCTCACATTCATCCAAGTCATAATACATTGGTGAATCATACAAATGTGAAGCACGTACATTACTTCCCGCAAACGCAATCTGTTGTAAATGAAACTTCAAACCAACAGTTTTTTGGCGGCGCGCAGCAATATCCAACTCAAGTAGGAGGAGCAGGCTATCCAGGTCAAATGGGAGGCTATCCAAGTCAAGTAGCAGGTGCTGGTTATCCAGGTCAAATGGGAGGCTATCCAGGCCAAGTAGCAGGTGCTGGTTATCCAGGTCAAATGGGAGGCTATCCAGGTCAAGTGGCAGGAGCAGGCTACCCAGGTCAAGTAGCAGGTGCTAGTTATCCGGGACACAAAGGCTGTGGCCAAGGAAGCTGTCATACAAAAGGCGCGCATCAAGGACCAAATTCAGGGTATTTTAGATAATGTACGCTAATAGGAGCTGATTACATCAGTTCCTATTCTATTTTGTTACAAAGGAGTTATATAATGAAGGTGCTAACAGTTACCGGTTATAAGCCATTCGAACTTGGCATTTTTAATGAAAAACATCAAGGTATTACATATATAAAAAAAGCGCTCTATAAAAAATTACAGGAATTAGTAGAAGATGGATTAGAATGGGTATTGATTAGCGGCCAGCTAGGAGTAGAAATTTGGGCAGCAGAAGTGGTATTTGATCTTCAGCTCGATTATCCCGAGCTTCAGTTAGCTGTTTTAACACCGTTTTTGGAGCAAGAAGAAAAATGGAATGACGTCAATAAAGAATTGTATGAATTCGTCTTAAGTCAAGCAGATTATGTAGATAGCATCACAAAAAAGAAATATGAAAGTCCAGCACAGTTTCGGTTGAAAAATCAATTTTTAGTAGAAAAAAGTGAAGGTATTTGTTTAGTTTACGACGAAGAGCACGAAGGAAGTCCTCAGTATATGTTAGAAACGGCTAAAAAACGTGCTGAACGAGAAGAATACCCTATTATAATGGTGACGTCTCACGACTTACAGGATATCGTGGATGAAGAAAAATTTTCGTCTTTTTAACGCCACTTGGCGAAACATTTTAAAAGATAAATTGACATTTGAAGCTATTTTTGAAAAAATGAATTATAATAAAGATAAGGTTTATCGTATTCGAGGTGATAGAGATGTTAGCTGATAAAATCCGTTTAACGGCCAAAGAAATTTTAGAAAAAGAATTTAAAACAGGCATGAGAGGCTATAATCAAGAAGAAGTAGATAAGTATCTAGATTCTGTTATTAAAGATTATGAAGCATTTCATGAAGAAATTGAAGCATTACAAACCGAAAATTTACGCTTAAAAAAGCAAGTAGAAGAGTTATCTAAAAAGCCGCAACAACCTTCGTTTACCCCGCCGCCGGCTCAACAGCAGCAGCAAGCGGGTACGACAAACTTTGATATTTTAAAACGTTTGTCGAACTTAGAAAAACATGTGTTTGGAAGTAAATTATACGAATAACCTAAAAATAGGAGTTGCATTCAACTCCTATTTTTATTATACTAAGGAAAGTCGTTATCAATAACGTTCGGGTAATTGCTGCATCACATATGAGGATGTAGAGGAAAGTCCATGCTCGCACAGACTGCGATGTCTGTAGTGTTCGTGCCTAGCGAAGTCATAAGCTAGGGTAGCTGTTAAAAGCTAACGGCGGGGAAAAAGCCTAAGTCTTTTTTAAGATATGGCTTGACTACTCTGAAAGTGCCACAGTGACGAAGTCTTATCAGAAATGGTAAGAGTGGAACGAGGTAAACCCCTCGAGCGAGAAACCCAAATAATGGTAGGGGAACTTTCTGGAAGGAACTGAACGGAAGGAAGGACAAAATGGTTACATTTTGTAGATAGATAATTGCCACCGGAGTACGAGGTAGCTAGCCGCTTGCAGTACAATGGTACAAAACATGGCTTACAGAACGTTATTGAAAAGCAATCGACACTTGTTGTTATACACTATATTTTAATCCAACCCAGCTCTTCGTATAATGGAAGAGCTTTTTTTATGTCAAAATGACAGCTTATCATAAGCTGTCATTTTTTTGTACAGTCAGACTGAGCTTGTTGTCAGCCTCAGGTCTTAGGAGAAAATAAAGCTTTAGCTCGTTTTGAAAAAACGTCATAATCCTTAAACTAAGTATATAGATAAGCGAAAGGAGGAGACAAAATGAAAAAAGTTGGTTTGTTTTTGATTGGAGTGGTAGCTGCTATCGTTCTTCTTGCAAATGCCGGTCCGATGGTAGGGCTTGCACTTGGCTTGGTTATTTTGTACGTAGCATTTAAAGGGTTTGTTAAAGCAGAGACCCCCTTTAAAAAATGGCTCTGGGGGTTTATTGGTGTTGTCGTACTCTTAACAACTGTTTCAAACCTCCCGGCCCTTGCTGGTATCATCGCAGCAGTCGTACTTTACATTGTATATAAAAAGTGGAACAGCAGCAGCCCTATAAAAACGGAAAAAGAAGATCCGTTTAAGCATTTTGAACGTCAGTGGGCTGACTTAAATCAAAAATAATAAAAGTTTACTTTATTATCTAAGGAGATGAACAAAATGAGAAACTTATTTACTCGAATGAAAGAAACGATTTCTGCAGACCTTCATCAATTGCTTGATCACAAAGAACAAAAAAATCCAATTGCTGCACTAAACCACTATTTGCGTCAATGCGAGCAGGAGACCGAAAAGGTAAGGCAGCTTGTTGAGCGACAGCACACGTTAAAAGAACAGTTTAATCGCGAATATCATCTGGCCCTTGACATGATGAAAAAGCGCCATGAACAAGCACAAGTAGCACAAGCAGCTGAAGAAGCGGAATTACATGAATTTATTTTAAAAGAACATGCTCACTACGAAGAGAGAGCAAAGCGCGTAAAAGAATCTTATGAAGATGCATCCAAGCAGTTAGAAGAGCTCGAACAAAAGTATGAAGAAATGAAGCATAAGGTAAAAGATATGCATATTCGCCGTATGGAACTAATGGGGCGCGAAAATATTGCTCGTGCGCATCATCGTATGAATTCAGTAATGAAAACAGAAGCATCTTATACGTCTTACAGCCAGTTTGACGAAATGGAAACCTATATTGACCAGCTTGAAAATCAAATTAATACAAATTACTATAGACAAACGGTAGACAGCAAGATTGCTGAATTAGAAAAAAGAGTAAAATCATCGTAAAAAATCAGTGTTTCTGCATAAAACATGGTATTCTAAAAAAGGCGTAGGTTTCTGCGTCTTTTTAAGGTGAGAGAATAGATACCTGCGGCATCCAAAGAACGCTATGTCATCTACGAGGAGAAGGGAGAGAGAGCTGTGCAAAGCGTAAACAAAACAGAATCTCTTATGTTCATTTTTATTTGCAGTTTATTTGTCCTGTTTATTGAAATTATGTTTTTTCACAGCGGCTTGATCTTTTCTGTATTAATTGCCGGTGCGTTCATGTATATTGGGCGAAAAAAAATGAGAAGAAAACTAGGGCGCATTTTATTTTGGATTGGCGTTATTGGGCTTGTGTTGAATATATTTAATACGGTTGCCTTTAAGTTTTTAGTTATTGCTCTTTTTCTGTATTTTTTACTTAGATTTATTCAATCAAGAAAGCATCCGGTTGAATTCAGACCAACTGACGAATTTACCCAGCAGCCAAACCAAAGTTTGGTGCAGGTCCGGCCGGTTTTGACGAATAAACTTCTTGGTAGTCAAAGAACCGAAGACTCCGTATACGAATGGGATGATATTAATATTCAAAGCGTATGGGGCGACATTGTGGTTGATTTAAGCAATACCGTTCTGCCAAAAGGCGATGCGGTTATTTTTATTCGTCAAGTGTTTGGAAATATTAAAGTGCTTATTCCTTACGAAACGGAAGTATCTGTGAATCATTCTAAACTAGCAGGAAACGTAACGGTTTTTGGACATCAGCGCGGCTTTTCGTTCAATGAAAATTTGTCTATCAAAACAGAGGAATTTGATCAATCTGCTCATAGGGTGAAGATTGTTACAACTGTTGTGATTGGAGATTTAGAGGTGCAAAGGATATGAGTATTCTTCAACGGCAGTTATTATGGGGGATTTTCCTAAGTTTTTTTGTATTTGTATCCGTGCTCCTTACCGTGTTTTTTGCATATCCTGTTTTTCAACTTAGCGACTTATGGAAAACAAGCGTATTTGGCATGCCTTTTGTGCTGTTTTCCTTCAGTTTGAGCCTTACGATTGGAAGCGTGATTGGAGGAATCATGGGGTTTATGTGGAGACAGCAGTGGACATATGTTGAAAACCGATTATATGAAATAGAAAATGGCCACCGGCATATGTCGGCAAATGAACCGCTTATTCAAGAAACGTCTCGAATTATAAGCCGTTTAAATAAAGTAGATCATAAAATGATTCTTCAAGCACAGCAATCTCAAAAGATGGCAACGGAAAAAGTGGAAAATCAGCAAAAGCAAGTGCAAGAAATTGTTTCTCAGGAACGAAATCGGCTTGCTAGAGAACTGCATGACTCCGTTAGTCAGCAGCTATTTGCCGCTTCGATGCTTATGTCTGCTATTACGGAGTCCAATCTTAGGCTGCAAGACTCTGAAGCTAAGCAATTAAAGATGGTTGAAAAAATGATTAACCAATCACAGCTTGAAATGAGGGCTTTGCTTCTTCATCTTCGTCCTGCAGCATTAAAAGGAAAATCGCTACAGGCTGGAATGAAAGAACTGATGAATGAGCTTGCTCAAAAAGTACCGCTTGAATTAAATTGGAAAATAGAAGGATTTGAACTTGATAAAGGCATTGAAGACCACTTGTTTAGAATTTTGCAAGAATCCGTATCAAATACGCTGCGTCATGCCAATGCAACAGCTTTAGATGTGTTGCTGATTAAACGTGACTTTTCCATTATTTTACGTATTGTTGATAACGGAGTTGGTTTTGATGTAGAAAAGGAAAAAGTCGGATCGTACGGTCTGCAAAATATGTACGAACGCGCAGTTGAAATTGGGGGCCTATTAAAAATTATTAGCTTGCCCGACAAAGGAACAAAGCTAGAAGTAAAAGTACCGTTAGTAGAAAGAGAGGAGAAGCAAAATGATTAATGTACTGTTAGTGGATGACCATGAAATGGTTCGTATTGGCGTAGGAGCGTATTTATCGGCTCAAGCAGACATCCATGTAATAGCTGAAGCAGCAAACGGCCAACAGGCCGTTGAATTAGGGCTTCAGCTGCGCCCGGATATTATTTTAATGGATTTAGTCATGGAAGAAATGGACGGGATTGAAGCAACAAAACAACTGATTAAGCAGTGGCCAGAAGCGAAAGTGATCATTGTCACTAGCTTTCTAGATGATGAAAAAGTATATCCCGCTCTAGAGGCAGGGGCAACAAGCTACTTATTAAAAACGTCTAAAGCAGGAGAAATTGCAGCTGCTATTCGCCGTACATATGAGGGGCAATCTGTATTAGAGCCCGAAGTAACCGGTAAAATGATGTCTAAAATGAGAAAACCGTCTTTACCTCATGAAGAACTGACGGCTCGTGAAATGGAAATTTTACTGCTAATGACACAAGGCAAAACAAATCAAGAGATTGCAGACGAATTATTTATTGCGCTAAAGACGGTAAAAACACATGTGAGCAATTTGTTAAGTAAGCTGGATGTACAGGACCGGACTCAAGCCGTCATCTACGCCTTTAAACACAAATTAGCGCAGTGAGAATCGTTATTCAAAAGAGAATAACGATTTTTTTTGTGAAAAACCTATTTTTTTGCATGTATTCATTATAAAATAGCGATATGCGTAAAGGCAAACGCTTACGTAAAAGCACTATTTTGAGGGGTTGAGCACATGGAAAAGAAATGGTGGAAAGAAGCTGTTGCGTATCAAATCTACCCGCGAAGCTTCATGGATTCAAACGGCGACGGAATTGGTGACATTCAAGGGGTTATTTCAAAATTAGACTATTTATCTGATCTTGGAATTGATGTCATTTGGATTTGCCCGATTTATCAGTCTCCTAACGACGATAATGGCTACGATATCAGTGATTATAAAGATATTATGAAAGATTTCGGAACAATGGAAGACTTTGATGAGCTGCTAGATGAAGTTCACCATCGCGGAATGAAGCTGATTATGGATTTAGTTATTAATCATACTTCAGATGAACACCCTTGGTTTTTAGAGTCCAGGTCTTCTAAAGAAAATCCATATCGTGATTATTATATTTGGCACGAAGGTAAAGATGGCAAAGAGCCAAACAACTGGGAATCTATTTTTAGCGGATCAGCTTGGGAGTTAGACGAAAAGACAAAAGAATATTACATGCACGTATTTTCTAAAAAACAGCCCGATTTAAACTGGGAAAATGAAAAAGTACGTCATGAGCTTTATGAAATGGTTAACTGGTGGTTAGATAAAGGAATTGACGGTTTTCGTGTAGATGCTATTTCGCATATTAAGAAAGTGGCCGGCTTCCCAGACCTACCGAACCCTGAAAAACTAGATTATGTGCCATCGTTTGAAGGGCATATGAATCGACCGGGAATTCAAGAACATTTAAAAGAGCTAAAAGAAAATACGTTTGCCAAATATGATATTATGACGGTTGGAGAGGCAAATGGTGTAACATCGGACAGCGCAGATGAGTGGGTAGCTGAAGATGGCGGAAACTTCAATATGATTTTTCAGTTCGAGCATATGGGACTATGGGATAAAGGAGAAGAAAAACCGCTTGATTTAATCGAGTTAAAAACGATTTTAACTAATTGGCAAAATGGTTTAGAAAAAATCAACGGCTGGAACGCTTTATATTTAGAAAATCATGACCAAATTCGTTCTGTAAATAAATTCGGCAGCGTAGCTTACCGAGTAGAAAGTGCAAAGTGCTTAGCTGCACTATACTTTTTAATGAAAGGAACACCGTTTATTTATCAAGGACAAGAACTTGGAATGACCAATGTTAAGTTTGATTCTATTGACGATTATGATGATGTTGGTATGATTAACTACTACCGTATCCAGCGTGAAAAAGGCGATACACATGACGAGATTATGAAAGTGATTTGGGAAACAGGCCGCGATAATTCAAGAACGCCAATGCAGTGGAATATAGAAAGAAATGCAGGGTTTTCTACTGGTACCCCTTGGATGAAGGTGAATCCAAATTACGTAGATATTAACGTAGAAGAGCAGAAAATTGATGAGAATTCGGTGCTGAATTTTTACAAACAGCTCATTAAAATTAGAAAACAGCATGATGTGTTAGTATATGGAACTTATAAGCTATTGGCAGAAGAAGATTCCGCTATTTACGCGTATACGCGAACATTAGAAGGTAAAACCGCTGTTGTTATTTGTAATATGTCACCGAAAAATCAAACGTTCGAGTTTCTTTCAGAGAGCTCGTTTTCAAACAGAGAAGTGCTGATTCATAATTATCCGTTGGATAAAAATGAAACGCTTGAAAAATGTACGCTGCACCCATATGAAACACGTGTATACTTACTTTCATAAACAAGTTGAGCAACCGATTGCGCAATCTTAAAGTGAAAAGCTTTTAAAAACACATTTATAGGCGACATAGGTGAAGAAACTGCTGGCTCTATCCAAAGCCAGCAGTTTTTGCATTTTAATAAAAAGACGGAGAAAGCTTTGACTACGGCGCATGTATATGGTACTTTTACACTTAGTGTAGATAATTAGAAACAAAATGAGGTTGAAAAATGGTGAAATATAAAATTATTGCAACAGCAGCAATGGGTATTGAAGCACTGGTCGCTAAAGAAGTGCGTGCTTTAGGATATGACTGTGAAGTAGATAATGGCAAGGTTATTTTTGAAGGGGACGAGCTCGCAATTGCTCGCTGCAATTTATGGCTTCGTACAGCAGATCGAATTAAAGTGCAGGTTGGACAGTTCAAAGCTCGTACGTTTGATGAGCTTTTTGAACAAACAAAAGCATTAAATTGGGGAGATTATTTGCCCGTAGATGCACAGTTTCCTGTATCGGGAAAATCAGTTAAATCTAAATTGTTCAGCGTATCAGATTGTCAAAGCATTGTGAAAAAAGCAATTGTTGACAGCATGAAAAAACATTATAACAAAACAACAGGCTGGCTCGAAGAAACAGGGTCAACGTTTAAAATTGAAGTAGCGCTATTAAAAGATGTTGCTACATTAACAATTGACGCAAGCGGTGCAGGACTTCATAAGCGCGGTTACCGCGTTGGGCAAGGGGAAGCTCCTTTAAAAGAAACGCTGGCAGCGGCTCTAATTATGCTAACGCCGTGGAATGCGGATCGTCCGTTTGTCGATGTTTTTTGCGGTTCAGGTACAATTGCTATCGAAGCAGCGCTTATCGGTCAAAATATTGCACCAGGATTTAACCGTGACTTCTTATCAGAAGAATGGCCATGGATGTCAGCAAGTATTTGGGACAAAGCGCGCGAAGAAGCAGAAGACTTAGCGAACTACGACCAAGTGCTAGATATTGCTGGTCATGATATTGACCATCGTATGGTAAAAGTAGCGGAGCAAAATGCATTTGAAGCTGGACTTGGAGATTTAATTCAATTTAAGCAAATGCAAGTGCGCGATTTTACGACGCCGAAAGAATATGGAATTATTATTGGTAACCCTCCGTACGGCGAACGTTTAAGCGATCGTCCTTCTGTTGAAAAAATGTACGCTGAAATGGGCGAAGCGTTTTCTAAGCTTGATACGTGGTCGATTTATATGCTTACATCTCATGAACAATTTGAACAATACTACGGTAAAAAAGCAGCGAAAAAACGCAAATTGTTTAACGGGTTTATTAAAACAGACTACTATCAATATTGGGGACCTCGTCCTCCACGCAACGATCAATAAATACAAAAGCCAAGCGGTGTAAAAACCAGCTTGGCTTTTGTACGTTATTTCTTTTTCAAACCTCGATAAGCTAGCATTCCAAACATGCCTATACCGAGCACGACAATTAATAAAATAAACCAAAATGTAGCATTAAGCAGGTATTTATATAGTCCGTCATAATAATCATGCATATACTCACCCCATTATGTTTTTTATAGTATGAGCGAGTAGCAGGGCAATATATGTATTCATTTCTTTTCAATAGCAGGCCTAAAACGAGAAATGATTAGCTTATTTCTAACATACTTACGAAAGGGAAATCTCATACTAAAACCTAAGAGGTGATAAAATGAGAAAAAATCGATCAGCACGGATTTTTGGGGGGCTGATGCTTCTTTCATGGTTAACCATCCCTTTTATAGGACGACAGCATATTAAGCGCTATTTATCATCTACTATGTTTATTTCCTTTTTAATTATGGTTGAAAGCTATATTGCTGAAAAAAAGAAGTGGTGGATATTCCCTAATCCTCCTCATCCATATCTAACAGGTGAAGCTGCTTTACTTTTAGGTCCATTTTTAGCAGGTTCTTTATGGATTAAAAAGTTCACATATGGCCATTTTGGAAGGTATATGTTATTAAATGCAATCGTAGATACATTTTTTGTTTATCCTTTTCAACGAGCTATGAGCCGTGCAAAGCTTTTTAGGGTAGGCACATTTAAAGAGTACCATTTGCTAGGTATCTTTCTGTTGAAAGCTGCTTTAATGTACGTTTACCAACATCTAGTAGTAGAGAAACCGAAACCTCAGCGTGCTTTTTAAAAAAATCCTATCGAATAAAGGGGCAGGCAGGGAAACGTGATTTTCTTGCCTGCTATTTTAATGCCCCAGATGTCATTCCTGAAATGAAATGCTTTTGCAAAAACACGTACGCAATCAATAATGGGATAGAAGAAAGAACGACTGCTGAAAACAGCATAGGGTAATTAGTCAGAAATTCCCCTTGAAAGTCCAATAGTGCAATAGGCAGCGTTTTTACTTCTTTAGATTTTAACAACAGCAAAGGGAATAACAGATCATTCCACACAATCACAAACGAAAAAATTCCTACTGTAGCCATTGATGGTATTGAGAGTCGAAGAGCGATTTTTGAATATATTTTCCACTCTGACGCTCCGTCCATGCGAGCAGCTTCGAATAGTTCCCTTGGCAAAGTTTTCATAAAGCCCGTGATAATAAACACACCGATGGGAAGCAAAAAACTTATGGAGACGATAATGACGCCTGTTAGCGTATTGACGAGTCCAAGCTTATTCATCAGCAAAAAGACAGGAATCATATTGACTTGAGTAGGGACAATCATTCCGCAAACAAAAAAGCCGTATACAATCCATCCAAGCTTTTGAGGTAGCTGAATAATAGCATAAGCAATCATGCTTGAAAACCATAGAATAAAAAACGTGCTAAAGACGGTAACAATCACGCTGTTTTTAATATAGCCAAAGATGGGTTCATTGACGAGCAGCTGTTTATAATTTTCAATATTCCAGCCTGCTGGTAATCCGATTGGGTTGCTGTAAAGTTCAGGCGTTGTTTTAAAGGTTGTTAATAAAACCAAGCTTAAGGGCAACAGAATGATCAAACCGTATATCCCTAAAATCAGTTGTCTGAATGGGTTTTGTTTCATAAAAGAATCTCCTTTTACATTTTGGTCAAGCGAAGTACGCGAAATTGAAGAAACGTTAAAAGAGCAATTACAATCATAAATACAACTGAAATGGCAGAGGCATAGCCGAAACGAAAATTAATAAAAGCTTCGTGATAAAGAAGTGTCGAAAGAATTTCAGTTGAGTTGGAGGGACCTCCATTTGTCATTGCAATGATTAAATCAAATGCTTTAAAACTTTGTATGGTCGTATAAGCTACAACCATTGTCGTAGCTGGAGCTAACAGAGGCCACGTAATGCGCTTGAATTTTTGCCATCGTGTTGCTCCATCAATACTAGCAGCTTCATATAACTCACTGGGAATAGCTTGAATTCCAGCTACAAAAATAATAAGCATTTGACCAGTATGTGCCCAAAATTGTACAAAAGCCAAGCTGTAAATTGCGATATGTCCATTTCCAATCCAAGACTGGGTCCAATGCTCAAGGCCTATTTTACTTAAAAATAGGTTAACTCCTCCAATGTTGGGGTCATACATAAAGTTCCACGTGAAGGCAATCGACACGGACGAAATAATCGTCGGTACAAAAAAGAGTGAGCGATAAAATGTATTCCATGCAGAATTTTTATAAAGTAAAAGTGCAAATCCCAAGCTCAATAACGTTTGAAAGATCAGCACGCCAATTGTGAACTTTAAGTTGTTTGTAAGAGACTGTGTAAAAATAGCATCGTTTGTTAAAATTTCTTTGAAGTTTTGAAGCCCTACAAATGAGAACTGAGAAGACAATCCATTCCAATCAGTTATGCTTAAAAATAAAGCAGAAAGCGTTGGCAAGGCAAAGAAAACAGTATATATGATAAAGCCGGGAAGTAAAAACAACCATAGATGTCGGCTTTTAGAGATACTTTTAAATGAAAAGAGAGGAAAAGAGAACGAAGGGGTTCTCTTTTCTTCTTCTTGAATAGACGTATTAGTTTTTAGCGACACGTTCTACCTCTCCTTGTGCTTTTTCAGCAGCTTTTTTCGCTGACATACCGGATAGTACGTCCTGTACAGATGTTTCAACAGCTTTTGATACGCGCTCATTTAAAATTGTAAATCGAGGTTGGAAGACCGTTTTTTTGTCTTTCCATTTTGCGCTTTCTTTGAGTTCAGGTGAATCATATTTCACGTCTTTGACCGTTAATAACTGGCCAGTAGCATTCGCATACTCAGAAGAAATCTTTGGATCTGCAAGGAAAGTTAAAAATTTCTCAGCAGCTTCTTTGTGTTTTGATTTTTCAGCAACACCTAATAAGAATGTCGTGGTATGAACACCTTCGTATTTTGCTTTATCTTGATTCACTGTAATCGGTGCAAGCAAACCTTGATCAATCTTCGGATTTTGCTGTTTGACTGTAGCCATCATATAAGAACCTTGAGCAAGCATTGCTCCTTTTTCCTGAGCAAAAAGTGCTGCAGCACTTTCTTTTTTCGTACCAAGAGCATCTTTTTGGAAGTAACCTTTGTCATTTAATTCTTTAATTTGAGATAGGGTTTTGGTAAACCATTCATCAGTTAGCTTGCGCTTGCCCGTTTCTACTTCATGAAGGGCGTTGTTTGTAGGTTCGTTATTCATAATCATGGGATTAATAAATTGAGAAGGACTTACGTCTCCTGAAAATAAGATCGGCGTGTATCCATTTTTCTTTAATGTTTCAGCTGTTTTTAAAAAGCTATTCCAATCTTTAGGAACATCTAAATTTAATTTTTCAAAAATGCCTTTGTTATAGACAGGGATGTTATAGACTAGCTGATAAGGAAGAGCATATTGCGTATTATCCGCTTTACCCGCTTGGATTAGCTTTTCGTCAAATTTGCTGAGTAAGTTTTGGTCGTCCAGCTTTGCAAAACCGTTTGCTTTGCGAATCGTTTCAAATTGACTTCCTGGAAAACTAGCAAATACATCGATACCTTCTCCAGATAGTAGAGATCCTTGAATTTGTGATTGATAGGAATCAGAAGGAAAGACGGTCATTTCTACATGAATGTTTGGATTTTTCTTTTCAAATTGCTCAATGATAGAATCAAAAGCTTTCGAATCTTCTCCTCGCCAATGCGTAAAGTTAATGGTTACTTTTTTAGAAGAGTCGCTGCTGTCACCGCTTGTTGAACTGTTTTTGCCGCAGCCCGCGATGATCACGGTGAGCATTGCTAACAGAATTAATAATTTTTTCA
Source organism: Priestia sp. ST2 (assembly GCF_055810735.1). Lineage (NCBI taxonomy): Bacteria > Bacillati > Bacillota > Bacilli > Caryophanales > Bacillaceae > Priestia > Priestia sp. ST2. Next base: position 119,923 of record NZ_JBVVNT010000003.1, on the reverse strand, counting down.
TTTTAGTTCCCCCACTTATAGAATTCATTTTAGATAGTTATTGGTCAATTTTAATACGGTTGGTAGATGCTTGATCAAAGAAATGAGCATGATTCGTTTGAAAATGAAATGGAAAGTGCTGATGAACTTGAATATGTTCATCCCCAGAGATTTTAGCCACAAAGAGCTGGTCTCCTAAACTACTGTATAGTATGTACTCTGCTCCTAATAACTCAGACACATCTACCGGTAATGAAATATGAGGAGCATCAGAAGAGGCCCGCGTAATATGCTCAGGTCGAATTCCGATAGTAACGAACTGATTGTTGTAGCCTTTTTCATGTAACGAATGCATTTGATTTTCTGTCAGTTGAAACTCATGTTCACTGATGTGCAGTTTACTGTTCACTACTTTTCCTGTGAAAAAGTTCATTCCCGGTGATCCTATAAAACTAGCTACAAACGTATTCTCTGGAGCATTATATACTTGCATAGGTGAACCTATTTGCTGAATTTTTCCGTCTTTCATAACTACAATTCTGCTTGCCATCGTCATCGCTTCTGTTTGATCGTGGGTTACATAAATAATGGTCGTCTGCAGCTTCTGATGAAGCTTACTAATTTCAGCTCGCATTTGTACGCGAAGCTTCGCATCAAGGTTAGATAAAGGCTCATCCATTAAAAAAATTTGGGCATTCCGTACAATGGCTCTTCCTAAAGCCACCCGCTGACGCTGCCCTCCTGATAACGCTTTTGGCTTGCGTTTTAAATAGGGTTCTAAGTCCAAAATACGAGCCGCTTCACGAACGCGCTCATCAATTTCTTGTTTTGGGACTTTGCGGAGCTGCAAGCCAAATGCCATGTTGTCGTAAACTGTTAAATGAGGGTAAAGCGCGTAGTTTTGAAACACCATTGCAATATCTCGGTCCTTAGAAGGTAAATCGTTTGCACGATCTCCATTAATAAGCAATTCTCCTTCTGTTATCGATTCAAGACCAGCGATCATTCGAAGGGTAGTGGATTTGCCGCACCCTGAAGGTCCTACAAATACAATAAATTCTTTGTCTTGAATATGAAGATTGAAATTATCAACTGCAAGACTATCTTTTCCGTATTTTTTATACACATGCTGTAACTGCAGTTCTGCCATTTTTTCTCCTTTCAGCAGGCTTTTAAAAAAATAAAAGCCTCTAATTGCACAGACGGATGGTACGTGTATCTGGCAATTAGAGGCTATCGGTTGACCGGTAAGCCTGTATTATGTAGTTTTGAGTGATTGAATCTGTAAGTAATTTTAAAATATATTATTCCTATATGTCAAATGAGAATTAAAATATTTTAATAAGTTCGATTATTTTCTTAAATGAAAGAAGCCACTTATTAAGCTAGAGATGCTGGTTTTGAGAATAAAATAAACAGCTGGTGTATAGAATGATAGTATTCACTTTTATAGTAAGCACTACAGAGAGAGGATGTTTATAAATGGATAGAAACACGGAGTTCACTATGATTCGTCAAGCGTTGGAAAACAGCTATCATTTAATGCAGCAGGGAATAGAAGTAAGCGGAGAGACGCTTACTCAGCTGGAACAAGCAAAAGCCGAGTATGAAGCGGCCTTTTTATTGTCTCAGTCCACGGACTCAAAATTCCGCTGTAATTAATTTTTAATAGCACTTATTCCGTTTGCGTTCTATACACTCAGCTTTTATACAAAAAGGTTCTGTCCTTACAGGCAGAACTTTTTTATGTTCAGCTCTTTTTATTGACATTTTAGATAAAGTAGTCAATAATTAAGTTTTGCTTACATGAGAAATTTACTAGATAAAAAGAAGTGAAGCTAATTTTTATTGATAGATATTTACATAAATAAAGGAGTCAGTATCGATGATGAGAGAGCGGTTGCCTTTTACAATTGAGCGGGATGAAAACTTTTTTGACAAATTAAATGAATGGATAGGTGATGTTTTTTATGATCATCTTCCAGACGCTGGGTTAGAACTTCGGGATGAACAAATTTTTATGGCTTTTCAAATCGAACGAGCTTTTAAAGAAAAAAATGTAATCTTTGCAGAAGCAGGTGTAGGAACAGGGAAAACTATTGTGTATTTACTGTACGCTATTTGTTATGCAAGGTATATTGGCAAGCCAGCTATTATTGCCTGTGCGGATGAAACATTAATTGAACAGTTAGTAAAAGCCGAAGGAGACATTGCAAAGCTCTCTGGTATTTTAGATATTAACATGGATGTTCGCCTAGCAAAATCTCAAGATCAGTATCTGTGTTTAAAGAAATTAGATGCTGTGACAGCACGAACAGATAATGAAAACATTGAAGAAATTTACGATACGCTTCCTGATTTTGTTCATGATCATAGCGGTATGCAGTCGTTCTATCACTACGGAGACCGTAAAGAATATCCTCATTTAACGGATGAGGAATGGAATCAAATTAACTGGGATACGTTTCAAGACTGCTCTTCCTGTGAGCAGCGTCATAGATGCGGCTTAACGCTTTCACGTGAGCACTATAGAAAAGCACATGACTTAATTATTTGCTCTCACGATTTTTACATGGAGCACATTTGGACATATGAAGCCCGCAAGCGTGAAGGACAGCTTCCCCTTCTTCCTGAAAGCAGCTGTGTTGTATTTGATGAAGGTCACCTGCTGGAATTTGCTGCACAAAAGGCTTTAACATATCGCATTCAAGAAGATACGTTAGAAAACTTGTTAACGCGTCTATTAGAAAATGACGTGCGAGAAGAATTTGCTGTGAAGATCGAGCATGCTATCGATGTATATGCAATGTTCTTTGACCGTTTAAGTGAAGCAAGTACAGAAATCGTTGGTTCTAGCCGTAAAGAAGTAGCCCGTACAAACGGATTACAAAGTGTAGGAAAAGAACTTTTATCGCTGCTTGAGCATATCGGAAACGAGCTTGTGTTTGAGAGTGAGACCTATACAGTAGACGAATATACGCTGCGAATTGTAGATGAGTACCTGGATCAAATTGATTATTCGCTGCGCTTATTTATGGACAACGAAAATGCCATCTACTGGGTAGAAGAAAATAACTGGCAGCTGACGTTGGTTATTATGCCGCAAGCAGTAAAAGACGTCTTAAAAGAACGAGTATTTGCAAAGAAAATACCATATATTTTCACTTCTGCCACTCTTTCAGATAACCAATCGTTCGATTATTTAGCATATAGCTTAGGAATTGCAAAGCCGCTTTCTTTTTCTGTTGAATCGCCATTTGATTATGATGAGCAAATGAAAATTGCGGTAAAAAATGTTTCGGATGATCAAGAAGAAGCATTTGCTGAAAAATTCGCCTTTGCTGTTGCACAGCTCGAAAAAACGAACGGACGGGCACTTTTACTGTTTAACAGCAAAGAAGAACTAGAGATGTTCAAAGAAGTTTCCAAAGAGTTAAATCAGTACACATTTTTATTTGAAGGCGATCAAGAAATCAGTAAATTAGTATCTCAGTTCCAAAGGGAAGAAGAAACAATTTTATGCGCTGTTCATTTGTGGGAAGGATTGGATATTCCTGGACCTTCGCTATCTAATGTAATTATTTGGTCTCTGCCGTATCCACCAAATGATCCGGTCTTTGAAGCAAAGCGCAATCAAGTAGTCGATCCATTCTGGGATGCAGATATGCCTTATATGCTTCTTCGCTTAAAGCAAGGAGTTGGAAGACTGATTCGCTCTCATAACGATAAGGGTCTAATCACGATCTTTATGCCAAAAAGCACAGATTCAAAAGTGCGTTCAATCATTGAACAAAATGTCCCAACGAAAATAGAAAACATATAAAAAAGCGCGGTTGTAGCCGCGCTTTTTTATATGCATAATAGATTGAATATTCAGTTATATACACGCCGTTACTATTATGATAAAATAATTTATGGTGAAATAAGGAAAGTAAGGAGGAAAAACAATGAGAGAAGACATACAGAAAATTGAGAAACAGTTTTATGAATACATGAATAAAATCAAAAGTTATCACGAGGCAATCGGAGTGATGTACTGGGATTTGAGGACGGGTGCTCCAAAAAAAGGGGCGGATCAGCGTTCTGAAGTTATTGGCATGATGTCATCAGAAGCGTTCAATCTTTCTGTTTCTGATGAAATGGCAGGTTTTATTGAGAAATTAACGAACCCTGAGTCACAGCCTTACATAAACGATATTACGAAAAAAGCAGTGGAAGAATGTAAAAAAGAATATGACTTAAATAAAAAGATTCCTCCGCATGAATATAAAGAATACGTTACGTTAACTTCAAAAGCGGAGTCGGTTTGGGAAGACGCAAAAGAAAAAGCAGATTTTGCTTTATTTCAACCGTACCTCGAAAAAATTGTAGCGTTCAATCAGAAGTTTGTGGAGTATTGGGGTTATGAAGGAAACAAATATAACCGTTTATTGGACCTTTTTGAACCGGGGATGACGGTTGAAATCTTAGACGAGGTATTTGGAAAGCTACGGGAGCATATTGTGCCTCTTGTTCAGCGAATCGCCGGGTCGAATACAAAGCCAAATACGGAATTTTTATTCCGTACTTTCCCAAAAGAAGCGCAAAAGCAATTTAGTCTAGACGTGTTAAAAACGCTTGGCTATGATTTTGAAGCGGGGCGACTTGATGAAACAGTCCATCCTTTTGCTACTGGCCTAAACCCGGGAGATGTGCGCATCACGACTAAATATGCCGAAAACGATTTTCGAACGGCTATTTTTGGAACAATTCACGAATGCGGCCATGCTTTATATGAACAGAATATTTCAAAGAATCTTGTCGGTACGGTTCTATGTGAAGGTACTTCAATGGGAATTCATGAATCACAGTCGCTGTTTTTTGAGCAGTTTGTCGGGAAAAATAAAGCATTTTGGCAGCATCATTACGACGTACTAAAAAAGCATGCGCCAGGACAATTTGACGATGTAGTTTTAGAAGATTTTTACCGAGGAGTAAATGAGGCGAAACCGTCGCTTATTCGCATTGAAGCAGATGAGTTAACGTATCCTCTTCATATTATGATTCGCTATGAGATTGAAAAAGGATTAATAAACGGAGAATATAAAGTTGCAGATTTACCGGAAATTTGGAATGAGAAATACGAAGAATATTTAGGAGTTCGTCCAAGTCACGATGGAGAAGGCGTGCTTCAGGACGTACACTGGGCTGGAGGAAGCTTTGGGTATTTCCCTTCCTACGCTCTTGGCTATATGTACGCAGCGCAGTTTAAGCATACCATGTTAAAAGACTTGCCTAATTATGATGAACTTCTCGAAAAAGGAGAAATTTCGCCGATTACAAATTGGCTAACAGAACATATTCATCAGTACGGAAAAATGAAAAAGCCTCTTGAAATTTTAAACGATGTAACGGGAGAAGGCTTAAATGTAGATTATTTAATTCAGTATCTAGAAAAGAAATATGGAGAAATTTATCACGTATAAAAAGCGCTATAACCGAATATTATGTTTTGTGTCGCAAGTAAATGTTCGAAAATATCTGTTTTAGATATTTTCAAATAAAAGATTTGCTGATATAATACAATTAACTCAATAACGCACTCATATAATGACGAGAATAAGGCTCGTAAGTATCTACCAAACTACCGTAAATAGTTTGACTATGGGTGAGCGATGAAGTTTGTTTTTCACTTTTGTGCGTAACAGCTCAAAGACATTGCTCTACTCATATACGAGTGCAGCTATGTTTTTGAGCTTTTTTAATACAAACGTTGGAGGAACGAACTATGAAAGCTTTGCAAAACAAAATTTTAACAGATGGTATCGTATTATCGGACACGGTTTTAAAAGTAGACACATTTTTAAACCACCAAATGGATCCTGTATTAATGAAAGAAATTGGAGAAGAATTTGCTTCGCGTTTTGAAAATGCAGGAATTACGAAGATTTTAACGATTGAATCATCAGGAATTGCTCCAGCGATTATGACCGCATTGAAGCTAAACGTTGAGATGGTGTTTGCTAGAAAAAGAAAATCTTTAACACTTCAAGACGGACTCATTACATCAAAAGTATATTCATTTACAAAAAAAGAAGAAAATGAAATTTCAGTTGCTGATAAATTTATTCGAGAAGATGACGTGATTTTAATTATTGATGACTTTTTAGCAAACGGCCAAGCTGCATTCGGCTTGATGGATATCGTGCAAAAAGCAGGTGCTAAAGTAGGCGGCATTGGTATTGTTATTGAAAAAGCGTTCCAAGATGGAGGAAAACAAATTCGTAAATCAGGCGTTAAAGTAGAATCATTAGCACGCATTCAGTCTTTATCAAATGGTAAAGTGACATTTGCTGAAGATAAACCAACAGTGGAGGTTTAATATGAATAAAGGAAAAGTCTTTTCACTTGGTTTACAGCATGTTTTAGCTATGTACGGAGGTGCGATTGTTGTTCCGCTTATTGTTGGAGGAGCCATTGGCTTGACTCAGCAGCAGCTTACGTATTTAGTGGCGATTGACTTATTTATGTGCGGGGTGGCAACGTTACTGCAAGTATGGAAAAATCGTTTTTTTGGAATTGGTCTTCCAGTTGTATTAGGGTGTACGTTTACTGCCGTAGGACCTATGATTTCAATTGGAGGTTCTTACGGCGTTTCCTCCATATATGGTTCTATTATCGTGGCTGGTTTACTCATCGTCCTTCTTTCTGCTTTTTTAGGTAAATTGGTTAAGTTTTTTCCTCCTTTAGTTACAGGTTCGGTTGTAACGATTATTGGAATTACGTTAATTCCCGTAGCGATAAAAGATTTAGCCGGAGGAGAAGGAAGTAAAGATTTTGGCAGCTTGAGCAATTTAGGTTTAGGTTTTGGCGTTTTGCTATTAATTATTGTTCTGTACCGATTTACAAAAGGGTTTATGCGATCCGTCTCTGTGTTATTAGGATTAGTTGTTGGAACAATTGCAGCGTCTTTTATGGGAAAAGTCGATTTTTCCGGCGTAAAAGAAGAAGCGTGGGTTCATATGCCACATGTGCTGTACTTTGGGATGCCAACTTTTAATATTATGGCCATTCTGACAATGTTTCTTGTTTTACTTGTTGGCATTGTCGAGTCAACAGGCGTTTATTTTGCTGTTAGTGATATTTGTAAAAAAGAAGTGGATGAAAAAGATTTGTCTAAAGGCTATCGTGCAGAAGGATTGGCGATTTTATTAGGCGGATTTTTTAACGCATTTCCTTATACAGCGTACTCTCAAAATGTAGGACTTTTACAGTTGTCAGGTGTTCGCACAAGAAATGTTGTATTTGCAGCGAGTGGAATTTTAATCGTTTTGGGTTTTCTACCTAAAATCGCAGCCGTGACGACAGTTATCCCGAGCTCTGTACTTGGAGGAGCAATGGTAGCTATGTTTGGAATGGTAATTTCTTCAGGTATTAAAATCCTTAGTCAAGTTGATTTAGCCAAACAAGAAAATCTTCTTGTGATTGCATGTTCGGTTGGCATGGGTCTAGGGGTGACGGTTGTGCCTGAACTCTTCAAAAACTTACCAGAGAGTCTTCAAGTGCTTACTGGAAGCGGTATTGTAATGGGGAGTTTTACAGCAATCTTTTTAAATATTGTCTTTAATATGATGAAATCACCACGTACGCAAGTTGCAGAAACAAAGTTAACAAACGAAGTAGTATCGAAATAAAAAGAGGCTAGAACAAAAGTATTTTAGTTAAAAAGATCCGAACGATTAATCGTTCGGATCTTTTCATTGTCATGGGGCGACAAGCGATCCATAGTAAATCATTCATCCAATTTGTTCGTCTTTCCTATTAAGACCGTGTTTTGAAAAACAGTGTATAAAGCATTTTCCCCACGTCAGGGTTTTTTGCCACTAATGAAATTTCTCTTTTGAATTTGAAGTCTGTAATGGGTAACGCTTTAATGTTTGAGCTTTGTAAATGGCGCATAAAAATTTCAGGGAGAATTGAAATACCTAAATTAGCTGAAATAAACCCCATAATACTTTGCGCAAATTCAATTTCATTGGCAATGGAAATTTTTAAGTTATGACGCTTGTACGCTTTTTCTACTAGTGTCCGAACATCGCACCCTGGGGGGAGGACTACAATGGGTTCTTCTTTGAAATCTTCAAATGATACGCTTTCTTTTTCGGCTAACGGGTGCTGATCATTCACAAATAAATAAAAGTCTTCTTTGAACAATAGTTTTGACCAATAAGTATGTTGAACCTCTCGATCATCAAATAAAGCCCCGTCAATTTGATTGCTTTCTAACTGCTCCAATAAATCATAATAGTGATGCGAGATTTTTATATCAATATGGCGATTGTGGTCTTTAGCAGAAGCCAGTTGATAAGGTAAGTAAAAAGCAGCCATACTTTGCCACGTTCCAATAGTTAAATCACAGGCTTCTTGCGTAGACACTAATTTTTTTTGAAGAGCATGAACGCTTGATAGTATGGATTCACCTTCTTGTAAAAGGATTTTACCTGCTGAGGTTAATTCTACTCCTGTAGCGGAGCGAATAAATAATGTTACTCCTAAATTTTCTTCTAGTTTTCTCATTTGCTTACTGAGCGCGGGCTGCGTCATATGCAGCTGTTCGCTTGCTTTGCTTAAGCTTTTTGTTTTGGCTGTTTCAATAAAAGACTCAAGCCATTCTGTTTTCATATTTATCACCTATAACCTTTTGTTATACCCATAGTATAGAAGGGAAGTTCTCATAAATCAATGAAGATGCTAGTGTATATAGTGTAGTTAACACAGCACAAAGAAATTCACACAACTAGGAGGATGAATGATGTATCCAAACAAACTATATATTAACGGTGAATGGACAACAACAGAAGAGAAAATTGATGTGATTAATCCAGCAACAAAAGAAGTAATAGGACAAATTCCAAAGGCAGGCGCAAAGGAAGCAGCACTTGCCGCTGATGCAGCGGCTGCAGCTTTTAAAACATGGTCGAAAAGAACCGCTCAAGAGCGCAGTGCTATTTTAATGAGATGGCATCAACTAATTGAAAATCATAAAGATGAACTAGCAGAAATTATGACAACGGAACAAGGCAAACCATTTGCAGAAGCAAAAGGTGAAGTGCAGTATGGTAATGATTATATTGCTTGGTTTGCTGAAGAAGGAAAGCGTGTATACGGTGAAACGATTCCAGCTCATCATACGCATAAACGTATTACGGTTAAAAAACAGCCTGTCGGCGTTGTAGCAGCTATTACACCATGGAACTTCCCTGCAGCAATGATTACGCGTAAAGTGGCCCCAGCTCTTGCAGCAGGATGTACAATTGTTCTAAAACCATCTGAAGAAACACCATTTACAGCATATCGTTTAGTAGAGCTCGCAGAAGAAGCGGGAGTTCCAAAAGGTGTGATCAATGTTGTTACTGGAGATGCAGCAGCTATTGGTGACACATGGCAAAAAGACGGACGCATTCGCAAATTAACATTTACTGGTTCAACAGCGGTTGGTAAACATTTAATGCGCGGTGCTGCGGATACTGTGAAAAAATTATCGCTGGAATTAGGCGGTCACGCACCGTTTATCGTAACAGAAAATGCAGATTTAGACGCTGCTGTAAACGGCGTAATTGCTTCTAAGTTTGTCAACGCAGGTCAAACGTGCATCTGCACAAACCGCGTATATGTACAAGAATCCATTGCAGATGCTTTTGTTGAAAAATTTGCAGCAAAAGCGGCGGAATTAACAGTAGGAAATGGATTAGAAGAAGGTACACAAGTTGGACCGTTAATTAACGACAAAGCGGTTGAGAAAGTAAAAGCACAAATTGCGGATGCAAAAAGTAAAGGAGCTAAAGTTGTGGTTGGCGGACAAGCTATAACAACTAAAAAAGGCTTCTTTATGGAGCCGACAATTATTACAAATGTAACTGATGACATGAATTGCATGTTTGAAGAAACGTTTGGACCATTGGCACCTGTAGCAACATTCAAAACAGTAGAAGAAGCCGTAGAACGAGCAAACAATAGCCCTTATGGTTTAGCCGCTTACGTATTTACAGAAAACATTAAAGAAGCAACGTTTGTATCTGAAGAGCTAGAATACGGCATTGTAGGAGTAAATGATGGCTCTCCATCTGCAGCTCAAGCTCCATTCGGCGGCTTTAAAGAAAGTGGTCTTGGACGCGAAGGAAGTCATTACGGTATTGAAGATTATTTAGAAGTAAAATATATCTCAATGGGACTTAAATAAAAAGTAGAGACTGGGACGAAAATATTTTATTCGAAGTGAAATACGAACTAGCAACTAATAATCAAAATTATTGGTTGATAGTTCGTATTTTTTTGTTGTGGAGATGGACGTAGCTTTCATGTGTTTCGTTGTGTCCCAGCCTCTTTTTTATGCACTTTTGTAAAGAAAATTTGGAATAATAGTTCTTTAACGCAATTAATTGCATTTCTAGAATGTCTGTGCAAGAATAAGTATTTCAAAAATGGTTTAGCTTTGTTTAAAGCGTGGGTAATACAACAAATGCACATGATTGCTTGTTAGATGAAATAAAAAGCAGAACTTTACCACTGATAAGTTACCCAAGCTAGAACCAAAATAGTAGTACTGAATGGTGAAAAATATAGGAGTTGATATAGATGATTACAGCAGAGAAAAACATAGTGAAATTTAAAGCAAAAGACGGACGTGAAGTCACTATTCGCCCTGCACAGGCCAGCGATGCAGAGCATATTACAACAGCGGTAAGAGAAATTATTGAGGCTGGGGAATTTATTCAAAAAGATGAGCCGCGTACAGTCGAAGAAGAGCAAGATTTTATTGCATCAGTAGAAAAGAACAATCACATGTACGTTGTAGCTGAAGTCGAAGGTGAAGTGCTTGGAATTGCACGTGTTCTTAGAGGCGAAATTAAAATGAAGCGCCACACGGGGCTCTTCCGTACATGGCTTATTTCAAAAGCACAGGGAATGGGAATAGGAAAACAGTTTATGAATTATACGCTAAACTGGTGCAAAGAAAATCATCTTCATAAACTTTCTTTAACTGTGTTTGCTTCGAATAAAGTGGCATACGAATTGTATAAAAAGGTAGGATTTGAACAAGAAGGCGTTATGAAAGAACAAGCTTATTTCAACAATGAATATGTAGATGAAATCTATATGTCCATTTTCTTTTCATAAAAAATAAGCACTTATTTTCGTCAATCCATAAATTGTATCTGTACATTCAGATTATTTGCGCTATAATAAAAGTGCACAACAAACATACACTTCTTCAAAACGTAGACTTTCCTGAGTTACAGGAAAGTTTTTTTTATGTTTCGCCTCCATTCCACTAAAAAAGAATTGAATAAATCCCCAGCTATTACAAATGTTAAATGTAACGCAATCAAAGAGGTGAAGTGTATGCCAAAGATTATCTCGGTTGGATTTGGAGTTCCCCCTTACGAATTAACTCAGCAAGACACGCTGCTATTTGCAAAAGAACTTTTTTCTGAATCATTTAAAGATATTAATCGTCTGCTAACCGTTTTTCAAAATGGTCAAATTGAGAAACGTAATTTTGCTAAAGACTTATCTTGGTTTCAAGAAGACCATACATTCGAAGAAAAAAATGATGCTTTTATAGAATCTGCTGTTGAATTAGGTACAAAAGCAATTGAAGACTGCTTAACAAATAAGAACCATGTAAGTACCCCTTTGCCGTGTGGAGAAATTGAGGCTGTTTTTTATGTTTCAACAAGTGGTTTAGCTACGCCTAGCATTGAAGCGCGAATTATGAATAAGCTTGCGTTCTCAGACCATACAAAAAGAATTCCTATTTGGGGATTAGGGTGTGCTGGAGGAGCGTCTGGGCTTTCAAGAGCTTATGAGTATTGCAAAGCCTTTCCGCGTGCCAAAGTCCTTGTTTTATCCATTGAGCTTTGCAGTTTAACTTTTCAGCGAAATGATCGTTCAAAAAGTAACTTAATTGGTACGTCTTTATTTGCAGATGGAGTAGCGGCTGCTTTAGTCGCAGGTGACGAAGCTGATACCACTTTTGCTCTTGCAAAAAGCTATCCTAACATTTTACATACACAATCGACGCTCATGCCCAATTCAGAAGATGTAATGGGGTGGGAGATTAAAAATGATGGACTATTTGTTGTCTTTTCAAAAGACATTCCCACGATTATCGATTCGTGGTTAGGCGGAGAAGTTGAGTCATTTTTACAAACTCAGCATTTGACCAGTCGCGATTTGAAGCATTTTGTTGCTCATCCTGGAGGGAAAAAAGTGCTTGAAGCATATGTATCAACGCTGTCGTTAAACGAAAATATGATTGCTGATTCCCTAGATGTACTTAAAAACCATGGAAACATGTCTTCGGCAACCGTTTTGTATGTATTAGACCGCTTTATGAAGAAAGAAATTCCGAGTAAAGAATATGGTTTATTAACAGCTCTTGGCCCTGGATTTAGTTCTGAAATGCTTCTATTAGAGTGGAGGTAAAGCGATTGTTTTTTTATAGCTTTTTTTTATTTATTATCTTACAGCGTCTATGTGAATTGGTTATTGCCAAAAGAAATGAAGCTTGGATGAAGAAGCAGGGAGCATACGAAGCTGGTCAAAGTCACTACAAATGGATGGTAAGCATGCATGCCGCTTTTTTTGCTGCTCTTTTTACGGAAGTGTATGTGTTAAACGATGGAATGTATCACTTTTCTTTTTTGTTGTTTAGCTTTTTTGTGCTTGTGCAACTTGCAAGAATATGGGCTATTTCTTCGTTAGGAAAGTATTGGAATACAAAAATTATCGTTTTGCCTAATGCGAAGGTTGTGCTAAGAGGTCCTTATCGTTTTATGAAGCACCCTAACTATACAGTAGTAGCGGCAGAATTGGTGTTAGTTCCGCTTATGTTTCAGGCATACTGGACGTTAGCTATTTTTTCTGTTTTCAATTTGTGTATATTAGCCGTCAGAATTCCCTTAGAAGAGCAAGCGTTAACGAATGAAACAAATTACGGCGAAGTGATGCAAAACAGGGGACGTTTCTTTCCTGCAAAAAAATCTTAAAACTAATTGAAAATGATTATCTTTCATGATAAGATGAAACAAATGATAAAGATTATCAATTTCATCAAGTAGAAACGGTGGTGGACGTAATGGTTAGTCTTTTTGTGATCGGAGCACTTGCTACATATGTTGGCGTCACAACGTATGTAATGAAAAATATTGAAAAAGCCCAAAAGGCGTAACATACATGCGATGAATAAAAAAAGCTGTCAAATTATTGACAGCTTTTTTTATTGTTTTTGTAACTAAAAATTCAGTTTTTTATGGGAAAACGCATGCGAATCAAGTAAAATAGAGAAAGAATAAGCAGAAATGAAGATGGATAGAGCACATTTAAATACAGTCTTGAATGAGGCAAAAGGGGTAGAGTAATAATGGGTAAAGTGAGTGTGAAACATCAAGAAAATCTCCGATTGGAAGCATCTCTTTTTCATTTACATAAGCAATTTCAAGCAGCTGGAGATGAACAGCAGGCAGTAAAAGCAATACAGCTGTTAAAAAAGTGGGTGAACGGCGAATTTGTTGTAGCATTTTGCGGACATTTTTCGGCTGGGAAATCGAGCATGATTAACGAATTAATGGGGCAAGCAATTTTGCCTGCAAGTCCTATTCCAACAAGCGCAAACTTAGTATCAGTAAAAGCAGGGGATGAGCATGCAACCGTTTATTATCGCAAACAGCCGCCGGTGCGTTATGAAGCACCTTATGAGTATGAGCAAATTAAGCAGTTTGCTGTGGATGGAGATGAAGTAGAGTCCATTCATTTATCGATAGATACAGATGCTATTCCTAAAAATGTTGTGGTGATGGACACACCAGGAATTGATTCAACAGATGATGCACATCGTGTATCGACCGAGTCAGCTCTTCACTTAGCGGACGTTATTTTCTACGTAATGGATTATAATCATGTGCAGGCAGAATTAAATCTTCAATTTGCAAAACAGCTGCAAGAAGCTAATAAAACGCTTTATTTAATTGTAAATCAAATCGATAAACACCAAGAAGATCAGCTAACATTCCAAGCATTTAAAGAATCTGTAGAAACGTCATTTTTAAAGTGGAATGTGAGACCAGAAGGAATCTTCTATACGTCGTTAAAAGAGCCAACCAACCGTCATAATGACCTTTCGTACGTAAAATCTCTATTACTTGCTATGATGACGGAAAAAGAAAACCGACATCAGCATATTCAACATGCGATGCAAATGTTAATTGACGATCACCTTGCCTTTATTGAAGACCAAGAAGAAGAAAAGTTAACGATTCATGACGAGCTGCGCCATAAGCTGACGCTTGAGAATCATGAAATGAATAAGCAGCATAAAGAGCAGCTTCTCGAAAAAGAAGCGGAAATAAGGCGTGCTGAAAAGCAGCTAGCAGAAACGTATCAACAAGAAACAGGTAAGATACTAAGCAACGCCAATTTAACACCATATGAAATGAGAGAAAAAGCTAGGCTGTTTTTAGAAACGACAAAGCCTGATTTTAAAGTAGGTCTTTTATTTGCTAAGAAAAAGACCGAGCAAGTAAAAAAAGAGCGGCTGATGTTATTTTTTGATGATATGAAAGAACGAGCAGCTTCTCAGCTGCAGTGGCACTTGCAGCAATATGTGCAAGAGCTGGTGAAAAATCAAAATCTTACCGATCCGGATCTTATACGCCAGGTTCAGCAGTTTGAAATTCCGTTAGAGCCGCATGATTTAATTGAAACCGTAAAGGCAGGAGCTACGATTAATGGTGATTATGTTTTAACGTACGCAAAAGATGTAGCCGATCATATTAAGAAAAAAGCGACGCGATTATTATACGAGCTTTATGCGCAAATTGAACAGAGCAAAATCGAGCAAGATGAACTAAAGCGTAAAAAAATTTATCAACACTTGCAGGAATGTGAAGTATTTGAAGAAGCATATACATCTCTTCAGGAAATGAAATCAAAATTGGCACGTACAAAAGCTTTGCTTCAATCTTTACAGCAAACTGATGACGACCTAACGGCAGAAGATACAAACGAGTTGTCATATATGTTACAAGAAGAATATGAAACAGGCATCATGAAAGCTGAAGAAAAGCAAGAAGCTGTGAGTGAGCAGCAGTTAGTTTCACAGCCTGAGGAAGCTGTGCATGAAACAGGAACGGAAAAGGTTCTTCAAGATGTATCAGCTGTTCTCGAACAGCTCCGTTCATTTGGAAAGTTAGACCGCTTTATTACCAGGCTTCAAGAAAAGCGTAAAAAGCTATCAAATCAAACGTTTACTGTAGCTTTATTCGGAGCATTCAGTGCCGGTAAGTCATCTTTTGCTAATGCGTTGATTGGAGAAAGATTACTTCCAGTATCTCCGAACCCAACAACAGCAACCATCAATAAAATTATGCCTCCAACAGAAAAACGACCGCATAAAACAGCTGTTGTGCAAATGAAAACAAACGAGCAGATGATCCAAGATTTAAATGGTGCACTTAAGCTGTTTCACCATGAAGTAGAATCAATTGACGAAGCGTTAACAATTATTCCAACTCTGCAGGCAACAGAAGAGCTGCAGCTGCATTTGTCGTTCTTACAGGCAGTAGAAAAAGGCTACGGCGAAGTCAAGCAGCATATCGGTTCAGAAGTAGTGGTGGATACAGAAGGATTTCATGATTATGTAGCCAAAGAAGAAAAAGCGTGTTTTGTTCAATTTATTAACCTGTATTATGACTGTGAATTTACTCGCTTAGGCATTACGCTCGTTGATACACCCGGAGCTGATTCAATCAATGCGAGACACACTGGAGTAGCTTTTGAGTATATCAAAAATGCAGATGCCATTTTATTTGTAACATATTATAATCATGCGTTTTCAAAAGCTGACCGCGAATTTCTTATTCAGCTTGGCCGTGTAAAAGATGTATTTGCGCTTGATAAAATGTTTTTCTTAGTAAATGCAGCGGACCTAGCCAGCTCGGATACAGAGCTGCAGTTAGTTCAGACCTATGTAAAAGAACAGCTTGAACAGTATGGTATACGTTTTCCGCACTTATACCCGGTATCAAGCTTGCAGGCTTTGCAAAACCACGAGGATAAAATGTTTCTGCCGTTCAAAAATGCGTTTTACCGCTTCATAAATTATGAATTACCAGAGCTTGCTATCCAAAGTGTCTATGCAGATTTCGAACAAATTTTAGCAGTTTCCAATGAAATGAAACAGGTGCAAACAAAATCAGAAGTGGATAAAAAGCGATATATTCAATCTCTTCACATAAAAAATGAGCAGGTGGCAGCAAAACTGCATGAAATTCATTTTGAATATGAACAACAGCAGTTTGACCGAGAATTAGAAGAGCTCTTATTTTATGTAAAAAAACGTCTGTTTGTGAGGTACGATGACTTCTTTAAAGAAGCCTTCAGTCCGGCGAACTTAAGGGATGATCGAGGTGAAAAGCAAAAGCAGCTGCGCCTTTGTTTGCAGGAGTTGTTAACGTCTATTTCCTTCGATGCAACGCAAGAAGTGCGTGCGACCACTTTGCGAATCGAAAAATACATCGTAAAATTAATCGAAGACTGGCATCGAATGATCATTACAAAGCTACACCGCTATGAACCGACGTTTACTCCAACACTGAACTCGTTAGAGCCTCCAAATGGCAGTGAAGTTGTGACAAGTCATCAATTTGATGAGAATGAATCGTACCAAAAAGAGCTTTCACTGTATAAAAACAATAAAAGCTTTTTTGAAAAAAATGAGAAAGTAAAGCTTCACGCTGCTTTACTAGAACGTATTAAGCCGGATGTTAATCACTACATTGCGAAAGAAGAAGCCGCTCTTCATTCACACTATACCCATTTAGTGAATCAGTACGTTCTAGCGCATAAACAGTCTGTATCTGAAGAATGGTATGATTATTACAAACAGCTGCAAGCGGCCGTGTCTGAAGAATTTCCAATTCAAGAATTGGTAAGTACAATGACGGTGCTAGAACATGTATTGGAGGAAAGAAAGGATCATTAATTTTTATGTCTACACACATAAATAAACGGTTACAGGAAATTGAAAAAGAATATAATGTGGAAATTTTGTTTGCATGTGAATCAGGCAGCCGTGCTTACGGACTCGACACGTTAGCGAGTGATTTTGACGTCCGCTTTATATACAAGTATAAAGCATCACGCTATCTTCATCTCAATAGACCTCAAGAGGTCATTAATGTAGCAGAAGGCAATTATGATATGCAAGGGTGGGATTTGTACAAAACCATTTATTTGTTTACAAAATCAAACCCTTCGCTTTATGAGTGGCTATGGTCGCCTTTTGTTTATTATCAGAAGCCATCGTTTGCTGAGCCACTGCGGCAAATGATGGCTCAATCATATTCCTTAAAAGCATTGGGGTATCATTATTTTAAAATTTTAACGATGAATAGTAAAAGAAATCTGACATCTTCTGTTACAATAGAGGATATAAAAGTGATGCTTCAACTGATTCGTGCATTTTTATCACTGAAAGTAGTAGTAAAGCAGCGCAGTTTCCCTGTCATTTTATTTGCCGATTTATGTAAGCAGGCAAATCTCGACGATAGGCAGCAATCCATCATTGAGCAATTTGTACAGTGCAAGATAAGTGGGAAAGTTGCTTTTAATGAAAAGATGAAAAACTTTTTGGACAGCATTAAGAAAGAAGCTGCAGCGATAGAAAAAAGCTTAAAAGAATTACCGGAAAAGCAAATCAGTTATGAGGACATTAACTTATTTTTACTAACTCAGCATAATATAATGGAGGAACGAACATGAGTGTACATAAAGAAATTTCAGCCCATTCTAAAAAACAACACGAATTAGTACGTGCTTTTGCAAGCTTAGAAGCTCGACGCGAGCAAGCTATTGAAGCAGCTGTGCTTCTTTGCAAAGAAGGGAAACCCTTTTCTGTAGACGGTATTAATGCTGTAACAGCAGAAATTAATGAGCTGTCTCAAAAATATACCATCATTCCAGGCCGTAAAGTAGTGACAGAAGAAATGGTTAAAGAGTATGTAGCAAGAATATAAACGTGCTAAGCTCTGGTGTTTTTACCTTAATTTGAATAGGATATGACGTGCCGCTTGATCCATACTAATAGTGTACCAACGAGGTACAAATAGGAGGAGATAGCGATGGGTCGTCAAAAATTAGGTAATAAAAATGCGCAAGCGAATAACAATGCAAAGCATAATTATAACCAAGAGTTCTCTTCTGAGTTTAAAGCAAATCAGGCTCAAAAAGCAAAGCGTGCAAAAAGTGCAAATGACACTTATGCTGGGGAGTTTGCTTCTGAGTTCAACGTGCAACAAAACCAAAACAATTCTGTTAACAAGAAGTTAGAAGCTAATAAAAGTGCAAATAATCAATATGGCCAAGAATTCGGCTCTTATGCTGAAGTTGAATCTGCCAAAATGAATAATGCTGCACAAAAAAAGCGTAAAAAATAACAGAACTGTTTCCAAAAGCGCCGGGATTAGTCTGCTCTGTCAGCAGATTAGCCCGGCGTTTTTTGTTGGGCAATATTTGCTTGGGTACGAGATGTCAATCCATCGCAAACTATAGATGAGGTGAAGCAATATGAATAAAGGAATTGTCATTGCTCTTTCATCAATCGGTTTAGCCCAAGCCTTAAAAATCCCCATTAAAAAGTATCAAACAGGAAAATGGGATATGCGGATGATTGCTGCGTCGGGTGGAATGCCAAGCTCTCATTCAGCCGGCGTATCTTCTTTAGCGACCTATGTAGCGTTAAAAAGAGGTGTTTCTACGATTGATTTTGCGTTAGCATCTGTTTTTGGAATTATTGTGATGTACGATGCACAAGGAATTCGAAGGCAGACTGGCGAAATTACTATTAAAGTGAATACGTTAGATGAAGAAATTGAAAAGCTTGCGGGTCTTCCAGACGGAGGCTTTCACGATTTGACGGAACAGCGCTTGAAAGAAATGCTTGGGCATCAGCCCGAAGAAGTGATTGGCGGAGCCATTTTAGGAGTAGCACTTGGAGCGATTGGCTATTTTTTAGAAGGGAAATCATAGTCAAATAGCCAAAAGTAAGCTAAGATAAAGAAGAACCTTTGCAAAAGGATGGGACGAAAAAGTGACAAAAACAGCTCAAACCGTTGAAGAGTATCTTCTTTATCTTGAAGAAAAAGGCTTTCATTTAGCAGAAGATGCACGTGGATTTATTTCATTTGGTCAGCAGTATACGCGTGCAGCTGACGAGATGGTCATATTTACAATTGAATGGACACTAAAAGTACAAAAAGAATTTGACGGCAGTTTTTTTGTATCGCTCCTCGAGAATTTGACATCAAATCGTATTAGCAATCAAAAACAAGCCATTCAATATTTAAAGTCATCAGGTATGATTTAAGCAGGATTACATTCCTGCTTCTTTTTGATTAATGGCTTGTCTGGCCAGCTGATCAGCACCTGCGTTTTGAGAGCTAGGGATCCACTTTATAAAAAATAACTCAAATTGACTGGACAATTTGAGGGCTTCTTCCAGTAAAGGAGCAAACGCTTTATTTTTAACGTATTCTTGGTTCATTGCGCGGTCTACTAGCTGAGAGTCCGTTCGAAAAGATACGCTCGTATACTTTTTTTCTAGACAAATTTTTAATGCATGAAGAAGTGCATGGTACTCTGCTTCATGATTCGTCATTGTCCCAAGAGCAATAGCGTAACGATGATGTTCACCATTTCCTTTAATTAAAATACCAGCTCCAGAAGGACCAGGGTTACCAGCAGTGGCTCCGTCTATATAAACTTCAATCATCATACAGCCTCCTTGTTAAAACAATATAAGCTTAAACCATGTTTTTTCATCAATAGTATTGTATCATAAGTACTTCAGCTATTTTATATTAGCACGTATAAACGCTAAAATCCGCTTATTAGGTAAGAAAACTGTCATGAAAAGACATAATAGAAGATAAAATACAAAAAAGCAGAAAAAGTGTTGAATTCAAAATTGCTGATGAAAGGAATGCTCGTTATGAATTTCCAAATTGAATGGCATTATAAATCCTCGAAACATAAACAGTTAATTTTCACATCCGATTTCACAGATGCGAATGAGGCGCTAATGATTGTGGGTGATTTAGAAAAAACAGGTCGAACGAAGGAAATTTTTCTACTTGATGAGCAGCAGCAAAAATGGACTGTAAAAGAAGCGAAAAAGCTCTTACAGGAAGTACAGACAGAGCCTCACGATATTGTGGCATATTTTGACGGAGGCTATGAGCATGATACGCTCTTAGCGGGGCTTGGGGTTGTGATTTATTTTAAACAGAACAACAACTCTTACCGAATACGACGCAACTCAAGGCTGCAAGAGATTGAATCAAATAATGAGGCAGAGTATGCTGCTTTTTATTATTTAATACAAGAGCTTGAGGAACTTGGTGTTCATCATATACCGGTAACGTTTAGAGGTGACTCTCAGGTTGTATTAAATCAGCTGGCTGGGGAGTGGCCCTGTTTCGAAGAAGAGTTTAATCGGTACTTAGATCGAATAGAAGATAAAATGCAGGAGCTTGGTATCCGGCCGGTATATGAGCCTATTTCAAGGAAGGAAAATGAAGAGGCTGATCAGCTTGCTACTCAAGCTCTTCAAGGGATACCAATTGCTAGCAGGAAGCAAGTGTAACACACAGAACGAAATGGAGATGAACGAGAGTGGAACGTAAACAATTATTAGAAGAAGTAACGGAGTTATTGGATTACTACTGTAGTGATTGTTTTGTAAAAAAAACGTTTAATAAAGAAAAGGGCAAAACATACGCTCAGACGTTTTGTATTAAAGAGTGTACCGTAGGAGAAAAAATTAAGCAGTATGGAGATTTGCTGACTAAAAAGTAAGCGTGTATAATTTGCCGGCAGCAGCTTCATTCTATCCATATGGAGGTGTTCTTTCAATGGATAAGTTTTCAAATGAAGAAGTAACAACAGGATATAATGATTTAAAGCAAGTAGAAGTTTCTATTCAATCTGCTCAAAAGATGATCGGGACAGCTACGATGAGTATGAGTCCTCAGCAGCTTGAAGAGGCAACGAATGCGCTTAATGATGCAAAAGCACAGCTTCAATCTGCCAAAGCTCATGGCACAGGAGTAGACGAGCAATTTCTTCAGCAGTGCATGCAGTCTATTCAAACATGTGAACAGCAGCTTACTGAGGCCAAACGCTAGGTATAACAAAAAAGAGACTCGGAAAAGAGTCTCTTTTACTATAAAATAAAAAGATCTATTTATGATAGCTTAGTGACATTAGCGGCTTGCGGGCCTCTATTGCCTTCTACAATTTCAAAAGATACCTCTTGTCCTTCTTCCAAGGATTTATAACCTTCGCTTTGGATGGCAGAAAAATGTACAAATACGTCGCTGCCGCCTTCAACTTCAATAAAGCCATAGCCTTTTTCATTGTTGAACCATTTTACTTTACCATTTTGCATAACTTGAATCCCCCTAGTACTGTGCAGCCTCATGCTGCTGAAACTCGAATTATCATTTCCAATAGAGGTAAATGATTGTTTATATTATATAATAAGAAGAAATAAAATTTCAATATTAAAATTTAACTTTTCTGAAAATTAAATTTTTATTTAACTTAGGCGTAGTACAAATATAACTAAAAAAATTTCTTATGAGATGAAAAATAACTGAAAATTTAGTTTATAATAAAAGTATAGTCAGCATAATTTTAAAGCGGTGATAAGGAGTGGATCGTGTATGTATCGTACACAAGTAAATGGAAAAGAAATCATTTTGTTATTTTCAACGCTCGAAGCAGCAAAGAGCCGCAGCAACCTAGAGAAAGAGCAAATTTATAAGCGCGTGTTGCATTTAAATGAGCAGCTGCTAATGTTTCAAAATGGAACAAGCTTCACCATTGGCGATCCGTTAGGATTAATTGTAGCTCAAGTGAAAAAAAGTGATTTGACAACCATATATATCGAACATATCATTGATAAACAGTTTATGTATGATGGAGAGGGGCATCGAGGTGAAGTAGTGTAACAAGATGACACCTATATATGAAGAAGCGTACGGAGATACTCGTACGCTTCTTCATATATAGGATTAAAAATATGCGATTTTACAAGTATTAACAGGGATAAATAACAAAGTTTAATAAATTAAAGAAGAACAGTGAAACCATGAATAGCAATCACCTTTTTAGCTAAAAAATATAGATACACATCATCTTATGTAATGAGATAGTTAAGCTTTAAAATCAATGAACACGAGAGGTTTTATAAAGCTTAAATTGAAAAACGTGTGATTGTGACGTTAATTAGAAGTAAGGTTTGGAGGACGCTATGGAAAGTAGAAAAAAATTGGATTTACTTGCTCTTGCTTCTGTGCCACTTATCATGACCCTCGGAAATTCAATGTTAATTCCGGTATTGCCGGTGATTGAAAAACGTCTACAGATAAGCTCGCTGCAGGTATCCATGATTATCACGGTCTATTCAATTTTCGCTATTTTTTTAATCCCGATTGCTGGTTATTTATCAGATCGATTTGGCCGCAAGAAAATTATTATTCCAAGTTTGCTGCTTGCTGCAGTAGGAGGGGCTTTAACAGGCTGGGCTTCATGGCAAATGGCCAATCCTTTCTGGGTTATTTTAATTGGCCGCGCGATTCAAGGAATAGGTTCAGCAGGAGCTATGCCTGTTGTGATGCCTTGTGTAGGAGATATGTTCAAAGACGAGCAAGAAATTACAAAAGGACTAGGTTTAATTGAAACAGCTAATACGTTTGGGAAAGTACTAAGCCCAATACTGGGAGCTTTTTTAGCGGCTATGATTTGGTTTCTTCCTTTTTGGTTCATTCCTATTCTTTGCCTTATTTCGATTCTTTTGGTTATCTTTTTAGTAAAAGTTCCGAAAAATGATAGTTCTTCTGAATCTGAACAAAAAAAGAAAAGTATTAAGCAGTTTTTGAAGGATTTGAAGAAAACGCTCAAAGAAAATATTGGATGGCTTATGGCTATTTTTATTTTAGGCGCCATTATTATGCTTGTATTATTCGGTGTTTTATTTTACCTATCGACCATACTAGAGGAGCGTTATCATATTGTGAATACGAAAAAAGGTTTAGTGATGGCTATTCCTTTGCTCGCTTTATCTATTTCTTCTTTTGTGGCGGGGAAAAAAGTTGGAAACAATAAAATCGTTATGAAGTGGTCTGCTTTTTTTGGCTTCTTATTGTTAACATGTTCTTTCATCATTTTATTTTTTAATACGTCTCTTTTTAGTATTTTACTCACTTTAGTGCTTGGTGGAATTGGAATTGGAGCAGCTCTTCCCAGTCTTGATGCGCTTATTACAGAAGGAATTGAAAAGGAAGAGAGAGGAACCATTACGTCTCTTTACAGTTCGATGCGCTTTGTAGGAGTAGCAGCTGGGCCTCCCCTTTATACATTGCTTATGAAGTGGTCGGACATGGCTGTGTTCCAAACGTCTCTAGGGGTTAGTGCGGTAGGTGCCATTTTAGTTTTAAAAGCGATTAAACCAAAGCCTGAAGGCGGCGTAAAACTGAAGAAAGCTGAAGTGTGATTTTATAGAGCTGTCTTATGATAAAAGACAGCTCTTTGCTATTTAAAGACCCGTCAATATACTTAAATTTATATTGTGTCTAGAAAAAATCCTTGAAATTTCTTATACTTCAATTTATAGACAGCAGATGCAATAGTTCTTATTTTATTGAATAAGGTGGTTTTGAATTGAGTATAAATTATCAGAAATTAAAAAGCATGGTGGATCATTATCAAATATTTGATCTTGTAGCGTATATAACAGAAGAAGTACAAAGCCTTCAACCAAAGAGCCTTACGGGTATTGTGAAAGAATGGTTAGCAAACTTACAAACGGAAGAAGAGCTGTACGAGCTTATCCGCTTTTGTGATGAAGCTTTATTAAATCGTTTAAGTCGAATGTTAACGACATATGGATATCGTCGATTTGGCTCGATTCGAATGGTAACTCTTTATTGTGATGATCTCCTGCGAGAAGGCAAGATACTCGACGCTGATGATAGACTTTCTTTATTAATTTCTCAGCTGGATACGCAATCAGTTAAAGAGGAACAGCTTGAGAAAATCTATTTTTTAAAGGTAAGAATTCTTTTAGAAATGAAACAAGTGGATGAAGCTTCTGAGTGGATGAAACAAGTAACGTCCCATAATCAAAAGGGTATGGCTGACAGATGGGGCTATTTTCATTTGCAGCTCAACGACAGAATGAAAGCTGAAGCCTGCTTAAAAGAAGGAACGACATATAAGGAGAATGGAGATTTTTGCTATGCAATGCTCGCAGACTTATATGCGTATGAAGGGAAGCATAAACAATCGCTTGAAAAAATTAACGAGGCTATTGTCCGCTACCCACAGCTTCCGTCTTTATATATGGATAAAGTGATGCGATTAAAAGATTTAAAAGAGTATTCTCTCTTGCTTGAAACGATTGAATTTATCGATTCAAAGTTACCCTATCACGATTATCAAGACTTTTTTACGCTGCTGCGCGCCGACATTTATTTTGAACAGAAGCAGCAATCTCAGCTTACGCATCTGCTCTCGACTAAGCGATGTTTAAAAGATTCACCTTATCAAAAATTAATTGGAAAGAATACAGACGATAAATGCAGTACAATCAAGCTTCCTATTGTACCGATTGTTCAAAAAGATAATTATTGCGTGCCAGCTAGTATGAGTATGATGTTAAGGCTTTTACATACCGAAAAAACACAGGATGAGATTGGGACGCGTATTTACGGAGGGTTAGGCTCCAAATTATCAACTGCGGTGAGCTACTTTGAATCTCTTGGCTTTGCAGCGATGTTTTTTACAGGCACAGTTGAACAGTTTAAAGAACTATTAGACAAAGGGCTGCCTATTTTGGTCAGTCTGGAATTTGAACAAGCTTCCCATGTTCAAGTTGTATTTGGCTATGATGATGAACTTGAACTTTTTCATGTACAAGATGCTAATTTTCTAAGTCCAACGTATGTAGAATATAAAAATTTTGATCAGCATTACGCTAATTCGGGTTTTTTATCAATTGTTGCTTCTAAAGCGGCAGCGGATCTCGCTTCACTTTCTAAAGAGCAAGATGTGTTTATTCGTCAGCTGTATGACTTAATCGAACTAGTTGAAGCGAATGAAGAGGCACACATTAATGATCTCGTTTCTTTACTAAAAGCAAATGAGCATGTTCCATTTGCCGCTATTTACAGTATGAAGCATTTGTATAGAAAAGAGCATGAAGCCTATATTCGTACGTGTATTAACCATGTGTTAGAGAAGTATAGCAATCATGATTATCTTAAGCTTCACGCTGCATATGCCTTTTTTAAACTTGACGACAGTAAGGGAGCATCTTCCTTGTTACACCACATAGATAACAAAAAGCATAGCTCTTTTTATCACTATCTTAAAGGAAGAATTGCGCTGGATGAAGAGAAGTATGATGAGGCTGTTGAAGCACTGCGCAGCTCCCTGCAATTAGACGTAGAGCAGCATTTGAACTGGAGCTATTTAGCACTTGCATATATGTACAAAGGAAACCTGGAAAAGGCTTTTGAATGCTCGACCATTTCCTTAAATATGTATGGCGATGAATCTTATACACAAATCAATCACGGACTTATTTTAATGGAGAAAGAAAGATATGCAGAAGCCAGAAATCTTTTCGACGCGTTATTAAAAGAAAACCCAAAAGATGCGCACAGCTGGTTTGAAAGAGCCCGTTGTGATGAACATTTAAAAAAGTTTCGTAAAGCTTACCGGGGATTTCAAGTAGCTAAACAGCTTTTGCCGACTGTTCCTTATCCATATCTTTCGATAGCTGATTTGCTACAATATCAACTAGAAAAAACAGACGAAGCTGAAAGCTATCTCAAAGAAGGCATGAAGCATCTCCCAAGCGACATGACAATTCGAGGAAGAATAGGCGATTTATACGTCGCGAATCAAAGGTACGAAGAAGCTATTGCTCTGTATAAAGAAGGCTTAAAAATAGAAGAAGATGCCCTTATGTATTTGGGCTTATCTTATGCGTATCTAGAAACAGGTGAACATTTAACGGCCGTTGATACGCTCACGCTTATTGCGCAGAAGTTTTCATCGAACAGCGACGTCCTGTTGGATGCAGGCAGCATGCTTTTGGATGCAGCAAAAGAGAAGAATCTAGACGACCAAACGATAGAGTTTGGATTTGCTCTTTATGAAGAAGGAATTCATTTTGCTCAAACAGCGCTAGCTGAAGTGTTAGAAGCATATACGAGTTATTTAGAAGACACGGCCTTACTGACTCGTGGAATTAAGTTTTTAACTGCAGAACATCAAGAGCACCCTAATGAGATTTTGTACATGTGCTACTTAGGCATATTATACGAACAAGCCAAGCAGCTAACAAAAAGTGAGAAACTTTATCAACAAGCGCTTCGTATCAAGCAAGATGCTTTGCCATATTATCGGTTAGGTGAAATATATCAATCAATGAATCGCATCACTGAAGCAAAAGAGGCCTTCCAAAAATGCTTAACTCTTGATAAAACATTTGAAGCCGCTTGTATGAAGCTTGCTGAAATGGCTTGTGAAGAACAAAATCGAACGGCTGAAAGGAATTGGCTGCTTCAATGGATACAGCTGAATCCTATGGAAGTAAACGTTGAGCACGCAGCTTCACTTTGTGAAACAGAGAAAGAGTATGAAGAGCTGTTAGAGGTATTAAAAAGCGTAAAGGAAATCGTTTTGCCTCAGTGGCTTGCTGACAGCCAGGCTCATGTGTATCGCCTAAAAGGAGACATTTCACAGGCTGAAACGTATTTAGAGAAGGCGCTTGAACTAGATCCACAGAATCCTGCTATTCGCCACCATCAGGCAAAATGGCTCATCATGGAGCATAGATATGAAGAAGCTAGAACAATTCTTACAGAGCTACTAAGTGAGAATCCGGAAGATTACGCTCTATTTCAAACGTTCATGTCTAGCTTTCCAAATGGAAAAAAACTGTCTAGGCTTACGACAGATTTAAAAAAGATGAAAATGGAAAAACACAGCAAAAGCTTGTTATTTAAAAATGCAGCCGAGGCTTTAAATGAGTATGCCGATTCGATCGTAGAAGAGCAGCAAGGATCTATCTTCAAACGAAGCTTAGCAAAGTTCAAAGCAAAAGCAAAAACGGTTACGCTGCTTGGCTTAACGATTGAACTGTATGAACTTGCTATAAAAACGGATCCGAATAATAAAGAGGCTGTGCATGCATTTGCGGCTTTTTACGAAGAGAAAGGATTAATTGAAGATAGCATCACCGTGCTGAAAAAATCGCTGCATCAAAGCTGGGATTTTGATGTTGCCTATCATTTAGCCAATATACTCGTTAATATCCATGAAAATGAACAGGCTGCACATGAAGCGCTAAACTTAGTTCAAAAACTTCTTGAACAGCAGCCGTATCATATAGATTTGCAGATATACCGGGCATTTATTTTGAGTAGCCTTGAAGAGGTAGAAAAATCGGAGACAGCTTTTCAAGAATTACTTCAACAGGAGATTTATCAGCCTGACATATATGCAGGACTAGCAAAACTGTATAATAAAACAGAACGTTATCATGAAACTGTTCAGCTTCTTCAAAAAGCGATTGAACAGCGTCAAGAGTATGAAGGGATGTATACTGATTTAGGTATCGCGTATCATTTAGAAGGTGAAACGGAAGCAGCAGCTTCGCTTATGATAACCAGAGTAGAAAGTGGAGACGAAGATCTTTTTATTCGCTATAACTTGGCATGCTATCTAGCTGTTCTTGGAAAAACTGCTTCTGCTCAGGAAGAGTTGGATTATGTTTTAGCACATGATGAAACGGGAGAATTCTATGAACTGGCTATGGCAGACGATGAACTAAAAGGATTAACGGTAAGAAGGTAAAAAAAAGAAGCTGGGTTTCAGCTTCTTTTTTTTATCCCTCTTTTGCACCTTGTCTTTTCAAAGAAATGGATTCAGAAATTTCCAGTGCAAGAATGATAATTGTGCCAAGAACTAATCCGTTGCTTAAAAACGTAGTAACTAAAGGTGGCAGTGTTGAAAAAGCTTGAGAAGGCAAAAACATAACCCCTATCCCCGACAGCAACGCAATACCGGCTTTTTTCATTGCTTTTTCGGGCTGTTTGGCATGCTTGAATTCTCCAATTCCAAGAGCTATCATACCTGTAAAAACAGGAAAGATTGCCGCGTATCCGACAGCAGGAGGAAGAGCGGACATAATGGATGTTAAAGGAGTAAAGATACTCAAAAAAAGCAAAAGACACGATGCTACAATAAAAGGAACTCGGCTATAAAGATTTGTAGCTGAAATAAATCCACCGGAACCTGAAATAGGAACGGCACCGACACCTGAAAACAATCCTCCAAGCAGCTGACTTATACCCGAAACCATCCCGGAACGCTTAATATTGTCTTTTTCAATTTTTTCTCCTTTGTGTTTATAAACAGACTCAACAACACGAATAGAAGCGAGCATGTTTGTAATTAAAATGAGCGTCACAAAAAAAGCAGTGACAACCATATTCCATTCAATGCGAGGAGCTCCAAATACAAACACTTTAGGTATGTAAAATAACTGCGCCTGAAACTCGATAGGTTTAGCTAATCCTAGTATTGCAAATACTCCCCAGCCTACACCAATACTAATAATAATGCTGAGCTTATTTAACGTCCTGTGTGATAATAAATAAAAAGTCAGCAGCAAAATCGCAGCTGAAGCCAGCGCAATAGGAAGTTTAATAGCTGAATTCGTTTCTGTAATACCAAACATTCCTTTTAAAAAGGAACCGCTGAGCTGCGTCACTAATAAAATCAAATATGTACCGGTAACTGTCGGGGTAAAGTATTTTGCTAGTTTATCAATGAGACCAAGCAGGCTCATCAAAATAGCGATTATCCCGCTTATAAGGAGGGTGAACTGCAGTACGCGGAGCGTTTCAGAGTGAGAACCAAACAGAACCGTTCCAAGACTCGCATACAGAGAAAAGACGCCCCACCAAACACCAGCTGGCCCTTCCATGATGGGATATTTATGCCCTATAAATACCTGCAAGAGCCCGGATAAAGCTAAAATAAATAACGTTCGCTGTAAAAATTGAATAGAATCCGCTGCGTTTAAATGAAACTGAGAAGCAATTACAATAGGAACAATCATACTATTAGAGATCATAAATAAAAACCATTGTAGTGAAGCAATGGAAACTCGAAACATTCTTAACACCTCAATTAATGCCGACGAGCGGCTGAATGAACCAACAGGCTGCTCTATTATTTTACCATGGGATTTCCAATTTGTAAGCGATATCTTGTTAAAAGGAAGACGAATAAAGTGTCAAAAAATTCAATATATTGTTGTAAAAAGAAGAAAGATAATTTATAATTTTCTTACAATTATAAATTATAAACATAAGAATAATTTATAATGAACTGACTAACAGTCAAGGAAGGAGGAGGAATAAGACAAATGAAACTATATCTGTCGGTTGATATGGAAGGAATTACGGGACTCGTCGATCACACAAATGTTCTGCGACAGAAAGAAAATTATGAGAGAAGCCGCAAAATAATGACGGATGAAGCAAATGCAGTAATTTATGCAGGATTTAGAGAACAGTGCTCAGAAGTTGTGGTAAATGACAGTCATTCGAGTATGAATAATCTCCTTGTTGAACGGCTTCATCCAGAAACTCAGCTTATTTCAGGAAGCGTAAAACCATATTCAATGGTACAGGGATTAGATCAGACTTTTGATGGTGCTATGTTTCTAGGATATCATGCTAAAGCATCCATGCCTGGTGTCATGTCTCATTCGATGATATTTGGTGCTCGCAATATGTACATAGACGATACGAATATTGGAGAGTTAGGCTTCAATGCATACGTCGCAGGCTATTACGGCGTGCCAGTTTTAATGGTAGCCGGTGATGACCAAACGGCGCTGGAAGCACAGCAGCTTATTCCAAACGTGACGACTGCTATCGTCAAACAGGCCATTTCACGTTCTGCAGCCAAAACATTAACCCCTAAGAAAGCAGAACAATTACTTCAAGAAAAAACAGCCGCAGCTATTCAACACAAACACCTTGTTAAACCTTTAATTCCACCTAAACATCCAACCTTACGAATAGAATTTGCAAATTACGGTCAAGCAGAGTGGGCGCATTTAATGCCGGGAACAGAAATTGAGCCTGGAACGACGACCGTTCGGTTTCAAGCAAAAGATATTTTAGAAGCTTATCAGGCCATGCTTGTTATGACTGAATTAGCTACGCGCACAACATTCTGTTAGAAGGTGGGATAAAGGTGAAAAGTTATATTCTGAAACGATTTTTATCCATGCTTGTTACGCTGTGGGTAATTGTGACCTTAACCTTCTTTTTAATGCATTCGATTCCTGGATCTCCATTTAATGAAGAACGAGCGACAAGCGATGCAGTTCAAAAAAACCTGGAATCATTTTATCACTTAGATGAGCCGCTAGCTGTGCAATATATTCTTTATTTAAAATCCATTGTTACCTTTGACTTTGGTCCTTCCATTAAACAGCCGTCTCAAACGGTTAACGACCTTCTAGGAAGAGGGTTTCCCGTGTCATTTGAACTTGGAATGGTGACGTTAATTCTTGCGGTAATTTCCGGTATTACACTAGGCATTATCGCTGCTCTTAGAAGGAATGGAATAATTGATTACATGGCGATGAGCATAGCAGTTATCGGATTGTCGGTTCCAAATTTTGTTATGGCCACGTTGTTAATTCAACAGCTTTCTGTTAATTTGAAAATTTTACCTGCCGCTACGTGGACGAGCCCTTTACATATGATTCTTCCGACTCTAGCTCTTGCCACAGGTCCTATGGCTATTATTGCACGTTTGACTCGCTCAAGTATGATAGAAGTACTAACTCAAGATTATATTCGAACAGCGCGTGCAAAAGGGCTTTCACCAGTAAAAATTGTATTTAAGCATGCGCTTAGAAATGCTTTAATGCCCGTTATAACAGTTCTTGGAACGATTGCGGCCAGCGTATTAACCGGCACATTTGTTATTGAACAAATCTTTGCTATTCCTGGCATGGGAAAATATTTTGTGGACAGTATTAATACGAGAGACTACCCGGTAATTATGGGCACGACGGTCTTTTACAGTTCGATTCTCATCATTATGCTTTTTTTAGTAGACATTGCTTACGGAATACTTGATCCACGAATCAAACTGTATAAGAAGGAGGGATAACGTGCTGGAAAAACAGGAGTATAAGCAAATTCCTGATGAGTGGTTTGTGCCAAAGAAAAAAAAGAAATCTGAAGCTGAAGCAGTTGTAAGGCCGAGTCTTTCTTATTGGCATGATGCTTGGCGCAGGCTTGTAAAAAACAAGTTGGCCATGCTGGGTCTCTTTTTTTTAGTCATTCTCGCTGTGATGGCTATATTCGGTCCTATGTTTTCACCCTACAGTGTAACGAAAGCTTCTTTTACAGAGCAAAATCTTCCTCCTTCAGCTAGTCATTGGTTTGGAACGGATGACTTAGGCAGAGATATGTACACCCGGACATGGTACGGGGCTAGAATCTCTTTATTTGTAGGACTGATGGCAGCGCTTATTGATTTTATCATCGGTGTCATTTACGGGGGATTCTCAGGCTACAAAGGCGGAAAAACAGATAATGTCATGATGCGCGTAATTGAAATTTTATACGGTCTTCCTTATTTATTAGTCGTGATTTTACTAATGGTAGTCATGGGCCCCGGGCTTTCTACGATTATTGTGGCACTTTCCGTTACAGGTTGGATCGGGATGGCGAGAATTGTACGGGGGCAAGTATTGCAAATAAAAAACTATGAATACGTGCTTGCATCCAAAACGTTTGGAACAAAAACTAGTCGTATCATTAAGCGAAACCTGCTTCCAAATACGATGGGACCGATTATCGTTCAAATGACACTAACCGTACCAACTGCCATTTTTGCTGAAGCTTTTTTAAGCTTTTTAGGGCTGGGTGTACAAGCTCCTTATGCCAGCTGGGGAGTAATGGCAAACGATGGTTTATCAACGATTCTATCAGGCTATTGGTGGCGTTTGTTTTTTCCCGCTTTTTTTATTTCTCTTACCATGTTTGCTTTTAATGTCCTTGGAGACGGACTGCAAGATGCACTTGATCCGAAATTAAGGAGGTAAGCAAATGGAAAAAATGCTCCAAATCAAAAACTTACACGTACAGTTTTCAACTTACGGAGGGCGAGTTCAAGCTGTAAGAGGCGTTAGTTTTGATTTACATAAAGGAGAAACACTAGCGATTGTCGGAGAGTCAGGGTGCGGAAAAAGCGTGACATCTCAAAGTATTATGAGGTTAATTCCGACACCTCCGGGCAGGATCACAAGCGGATCTATTTTATTTAAAGGCCAGGATTTAACGAAACTATCAGAAAAGAAAATGCGAGACGTTCGAGGCGCTGATATTTCGATGATTTTTCAGGATCCCATGACTGCGCTTAATCCAACTCTTCGCGTAGGTGAGCAAATTGCAGAAAATATTATGCAACATGAAAACATTTCAAAAGAAAAAGCCAAAGAAAAAGCATTTGAAATGCTGGAGCTAGTCGGAATTCCAAATCCCAAAGAACGCCTAAAGCAATATCCTCATGAATTTAGCGGGGGAATGAGACAGCGTATTGTCATTGCAATGGCTCTTGTATGCAATCCCGAAGTGCTAATTGCTGATGAACCTACCACAGCTCTTGACGTCACGATACAAGCGCAGATTTTAGAATTGTTTAAGGATATTCAGCAGAAAACGGATGTCTCTATTGTTTTAATTACCCATGATTTAGGTGTAGTTGCTCAGGTAGCTGACCGTGTTGCCGTAATGTATGCAGGAAAGATTGTAGAGATTGGAACAAGAAGAGACATCTTTTATACGCCGCAGCATCCGTATACAAAAGGATTGCTGCGTTCAGTTCCTCGGTTAGATTTATACGAAAGTGAACTTGTGCCTATTACAGGATCACCTCCCGATTTATTTGCACCTCCATCCGGATGTTCGTTCGCACCTCGCTGTCCTTACGTAATGGAAGTATGTGACCGCATGTATCCTACGTCAACAAAGCTGAAAGAAAGTCACCAAGTGCACTGCTGGCTTCAAGATGAGAGAGCCCAAAAATTTGTAACAACTATAAGCTAGATTTATAGATGAATAGAGAACTTATGAAAGAGGGGGAAATGATGAAAAAAATAGGGTCTTTACTAATGATGTGTGTACTTACATTTGCACTTGCTGCCTGTACGGCCACAAAAGATTCAGGCGCGGAGCCAGAAAAGAAAAGCAGTACAGCAAAAGAAGACGGTAAGGTCCTTTATATGAATAATGGCGCAGAACCTACGTCTTTTGATCCGCCTATTGGATTTGATTCATATTCATGGAATATGCTTAATAACTTAATGGAAGGGCTGACTCGTTTAGGAAAAAGCGATGAGCCTGAAGGAGCAATGGCCGAGAAATGGGATATCTCTGAGGACAAAAAGGTCTATACGTTTCATTTACGAAAAGATGCTAAATGGTCAAATGGAGATGACGTGAAAGCAAGTGATTTCGTATTTGCTTGGAAGAGGCTGTTAGATCCTAAGACGGGTTCACCAGCGGCATTTTTAGGTTATTTCATCCAAGGTGGAGAAGAATTTAATACGGGTAAAGGTAGTGCTGATCAAGTAGGGGTAAAAGCGCTAGATGACAAAACCTTTGAAGTTACGCTTAAGAGCCCTCAAGCCTATTTCTTAAGCGTAGTTTCCAATCCAGCGTTCTTCCCAATTAATGAAAAAGTAGCAACAAAAAATCCGAAATGGTTTGCAGAAGCAGACTCGTTTGTTGCTAATGGTCCCTTCAAATTAACTCAATGGAAGCATAACAGTAATCTAGTCATGGAAAGAAACGATCAGTATTGGGATGCTGAAAATGTAAAGCTTGACAAGGTAAAATGGGCAATTGTTGAAAATACAAACACAGAATATCAAATGTATCAAAATGGAGAACTAGATGTTTCTGAAATTCCATCGGATTTAAGTGAAAAGCTGCTGAAAGATGGAGATGTTCATATCGAAGACCAAGCGGGAACTTACTTCTATCGCTTTAACTTAGATAAAGAGCCCTTTCAAAACAAAAATATCCGTAAAGCATTTGCAATGGCTGTAGATCAAGATCAAATTGTTAATTTTGTTACAAAAAATAAAGAAAAACCAGCTCGTGGGTTCGTATCTTACGGATTTAAAGATGCAGATGGAAAGGATTTCCGTAAAACGGGCGGCGATTTATTAAAAACAGATAGCAAAGAAGCAAAAGCACTTCTGAAAAAAGGAATGAAAGAAGAAGGATATAAAAAGCTGCCAGCTATTACGCTAACATACAGTACAGACGATACGCATAAAAAAATAGCAGAAGCACTGCAGCAAATGTTCAAAGAAAATCTAGGCGTAGATGTGAAGCTTGCCAATATGGAATGGAATGTTTTCCAAGAAGAACAAAAAGCGTTAAAGTTTCAGCTGTCACGAAGTTCATTTTTAGCTGATTATGCAGATCCAATTAACTTTTTAGAGAGCTTCCAGACGGGTCATTCAATGAACCGTACAGCTTGGAGCAATAAAGAATATGATGAGTTAATTAAACAAGCTATGAACGAAACGGATAATAAAAAACGTTTTGAGCTTATGTATAAAGCAGAAGGTATTTTATTTGATGAGATGCCAATCATTCCTATCCATTTCTACAACTATGTGTTTTTAATAAAAGATAACGTATCTGGAATTGTTCGTCATCCTGTTGGCTATTTAGATTTGAAGTGGGCAGATAAACAGTAAAGTGGAACTTTTCGTCAGAGGGGATTTCAATACCCTTCTGACCCAAGTTTCACTTTCTTCATTTCTTTACACAAAAGGAGTGTAACAAATGATAAAACCAAAACCATTACAAAAAGGTGATACAGTAGCTGTTATTGCACCTGCTAGTCCGCCTAATCAGCACAATCTAAAAAAAGGAATAGAATATTTAAAGGAAATAGGATTAAACGTAGTAACAGGCGCGCATTTATATAAAAAAAACGGGTACTTGGCAGGGACTGATGAACAGCGAGCAGCCGATATACATGCGATGTTTGCCAATAAGAAAGTAAAGGCAATTATTTGTGCATGCGGAGGTTACGGGACTGCTAGACTTGCCTCGCAATTAAACTACGATTTAATTAAGCGAAACCCAAAGGTTTTTTGGGGATATAGCGATATTACGTTTTTACATACGGCTATTCATCAGCGCACAGGTTTGGTTACCTTTCACGGGCCAATGCTTTCGTCGGATCTCGGAAAAGAAGATGTTCATATAGAGACGAAGCAAGCTTTTTATCAATTATTTTCTCACCGTTCTTTGTGCTATACGGATCAAATTAGTCCCCTCGACACCATTTGTGAAGGAGAAGCAACTGGTCAGCTGATAGGAGGAAATCTGACTTTGCTGGTAAGCACGCTTGGCACACCATTTGAGCTAGATACAAAAAATCGAATTTTATTTATTGAAGATATTGATGAAGAGCCGTATGAAATTGACCGCATGATGACACAGCTGTATATGGCCAATAAACTGCAGGATGCAGCGGGAATTATTATGGGAGATTTTCATAACTGCTATCCTAAAAAACGTACGGAGTCGCTTTCTTTAGAAGAGGCATTAACAAGTTACCTGACTTCTTTAAAAAAACCTGTGATGAGAGGGTTTCGCATCGGGCATTGCTCGCCTCAAACAGCTGTGGCGATTGGAAGCTATGCCACGATGTCGACTTATGAACGAATGGTGGAATTTGAATCCGGTATTACATTACCAAAAGATAAAGTCGAACGCTGAAGGTTAAACCTGCGGGGAGGATAAATAGGTGATGGATAAAAAAACGTATTACGTTTGTGTAGCTGTGGCGACTGTTTGGACTTCCTATGACTCTAGCAGAGAAATAGATGACAATGCAATAAGTGTCCCAGTAAAACTGGATAAATGGCTAGAACAATTAACGTATACACGCCGGTTGGAGCTTTGTGAGAAAAATTTAGTTCAAACGCAGCTGTTACTAGGAGAAGAAGTATATGTAACAGAAATGAAAGGTAAATGGGCAAAAATCGTTATTCCTTCTCAGTTTTCTTCTAAAGATGAAAGAGGATATCCCGGGTGGGTTCCTTTTCACCAACTGATTTCTCAAACTGAATATTTTCCGTTGAATAAACCAACGGCGGTGGTATCAGCAACGATTGCGACCCTGCACCTAGCGGAAGAAGCCTTGCAAATTAGTTATCAAACGCAGCTGCCTCTTTTAAAAGAAGATAAAGAATGGCTAGAAGTTCAAACGCCGGTTGGCAGTGGGAGAATAAAACGTCAAGATGCTGTTGTAATAGAGGATAGAAACCGTAAAGTAAAAGGAACTGGGGATAGGATTATTGCAGCAGGAGAACAGTTTTTGAATCTTCCATATTTATGGGGTGGCATGAGTGCCTGGGGATATGATTGTTCCGGGTTTGCCTATGCTACTCATAAAGCAAACGGATATCTTATTCCAAGGGATGCAACCGATCAAGCAAGGCAAGGAAAAGAAGTGGGGTTAGCCTCTATTCAACCTGGAGATTTGCTGTTTTTCGCTCATGAAAAAGGTGAAGGGTCTATCCACCATGTTGGTATTTATTATGGTGAAGGAAAAATGCTTCATTCACCTAAAACAGGTAAAACCGTTGAACTGATTGAATTAAAAGAAACGCTTTATGAAGAAGAGCTGTGCGCAGCCCGGCGCTATTATTAGGAGGTGGCAGTTATGACAGCGAAGCATTTGTTAGAAGTAAAGCAGCTGAGCAAATATTTTTCGATTACGAATAAGCAGGTTTTGAAAGCAGTAGACGGCGTGTCTTTTCATATTTCAAAAGGAGAAACCTTTGGACTTGTTGGTGAATCCGGCTGCGGAAAATCAACTGCGGGGCGAACAATCATTGGGTTGTATAACCGTACATCAGGAGAGGTGCTTTATAAAGGGAAAAACGTGCATGAGCTATCAGAGAAAGAAAAATTTGCTTTTCATCGTAATATGCAAATGATTTTTCAAGATCCATATGCTTCACTAAACCCTCGTTCTACCGTGAAGGAGATTATCTCAGAACCAATGGAGGTTCACGGACTTTATTCGAATAAAAAAGAGATGCTGAACCGCGTGTATGAGCTGCTAGAAGATGTCGGGCTAAACCGTGATCATGCCAATCGCTATCCTCATGAATTCAGCGGCGGGCAGCGCCAGCGTATAGGGATTGCGAGAGCTTTAGCACTAAATCCAGAATGCATTATTGCAGACGAACCTATTTCTGCTTTAGATGTGTCTGTACAGGCTCAAGTAGTTAATTTATTAAAAAAACTCCAAAAAGAAAAAGGGTTAACCTATTTATTTATTGCACATGACTTGTCGATGGTAAAGCATATAAGCAATCGTATTGGAGTTATGTATTTAGGGCATTTAGTAGAATTAACAACAAGTTCGGAGCTGTATCAAAAACCGCTTCACCCTTACACTCAAGCTCTACTGTCAGCTATTCCTATCCCTGATCCTGACGTTGAGGATAATCGGAAGCGGATTGTTCTTAAAGGAGAATTACCGAGTCCAATTAACCCGCCCTCTGGCTGCGTGTTTAATACGCGCTGTCCTCTTGCAGTAGCAGCCTGTAAGACTCAAAAGCCAGAGTGGCAGGAAGTTGAAGACAATCACTTTGTATCCTGTCACTTATACAATCAAAAGATAATGAGTAACAACTATATTGAAACAGCTGCGACAAAATGATGGAAAGAGCGAGAATGAAAATCGAAGATGCAGTTACTACATGGAAGCGGAGTAATAATGGACTTATACGTATTCATATTGAAGGAAAAGAATCCATACAGATTAATTCTTTTATCCAACAACGAGCAGCAAGTACAATCAAGCTGCTGCTTGCAATAGAAGCGTTTCGTCAAATTGATGCGGGCATCTTGGCTTTAACATCTGTCATTCAAAGAATGGAAAAAAACACGGTTGGCGGAGCAGGCGTACTTAGAGCTCTTCCGCGGTTAACACATATTAAAGTAGAAGAGCTGCTTACCCTTATGATAATTGTTTCTGACAACACAGCTACAAATGAACTCATTTCTTTAGTAGGATTTGAAAAAATTAACGAATGTGCTAAAAATCTAGGATTAAAGAAAACCGTTTTAAACCGCTATATGATGGACGAAATCGCTGTTGAAAAAGGGATTGATAATTATACGTGTGCCTCTGACGTAGTAAAGTGTCTAAGGGAAATATATGAAGGAAACCTTTTGCAAAAATCTAGTCGCGGAAAAATAATGAGAATGTTAGAAATGCAGCAGTTTCAGCATAAGCTTCCAGCACGTATAGGATCAGCGTTTCAAGCTGCGAATAAGACTGGAGAACTACAGGGAGCAGAACATGATAGTGCTATTCTCATGCGAGGTAACGAAACATATTATGCCGTTGTTTTGATAGATGGACTAAGTGACAATGAACAGGGAAGGAGATTAATTGCTGATATTGGATATCTTCTGTCATCTAACATCTAAAAATCTTTTGACCATATACTTCAATAAGCGGAATTGGTTTGCTCCCTTTTATTTAATGTCTTCTATCAAAGAAAAACTCACATTTACTAATAATAAATACTTATCTTCTCAGATTTTGGCGAGATTGTTGTTTGCTGTGCTGGATTTGTGCTAGTAATAGATAAACATGTTCTTTTTCATAAAATTTTATGAAAAAATAATGATAAATCATTCATCCTATACCAACTTATTCATATTTTTTATATAATAGAATAATAGTATATATTTTAAACGAATAGTGAATGTCTATGCAAAACAGCAAGGAGCATGAAATTATTCGATTCATAAATGGTGGTGTATGTATGGCAAACGAACATGTAATGATAGATATTATAAAAGCATTTAAACGCAATTCAACTGAATCCATTGCTATGGATTTAATTAAGGAAGTGCGAGGGACATTTAGTCCATTACCTAAATATATAGCGGATTTAATTGATGAGCTGAGAAAATTAAATTTAAAAGACGAAGTGATCAGTGTCATCTTGTATCAATCTGTATATGTGGCAGATCATCAATTTAATATTAAAGATACCATTACCAATCGTCAGTTTGTAAAAGATACAATTGAAATGGGCAGAAGATGGGTGCATCAGTACGGCCGAATTGAAACAGTAGAAGAAGCAATTCATATTGCAGAGCAAGTGTCTACAAAAGAGGACTTGCCTCATCATTTGCAAACAGCAACAATTGACGAAAAAATTACGCTTGAGGTGCAGCTTGATCATCAAACGTATGAAATGTTAAAAAATATAGCCGTTTATTATGATCATCATTCCTATGAACAGTCAATGACTGTAGCAATTAATCGTTTATATACGCAGCTGCGCGATGCACAATCAAAAAATAGTTAAATGTCAAATCTCACATGTTCCGTGCACCATGTGAGATTTTTTAAGATGTGAAAGAGGCGCAGATGAAAATGTCTTGTTTCATCATTCACCAAAAGGAGGGAGAACATAGATGAGGGTATATTTATCTCCTCTTCAAAAAAAAGATGCTTCTAAAGTTTTTGAATATTGGTCGGATGAAGAGGTTACTAGATATATGAATATTGAGCCCTTTACGACGCTTTATCAAGCGGAAAGCATGATTGCACTTCTCCAAAGTTTGACGAAAGAAGGGAAAGCAACACGCTATGCTATTCGATTAAAGACTTCCGATGAGATCATTGGAACCTGCGGTCTAAACCGTATTGATTATGTTAAAAAGCAAGCAGAGATTGGGTATGATTTAGGCAGACCTTTTTGGAAAAAAGGTCTCATGACAGAAGCGCTCTGCCTTTTGCTAGAAAAAGCTTTTGAAGAGTTTCGTATACAAGAAATTGAAGCAAAAGTTGATCCTAATAATAAAGATTCAATTACTCTTTTAAAAAAATTTTCGTTTCAACTAGAAGAGGCGTATGAGTCAGATGATTGTACTTGTTTATACACTGTCAACAAGGAAAAAGTGAGCGCGATATTGTCAGGACGTTCAAAAGGTAAGAAGTAAATCAAGCATAAGTTCTTTTGAAATAGTAAATATTTTTAGGCCTTAACCGATAACAAAGAAAAGAACGAATTGAAGGAAGGTCATGAATGAATCATCATACACATTTACTAGAAGGGACGTACAATGAGTTACTCGTTACACTCTCTTTCCTTATCGCTATTACTGCGGCGTACGCTTCTTTTGGGTTAGCTAATCGTGTGAAAATTTCCCGGGCAAAATTTATTCAGTTTTGGTTAATCAGCGGGGCATTTACATTGGGGATAGGCATTTGGTCAATGCATTTTATCGCCATACTTGCTTTTCACCTGCCCGTAGATGTTTCATATAATTTATGGTTTGTTCTTCTCTCAATCTTGGGAGCGATAACGGGATGTTATATAGGTCTCTACCTCATTCACAAACAAAAGAAAAGTATAAAAGCACTTATCATTGCAGGGAGCTTTATGGGAGCGGGAATTGTTTTTATGCACTATTTGGGCATGATGGCTATGGAGCCAATTATGATTTCGTATGATCCATTTATCGTTTTTCTCTCTATTCTTATTGCTGTTGCTGCTTCTAATACAGCTTTGTGGCTTGGTTTTTATTCAAAGCTAAATGAAGGGAAGCTTACCGTTTTTGCTAGGGTTATTTGTTCTACTATTATGGGCATTGCTATTGCAGGTATGCACTATACGGGCATGCAGGCAGCTTCTTTTTCAGGAATGTCAATGTCTGAACACTCAAACGGTTTTGCCTTAAATCCAATATATTTATCCGTCGTTATTGTTTTTTTTATTGTCTGCCTCTTTACGGCTGTGTTTTTAACCATTTTTATGGATCGACGCGTACAAAAACAAGAAGTTTTAAAATGGGCTTTTTTTGAATCCGCTCTGGATGCTATTTTGGTGATCGATGAAAAAAGACATGTTTTATCGCTCAATTATGCAGCGGAAACGCTTTTCTCTCTTAAAGCATCAGATGTAATCGGGAGTAATGTTGTTAAGCTGCTGCCCTTCTACGAATTTTCTTCTCTACAAGATGGACGAACTGAGCACTCCCTTTTGATAAGTAATAGAGAAGTTACGGTTGAGATAACGGTGATGGCGGTAGGAATTGAAGAGACGGTTGAGTATATGTTGTATATCCGCAATATGACGCAAGAGCGTGAAGCGGAAAAAACGTTGATTGAAGCAAAAAATCGCTATGAAAACTTGTTTTACTCCTCTCCATTGGCAATTATGGTCCATCGAGAAGAAGAGGTCGTGTCTGTGAATGATGCTATGATTCAGCTTTTAGGAGTAACGGAAGACCAGCTCGTTGGTAAATCGTTATATGATTTCTTTTCATCTGAACAAGTTCCCGATATTAAAAAAGGATTGAAGGCAGTAAAGGATAGAAAAGATGAGCCAAGATCTCCATTAGCTCAATTGAAAATGTTTAATGCGTTAGGTAAGGAACTCTTTTTAGAAGTAAAATCTACGCTCATTCAAATTAATGGAGA
The DNA here is from genome assembly GCF_055810735.1 of Priestia sp. ST2. Lineage (NCBI taxonomy): Bacteria > Bacillati > Bacillota > Bacilli > Caryophanales > Bacillaceae > Priestia > Priestia sp. ST2. The sequence continues at coordinate 78,238 of NZ_JBVVNT010000003.1, read as the reverse complement.
GACGCTTTTTCAGACAGTAACTAGAGATGTAACGGAACAGAAAAAAGCTCAAGAATCGCTTCAATATATGGCTTTTCACGATATGCTAACAGATTTACCAAATCGAAGTATGTTTTCAAGCATTGTAGAGAAATCCATTGATTCAGCAGCTGCTTCAGGAAAAAAGCTTCATTTCTTATTTTTAGACCTAGATCGTTTCAAACAGGTAAATGACACGCTTGGTCATCATGCTGGAGATCAGCTTATGCTTCAGGTTGTTGATCGAATGAAGAGCTGCATAAGAAACCAAGATGTGCTTTCGCGTTTTGGAGGAGATGAGTTTTTAGTTTTACTGCATGATAGGACTGATGAAGAAGTGAAAAAAATCTGTCAATCATTAAATGACTGCTTATCCACTCCTTTTGTAGTGCTATCGAGAGATGTTTATTTAGGGGTAAGCATCGGAGTTAGTTTATTTCCTAAAGATGGAAAATTACTTGAAGTGCTAGTTCGCCATGCTGATTTAGCGATGTACGAAGTCAAAAAACAAGGGCGTAATCATTATCTGTTTTATCAAAAAGAAATGCAGGTTCATACTACGCGACGAATGAGAATTGAAGATGGGTTACGCAAGGCTTTTGAGCTGGGCGAAATGGAGCTTCACTATCAGCCGAAAGTCAATATTCAAAGTGGCCATATTGTTGGAGTGGAGGCTTTAATCCGGTGGACTCATGCCGAGATGGGCGTCATTTCTCCCGCAGAATTTATTCCGATTGCTGAAGAAACAGGCGTTATTGTTACACTGACGAAATGGGTATTAAAAAAAGCGTGCCATCAAAATAAGTATTGGCAGCTTCAAGGACTTCCTCCCTTAAAAATGAGTGTGAACATATCAAGCGTGGATTTTGGCACAACTGATTTTGTTGATTATGTGTTAGGTGTCTTGCGTGAAGTAGAGTTAGAATCAAGATATTTAGAACTTGAAATTACAGAAAGTGTAACGATGAAGCATGTTGAGCAAACAATCGAAAAGCTACAAATCTTAAAAGATGCAGGAGTATTTATTTCAATTGATGATTTTGGCTCAGGATACTCCTCGTTTAGCTATATTCAGAAGCTGCCTATTCATACGCTGAAAATTGACCGGTCTTTTATTAAAGATTTAGATCCTAATACAACGGAAGTATCGATTGTCAGAGCCATTATTACACTAGCCAAAAGTTTGCAGCTATCCGTCGTAGCAGAAGGTGTAGAAGAAGTTGAACAAGTAGAACTTCTTCATAAAGAAAAATGTGATGAAGTGCAGGGATACTATTTCTCCAAACCGATTTCAGCGGAGGAATTTTATGAGAAATTTCATAAAATCGAAGAAAAAATGGAATTTGTTCATTAATGTAAAAAGCCGTTCTTATTTAAAAGAACGGCTTTTAATTATTGGTTATTTCGATATACATAAGGGTCCTTTGGAGCCTGCTCCCGCTTCACTTTTGTTACTTTCAAAACAGGAATGGTTTTTTTGAACGGCTGATAATACATTGTACTGACTTCACCTGTAACAGTTGCCCAGTCATCATTTTTAAAAGCAGCGTCATCTGGAAACTCAATGAGCATTCCAAACACCCCTGAATCTGCAATACAATGAATAATACCAAAGCGAAAGAGAAAATACTGATTCTTTTTTAGCTCCTTCGTTTGATACATAAATCCTTTAAATGAAATGGTTTTGCCACTGAATTGACCAGGATATCGGTAAATAGTTTCCATTGCATTTAAAAATTCCTCATCTTCTAAGTTGATATTCTCTCCTTTAGAAAATTTTTTAAGGTCATGATGAATCATTTGGTCATAGGCTTCTTCGCCGTAAAAAGAACTTGTATCCGGCTGTAAAAATTGATGAGAAGAATAAGGATCTTTTTTATCATAAATAGGAAAATGAAATCCTTTAGCTTCAACAATGTTAGAATCAAGAGTTGCGACAGGTAAAAATAAGACAGTGAATACAGGTAAAATATAAATTGGGTACCATGCTCTTCGTTTCCATTTGCTTTCTTGATGGTTATGGGCGCATCCGCAGCTACAATCATCATCATGTTTTTTAGGGCCTATCATGTAAAAGATTAATTCTGCGATAGTTAAAAACCAAAGTACAAAGATAGTACCAAATGAAATCCAAGAATATTTCATATTAATATATTTTGAGATATCCCCAGTTGCATGAAGGTGCATGAAGATGAACGTAAACCCTATTAAAATTAAAATACGAATCATGCTAAATCCCTCCTTATTAATGAACAATTAAGATCGAAACAATAAGTACTAAAATAAAGACATAAGCCAAAAGTGTAAAGACAAATTTAGTCTTAAACTGGCCTAGCATCATCAGCGTATTCTTAATGTCAAACATTGGGCCGAATACCAAGAATGAAACAATAGCACTGTCTGTAAACGTACTGCGAAACGAGGAAGCGATAAACGCATCTGCAGAAGAGCAAAGCGATAATACATATGCAAGTCCCATCATTACCGCGTTTGATGAAACATCGCCTTGACCTAATGAAAATAGAGTAGATGTCTTAACAAACGTCTGCATTCCGGCTGCAATTAATCCTCCGATAATCAGAAATTTCCCAACAGAAAAAAACTCATCAATAGTATGACGGGTAGCTTCTGAAACCTTCGCACTCATTTTTTTGGGGGAAGTATGCAGGTGAACCTCACGTTTCGTCTGAGGTGTTTTAAACTGAAAACTTAAAATGAAACCTACAAGTAAGGAAACAATAAAAGCCACTCCTGCACGATACAATACTATCTTCCAATCATTACCGAAGGCTACAAAGGTAGAAAATAAAACAACTGGATTAATAATAGGACCTGTTAACATAAAAGGAATAGCAGCATAAAGAGGAACTCCTTTTGCCATTAAACGTCTAGTAATAGGAACAATTCCACATTCGCAGGCTGGAAAAAGAGCTCCAATCACACTAGCTAATAGGACAGCACCTATTTTATTTTTAGGAATAACTCGAGCCATCATTTCATCAGTTACAAAAATTTGAATAATTCCTGAAATGATCACGCCCAGTAATACAAAGGGAAGGGCTTCAATGAGAATACTAATAAATATAGTATTCATTTGTAATAGAGACGAATTCACTATCTTCACTCCAAAATTAAGATTATTTAAAAGTGCGTTAGTACAATAAAGTTGAATATGGTCAACTTACAGATAGTGTATCGTAAAAAAGGGAGGGAATAAAGCTTTTTCAAGAAAGGGATTAAAAGGATTCTTCTGTTATTTATTCAAGAAATGTCCCATATTACGAGAAAACTATTGACGCACCTTTAATTAACAGATAACATTGATGATAATGATTATCAGCGTCAAACAGAGTATATACATAGGAGGAAGCGTTAAAATGAAGCAAGTTAAAAAGATTAGACTTGCCAGTGTAGCTGCTATTGTTTCTATTTTATTTGTTCTAGCAGGATGCGGGTCAACTCAAAATTCATCAAAAGAAAATTCAGATAATAGTCAAAAGATATCTGTGCAGCATGAGCTGGGAAAAACAAAAGTTCCTGAAAATCCAAAAAAAGTAGTTGTGCTTGAACTATCCTTTGTAGATGCTTTGCAAGGTTTAGGAATGAAGCCAGTAGGAATTGCAGACGACAACAAAAAAGATATGATTGAAAAACTCGTAGATGGGAAGATCAATTATACTTCAGTAGGAACACGTCAACAGCCAAATTTAGAAGTAATTAGTTCCCTGCAGCCGGACTTAATTATTGCCGATGTGCAGCGTCATAAAGCAATCTATAAAGAATTAAACAAAATTGCACCTACAATTGAATTGAAAAGTCGTGAATCTACATATGAAGAAAATATAGATTCATTTAAAACAATTGCGAAAGCAGTAGGAAAAGAAAAAAAAGCACAACAGCGCTTAAATGAGCATGAAGAAACAATTTCAAAATTAAAAAATGAGTTAAAAGAAGAAAGTGGTCAGACAGTCTTACCAGCAGTTGTCAGAGATACTTCTTTCCAAGCGCATACATCTTCTTCTTATGACGGAGAGTTCCTTGAAAAGCTAGGATTGAAGAACGCTGTACAAGACAAAGAAGCATATGCTGAGATGAATTTAGAACAGTTGTCAGACATTAATCCAGATATTTTAATCCTAGCAAATAACGAAGGTAAACTTGTAACGGATGAATGGAAAACAAATCCTCTTTGGAAAAATTTAAAAGCTGTTAAAAATGATAAAGTTTTTGTAGTAGACCGTGATTTATGGACAAGATTCCGAGGAGTGATTTCAGCTGAGGCAATTGGAAAAGATACGGTTAAGTTACTAAACAATAAGCAGCAGTAACATAACAGAGTCTGACAAAGAGGCGAGAATAGTTATTCTATTCTTGCTTCTATTTGTTTAGAAAAGAAAACTGTAGAAAGTGTGTTGGAAATGACAAATCTTGTCCAAAAGCAAAAAATGAATAAATACATTGTGTTGGTAGCTAGCGTTTGTTTGTTAATCATTGGAATGATTTTGCATGTGGCTGTGGGATCTTCTGCTGTCAGCTTTACAGAAGTAATTAAGGCAATTTTTGCGCCTGATGACTCTAAGCAGACAACAATCGTACAGACGCTTAGACTGCCAAGAGCTGTGCTGGCAGCTCTTATTGGAGCCAGCTTGGCAGTTGCTGGAGCATTGATGCAAGCTATTACACGAAATTCGCTTGCCTCACCCCAAGTGTTTGGAGTAAATGCTGGTGCTTCATTAGCGATTGTAATAGCTTTTATTTTATTTCCTGACCTTACCTCTCAATCAACTGTTTATATTGCCTTTTTAGGGGCAGCTTTAGGAGGAATAACTGTTTATTTGTTCGCATCGGGCGGAAAGATAACTCATGTGAAACTAGCACTTGCCGGAATGGCTGTGCATTTATTTTTATCGTCACTTACTCAAGGAGTAATTGTGCTAAATGAACAAGCTACGGACGTTTTGTATTGGCTTGTAGGTTCTATTAACGGGAAAGACTGGACTCATGTGAAAATTCTTTTACCTTGGTCGTTTCTAGGTCTTCTCCTAGCTTTTGGATCATCTCGCTCTATATCGATCCTAGTATTAGGAGAAAATATGGCAACAGGATTAGGAGAAAAGGTAAAATGGATTCGCTTTTTTGCAGGTATACTAGTCATTATGCTCGCCGGTGCATCTGTTGCCGTTGCGGGGCCAATTGGATTTGTAGGTCTCATTGTACCTCATATAGCTAGAAAATTGGTAGGAGGAGACTACCAGCGAATTTTGCCATTTTCAGCTATATTAGGAGCCATTTTGCTTGTTTATGCTGATGTACTGTCTCGTTTCATTGCATATCCTTTTGAGTCGCCAGTAGGGATTGTAACAGCTCTTATTGGAGCGCCTTTCTTTTTATACCTTGCTAGAAAGGGGAGGAATATTAAGCAATGAAAAGAAAACACCCTTATCAAATGTTAAGTATCTTATTGTTAGGTTTAATAATTACGATTGTAATTAGCTTAGGGATAGGAGCCGTTTATATTTCCCCGGGAGAAATTTTTCAGCAAATAATTGGAAGTTCTCAAGGGAGTTCATTTATTTTAACGAATTATCGTATTCCACGCACCCTCATTGCTATTGTTGTAGGTGCGGCTTTAGCAGTAGCAGGAGCAATTTTGCAAGGGATATTAAAAAATCCACTAGCTTCTCCCGATGTTATCGGTGTCACAAAAGGAGCGGGGCTATTCGCCGTTTTTATCTTAATTGTATTTCCAACTGCTTCTGTGCTTCTGCTGCCACTTTCAGCTTTTTTAGGAGCAGCAGCTATAGCCGTTATACTTATGGTGTTTTCCTACTCTCAAGGGGCTAAACCTCATACGCTGGCTTTAGTTGGCGTAGCGTTAGGAGCTATTTGTCAGGCTGGAATTCAGTATTTTATGATTAAGTTTCCAGATGACGTGAATACAACTCTTCTTTGGCTCACAGGAAGTTTATGGGGAAGAGGCTGGAGTGAGCTTGGGATGTTAATTCCTTGTGTTGTACTCGTGCCTGTTATTATTATATTTGCATCTAAGCTCGACATTTTAAACTTAGGGGATGAGATTGCAGTTGGCTTAGGAGAGCGAACAACATACGTTCGTTATACACTATTGAGTATGGCTGTGATATTGGCAGGGTTATCTGTAGCTGTGGTTGGGTCAATTGGTTTTATTGGTTTAATTGCTCCTCATATTGGTAGGAGGCTAGTAGGAAGCCGTTCGAAGTTCTTGTTACCAGTTTCAGCAGCAGTAGGTGCTTTATTCCTGCTAATTGCTGACAGTTTAGGAAGAGGGGTTATGCCGCCCGTTGAGATTCCAGCTGGAATTGTAACAGCTGTTATTGGCGCCCCTTATTTTCTATATTTACTGCGCCGTGAACAGAAAAAATAGAGGAAAGGAGGAACAGTAATGACAAAATTAACTGCTGAAAAGCTTTCACTATCATATGATTCAACTTCAGTTATTCATAATATTGACCTTCACATTCCAGAAGGAAAGGTAAGTATAATCATTGGATCAAATGGCTCTGGAAAGTCAACAATCCTTCGTTCATTGGCTCGTTTATTAAAGCCTACAGAAGGAAGTATATATTTAAATGGAAAAGATATTCATCGTCATTCATCAAAAGAAGTAGCAAAAAAACTGGCTATTTTGCCTCAAGCTCCTGAAGCTCCTGAAGATTTAACAGTAAAAGAGCTTTGCTATTACGGTCGTCACCCTCATAAGGGCTTATTTGCTCGCTATTCTGCTGAAGATCATCAAATTGTAGAGGAGGCTTTACAGGCAACCAAACTGTCTGATTTAAGTCATCGTACACTGGATGCTCTCTCTGGAGGGCAGCGTCAGAGGGCCTGGGTTGCAATGGCATTAGCACAGGGTACGGAGCTTCTACTTTTGGATGAGCCTACCACATATTTAGATTTAGCTCATCAGATTGAAGTGCTTGAACTTCTTCGTTCTTTAAACCAAAAGAGAAATTGTACAATTGTGATGGTCTTACACGATCTAAACCAAGCAGCTCGCTATGCAGACCATTTAATCAGTATTTCAAACGGCCAGATTTACAAAGAAGGTTCTTCTGCTCAAGTATTTACAGAAGAAATGATAAGAGATGTGTTTAATTTATCTTCAACTATCATTCAAAATCCGGTTGATGGTTCACCTTTATGCATACCAACTGGAATCATAAAATAAACTGCATTTTAAAACAGCGTACTATTTTTGCATAGTACGCTGTTTTACATTTAAGGTCAGAGCTAACAGTTTATACAATACATAGATTCCAAGGTATGCCCCGGTTAATAAAAAAGCTGAATTTAAAAAGATTGCATGGATGCTCGTCATAAAAACAGTATGGTTTTTTAAGATACGATAGATAGAAGCAGCGGCTATATTTCCAAATACTAGCGCTGAAAGAAGGGCTAGCGTATTAAAAACTAGCTCTGCTCCTTTCCATTTGAGTGAGAAAAAGAGCATGATAATAGGAATAATGATACTTCCAGAAACTAACAGAAAAATCAATGGACCATCTCCAATACGTTATCTTATTACAGTTACATAAGATAATGTTTTTGCTTATCTTTAGATAGTCTTCCCTTTTTATAATCCGTTAAGCTTTTTTCTTCCATTTTTTACTTATATAAAAAAGTAAGATGATGGATAAAACCATTAAAATGATTTTGCCTTGCATAGATCCTTGTGAAAGATGATAAACCGAATAAACTTCAATAAAAAGCGCTGGAATTTTTCCAAGTGCGCTAGCAGAAATGAATACCGCAAAGGAGCCTTTTCCTACAGCGCTGAAGAATGTAATGAGGCCTGATGGAACAAAGGGAAGTAAACGCAAAGAAAGAATCAATACAAAACTCTCTTTCCCTTGTACGCGCAGCAGTTTCAGCGACTTGGAGTGAGAAAGTGTTTTTGTATGAACAAGTGTACGGAAACCTTTTCGATACAGCCAAAAAGAGAGAGCTGCACCTAAAACTTCTCCAATAAAAGAAAGTAAAAATCCGTTCCAAAAACCAAATAATTTTACGTTTGCGAACGTAAGGGGTGCACTTGGAAATACGCCCGTAATGCTAATAAGAATGTTCAAGAGAATGCTGATAAACCCAGCTGCTTCTAAATGTTCAAGCAGAAATGTTTGAAGATAGTCAGTCATGGTTATACTCCCATTTATGTTTTACTTGTAGGGCTATTTTAGATGGTTTTCTACTATTATATAATTTTTGGCATGAAATAAGTAGGTAAGCAGTTTATAAAAAACGAAACAGGGTAACTACTTACTAATGAAAGATGATTTACTGATTTGAAGGGATGGACAACTCATGTTGAAATTTTTGCTTGTTATTGTAGTGGTATTATTAATTATTATGATTTTTAAACGCTTTATCCGAAAATGAAAATGCTAACTAAGCAGCTCGTGGGATCTTTCTCACGAGCTCTTTTGCGGAGCTATTCAGTAGCTCAACAATACACTTTTTACCTGTGATGAATATCACTGCAGCTAGGGAAATGAAGGGGTAAGATAGAAATGGGAGGGAGGTATATGGAATTATTATTCTATCTCAGCACTTATTTATCAGGGGGAGCTATTGCATTATGGCTAATTAATGCAGCATTTAATGGATTATTAAAATAACAGAGGGAGAGAAAATGAACGATTCTAAAGGTATATTTAACGATAAAGAAAGAAAGCTTGCTCGCTATTTGGAGACGTACACAACTGAGCAGATTTTAACTGAAGCAGGCATGTCTTCGTCTGCTGCGCTATATGAGTTGAAAAAAATAAGATTACCGCGGGCAGTTGCTAATACGATTGTTTATTACGTACTGGCAACAAATAATCAAAAGCTGGTTATGTACAAACTGCTCATGTTAGCTGGCGTTTGTAAAAAGCTTGGCATTCAAGATGCACAGGCAGCCCTCACTTTTATCAAAAAATATTACGTTTGTCATCAGCATTTACACTAGAAAGTACATTTGTCTGAGGGGGAAAAGAGATGAATATTGTCCCGTTTAAGCAGCGTTCATCTGCAAAAAATGATCAAGGCAGAGAACAGCCGTTTCAATGTTTCATTGAGGGAGATCGATTTCAGTTAGATTTGTATATGACATATTTATTTCATCGCTGCCATTCTAGCAGGTATAGATATAACCGTGCTAACAGAAAGGGTAGGATGTAATGATAAAATACCAGTGGTAGCGGCTTCATTTTTCCTGATGGAATAATGAAGCCGTTTGTTGTGTTAGAAAGAATGATTTACTATGATGTAGTTAATGATAAAAGAAAAAGGAAGGGAAGGAACGTAATGGATTTACATAAGTGGGAATATTGGATTTCAAAGCTCGAGCTTCAGCCTCATCCAGAAGGAGGGTTTTATAAACAAACCTATCGCTCCAATGATGAAATTTCTGATAAAGAAGTGTCATCGCAGTTTGATGATAAACGATTTCTATACACGAGTATTTACTTTTTATTAAGGTCTCAAGATGTATCGCATTTCCACCGGCTGCAATCAGATGAACTATGGTACTATCATGGGGGAAGTCCTTTAACCATTCATATTATTTACCGCGACGGAACCTATCAAGAAGTAAAACTAGGTACAAACTTAGAAAATGGAGAAGTTCCTCAATTTTTAGTTCCAAGAGATACGATTTTTGGTTCCTCTGTGGCAAATGAGAATACGTTTTCTCTCGTTGGATGCATGGTCGCACCAGGTTTTGATTTCCGTGACTTTGAATTATTCACAAAACAGCAGCTGCTTGATGAATTCCCCGAGCATGTTGTGATCATCGACAAATTAGGGTACGATAAATTGCCAAATGATTAAAAAGCATGCATCTCGGTTTGATGCATGCTTTTTTCATTTGAACCAGCCTTTTTCCTTAAAGCGAGTAATGGCTTCAATGCGGTTCTTTACTTCGAGTTTGTCCAGAATGGTAGAAATATAATTGCGCACCGTTCCAGTCTTAATAGATAGTTCGTCAGCAATTTCTTTTGTGTTTTTTCCATCAGCTACTAGAGCTAATACTTCTTTCTCTCTAGCTGTAAGAGGACTGGTAGATTCACTATATAAGTCATCCACTAATTCTGGAGCATAGAGGCGTCTGCCTGCCATCACGCTTCGAATGGAATTTGCGAGTTCTTCACTCGGACTATCTTTTAGCAAGTATCCGCTTACGCCTGCTTTCAAAGCTCTTTGAAAATAGCCGGAGCGAGCGAACGTTGTCAAAATGATGACTTTGCAGTTTAAATCTTTCAGTTCCTCTGCAGCTTCAAGCCCAGTTTTAAGAGGCATCTCGATATCCATTACGCATATATCTGGCTGGTGCTGCTTAGCAAGTGATACCGCTTGTTCCCCATTTGAAGCTTTTCCGACAACTTCCATGTCATCTTCTAAATTTAACAAAGAGCCTAAAGCCCCTAACATCATTTGCTGATCTTCGGCAATAACAATTCGAATCATAATTGTTCCTCCTTAATATGTTTAACGATGTTTGGAACTGTAATATGAATAATCGTCCCCCCTTGACTGGAGATATCAAGATGGCCGTTTACAAACTCCAGCCGTTCTTTCATTCCTAAAAGACCGTTTCCTTTCCAGCAGGTTTTCTTCGTATTAATACCAACTCCATTGTCTTCTACCGTTATGCCTACTTCTTTTGCAGACTGATGTAAAGTAATCGTGCAAACGGTGGCTTGACTATGTTTGACCACATTGGTTACTGCTTCTTTTAAGCACATGCTAAGAATATTTTCAATTAGCAACGACACATTCTCTAATGAAATGCCCTCTTCTCCTACAAACTTAATTTCGGCAGCTTCTAAAAGCTCTTGAACGCGTTTTAGTTCTTCACTAAGGCGGATTCCACGCATTTGAGAAACCATGTTTCTCACTTCATTAAGAGCCGTGCGCGCTGTTTGCTGGACATCTTTTAATTCTGATTTTGCTTTTTCAGGATCTTTTGTAATAAGTTTTCTTGCTAAATCACTTTTTAGACCGATAAGAGACAGCTTTTGTCCTAACGTATCGTGCAGATCGCGAGCTATCCGCTGGCGTTCTTCCTGTTTTACAAGCTCAGAAATACGTTTATTTGCATCTTCAAGCTGTTCTTCCAGCCGGTCTCGCTTCTTCCGATTATAAATGCTAAATGGCAGTACAATCACACTGATGGAAATTACAAAAATGAAAGGCAGCTGTTTTAAAAAGATCTCTTCTTGCATAACAACGTTAAAGTTTACCGAAATAACGGTGCTAATTAAATGAACAGCATACAAAGTGAAGAAAGCGAGTCGTTTTTGGATATTTCCAATAAAATAAGCGATAAAAAAAGCAAAGTAAAAGGCAAAGTAAATATAATTGAAAATAGTTGTCAGGGCTAAGGAAATAACGATTAACAAAGCCGTCCATACGTAAACGGACTTGCCTGTTGAAACAAACGCAAAACGATAGAAAATAAAAAATAAGATGGTGAGTAACGAACCAACAATAATGTGATTCATGGATGAAGACTGTAAAATAAAATAAAATGGTAGAATGACAAATACCGTCCATATGTAGGGAGATAGCCCAGTGATTTTTTGGAAAAACGTATATTTTTTCATAAAGAACCTCGTTTACTTGTTAAAATACACTATTAGTTTACCACAAAGTAGAACGAAATAAGTTTAGAGAGATAGATAAAACAGTCAAGCTTTTGAAAGCTTGACTGTTTTGTTTTATTAAAGTTCTGCTTTTGTTTGAGATGACATTCTGCTTGCTTTTGGTGCAGCTGAGCGTGTTTTTATTTCTTTAAAGCTCACAAACATTTTGTTTTCTTCATCCCATAGACGGAATCGAAGAGAGCGAAGACTTGTTGCGAGTGTAATGGTTGGTACATTTTGAAGAGGCTGCGTGTGTTGATGAACAGCTTCAAGCTTATAGTTTGGCACTCTTGGGCTTAAATGATGTACATGGTGAAACCCAATATTGCCTGTTAGCCATTGCAATAGTTTTGGAAGCTTGTAAAATGAACTTCCTTCAACGGCAGCTTTTACATAATCCCAGTGCTCATCTTCTTCAAAATAAGAATCTTCAAACTGATGCTGTACATAAAACAGCCAAATTCCAATTGAACCTGAAATGAAGAAAATCGGTCCTTGAATTAATAGGAACGCCTGCCACCCTACCAACCAGCAGGTCGCTGCTGCTAATGCAACGATCAATACATTTGTAAGATACGTATTCATTCTTTCTTGTTTCTTCGCATTTTTTTGATTGAATCGGTTTGTAATCAAAAATACATATATAGGTCCCACGCCGAACATAATGAACGGATTGCGATAGATACGGTAAGCGATTTTTTTCCAAATAGAAGCTTCTTTATATTCTGTTACGGTTAACACCCAAATGTCACCCGTACCTCTTTTATCTAAGTTGCTGCTTGTTGCATGGTGAATTGCATGGCTATGTCCCCATTGACTGTAAGGGAACATCGTTAAGACACCGGTAATGGTTCCGAGAATTTTATTGTGTTGTCTACTTTTAAAGAAAGAGTAGTGACAACAGTCATGAAAAATAATGAATATTCTTACTAAAAATCCTGCTGCGATAACAGTTAGCGGAAATGCTAAAAAATAAGAAATTGAAAGGCTCTCATAAGCGAGAAACCACAGTGTGAAAAAAGGTAAAAAAGTATTAATCAATTGTCTTATGCTGTCTTTCATTACTGCTTTTTCAAAAGGTGCAACTTGTTTTCGTAAATTCTTTTGTTTTTGTATAGTCATATGAAATTCCTTTCATCACCGTATATTACCCTCAGTATAAAGAGATTTTTCTGACTATTTAAGACATACGTGTCATATAGAAACCATGACAGTTGTCATATATATGTAGGGGGAAGCTGTAAAAAATGAAAAAAAGCGGTATTTAACAGTCTGCGGTTCTGATAAAATTATACAGTGAAGGCTTATTGCTACGGAGTATTTAAGAAGAAAAAAGGAGTTTGAAATGAATAAAAGAAATAGATGGGTATATCTTCTTCTAGCTTTTGTGATCATGGGAGCAGGCCTTTTATCAAGAAAACTTACCGCGTATCTTCCTCACATCGTAAATATATATGCGGGAGATTCGTTATGGGCCTTAATGATTTTTGTCAGCGCGGGTTTTTTGTTTCCTGCATGGAGGATAAAAATGACTGGTATGTTTGCTATAGTGTTTTGTTACTTCATTGAATTTACACAGTTGTATCACGCTCGGTGGATTGATGACATAAGAAAGACTGCGCTAGGAGGGCTCATTCTGGGGTATGGCTTCTTATGGAGCGATATACTGGCTTATTCGATTGGAGTCGGGGTAGGAATGAGCTGGGAATATTATAGATATCGATTTAAAAGATCCGCCTAGCAAATACGATTCAACGAATTTTAGAACTCAGCTGAGGATGGAATAAGCCGTAAGGTTATGAAGCAGGATGTATATACATAAAAATAAACTTATGCATAAAAATTTTTCACTTAAAACCAATTGTCTATTCGTTGAACGAGAGGAAGAGAGGGGATTATTTGAACTTAATAGCCTGGATGATTATTGCATGTGAAATCGCTTTTTGGATAGTCATCATTTTAGGATTAGCAGCAAGGTATATGTTTAAAAAACAAAAGCTCAGTTTTTTTATTTTAGCTCTAACACCTGTTGTTGATTTTTTTCTTCTGATTGTGACGAGCGTAGACCTTTACGGAGGTGCTACAGCGACCTATGCTCACGCTATTGCAGCCGTGTATATTGGAATTTCGATCGCTTTTGGAAAAAGTATGATTCAATGGGCAGACGAACGCTTTCAATATTATGTGATGAAAAGCGGAGAAAAACCCCGTAGGCGCTATGGAAAAGAATATGCAAAGCATTATTTTAAGTCATGGCTACAGCATCTTGTTGCTTACGCTATTGGAGCAGCTCTTTTAGCGGCGATGATGTATATAGTACCAAATGGAAAAACCAACGTGCTGCAAAATGTAGTGGAATTTTGGACAGTTATTGTAGGAATTGATTTCTTATTATCTCTTTCTAATTTCGTTTGGCCTAAAAAAGAAAAAGAGTCCGGTTATACCAACTTATAAAAAGACATCGTCATGCGTGTGAAGCAAAAAACCTCCCCGTAAGGAGGTTTTTTGTTTTACCATCCAGGGTATAGGTATATGAATGATGCTTGTCTAAGGTAGTTCAGTTTAGTTGCTTAAGCGGCTAAACTGCTTTTTGTGCAAATATATGTACAATTTATGTAGCATGCATGATAAGAATTCTGTGTATTCCATATACTACCTCATATGAAAGATAGACAAGTGATACAATACAGTTTGTTTTTAGGAGAGCTTTTATGAAAAAACGCCGGTTGGACTTTATTTTTTTATTTATTATTTTACTTTCCATTTATGCTTTCTTTTTTACCTCTATTGATGTTCATTGGAAGTATGCCTTAGTTGGATTATATGGTGTCATCATTTTCATTTGTATGTATTCACTTATGCTTGAAAATCGAACGCCTGAAAGTACGTTGGTTTGGATGTATGTCCTCTTTTTCTTCCCTGTTGCAGGTTTTTTCTTTTATTTGTATTCAGGACAGCTCTATTTAAAGGGGCATATGTTTAAAAAAAAGCGTATGCATAACCGAGAAATGCTTAGAAAGATGGCAGACAAAGAAACGACGCCTGATCTATCGCCGCTTCAGTCGCATCAGCGTTACTTTGCTCAGTATCTTCAATGTGTATCTTTGACAAAGATGAATGTTCATACAAAAACCTACGTCCTTAAGAACGGGCAAGAAACGTTTAATGAAATCAAAAAGCATTTGCAATCAGCAAAACAGTTTATTCATATGGAATACTATATGTTTCACTCAGATTCTCTAGGAAAAGAAATCATTGATATTTTAATAAAAAAAGCAAGCGAAGGTATAGAAGTGCGCTTTACATTCGATACAATGGGAAGTTTTACACTATCGGGTTCAGATATTAAACGAATGAAAAAAGCGAATATTAAAGTGCATCCTTTCTTACCTATTAAGTATGGATTTTTCAATCAAAAATTCAACTTTCGAAACCACCGTAAAATAGTCGTAATTGACGGGGAAGTAGGTTTTGTAGGGGGATTGAATGTTGGGGATGAGTATTTAGGAAAAAACAAAAAAATTGGTTTTTGGAGAGATACTCATCTGATGCTAAAAGGAGAATCTGTTCAAACCTTGCATTCGATCTTTATGTTCGATTGGGAATACGTTTCTGGAGAATGCTTAATTAACGATGAAGCGTATACAAAGCCTCATCCTGTCGAAGGAGAAGGCTTTGTGCAAGTGGTGGCGACAGGGCCCGATACGCAGGAAAATATGAGTGATTATTACTATACTATGATTACAAGCGCGACGAAATCAATCTGGATTTCAACTCCTTATTTTGTTCCAAATGAAGCCATAAGAACCGCCCTTCGTATTGCGGCTAGAAAAGGTGTAGAGGTACGGATTATGGTACCCGAAATTAATGATGGCTTTCTGACTCAATATGGAACTAGGTCATATTTTGCTGAACTTCTTCGATGTGGAATTGAAGTATATTCGTATAGAAAAGGGTTTTTGCATCAAAAAATTGTGATTATAGACGGAGATATGGCTTCGGTCGGTACTGCAAATATGGATATGAGAAGTTTTCATCTGAACTTTGAAGTTAATGCATTTTTAATTGAAGGAGAGACGATTCAAACGCTCATCAAAAATTACGAAGAAGATATTGAAGACAGTCATTTGATCAAACCAGTAGCATTTTACAAGCGAAGCTTAGTAGAACGTTCGAAAGAGTCATTTGCACGCTTATTTTCAGGTGTTTTATAAAATAAAGTTTGTTTTCAAAAAGCAGGAGGAAACGTATGGGTGAATCTCCATTTGTTAAAAAAGATACGTTTGGTCGAAAGTTACATCGCTTAAAAGAACGTACTAAGCCATTTGTCGTACGTTTTTCACGGTTTGGTCATGTGGCTCAAGGTGTGGTCTATTTTATCATCGGTATATTAGCGATTCAGACAGCTTTCGGATTAAAAGGCGATTTAGTTACTTCTCAAGGAGCCCTGCACACAATTGCAAAGCAGCCGTTTGGATTTTTGATTTTAATTGTCTTGGCAGTAGGTTTAAGTGGATATGCGTTTTGGCAAATCATTTCTGCTATTTTTGATCCTCACCACGTTGGGCATGGGGTAAAAGGCGTTTTCACTCGTTTGGGCTATTTAGTTGTAGCGACGTTTTATATTAGTCTTTGTGTGAGTTCGGTGAAAATTTTGCTTCATGCTCACGTTCATACCTCAGGTAAGCATTATCAAACGGTATCAGCCAAGCTGTTATCTTATCCCTTTGGGCAAACCATCATTGCGCTTACAGGTATCGGCGTTATTATCTTTGGGATTGGACAAGTATATTGGGCTCTTTCAGGACGCTTCTTAAAAAAACTAAAGAAAAACGAAATGTCAAAAGAAGAGTGGCGATGGAGCGGGCATATTGGAAAAGCAGGTATTATTGCTCGAAGTATCGTCTTTGGCATTATTGGTTTCTTTCTTATTCGCACGGCTCTTCAAGCGGATCCAGACGAAACGAAAGGGTTAGATGGAGCCCTTGCTGAAGTAGCACAGCGTCCTTTTGGGTCTGTACTGCTGGCTATCGTATCAATCGGCCTTATGGCATACGGAGTATATATGTTTGCAGAATCAAGGTATAAACGAATTGATCCTTAATAAAATTAAAAAGATGAAAAAGCTACTTTTTGACCTTCTGCTCATATCATATAGCAGATAGATAATGAACAGGAGGAGAGGCAGATGCCATCGGTAGTAGGAGCCGTAAATATCTCGAATGTATTGGTTTCATCTTCAGTGGAGTTTGGTGATTGTCTGGCTATTAAGCCAAAAAGTACAGCTTTTACAACAGTCGGTTCTGGCAGCGGGAACACAGGGAATTTTATGAATATTACAAGCAGTTCCAGTACCGCTAATACAATTGATATGGATATTAAGGATCAAAATGTAGTGGGAAATGCATAAGAAACGAAAGCTTATCGTCATCGGACGGTAAGCTTTTTTATTTGTATTTCACGTATACCCAGACGTTTCTTTACCACAATGTACCTCTAGGATTCTATCTTATAGGAGTAGTAAACTAGACAGGTGATGTCAAAAAGTGGGGAGGCGAAATTATAAAATGAAGAAAATATGTATGAGCCTGATCGTTCTCTGTCTTTTCAGTGGAGGATTGGCCCCGATGAGTAAAGGAGCCGCTGTTTCTTCAGTGGGCACTGTCAAAGGTGACAACGTAAACGTATATCGTTCTCCTTCCTTACATTCTTCTGTTATGCAGACAGTGAAAAAAGGAGAAGAATTTCCTGTCATTTCATCTGAAGCTGGAGATGCAGCTCAGGTTACTACTCATACGGTAGTGCCGGGAAATACACTATGGTTACTAGCTAAGCAATACGGTGTAACAGTCAGTGATCTAATAAAACAAAATCAGCTAAAAAAGACGGAGCTGATTCCAGGGCAAACGCTGAAAATACCACCAAAAGGCTTGTTACATAAAGTAGTATCAGGAGATACGCTTTGGAAAGTCTCCGTAAAGTACGGTGTAAAAGCAAATGAATTAACAAAGTTAAATCAGCTATCCTCAACAAATATTAAGCCCGGACAAACGCTTATTATTCCTGATTACTATATACAAGTACAGCTTTTGGAAGGGAAAAAGGGCTGGATCAAAAAATCTGATTTAGTGCAAAAGAAGCATCAGCCTGTAGTTATGGGTTGGAGCTTTAATGAAAAAACAGCAGGCTATACAGAATCGATGAAGCAAAAGAATTTAGACGTTGTTTCACCTCGTTGGTTTACGCTAACGTCGAATGACAAAGTTGTTTCATCTTCTATAAATGAATCATATGTTCAAACGGCTCATAAAAACGGCAAAAAAGTCTGGCCGCTTATTGGCAACAATTTTGATGATGTACTTACAAGTGATGTGCTAAGCAATAAAGCAAAGCGGAAAAAGCTTGTATCATCAATAGAAAGTTCGCTAGTAAAAACAAACAGCGATGGGATCAATGTTGACTTTGAAAACATTAATATCAAAAACAAACGAGATTTTGTTTTATTTATTAAAGAATTAAAAGCAGCGTTAAAACCTCATGGTATGACTATTTCAGTAGACATAACAAGAGAAAATAATGATCCTTTTTGGTCGGGAAGCTTTGATAGGAAACAGATTGGTCAAGTGGCAGACTATGTCATTATGATGGGATATGAAGAACACTGGGGAGGAAGTCAGGTTCCAGGATCTGTTGCTTCACTGCCTTGGGTGAAAGAAGGCGCACAACTTCTTATGAAAGATGTACCTGCACACAAAATCCTTCTGGGAGTTCCTTTTTATACGCGAGAATGGAAAACGGACCTATCGACCAAAAAAGTTGTCACAAAAGACTTAACGATGAAAGAAGCCGAAGCTGTTATCTCTTCTAAAAAGTTAGCTAAAAAATGGGATAGCCAAGCCTCACAGTACTATGTAGAATACACGGAAGATGGTACGAAGCATCAAATATGGCTCGAAGACAAAGCATCTATGCAGCGCCGGGTTAAATTAATTAATGACTATCATTTAGGTGGGGCGGCAGCTTGGTATATTGGTTCAGAAACCTCAGATATATGGGAGTTATACAACTTTTAAATAAAAAACACACCTCTTGCTTGATTTAGTGAGGTGTGTTTTTTATTTGCATCATAATGAAGCGTATACATCTATTTACAAACGAGATAAATTTTACAATATTTGTTTTTCTTGAGTTAATTTATAACTATATTCCAAAATGAGCCTATTTAACCTTTTTTTAGTTGAAAACGCTTAATGACTTTACGATAAAGATAATTTATAGTAAATTCAGTTTCTATACAATAAATTTACCAAATGAACAATTAAGTAATTTAATTATTAACTACGTGAAAGGAATGAATGTTATGGGAAAAGTATTAGTAATAGGCTTTCCAGGTGAAGGACATGTGAATCCTTCTTTAGGAATTGTAAAAGAGTTGATGGCTCAAGGGGAAAAGGTCGTCTATTACGGCATTGAAGACTATGCTGAAAAAATTCGGAAATCAGGCGCGGAATTTCGTGAATACGAAGATTTTCGTCCAAGTCTTGATATGAGCAACCGGATGACAAACGAAGAGTCTTATGACCGCTATGAAATAATGAATTTGTTTTTAAATGAATCTGAAAATATTATTACTAAAATTATGAGTGAAACGAAACATGAAACATATGATTATGTACTTTATGATTATCACCTTTTAGCAGGTTCCGCTGTGGCCGACCTTCTTCAGCTTCCGAAGGTTTCTCTTTGTACAACATTTGCGTTAAATAAGGAGTTAGCAACTTGTATGATGCCAAGTGGTCAAACAGAACCTGACCAATCTACCTTTTATCCTCAATTCGAAAAATCATTAAATAAGTTCAACAACCAATATAATACTCAGTTAAAAGATTCCATTGACATTATGTCGAATCCAGGGGATATTACGCTAGTATTTACGTCAGAATTCTTTCAGCCAAACGTATCTGAATTTACGAGTGAGTACAAGTTTATTGGTCCTTCAATTGTTAAACGATTAGACATTGAAGATCCTTCTTACTTACAAAATGAAAATGAAAAAATTATTTTTGTTTCTATGGGAACTATTTTTAATCAGCAGCTAGAAATCTATAACTTATGTGTAGAAGCATTAAAAGATTTTGAGGGTAAAGTTATTTTATCTATTGGTAAAAATACCAAACCTGAAGAATTAGCACACATTCCAGAAAACTTCGTTGTGAAACAATACGTACCGCAGCTAGAAATTTTAAAACGTGCGGATTTATTCATTACTCACGGCGGAATGAACAGCAGCAGTGAAGGTTTATACTACGATACGCCCCTTGTCGTTATTCCAATGGCAGTGGATCAATTTATGGTTGGCGATCGCGTGCAGGAGTTAGGAGCAGGTGTAAAATTAGATAAAAATAATGTATCTGCTGAGCTAATCAAAAAGACAGTTAACGACGTTTTAACTACTCACACATATAAACAGCATGCACAACAAATTGGAGAATCACTTCGCTCAGCGGGAGGATACAAGCAAGGAGTGAAAGAAATTTTCAATGTGGTGCCTGTCAAAGCGTAATAGATGTAAGGCAGCTAGATAACTAACAGAGAGGAGTAAATATAATATGCAGACTATAAAAAAAGCAGTTATACCAGCAGCAGGGTTAGGTACTCGTTTTTTACCCGTTACAAAATCTATCCCAAAAGAAATGCTTCCAATTGTAAATAAGCCCGTAATTCAATTTATTGTAGAAGAAGCCTTAAAATCAGGAATCGAAGATATTTTAATTGTTACAGGAAACGGGAAACAAGCAATTGAAAATCATTTTGATCACAATATTCAACTGGAGCACTTGCTTCATCAAAAGGGAAAAACTGAACTATTAGAAGAAATGGAGCATATCTCTGAACTAGCGAATATTCATTACGTTCGTCAAAAAGAAATGAAGGGCCTTGGCCATGCAATTGGCTGTGCTCGACAGTTTATTGGAAACGAACCGTTTGCAGTTTTACTTGGAGATGACTTAACAGACCCAGATCAGCCTTGTTTAAAACAGCTGATTGACCAGTATAACCAAACGGGATCATCGATTATCGGCGTACAGCGCGTAGAGGAAGAATCCGTTCACCGTTACGGGATTATAGATCCAAAAGCAAATAAAAACCGGTTATACGAAGTGAATGGTTTTGTAGAAAAACCATCAGTCGAAGAAGCTCCGTCTAATTTAGGAATTATTGGACGCTATGTATTTACACCTGACATTTTTGAGTATCTTGAAACGCAGGAAGCTGGAAAAGGCGGGGAAATTCAGCTAACAGATGCTATTCAGCGTATGAATATAGACCGTTCTATTTATGCTTACGAATTCGAGGGCGAACGTTATGATGCAGGAGAAAAGTTAGATTTTATTTTTACGACTCTTGCTTTTGCATTAAAAGATGAAGAATTAAAAGCACCTCTTTTGACCAAATTCAAAGAACTTATCAGCAAAGAAGAACAAAAAGAAAAAATTGCTGTACAAATTGGAAAATAACCTTCATTTACACACCTTTCTTCTACTTTTTCTTGAAGAAAGGTGCATTTTTTTGCGGAAATGGAACGTTTGACAGCTGGATAGAAAGGGTTGAAATGAGTTTATGTCGAAAATAGAAAATTCGTTTGTATCAGGCATAAAGATTGTGTTTACAGACCGGGATTTTCGAACGATTTTTATTTCATTATTTATTATTGGATTATCCGTTGGCGGCTTTATGCCTTATTTAACGGTTTGGGCAACAAATACATTGCATGCCACTTCTTTTCAAGCAGGATTTTTATTTGTGCCAATGAGCATTATTGGTTTAATCGTATCGTTTTATTTAGCTTCGTTATCAGACAAATGGGGGAAACGAAAGCCATTTATTATTTGGGCGTTACTGATTGGAACCATTTCAAGAGTGCCGTTAGCGTTTACGCATTCTTATACAATAGCACTCATTTTACTTGCTATAGGAGGGTTTAATGCGTTTTCTTTTTTCTTTGCCCTGCTGAATGATTTTATTGTTAAAAAGCAAGAAAGCAAATCGCAGGCAGGTACGATTACTGGTACCGTGCGAATGGCTTTTTCACAAGGCTATATTTTTGGACCTATGCTTGGCGCTTTAATTATTGATCACGGAGGGTATACTCTTTTATTTTTATTATCAGGGTTGTTATCGCTAGCAACTTTAGGGTGGGTTCTTTTTGCGCTTAAAGAAGACAGTATGCCTCAAACTTCGGCTCATGCATCTTCAAAAGCGCCAGCCGGTATACCTTCTGTATTAATAGCTGTATTCGTAGCAGCTCTTTTCATTTTTGCGGGTGATTCCGGGCGTTCTATGTATTTGCCGCTCTACATAACGGATACGTTAAAACAATCCGTTTCGATTGTAGGGATTCTCTTTACCGTTACATCTGTTTTTGAGCTAGTATTTATGCCGTTAGGGGGCTATTTTTCTGATAAAATCGGAGTTAAACGATTCTTTATCATTGGAATTGCTTGCCAAGTGCTTTATTTTATTTTAACGAGCCTTCATTTACCGCTGAGTGGGTTAATTGTGCTTCAAGTATTTTATGCTTTTATTCTGTCCGCTACAATGGGAGTGGGAATGGTATATGCTCAGTCACTGGCTCCGCGTCAAATTGGACTAGCCACAACGGCATATATGACGGCTATACAAACTTCAGCAGTTGTCAGCAGCTTAGCTATGGGGTCACTAGTCAGCGTGATTCCGCTGCCTTCTACTTTTTACATTTTAGCTGTTTTCGCGGTTATTTCAGGTGTGATGTTCCTGTTTATGAAGCAAAAATCAGCTGAGAAAATGAGTTAAAAAGAAAAGTTAAGAAGAGGTTGAGACATTACCCAATTAATTCAATCTAAAGGCGGACAAATAGTATACATGAGCTCGTATGGATTGCTTGTGCCACCGCAGTTGATTTCCGTACAAGTCTTCGCTTTCCGCGGGTGGCCGATGAGCCTCCTCGTCTTTTGCGCTCCTGCGGGGTCTGATCTGTTCCACTTTTCCCGCAGGAATTTTCGCCTTGCTCCCCAATCAACTGTTAGAAGGACCTAAACAAATGACACATACATTCACCATAGCAAAAAAACGAACCATTGATTAATGGTTCGTTTTTTTACTTTCTCTAAAATATTTTTGCCCCAGCCTCTTTTTTATGAGGCTGTTTCTTGAATTTGTTCGCTGCGATTTTTATTTAAAATTTTGCGGTAGCGGTAATTAACAAAAGCTGCCGCTGCCATACCTACTACTGAAAGCATCGCATCAAAAATAAAGATAATTGAAATATGTCCCGTTTTAGACATAAGCCCTGTTGCTAAAGGCAATAAAATAGCAGCTAGTCCAGCAGCCGTCGCTACAATTCCAGTAACCGTTCCTTTTTTGTTCCAGAAAAGCTCGGTCATAACAGTAATCGCTAATTGAAAGACCCCAGCCGTAGAAAATCCCATGAAAAAAGCAGCTGCAATTGCAATAGCAGGTACTTTAACAAAAAGAAGCGTAAGTACGGCTATAAGGGTAATCATCGGGTAAACGAGAATAACCGTTACAGGACGAAGCACTTTGCTTAATAATACAGCTAATACTAAAACAGAGATTAAAGCTCCAATGCTGTAGTAGCTTAAAAGGCGGACCGAGCTGCTTTCAGCCATACCTAATACTTGTTGACCGTAAGTAGGGAGCCAAATTTGAGCCACCGTAAAAAGCGCTGTAGAAGTAAATCCAATCACAATAAGAGCAATTCCTTCTTGTTTCATTTTAGGAGCAGAGATAAATTTATTCTCTGCTGTATTTTGCTGTTGAACTGTACTCTGTTCGCGTTTATGATTGGGAAAAGGCAGTTTGAACATAAAGATCATATTTAGTAAATAAATAAGAGCAGGAAGAAAAAAAGCATACCCATAAAACAAATCACGATCTGCAAAAAAGGCAATCATAAACGGCAGAAGTGCCGCTCCTGCAGAAATAAATGCTTTTACAAGAACACTGGCTGAACCTGAAGATTTAGGAAAGACCTCAATCAAAGCAGGGTACGTTCCAGCATCCATAGCAGAGTTTGCAATACCAGCGATAATAGCAAAGATAAAGGCTGTTTGATAATTTGGCGATAATGGAATGCCAATTAAAAAAATCGCCATCGTCAGAGACGAAACAATAATCAAAGGCTTTCGTCCGACTTTATCAGACAAGACGCCTGATAGAGAATACGAAAGCAATTTTCCAATTCCGATAGCAGAAATGATATAGCTGATTCCAGCACCGTCGGTATTTAATTGTTTTGTCAAAAATGACATATTTGATGCAAGCATGATATTGACCATGCCCAGTAGAAAGTAGTTAATATACATACCTGAAGCTGACAGCATGTACTTATTTTTCATCGTTTACACATCCTTACGTAAAAAAGCTTATATGAAAGGGATAAAAGTAACACCCGTTCCTCCTTTTTTCTTCGTTATTTATAAACCTACTTCCATGATAAGTTTATGAAGACATTACCTTTACCTTTTATCATTATATTTATTTAGTCCTTTTTAGTATGTGACTAAATGCGTGCACCTACTGCTTCAAATCAATATGAAATCTATTCTAACATGTTTTTAGCGCTTTAAACCAAAAAAGTGATATTTTATAAAAAAATCCTGTCTTCTTTCGCGGCTTCACAAAAGAAACCCCACAAAAAATGTTTGTTTTAAAGCCAGGATGCACAAGAAGTGCCTCCCAATAGTGGTTATTAAAAAGGAGAAAAGGGTATTTATAAATTAAGGAAAAAGAAACAAAAGAAGAAAGGTGGAAACAATGAAACACAAAGTATTTTTTGATGCGCAATGTCCTTTATGTTACAACGTAAAAAAAATAATTAAAGCGCTGGACTGGACGAACCAAATTCAGTGGATTCCAGTTCAATACATTGAACGAACGGAGTATAGTTACTTAAAAGAAGAGGGAAGAGACTTATATGATCAAATTCATATGGTGACCAAAAAAGGGGAAGTTCTAGCAGGATTTGAAACGGTCAGACGGCTTTTAGCTGTTTTGCCTCTTACATTCCCAATAGGTGTGCTTTTGCATTTACCATTAATGAACAAAGCGTTTAGTCCGCTATACAAATGGGTCTCCACAAACCGATACGACTGGTTTGGACGCTACGATTCTCCGCGAACCACATAAACAAACAAAAGGGACAAGCTTTGAAAAAGCTTGTCCCTTTTGTTTTGAAGACATTATACTTTATACATACCTTAATTTTAAAAAAACGTTAATTTAGTGTGACTTAGACGCGTGAATTTTAGAAAAACAGCTATAGCTGAAAGGGAGAACCTATATGATAACAAAATGGACAGCTGAACGAATGCCCGGTGTAACGGGAAAAACAGCCCTTATAACGGGAGGAAACAGCGGTATTGGATTTGAAGCAGCAAGGGCTCTAGCAGCTCGCGGAGCAGAAATCATTCTTGCTGTGCGTAATGAGGAAAAAGGGAAAGAAGCTAAGAAGAGAATTAAAGCGGATAACGGAAATGCTAAAGTGACTATTATGTCATTAGATCTCAGTGACTTGAGCTCTATTCGGCATTTTGCTAATCAATTTCTTCAACAATACTCGTCTTTGGACCTTCTCATTAATAATGCAGGCGTGATGGTTCCGCCTCACAGCAAAACGAAAGACGGATTTGAACTGCAGTTTGGCTGTAATCATTTAGGACATTTTGCGCTTACGGGTTTGCTGCTTCCTTTACTAATGGCAACTCCACATTCAAGAGTCGTAACGGTAAGCAGTATAGCTGCTAATTCTGGAAAAATCTATTTTGATAATCTAGACGGGGAAAAAGGCTACAGTCCAATGAAGTTCTATAGGCAAAGTAAACTCGCCAACCTATTGTTTGCTAAAGAACTGCAAAACCGCTTAGAAGCAGCTGGATCGACGACAATTAGTGCTGCGGTACATCCGGGTATTTCAAATACTAACCTATTATCACGAGGTTCAGGTAAAGAGCCAAACGGCTTGCTGAAATTTTTAGTCAAGCTATTTAGTCAATCTGCAGAAATGGGCGCGCTGCCTACTCTTTATGCAGCCACTGAATCAATAGAAGGCGGTACATATATTGGGCCAGACGGAAAAGATGCTAAAAAAGGATATCCTGCAAAAGATAGGATGGGAGATGTTTTATTTAAACCGGACGTAGCTGAAAGGCTATGGAGCATATCGGAAGAATTAACAAAAGTGACATATATATTCAAGAAAAGATAAAAACCAGCGGCTATTGGTCGCTTTTTATTTTTTTTAAACTTAAACATTATAACGTTATATTTACTTATTTATTTCTGTATGTTATTCTACATTTGTAAAAACAGAAAAATAATTAATATTAGTGTAAGCGCTACCATAAGAGGAGTGAACGAAATGAAGAATCGGTTTCTATTAAGGAATGTCAAATCGGTCACTGAAAAAGAGTTTGATATTGTTATAGAAAATGGAAAAATTTCTGAGATAGCAAAAGCTGGTGAAGGAAAAGCACCGCTTGTTTATGATTACTCAGGAACCTACATATCCAGCGGATGGATTGATTTACATGTTCATGCGTTTCCAGATTTCGAACCATATGGAGATGAGATAGACGAGATAGGAGTGAAGCAAGGAGTAACAACACTAGTGGATGCAGGAAGCTGCGGTGCTGATCAAATAGCAGATTTAATTCAAAGCCAATATGCAGCAAAAACTAATTTGTTAGCGTTTTTAAACATTTCACATATTGGTTTAAAACGCACAGATGAGCTTTCAAATATGGACTGGCTAAAAGCGGAAAACATTTTTGAAGCCATGAAGGCATATAGAAACAATATTGTAGGTTTAAAAGCCCGTATAAGCAAAAGTGTAGTAGGTAAAAGCGGTATTGAGCCTTTATATTTTGCTCGAAAAATGTCTAGTAAAATTTCACTTCCATTAATGGTTCATGTCGGGTCTGGTCCTCCTGCTATTGAGGAAGTTGTTTCGATTCTAGAAAAAGGAGACATTATTACTCACTATTTGAATGGAAAAGCTAATAATCTATTTGATGATGAAGGAAAGCCGCTTCCACTCCTAATGGAGGCCATCCAACGAGGTGTTCATTTAGATGTAGGGCACGGAAATGCAAGTTTTTCGTTTCAAGTAGCAGAAGCTGCCAAAAAACATAATGTTAAATTCAATACAATTAGCACAGATATTTATCGAAAGAATCGACTAAATGGGCCTGTATACAGCTTAGCTCATGTATTATCTAAATTTCTTTATTTAGGATACAGCCTTGAAGAAGTAGTAAATGGCGTTACTGTTAATGCGGCAAAGTGGCTTAATAGACCGGAGCTAGGAAGGATACAAGTTGGAGACCGTGCCAATTTAACTCTTTTTACTATAGAAGACAAGCCTGTTCTGTTTGTTGATTCCGAAGGAGAGAAGAGAGAAGGTAAGCAAATAATTAAAGCAAAAGGAGTAGTTGTAAATGGAACGTTCATTGAATGCTAAATATGGCTTGAAACGAGTAATTAACGCGAGCGGTCGAATGAGTATTTTAGGTGTATCAGCACCGACTGATACAGTAATGGATGCAATGAAAAAAGGAGGACAAAATTACGTTGAAATCGCTGATTTAGTTGATAAAGCAGGCGATTATATTGCTGAGATCTTAGGAGCAGAAGCAGGTGTGGTTGTTAACTCAGCTTCAAGTGGAATTGCTCTCTCTGTAGCTGCTCTTGTTACACAGGGAAATCGCCGCAAGAGCGAGCGTCTTCATCAAGAAGAAATTCCTAAAAGAGAAATTATTATTCTGAAAGGTCATAACGTACAATACGGGGCACCAGTTGAAACAATGGTTTATTTAGGTGGAGGAAAGCTTATTGAAGTTGGCTACGCTAATGAAGGAAGAGCAACTCATATTGAAGAAGCGATTTCTGAAAACACAGCCGCCATTCTTTATGTGAAATCTCATCATACAGTTCAAAAAAATATGATCTCTGTGGAAGAAACGTGGGAAATTGCACAGAAAAACAATGTTCCGTTAATTGTGGATGCTGCCGCAGAAGAAAACCTTCAAAAATATGTAAAGTACTCAGACCTTGCAATCTACAGTGGCTCAAAAGCAATTGAAGGACCAACTTCTGGAATTGTTGGAGGTGAACGTAAATATATCGAATGGCTGAAAGTTCAACTACATTGTATTGGAAGAAGTATGAAAGTAGGAAAGGAAACAATATTTGGGTTACTTCAAGCACTTGATGAGTATGGAGAAAAGAAAGATAAAAGTGCAAAAGAAAAAGAGAGTTTACAAGCGCTACTGTCATTAAAAGACATAGAAGGCGTTAACGTAACAATTGTTCAAGATGAGGCAGGCCGAGCTATATTCCGAGCTAGAATTCAAATCATTCCAGAACAGGCTAATATAACTGCAGAAGAAGTTGTAAAAGAGTTGAGTGAAGGTGAAATTGCTATTTATACACGTGATTACGGGATAAGACAAGGATATTTTGACATCGACCCAAGACCTTTAAAGGGCGATGATATACATGTAATTGAGTCTAGAATACGCGAAATTGTAGGAGGAAACTGACATGTCAAACATTACAAAACGTTTTTATAAAGAGCGTGCAGCATTAAACGTATTAGCAAACAGTGTCGAAAATGCCAAAGAAGTATTTGAGGCTGCAGAAGGGCATGTATTAGTAGGCGTGTTATCTAAGGATTATTCTACTGTAGAAGAAGCAGTAAAAGCAATGAAAGAATACGGAAAGGAAATTGATGGAGCAGTATCAATTGGTTTAGGTGCTGGAGACAATCGTCAAGCAGCTGTAGTAGCAGAAATTGCAAAGAATTATGCTGGCAGCCATATTAATCAAGTATTTCCTGCTGTTGGAGCAACACGTGCTAATCTAGGTGAAAAGGATAGCTGGATTAATAGTTTAGTATCCCCAACCGGCAAAGTCGGCTACGTAAATATTTCGACTGGCCCAGTTAGCGCAGCGCATAATGAACAAGCTATTGTACCAGTCAAAACAGCTATTGCCCTAGTACGTGATATGGGAGGAAACGCGCTCAAGTATTTTCCTATGAAAGGGTTAAGCTATGAAGAGGAATTCCGAGCTGTGGCACACGCTTGCGGGGAAGAAGAATTCGCTTTAGAGCCAACTGGAGGAATTGATAAAGAAAACTTTGAAACAATTTTGCGTATTGCTTTGGAAGCCGACGTCCCAAAAATTATTCCGCATGTTTATTCGTCAATCATTGACCAGAAAACAGGAAAAACAAAAGTAAATGATGTACGTGAGCTCCTCGAAAAGATGAAAAAGTTAGTTGATCAGCATGGCTAAGAACTTTGCAGCATTTGGAGAGGTAATGATGCGTTTACAAGTACCAGGATATGAATTACTCTCTCAAGCTCATACATTAAGCTATTCGTTTTCTGGTACAGGGGTAAATGTAGCGGCGGGGTTGGCGAACTTCGGATATACGGGATATTTGATCACTGCTTTACCGGATAACGCTGTGGGAGATGCGGCTGTATCTTATCTTAAAAAGTTAGGTATTTCGCAGTCATTTATTAAACGCAGCGGAAAACATGTCGGTATGTATTTTTTAGAAAATGGATTTGGGTCCCGATCTAGCCGAGTTACATATACCAACCGTTCAGAAAGCAGCTTCAACAGAGCTCCTGAAGGCATATATGATTTTGAGAATATTGCGGAGAAAGTAGATGTGGTGCATTTTTGTGGAATCTCTCTAGCAATGAATGATTCCGTCCGATCCTATATGAAATCATTTGCCAAAGCGGTAAAAGAACGCGGTGGTATGGTCGTATTTGACTGTAACTACCGCCCGTCTCTATGGGGAGATGAAGGATATGAAAGCGCAAAGCCTCATTATGAAGATATGCTGTACCTTGCAGATATCGTAATGATGAATGAACAAGATGCTATGCACATTCTTAAGATGGAAACAGAAGAAATAAGCAGAAGAAAGCAGCTGATGAAACTAATTCCAAAGGTAGCAAAGAAGTACGGTCTTTTTGTCGTAGCCGGTACGCACCGATCTATTAATAAGAACAATAAGCACTCTTTATGCGGTTTTATATATAAAAATCATACATTTACATTTTCTGATACGATTACTTTTTCTGTCTATGATAGAATAGGCGCAGGAGACGCCTATACAAGCGGCATTTTATATGGCGAGTTAGAGAGCTTTTCAGCAGAAAAGACTGTGGCATTCGCTGTAACAGCGGGAATGCTTGCTCATACAATCGTAGGCGATACTCCTATGTCATCCCAGTACGATATACAAAAAGCGATGACAGAATCAGTAGGCGATGTAGAAAGGTAGAGGATGTAATAGTGAACGTATCTCGAAAAAAAGGACCACTGTATTTACAAATAAAAAATATCTTAAAAGATCGAATTTTGCATGGCGTGTATCCCATTCAAACAAATATTCCTTCTGAGCCGCAGCTGGAAGAGGAATTTCAAGTAAGTAAAATTACGGTTCGAAATGCTATTAAAGAACTTGTGAAAGATGGATATTTAGAAACAAAAAGCGGTAAAGGAACAAGAGTTATTCGAAATACATCTATTTCAAGGCTCTCAAAAGGAAAACGCTTTACCGAAGTGTTGGTGGAAAAAGGGCATATCATTCAGAAAAAGTTGCTTGGGGCGGAGACAATTGAAAATGCACCAGAAACAACTTTATATACGCTGTTTGGTGAGCAATGTATTCAAATAGAACGTCTTTACTATTTAGATAATGAACCTTATATTCATTACACGCATTATTTAACCATGCAACGTATGGAAGGGATAGAATTAACACACTTAAATGCACAGTCGTTATACGATTTGATTGAAGAACAAGATATTACATTGGAGAAATTTCGAGATCAGTTTGCTGTTGCAAAAGCTGATTCTTATGTAGGCGAAAGACTGAATGTGCAGGCTGGAGAAGCGCTATTAAAGAGATCACGGTATTCCTATGATGAAGAAGGAAATATCATCGAATACAGTGAGGGCTATTATAATACAGAGATGCAGCAATACATTGTGAATTACGATATTTAAGAAGTGCGAGAAGAATACATATTCTTTTCGCCTGAAAAATGAGAGCGTTTACTAAATGGGGGAAAAGAGGAATTTAGTATGGATATGTATCTATTGCTTGTGACATGCCTAGCAATTGTTATTGTTGTATTAGGAGTCTCTTGGTGGAAGTGGCATGCTTTTATTAGCTTAACCGTTGCCAGTTTATTTCTGGCTATTATGTCAGGGCTTTCGATGGACAAAATTGTGGGGGCTTATGAAACAGGAGTCGGCAGTGTTTTAGGTCACCTTGTTGGAATCTTGGCGCTTGGAACGATTTTAGGGAAAATGATGTCAGACTCAGGGGCTGGCATGCAGGTGGCGGAGTTTTTCATTAGGTTTTTTGGAATCAAAAAGTTGCCATGGGCGATGCTCTTTGCTGGTTTTATAATAGGTATTCCAGTTTTTTTTGAAGTTGGAATTGTTATTTTACTGCCGTTAGTGATTTCTATTCATAAAACAACAAGACAAAATATTCTATTAATTGCACTGCCTGTAATTGCAGGCCTATCGATTGTACATGGTCTTGTGCCCCCCCACCCGGGAGCGATGACAGCCATTGGAATATATAATGCAGACTTAGGAAAAGTTTTGCTCTATTCATTGATTATTGCTCTTCCAGCAGCAATAGTAGCAGGGCCTGTATTCGCAAAATGGGTACATAAACGTGTGATTCCTGAAGGGGAACCTGAATTAATTCGTATCAGCACTTCATCTGAAAAATTACCTAACACAGGTATTTCATTTTTCATTATCTTATTACCTGTGTTATTAATGGTGTTATCTGTTATGGCTCCGTATATACCGCTTTCTAGCTTTTTAACTAAATTTTTTGTATTTATAGGCAGCCCTGTCATCGCACTTTTAATTTCTTGCTTTGCCGCATTTTATCTTTTGGGCATGCGTCAGGGAATGAAGAAAGATATAATTAAAAGATTAGTAGAAGAATCATTGCTTCCGGTTGGATCTATTATTTTAATTATTGGAGCTGGAGGGGGATTTAAACAAATTTTAATTGATAGCGGTGTAGGTACATCAATTGCTCAAATGTCTGAGCAAATATCGCTTTCTCCTATTGTCTTAGCATTTATGGTAGCAGGATTAATTCGTATTGCTACCGGATCGGCAACCGTTGCATTAACAACAGCTGCCGGCATTGTTTCACCAATCATTGTGCATATGTCTGGAGTCAATCTGGAACTGCTGGTTATTGCGACAGGAGCAGGATCACTAATGTTCTCTCATGTAAATGATGCAGGCTTTTGGCTAGTAAAAGAATATCTAGGTCTAACAGTAAAAGAGACGTTTAAAACATGGACGGTACTAGAAACACTGCTTTCGTTTATTGCTTTTGGAAGCGTTCTATTATTTGATGTTTTTATTTGAAAATTTCCTCCTTCTGATTATTTTGGAAGGAGGTTTACTAGTTGACTTGATATATAGTATTTGTAGAATAAGGAGGCAATGTATATGACCTGGTTAAAAGAAATACTTGGAACAGAAAAAGCTATTATTGCTATGTGTCACTTGTTACCGCTGCCTGGAGATCCATATTTTAATAGTGAAAAAGGTATGGACTATGTAGTAGAAATGGCAAGAAAGGATTTGCATGCTCTTCAAGAAGGCGAAGTAGATGCTATTATGTTTTCAAATGAGTTTAGCATGCCGTATTTAACGGATGTTAAAACGGAAACTGTAGCTGCGATGGCACGAATTATAGGTGAATTGATGTCGGAAATTAAAGTGCCCTTTGGAGTAAATGTATTGTGGGATGCTAAGAAATCTTTGGATTTAGCGGCTGCTACTGGTGCTAAGTTTGTTAGAGAAATTTTTACAGGCGTATATGCAAGTGATTTTGGTACTTGGAATACCAACGTTGGAGAAACAATTAGACATCAGCATCGAATTGGGGCCAAAAACGTTAAATTATTATATAATGTTGTTCCTGAATCTGCTGCGTATTTGGCTGAGCGGGAAATTGAAAGTATTGCTGCATCTACGGTATTTAACAATCGACCAGATGCGCTATGTGTATCTGGATTAACAGCAGGGGCTAAGACGGATGTGCAGTTATTAATGCGCGTAAAGGAGGCTGTTCCTAATACAATTTTACTTGCTAATACAGGAGTTAATTTCACTAATTTCAAAGAACAGTTATCTATTGCTGATGGGGCAGTTGTAGGTACAACATTTAAATACGACGGTAAATTTGAAAACCATGTGGATGTTGACCGTGTAAAAAGATTTATGGACAAAGTAAAATTTTTTCGTGACAATCTTTAAACGACAAAAAGGGTAAAGGTGAATCAGTTAGCTTTTAGTTTTGATACGGATGCTGTAATTGTCCACAGTGCACCTGTATACCTCATCTGTAATAAAGACATATTTAAAAAGAGATAGCAATAGATGAGAATATACAGCTTAGTTTCATTGGAGTAATAGCTAAAAGAAAATGGACAATATTAAAAGAGAAATTTTCATTGATCCCGCCCAATCTGAAGAATACAAATTCTCTGTTTAATTAATTTTTATTATAGTGGTGATCTAATGAAAAATGAGCCTTTTCATATTAATTAGTATCTTAACTGTGCAAATCAAACGTAAGAAGCAGTTCTGTAATTAGAGCTGTTTTTTTATTGCCCAAAAGCTATAGGTCAGGGGGGAAATAAAAAACAGAATGTTGGATAGCATAATGATAAGTAAATGTACAATGAGTATGCTCTATTTTCAAAGAAACAGACGTACTCAACAAAGCTGAAGAAGCGGAGGGAAGTAACAGTGCCTGACAAACCTAGTATTACCTCAAGCGAAATTGGGACGCTGTGGATGACATATCAGCAGAAAACGTTAATTATTTGCTTGTTAGATTATATGATTGAACATGCGGATGATGAAGATGCTAAAACAATTATGACGGACTTGCGTGAGCAGCTCATTATATACATACGAAAAATAAAAACAATATTTGAAAAAGAAGGAGCGGTAGTGCCAACGGGGCTTTCATCTCAAGACGTAAATGTACAGGCTCCAAAACTATTTACTAACGGATTTGATATTATGTTTCTTCGTGTCATCAAAGAAATTAGTATGGGGATGTATACATTAAGTTTAGGCAAGGCCTACAGAGAAGATGTGGTGAAATTTTATCAAGATTTAACAAAAATTACGCAAGAGTGCTACGATTCCTGTACGCAGTACTTATTGAGAAAAGGAATTTTATCCCGCCCACCCTATATTCCGATGCCAACTACCGTTGAGTTTGTTTCGGATAGAAAATATCTGAGCGGCTTAAATGTATTTGCGGACAAAAGAGTACTAAATACGATGGAGCTAGCGCAGATTTATCATGGAGTCGAAACAAACATTGTCGGGATGAAGTTAATGAAGGCTTTTTCTCAAACGGCGAAAGATGCCGAAGTGAAAAAGCATTTTTTGAAAGGAAAAGAGCTTAGTAAAAAAATTATTACGCGACTTGAAGAAATAATTATACAAGACGATATTTCACCTTCTGTTGCCTCAACAGGAAGCATAACGACTTCTGAAACGCCTGCTTTTTCGGATCGTTTGATGCTGACATGCGATATTTTACTAAGTAACTTCAGTATCGGAAGTCAGGCGTTTGGAGCAGCATTTAGTTTTCGAAGAGATATTGTGGCTAAAATGATGCTGATAGGAGAAGAGGCGTTTCAATATGCAAGCGAAGCAACAGAAATTATGATTAAAAAAGGCTGGCTTGAAGTTCCGCCAAG
Source organism: Priestia sp. ST2 (assembly GCF_055810735.1). Taxonomy (NCBI): domain Bacteria; kingdom Bacillati; phylum Bacillota; class Bacilli; order Caryophanales; family Bacillaceae; genus Priestia; species Priestia sp. ST2. The sequence continues at coordinate 43,695 of NZ_JBVVNT010000003.1, read as the reverse complement.
TATTGATTAGCTAAAAGGAAAGCCTCTTTCATGCATTGTAAATGGAAGTTTATATATCTTTACACACCTTTAACCTTTTATTCAAGTTGATTTAACAGACTGCGTGTACAGTTAAGTTATGTCAATAATAAACAGTAAAGGGTGTAAACAATGAAAAAACGTGCAATTGGAGCGGCAGTATTATCAGCGGTAACTGTAGCAGCGCTGGCATTTGGAACAAATTCACCAACAGATGCTAAAGCAGCTAAAGGCGTAAATAACCAAAAAGCTAAAAATGTTATTCTTTTTGTTGGAGACGGTATGGGTACCGATCATCGTGATGCGATCCGACTGGCCGCCGTAGGAGCAAATGGAAAGTTAGCAATGGATGATATGCCGGCAGTAGGGAGAGTCCATACATCTTCAGGAAATTCATTTGTTACGGATTCTGCAGCAGCTGCTACAGCCATGGCTTCAGGAGTTAAAAGTTATAATGGCGCTATTGGCGTAAATATGAAAGGAAAGTCTGTTCAAACAGTTTTAGAAAAAGCAAAATTAGCTGGGAAAACGACGGGGCTTGTGACAACAAGTCAAGTAACAGACGCAACTCCAGCTGCTTTTGGCGCACATGTTAAAGATCGAAGTGCTCAAAGTGACATCGCGAAGCAGTATCTTGAAAACAGTAAGATAGATGTGATTCTAGGTGGCGGAGAAGATTATTGGTACACAAAAGGAAATGAAGGTGCACATCCAGATGCCCCGCCAGAAGATAAAACTGAAGGAAGCAAAGGAACGCAAGGAAACTTAGTAAACAAAGCACAAAAACTTGGGTATACATACGTTAATAACGAAAATGAATTAAAATATGCTAAAGGAACAAAATTGCTCGGTCTGTTTGCTAATGAAGAAATGTTTCAACAAGCTCCTGAAGGCCAAGGTGATGTGTACAACCCTCAAGTATCTCTAAAAGACATGACAAAAAAAGCAATCAATACGCTATCACAAAATAAAAAAGGGTTCTTTCTTGTAGTAGAAGAGGAAGCGATTGATGAAATGGCTCATAATAATAATGCTGAACTTATGATTAAAGCAGGTAAGCAGCTTGATGATACGGTGAAGATGGCTAAAGCTTATGCTAAAACACACCCAGACACTCTCGTATTAGTAACAGCTGACCATGCAACCGGAGGTTTAGCACTTGAAAAAGTAGACAATAAAGATAACGGTGGAGATGAAGCATCAAAAGAAGATGGACCATTTGCAATCGCTCATTCAAAAGAGCAGTTCGTTGCGGATTGGACAACTGAAGAGCATACGTCATCAGACGTTCCTTTAAATGCAATGGGTGCCGGCTCAGAAAGATTTACTGGAGTATACGAAAATACGTATTTACATGATGCTCTTCTAAAAGCAATGAATTTAAAATAAGTGAGATAAAAGTACGGTGTTGATTTAATATACTTAGTATGTAAATCAACACCTTATTTTTTGCTTTGTGTGAGCAAGTTATGATGGAGTTTCTTCAAAGGTATGCTACGATAAGAATTATCTTGAATTGAAGAGGTGTCACGATGAAAATAGAAGTATGGTCAGATTTTGTCTGTCCTTTTTGTTATATTGGAAAGCGCCGATTAGAGCAAGCGCTTCAGCAATTTGCACACAAAGATGATGTGCAGGTTGAATTTAAAAGTTTCGAGCTAGATCCAAACGCCCCAGTTAATACTGGCAAAACAATTAATGAAGCTCTTGCTGCTAAATATGGAATGACGATTGAACAAGCGAAGCAAGCAAATGAAGGAATCGGACAGCAGGCAGCTAGTGTGGGCTTATCCTTTAATTTTGACGATATGAAGCCAACTAATACATTTGATGCTCACCGCTTAGCTAAATTTGCAAAAGCTCAAGGAAAAGAAGCAGCCATTACAGAAAAACTCTTATATGCATACTTTACTGAATCAAAACATCTAGGTGAAGAAGAGACGCTGGTTGCTGTTGCAGAAGATGCAGGTCTTGACCGAGAAGAAGCACGTCAAATTCTCGCGGATAAAAACGCATACGCAAATGAAGTGCGCAGTGATGAAGCAACGGCTCAGCAATATGGCATTAGCGGTGTTCCATATTTTGTTGTTAATCAAAAATATGCGATTTCAGGTGCACAGCCAGTCGAAACATTTGTAGGAGCTCTCCAACAAGTATGGGAAGAAGAAAATCCGACTCCCGCTTTGAAGAGCCTTTCTCCAGAAGGCGCAGATGATGCCTTTTGTGCAGATGGTCAATGTGCCGTTCCTGATTCCTCTAAAAACCAACAATAAATAAAAAGCAGAAGCGGAATTTCCGCTTCTGCTTTTTATTTATTTGCAAAAAAATTCACAAAAACAAACATATGTTCTGTTTTTTGTGTTATAATAAGTTTAGAAGCAACAAACCTCGATGAGTAAGCTCCAAAAATAAGCGATTAAAAGTGATCCCACCATGAACTACCTTCCATTTAATCCTGCAGGGGGAATCTGAATGAAGAGCAAAGTGCGCATTATCCCATTTCAAGTAGTTGAACAATTGAATCAATTTAATGAAGTCCCAGAAGGAGTCGCTCTAATTGGAGCAGAGCAAGTATGGAAGCAAACAAAGGGACGGGGAATAACCATAGCGGTTTTGGATACCGGCTGTGATGTTACACATCCAGATTTGCAGGAGCGAATTATTGGAGGAAAAAACTTTACACAAGATGATCAACAAAATCCAGATATTTTTCAAGATTATAATGGTCACGGCACTCACGTAGCAGGCACAATTGCAGCAGCGCATAATGGAACGGGTGTTGTAGGAGTGGCTCCTGAAGTGGGCTTACTTATCCTAAAAGTACTTGATGGAAATGGTTCAGGTCAATACGAGTGGATTATTCAAGGTATTAACTACGCCATCGAGCAAAAAGTAGATATCATTTCGATGTCGCTTGGAGGTCCGTCGGATGTGCCTGAGCTACATGAAGCGATTCAAGATGCTGTTGATCAGAATATTTTAGTTGTCTGCGCAGCGGGAAATGAAGGAGATGGAGAAGGCTCCACAGATGAGTTTGCGTACCCAGGCTCATATAATGAAGTGATTAGCGTAGGAGCTGTTGATTCAGAGAAACGATCTTCGGTATTTTCCAACTCAAACAACGAAGTAGATGTAGTAGCTCCGGGAGAGAAGGTCGTATCAACTTACTTGAATGGAAAGTATGCCGCACTGAGCGGAACCTCTATGGCAACACCTCACGTAGCAGGGGCCTTAGGATTGATAAAAGTTCTTTCAAATGAAATGTTTGGAAGAGAACTTACAGAACCAGAGCTTTATGCACAGTTAATCAGAAGAACCCTTCCATTAAATGAATCACCAAGAGAAGTAGGAAACGGATTTGTGCACTTGACCGTTGTTGAAAAGCTGTTGCGTGAAATTCAACGTCAAATGACTTCAGAGGTGATCGGATGAGAAGCAGTTTAGATATGCTAATGATGGAAAAGCAGCAGGCAAAAGCTCTTTATCACGAATACGCAAACAATCGAAGTTATTATGATGAAAAGACAGATGAAGAAAATAAAAATCTTTATTATCAAGATACGCTCTTTGAAAGAGAAGCCATGCAAACGTTGTTAAAGGAAACGCATCAGCATTTGCTAAGTTATTCGCCGCATAAATATGTATATCCCTGGGTGGATCTACAGGAGAATGGGGAGCTGAAAAGTCTATACTCAGGGAAAGGGATGGATCCGTTAGAAACTATACAGCAAGATATTGATCAACTTCAGTCGCTTAGTAACTCCTCTCTTTCAAGCAATGATATACTGCTAAACTGTGAGCACGTTGTCCCACAATCTTGGTTTGGGAAACAAGAGCCTATGAGAGGCGATTTGCATCATTTATTTGCGTGTGAACCTTCTTGTAACAGTCGAAGAGGTAATTCTTCTTATATTGACTTCACGGATTATACGCCGGAAGTAAAACAATCAGATGTGAAAGAAGGATGTGGCAAAGCAGAAAAAGGTAAGTTTGAACCTGAATATGGAAAAGGAATTGTGGCTCGATCAACTCTTTATTTTTTAATTCGCTATCATAATAAAATTGACTCTTCGCGAGTAGATCTTCCTCTTTTACTAAAATGGCATGAAGAATTTACTGTTTTACTTTATGAAAAACATCGCAATGCAGCAATCTTTGAGTTGCAAGGCAACCGAAATCCTTTTATCGATTTTCCTGACAAAGCAGGTGCGTTAATGAGTTCTGCTTTCTAAAATAGCGAAGAGCTCCGCTTCAATTCGAAGCGGAGCTCTTTTGGATAATCTAATATGAAAATCCATATTTATCACTTAAAAGGGCGTCCATTTTATTTAATAAGCGAAAATATTCTTCTTGTTCTTCTACACTTAGAGCTGCTAGCATATCTTTTAAAAATCCATTTCGCTTCTCTGTAATCATTGAAACAAGTTTCTTTGATTCATCGGTCAGTGAAACCCACACGACTCTCCGGTCTTTTTCGTCTCGCACGCGCTGAATGAGAGATTCTTCTTCCAATTGATTTAATAAGCTAGTTGTAGCGCCCGAGGTTAAGTGAAGTTTATTTGAAATATCTGCTACCATATACTTTGTGCCGCTGGCAATGTAGTTTAAGATATAAAATTTAGTGGGTGTTAAGTGATAAGGCTGTGTTTTTAATGTTTCTTCGACTAAATGCCGCATATATTGAAAAAAAGATGTGTTAATTTGATAAAGGTGTTCAATTTTTGAATCTAAATTGTTATCCATGCTAGCTTCCATCTCCTTGTACACTACGGACGTATATAAACTAACTCTAAAATAAAATGAAACAATTGTAAAGGATGGCAATGATTATCTTTAACCACCATTATTATTTTTAAATTAATATCTTTACGAAAAAATATCTTTATGATAAAGTTATTTAGGTGGTTAACCAAATAGATGATTGTAAAGAAACATATCTCATAATAGATGGAGATTATATCTTTATGAAAAAGCTATATAAAAAAGTAATTTTATTAGTGAAGTATTAAGGAGGAGTAATGAATGTCTAGAAGTCGCTTAATGGTAACAAATTTTATTGGAATTATCGTTATTTTAGCTTTATTAATTGGAGGAGGATATTATTACGTTCAAAAATCGAACTATATTACAACGGATAACGCTAAAGTATCCGGAGATGTATACAATGTAGTTGCACCTGCAGCAGGTAAAGTAGCAAGCTGGACAGTAGAAGAAGGAAATGATGTATCAAAAGATGCTGAAATTGCTAAAATTCAAGCTGAAAAAGGGTCTGTAGCTGCTAAAGTGCCAGCAGATGGAAAAATTATTCAAACAAACGTAAAAGAAAATCAAATGGTTCAAGCTGGACAGCAAATTGCAACGGAAGTAGATATGAAAGACCTATTTATCGTAGCAAATATTAAAGAAGATCAGCTTAAGGATATTAAAGAAGGCGACGATGTAGATGTAACGGTAGACGGAGACAGCAGTGCAAAAATCGACGGCAAAGTCGAAGAAATTGGATATGCAACCAATTCACTTTCATCTTTAACATCGAACTCAAGCTCAGATGGAAACTACACAAAAGTGTCTCAAACGGTTCCTGTGAAAATTTCTATTTCTAATTATTCAGAGCATGTACTGCCAGGTATGAACGCAGAAGTAAAAATTTCGAAAGACTAATTCTTACTACAACAGTTCAAGAAGGGAGGAAATATGATGACAGCCAGTATAGAAAACACAAGTGATGGATCCATCAAAAAGCATATTCCGCTATTGATTGTTTTAATGCTTGGTTTGTTTCTTGCGATATTAAACCAAACGTTACTGAACGTAGCCATCCCGCATTTGATTACTGAGTTTGGCGTAACGGCAAATACAGCTCAGTGGTTGTTAACTGGATATATGCTTGTGAACGGGGCATTAATTCCGCTTTCAGCTTTTTTAATTGAACGATTTGGTGTGCGTCGTTTGTTCTTATTTGCAATGTTTTGTTTTACAGTAGGGTCATTGATTTGCGGAATTGCACCTACGTTTTCGATTATGCTTACCGGCCGTTTAATTCAAGCTATTGGCGGAGGTGTCTTATCGCCTCTTGTTATGACCATTATCGTGTTTATTTTCCCTCCTCACATGCGAGGAAAAGGGATGGGGATTTTTGGTTTAGCCATGATGTTCGCACCGGCTATTGGACCAACGTTATCTGGATGGGTTATTCAAAACTATGATTGGCACATCCTTTTTAACGGCATGGTGCCATTAGGTGCCATTGTATTAATTATTGCTTTCTTTCAATTAAAAGACATTCAGCCTCCAAAGGATGTAAAAGTTCACATGCCTTCTGTTGTGACATCACTTGCAGGTATGGGATTATTGCTTTATGGATTCAGTGAAGCTGGAAATGACGGCTGGACGGATTCAGTTGTTCTTTCTACAATCATTGGCGGGGCAGTTCTTTTAATTATATTTGTTCTTCAACAAATTAAATCTGAAAAGCCGCTATTGGATATGCGTGTATTCAAATATAATATTTTTTCACTATCAAATATTATTAGTATTGCGATTACAATCAGTATGTACGCAGGCATGTTCTTGCTTCCAATTTACTTGCAAAATATCCGCGGATATTCTGCTTTTGATTCAGGACTGCTGTTGCTTCCTGGCGCACTTGTTATGCTGGTTATGTCGCCGATTTCAGGTACATTGTTTGATAAAGTGGGACCTCGTCCGCTAGCAATCGTTGGTATGCTCATTACATCTATTTCAACGTTTGAATTTACGAAGCTGACGATGGATACACCGTTTAATCATATTTTAGCGATTTATATTATCCGTTCGTTCGGTATGTCACTCTTAATGATGCCGATTATGACAGCCGGTTTGAATCAGCTTCCGCAGCGACTAAGCAGTCACGGAACGTCAATGTCTAATACGCTTCGTCAAGTAAGTGGTTCAATTGGTATTAGTTTAATGACGACCATTTTTACGAACCGTACAACGTATCATGTAAATGAAATCAGCAGTTCCATGAATACGTCTGATCCATTCTTTATGAACAGCTTTCATTTATTTGTACAAAAAGTAGCTGCTACTTTGCATTTATCACAAGATCAGGCTCAGCAGCAAGCGCTGAAGGTTTTATCTGGAAAAATGACGCAGCAAGGTACGATCCAAGGTATCAACGATGCCTTTTACTGGGCAACAGCAATTTCTGTTATTGGTTTAATTTTAAGTTTCTTCCTTCGTGACGTACGTAAAGATAAAGTAGTCGAAGAAAAGAAATCAAAAGCTCAAGAGGAAGATATTCGTATGCTTCCAGCTCCGAAAAGTATAAATTCATAAGGAGCTATAGAAATCTAAAGTTCATCATAAAAATGTTGGAGAGAAAGGGGCAGTGAGGCGGATGGATCCATTGATATTTGGTGAAGAAATTCAAAGAATTTCAATATCTTTAAACAAAAAAGTAATGACAAATGTAAAAAGCCTTTTACAGCATTACGGAATTACCCCTTTTCAATATCATATTTTACTGATTGTTGAACGTGCAGATACAATGCCTGTCACCAAAGTGGCAGACGAGATAAAGGCGAGCCCAAGCGTTATTACAGCATCGATTACACGTTTGTATGAACTGAATCTTGTGGAGCGCTACCATTCAAAAAGAGATCGGCGTAAAGTTATGGTCGAGCTTACAAACAAAGGGAAGCAAGTGATTCAAGCTGCTGAAAAAGACATGCAGCAAGGGGTTGAAAAACTGTTTGCTTGCTATAAAGAAGAAGAACAGCAGCAATTTCTCACGCTCTGTCGACAGCTAGATGAACATGTGACTTGAACTTGAGTAGAAAAAAGTATATTGAGTTAAGCGGAGTGAGTGTAAATGAATAAAGAAACGGTAAAAAACATTCGAAAAAACTACAATATGAATCAGCGAAACTTCGCTCAAGCAGTAAACTGCAGTTTTTCTTTAATTGCACTGGTTGAAGTGGGGAAGCGAAGAGTAACAAAAAACTTGGAAGACAAAATTAAGCAAGCATTTCAATTGAACGATCACGATTTAAAAACACTGCAAGGGTAATACAAAAAGTAGGTGTGAAACGAGCGCACCTACTTTTTTTCGTCTTGTTTTTTTGTAAGCGGATCTACCGTATGTTTGTAATCGTAAGCTTTCGAAGTAGTAACTATGCATAGCAGTAAAATAACAAATACAATGATAATAGAGAGCGTAATAATGATGATCATATAAAACGTCCTTTCTTTTTCTTATTACGTATGCTTTCGTTCTTATTGGTAAAATTCCTTCTTTCTCCACATAGTGCAGAAACGACAAACGCATACTAGTAACAGCCTAAAATAAAGGAGTGTTTATAATGAATGAAAAAGAGTTGAAAAAACAATTAAAAAAGGTAGCGGATTATCCTTCATCTAAAGCAGATGGAGTAGACGAAGAGTTTTCTCGTGAATTAGCAGACCAAGACGATTTAGAAGCTCAGGCTAGAGCGAACGCTGCAGATGAAAGACAAAAAAAGCAAAACTAAAGCTGAGATAAAAGTATTTTAGCCCAAGTGAAAAACGAACCACTAATCGAAATGTTTGATTAGTGGTTCGTTATTTCTCAGCCTCGTTTATTATTTTTTCAAAAGTAAATAAACAAAGTAAGGAGCACCGATTACGGCGGCAATAATTCCTGCTGGTACACCGTTAGGATCGGCAATGTTATGTCCTATTGTATCTGCAATCAGCAAGAGCCAGCCGCCAAGTAAAATGGCAACGGGAATAAAAAGCTGGTTTCTCGGTCCGACTAAGCCTTTGGCAATATGAGGAGCAAGAAGCCCAATAAAGGCCACGCCGCCTGTAACTGAAACTGCGGCTGCCGCTAATGCAACCGCGGCTAGAAGCAATGTGATACGCTCTTTCTCCATAGCGATACCGACTCCAATAGCTGCAGCTTCATTTAAGTTAAAAATGTTTAATGAATTTGCTTTGTACAATATAAAAGGAATCAAGACAAGCAGCCAAGGTAGAAGTGCCCATATAAAAGGCCAGTCTGTCCCCCAAATGTTTCCTGCAATCCATTTAGCAATAAAATCAACTTTAGCACGATCAGCTGATGACATAATCACCACCATCATTCCAGAAAGAGCCATCGAAAAACCTACGCCTGTTAAAATAAGTTTTACAGGCTGCAGTCCTTGGCTTTTACTATATGCACAAAGGTAGATAAGACAAGCTGTAAACAAGGCACCGATAAACCCTACTAACGGAAGAGCATACACGAAAGAGCCAGCTTCAATTGGAAAAAATAAAAAGAATACGGCAATTGCGACGCCTGCTCCCGAATTAATTCCTATAATTCCAGGTTCCGCTAAGTCATTGCGCGTAACACCTTGTAAGATAGCGCCTGATAAAGCTAGAGCCATTCCTGCTAAAAGAGTAATGATAATTCGCGGAAGTCGAATTGAAAAAAGAACAAACTCATCTGCAAAATCCCCTTTGCCAAAAAGAGTAGGAAATACTTTATTATAAGGAAGGGAGGCATCCCCAAGCCCCATCCCTATTACAATCGTTCCAAGAATCAAAACAGTGAGCAGCATCATAATTATTCGTTGTTTTCTAATAAGCGCTGGGTGGATCATGAGAATGCTTTTCCTCCTTTACGAACAATGACTAAAAAGAAAGGTAAACCAATCATGGATACAACTGCTGCTATCGGTGTTTCATAAGGCGCACTTACGGTTCGGCCCAACGTATCAGCGAGCAGCATAAACGCTGCGCCAGTGACAGCGGACATAGGGATAATATAACGATAGTCGGTTCCTACAATTCCTCGTACAATATGAGGAATCATCAAGCCGATAAACACCATGTTTCCGACTAGCGCAACAGAAGCACCTGCAAGAAGAATCATGACAACAAATAAAACGGTTTTGACCTTTGTTGTTTGCTGACCTAACCCCACAGCGACTTCTTCGTTTAAGCTTAAAATAGTAAGCTGCCGGGAAAGCAAAAGGGCAATGAATATACCTCCCACAATAAAAGGAACAATGATTTGAAGCTGTTCCCAAGAAGTGCCTACCATTCCGCCAGCAGTCCACATCGATACATCTTTTGAAATTTTAAAATAAATACCGACGCCTTCTCCGATCGCATAAAGAAACGCTGAAACGGCAGCCCCGGCTAGTACAATTCGAAGCGGAGAAAAACCGCCTCTTTTTATAGCAGCAATTCCAAATACCAAAATTGCGCCAACCGCAGCTCCGATAAAGCAAGCAATCGTAATACCTAAATAATTTACAGAAGGGATAAAGGCAATGGTTACAGCTAAAGCTGCATTTGCGCCAGAAGTTAAGCCTAAAAGTCCTGGATCTGCAAGAGGATTTCTTGTCATACCTTGCATAATCGCCCCTGATACTGATAAAGCAGCGCCAACAAAAACAGCGGCGATTTCACGAGGTAAACGAATATCTCGGATGATCGAAATCTGTTCGTTTACACTGCTTGATGAAAGTGCTAGCCACACATCTTTTATCGATATATCAGCAGCGCCAAAAATCATTGAATAACCAAACATTATGATGAATACGAGCAAGGCACCTATTAATTTATATAAAAAAGGAATGAAACGCTGATTGTCTATTTTCATAAAACACCCATCTTTTCATGTAAGAATAAATTTAGTAAAACAAAGCAAGAGGAATTCTAAAAAGAATTCCTCTTGAATGAGTTACTTGCCAAGAAATTTTTGAGTAAAGAAATCTAGTTGATAATCTAATGTGATTGGATCATTAAAATAAAATTCTTTTGCATTTGCTTCAAATACGTGATTATTCTTTACAGCAGGAATATTTTTGTACGTATCTGTTTTCTCAAATGATGTATCTCCATCTTGGTTTTTACTGAAGATTAAATAATCTCCGGCATATTCAGGAAGAACTTCTGGTGAAATTGCATAGTAACCATCTTTCAAAGCCATGTCTTTTACTTTCTCTGGCATTTTTAATTTCATTTCTTGATAAAGAATCTCCGTTCCGCGTCCCCAGTTATCGCCAAATACATAAAGCTGCTTGTCAAAGTTCTCAATAACTGAAACCGTGGTATCGTCGCCAATTTTAGCTTTGATGTCAGAACCAGCTTTTGCCGCACGCTTTTTAAAATCGTTTACCCATGACTGTGCTTCTTTTTCTTTATTTAATAGTTTTCCGATTTCTACATGCTGAGTAAGGTAGTCTACTTTATCGTATGTATACGTGACGGTAGGAGCAATTTTTTTCAATTTATCAACGTTTTTTGTAGTAGATAAGCCAATAATTAGGTCAGGCTTTAATTTAATGATCTTTTCTAAATTTTCATCTGATACTTCTTCAACGCCTTTTAATTTCTTTTCAAAGCGGGGATTCATTTTAGACCATGAATCAACTCCGACAATATTGACACCTAACGACATGACGTTACCTGCGTAGGAGCCTAACACTACAACACGTTTCGGGTTAGCCGGAACTTTTACAGGGCCGTCTTCAGATTGATATATGATTGTCTTAGATTCGCCATTTTTGCTAGAATCATTTTTGCTTTCAGTTGAACCGCTGCTGCAGGCACTAATAAGTAGTACGAATATGAGCATGAATGGAAGCAGTAATTTTTTCATTTAGTTATCTCCTCTTAATAAGTTATACGTGATGCACATTGGTTTATTGGTTCTCGGGTCTCGTCCGATTTCAGCGTCGATATGAAACACTTTTTTTAGAACGTCATGCGTGATGACTTCGTCACACGTTCCGGCTTTAACAATTTCTCCATCTTTTAAAGCGATAATATAATCTGCAAAACGAGCGGCTTGATTTAAATCGTGAAGTACCATTACGACGGTACGTTCTTGCTCTTTGTTTAGCTTTTGAAGCAGCTCAAGCACTTCTAACTGATGAGCCATATCCAAGTAGGTAGTCGGCTCATCGAGGAATATAATATCTGTTTCTTGAGCTAAAGCCATTGCAATCCACACTCGCTGACGCTGACCGCCTGAAAGAGAGTCAATGAGACGAAATTTGTAATCTTTTGTTCCGGTTACTTCAAGCGCCCAGTCAATCGTTTGATAGTCTTGTTTCGACAGACGCCCAAACCCTTTTTGATAGGGAAATCGCCCATAAGATACAAGTTCTCCAACAGTTAAGCCGCTGGCACTTTCAGGGGTTTGAGGGAGAATGGCCATTTTTTTAGCGAGTGCTTTTGTATGTTCTGTTGAAATATTTTCGCCATCTAAAATGACGGAACCGGATTGATGAGAAATAATGCGGGTGACGGCTTTTAAAAGCGTTGATTTGCCGCATCCGTTTGAACCAATAATCGTGGTAATCTTTTTGTCTGGAATGTTAACGCTTAAATTCTTTACTATTAGACGTTCACCATAACTAATATGTAATTTCTCTGTATATAGGCGAACCATATCTGACCCTCCGTTTACGTTTAATACAACAAATACTTGATAATGATTATCAATATCGTTTACTTTACATACTATAATTCGAACGTTTCCGGATGTCAATAGTTATTTTTATTGTCAAAACGGTGAAGAAGATGTATATTCAAATGAGAATGATAATCAATAACAATTAATTGCAAGGAGCGGGTGTTCATGACACATAACGAACTGTTTGACGTGACGATTATAGGCGGGGGACCGGCCGGCCTTTATTCTGCCTTTTATAGTGGACTAAGAGAAATGAAAACAAAGCTGATTGAATATCAGCCAAAATTAGGCGGAAAACTTCACGTTTATCCTGAAAAAATGATTTGGGATGTAGGAGGGCAAACGCCTATTTCTGGTGCGAAGCTTATTGAACAGCTTGTTGAACAAGGGCTGACGTTTGATCCAACTGTTGTTTTAAATGAGAAGATTGAATCGATTTCTCGCTTAGAAGATGGTATTTTCCAGCTGACGAGTTCTTCAGGTGAACATCATTACTCTAAAACCATTATCCTTGCTGTCGGAGGAGGTATTTTAAATCCGCAAAAGCTCAAAATTGAAGGGGCAGAACGATTTGAAATATCAAACTTAAACTATACGGTTAAATCTTTGCAGCATTTTAAAAATAAAACGGTGATTGTTTCCGGGGGAGGAAATTCAGCCATTGATTGGGCAAATGAGCTAGAGTCCGTTGCTAAAAAAGTATATATTACGTACCGAAACAGTGAACTAAACGGTCATGAAGCACAAGTGAGACAATTAATAAACAGTTCAGCTCGGTGTCTGCTTAACACATCTATTACAAAATTAGTGGCTGATGGGACGCATGAATTTATTGAAAAAGTTGAGCTAACTAATCATCAAACCGGTGAAATTTCTTATTTACCGATTGACGAAGTCATTATTAATCACGGTTATGAAAGAGATACAGAGCTGTTAAAAAACAGTGAAGTATATATTAAAACCATTGATGACTGCTATGTTGCAGGTAACGCAGCAAGCGAAACGTCGGTAGAAGGCGTGTATGCAGCGGGAGACATTCTCATGCACGAAGGAAAAGTCCATTTGATTACAGGTGCTTTTCAAGACGCTGCTAATGCCGTAAACAAAGCAAAACAATTCGTTCAGCCCTCTGCTGCTAAGGCGGCTATGGTTTCTTCTCATAATGAAGTATTCAAAAAACGTAATTCAGCACTAATTAAACAAATGATGAAGTAAAGCGAGGTGCAGGGTGCATGTCGCTTCTTTCTCTACGGTGGGATTATCTATATGGAGAGGCAGGGAACGAAAAAAGAAAAGAGAAATATAATAAAGGAAAACGCTTACATTTTTTTAAAAAATGACATAGTGCTTGTGTGCATAAGGGGGAAGCCGTATGAACGAAAAAGAGAAATATCAGTTTGAAACAAAAGCCATTCACGCAGGGTATGAATCAAAACATCATTTTGATAGCTTAGCTCCGCCTATTTATCAAACGTCTACATTTACATTTTCATCTATAGAACAAGGTGCAAACCGGTTTAGCGGAGCAGAAGATGGTTATGTATATTCCCGGTTATCGAATCCAACGGTCACCATTTTAGAAGAGCGTATGGCACAGCTTGAAGAAGGAGAAGCCGCTTTGGCATTTGGATCGGGAATGGCTGCAGTATCGGCTGTATTGATTGGACTTACAAAAGCAGGCGATCATATTTTATGTTCTAAAGGAGTGTATGGATGCACATTTGGTCTCTTAGAAATGCTTGAGGAAAAATATCAAATCCATCATTCTTTCTCCAACTTGGAAACTGAGGAAGAAATTCTTGCTGCTATCAGAAAAGATACAGCATGTATTTATATTGAAACACCGATTAACCCGACTATGACTTTAGTAGATTTAGAGTTAGTTGCTTCTATCGCCAAACAAAAAGGAATTCCTGTGGTAGTAGACAATACCTTTTCAACTCCTTATTTGCAACAGCCGCTGAAGCTTGGGTGCGACTTAGTCATTCATAGCGCAACAAAATTTATTGGTGGACACGGAGATGTTGTCGCAGGAATTGTAGTAGGGAACAAAGAGGTTATTTCCGTACTGCGCAAAACGACGCAAAAAGATATCGGAGGCATTCTTTCACCGTTTGATGCTTGGCTGTTACTCAGAGGCTTAAAAACGCTGGCCGTTCGAATGGATCGTCACTGTGAAAATGCTGAACATATCGCAAAACAATTAAGTCTCCATCCCAAGGTGAAAGCCGTTTATTATCCAGGTGATAAAAAGAGCACTGCTTATTCTCTCATGCAAAAGCAAATGAGAAAAGGAGGGGGGCTTCTCTCTTTTGAAGTGAAAGGAGGTTATGAAGAAACCGCAAAAGTGGTTAATCAGCTTAAGCTCATTTCCATTGCGGTGAGTCTTGGAGATGCTGAAACACTTATTCAGCATCCTGCCTCGATGACGCATGCAGTTGTGCCGGAAGAAGCTCGAAAAGAAATGGGAATCTCAAATGAACTCCTTCGTTTATCAGTTGGCCTGGAAGCTTGGGAAGATATTATGAGAGATTTACAGCAGGCATTAGATAGTATATAACAAACGCTCAAACAACGCTTGAAGTATCTTAAGGATATTTCAAGCGTTGTTTTTTGAATATCAACTGTATGTCATCAGTCATACATCCTTTTTTGCGAACGGAACTTTACCTACATCTTTAGACAAATGTCCTAGACAGAAGAGATGCCTTTCAATAGACTAAAGATTATCTGTGAAAATACAATATTTAGGCAAGGAAGGTGCTCTGCTATTATGCTTCATAACCCAACTGGAAAAAAACGTCTAGGATTGGCGTTTCTTCTCAGCACGCTTGCGATATTAGGTCCGCTTAATATCGATATGTATTTGCCAAGTTTCCCTGCTATTGCTGATCATTTAGATGCCCGAGCTTCACTTGTTCAGCTTAGTTTAACATCGTGTTTACTAGGCCTTGCCATTGGTCAAATCGTGATCGGTCCAATCAGTGATGCGAAGGGACGAAAACGACCTTTACTCATTTCCATTTCTTTATTTATGATATCGTCCTTGCTCTGTGCTTTGGCTCCTACTATTACAGCTTTAGTCATCGCACGCTTTTTACAAGGGTTTACAGCTTCGGCAGGAGTTGTTCTTTCTCGAGCCATTGTCAGAGACGTTTTTAGTGGAAGAGAGCTTACGAAGTTTTTTGCTCTGTTAATGGTTATCAATGCCTTTGCGCCAATGATAGCACCAATGGCCGGAGGTGCTATTTTGCTTCTTCCTTTTGCAAGCTGGCATACTATTTTCTTGTTTTTAAGTTTAATAGGCCTTTTAATTGTTTTAACAATTTCAATGCGTTTAAAAGAAACTTTGCCAATTGAAAATAGAACGCCAAGTTCAATTGGTCATTCCATTCGCACGATGGGCAGTCTATTACAAGACCGTTCTTTTATTGGGTATGCCTTAATTGTCGGACTGGTCCACGGAGGTAGCTTTGCTTATGTATCAGGCACTCCATTTGTCTATCAAGGGATCTACCATGTTTCTCCGCAAGTTTTTAGCATTTTGTTTGGCATTAACGGCTTAGCCATTGTGACTGGAAGCTTTATTATTGGGCGCTTTAGCGGAATTCTTCATGAAAGAAGCCTGCTTCGCATTGCCGTGATTACGGCTGTAAGTGCTACTAGCGTACTTCTTATCATGACCATGCTTAAAGGGCCGCTGGCTACGATTGTTATTCCCATTTTTATTTACATGATCTCTATAGGAATGACAATCACAGGCTCGGTGACATTGGCAATGAAAAATCAAGGACATAGAGCAGGAAGTGCGAGTGCCGTGTTAGGCATGCTTCCACTAACTTTAGGATCAATTGTTTCTCCTTTAGTGGGTATTAACGAAACCACAGCTATTCCGATGGCTGCTATTTTATTTAGTACGGCGCTTTTAGGTTTTGTAGCTTTCTTTACGTTAACTAAAAACAAGAAAGAAACAGAAAAGTGCGAAGTTAATGAGTTTAAAACGGAGGTTTCTCCGTAATCACTTTTTTGATTGTTTGACAGCACCACTCCTTTGTGAAAATGAGTGGTGCAAATTTATTCAAGTATTGGATAATATATGCCAATCTTAGAGCATGATCGAAAGGAGTGGATAATAATGAGTAAAGTAATTCCTGAAATAACCCTTAATGACGGGGTAACCTAGCCTGCTATAGGTTTTGGTACATATAAGCTTAACGGAAATGAAGGAGTCAACGCTATAATGAGTGCGATTGATGATGAATAGCCCACAATTTAAAGGGAATATTCTCATATCGCCAATACGCCACTCCTGTTGGGCTATTCTTTGCCTCATGGTCTAAGCTTACCTTGGCCAGTAAGAGATTAGGGCCTATGCCTGCCGTAGCTGTCAGGCGTGTCTTACGATAAATCTCATTAATAATCTTATGGGCTAATTCTTCTGGTGTATGAGCGAATAGATGTAGCGAAGCTGTCGCATCAATAAACAGCTCATCAATACTATAGGCATGAAAATCCTCAGGAGCCACGTACTGTAACACCAAGCTCAAAATATAGGTCGAAGCCTTGATATATCTTTCCATAGATGGATTCACCACATGAATATCTTTCCTTTTAGGAATGTCGAAAAGACGACTTCCTGTTTTGACCCCTTCTTTCTTTAATAATGGCGTGGTAGCTAATACAACGGATCCCGACCGTTTGATATCTCCTACTACCGCAAGCTTTGTTTTCAACGGATTTAATCCTCTTATGACAGAAGAAACGGGCGCATAGAACGCCTTCATGTCGATACATATAATGATTCTGTTTGGTAACTGTTCATCCTCCATTGAAAATACTCCTCAAATAAAAGAACGTTTGTTCTGTATATTATATACGAACAAACGTTCTTTATCCAGTGGAATATCATACCTTTTCCCGATTATTGCTATCCTATAGGAAAAGGAATACAAACTATCATTTAAAAGTGGAGTGAGAAAAAAGCCTGTATCTCCTTAGATACAGGCTTTTTCTTTTCGTGTTTAGTTACCATGATTTTAATTCTAGAACTAATTAAAACCTTTTCTATAAAAAATGAATTGTGTTTATTTTAAGGTTAACCCCATATTAAAAAACACATTATTCCAGTTAACTTAAAATAGATTTGATATTTTTAAGAGCATTATAATGCATTCCTTCGTGATATAGACAAAAACTCAGAAATTCATCTATATACCTTAACTTTAGACCAGTAGAGGTTATGTATGGCTGTAAGCTCTTTTCGCCTAATTTTTTTGGTAGTATAAGATTCAAGCGCTGATTCTGTAGTGTTAATAAGTTTAACAGTTCAATTAAACTTGGTCGTTCTATAGACCATTCTGATGGCTTGGTACCGGGTGCAAATATATTGTTATAATGCTCCGGTATATTTATTTCTTCTCCAGCAAAAGAAAAAGCAAATTTCTCTTGTACAACGTATATATGGCCTAGATTCCACTTTATATTATTATTTAGCCCATCTGGGATAATCTCTGTGAAAGCATCATCCATATGAGAAACTAGTTTAATTGTATTTTCTCGCGCAAAATTTAGTTGATTGCAAATATAATGTTCCATCATTAATCTTCTTCCTCCTTTACAACCAAAAAGTTGGATAAGCTCTATCACTTCGTAAATTATTTACGACTAAGGCTACAAGCACAATAAGTAAAGATCCAATTAGAACAGGCGTAATAATATAACTCCACGATACCCCACCTAAGATAACAACAATTGGATCGGCTCCTGCTGGAGGATGTGTTGTCTTAGTAAGCATCATTAACGCAATCGCTAAGCCAACAGCTACTCCTAAAGTCCAAGCATTATTTCCAAATGCATGATATATCACTAAACCCACAAGAGTAGCAACTAAATGTCCTCCGATGATATTTCGTGGTTGAGACAAAGGAGCATTCCATACCCCAAATGCTAATACACAACTTGCTCCAAATGGCGCCATCAACCAGGGCGTTGGAGTCATGTCTGTCAATAATCCTAGAGCTAAAATGCTAATAAGACCTCCAATTAATCCTGTGGAAGCATCCTTAAGATTAATCTTTAATGGACTTTTTGTATTAGTAACCATTTTTGAAAAGAAACTCCTTTTAGGTATAGCTGTACCTTCTGTTTTTGATTGAACTGAACCTGTGACACTCATATGCTTCACTCCTTTTTATTTTTCATTTATTTTACATTCATTAAAACTAACCTGTCAATATTGATTTAATAGGTTAGTTTATGACGGTAACAAAAAAGACTTGAATTCATTTTAAGAATTCAAGCCTTTTTATTGTTTTTATGTTGAAATCGAGCTACTTTCTTTCGATTCCCACATATTTTCATTGAACACCATTTACGTCTGCCTGTTAAATCAATAAATAATAGCACACAATCAGGGTTACTACATCTTTTGATTTTTTGTAGCTTACCATCAGCAATCAAACGCAAAGCATCTAATGATAAGAGAGATAAAATTTTATTTAGTTTGCTGCCTTTAGGAACTTCTCTTAGTTCACCTGACTCAAATTGATATACGTAAGGGGCATTCTCAATGTTTTTTTCTAAGTTTGAGATCCAATTGTTATTAATAGAATTCCCATCTGCTATTCCTTCGAAATTTTCTCTTAGTGTAAAGCGAAACTCATGAATATGAGGTAGTATTTCAGTTGCTTCATCCCTGGATATATTTAAAATCTCCCTATCAAGAGAAGGAATTTGTTCATACATTGTATGAAGCCAGTCTAAAAGATCTTGTTCATGAACCATCAATTCATGGCGACGACCATGACTTATAACTTCTGTATTTACCAAATCAATAGAAAGAAAGCCAGAAACTAAAGGGAATGTTCTCTTACTACACATTATGTTCTTCCTCCCTAAGTCAATATTGGTCAAAATTAATAATACAATTATATATTATCTAACTTATGTTTGAAATGGCATTCACTAACTTGGATTGATTAACCTTTATTTTAAAACATTAACTAATTTAAAATAGTAATTTTGGTTTCCATAAGTTTGATTTTAGGAACCAATTAAAATCTTTTCTATAAAAAATAAATGTAGTTAATCCAAGATTAATTCTCGTTAAAAACTAAGGTGTTTAAAACATAGCTGTCATTCTTATTTCCAAAGACAATCATTTTACTAAAAGAGTATTTAGGGTGAAGGAATCTTTCTATATTCCTTATTCCAAATTACTTGACTAGAAGATGATTTTATAGTGATTTTTACCTTTAGGGGAATTTAAAAACTATAAATAACTTCATATTTACATGATTGGATAACATTTGTAAGTTAGAGACTTATCTATCATAATGACGCTAGTAAATGTAGTGTCAATAGTTTTAATTCAGTGGAATTGTTCGTATCCTCTGTTAAAGCTTCATCAACGTATCAAGTTCAATTTTCTGCTGTAATCTAATTTATTAAGAGCTATAGCAGTAAAGATATTACATAATTTTATTCATAGTTTCTTATTTGTAATCATATTTAAAAATAGTTTTGTAACAGTTTCAAATGAATACAAGGGTGAGCTTTATCAAAATAAAGTTTTAATTAGACAACGTTTTTTAAAAGGATAGTCAATTAGGAAAGCTATTAGCTCATGCTGGAATACCTGAATATTAAATATAAAAAATATGTCAGATTATCTAACCATATATTTGCATAAAACCTTAAAAGTAATATAATCATTCTATCTTATGAACAAAAGTGTTCAAAAATATAGAATTGAACACTTTCGTAAAAAAAAGTATGTACAAAACCCATCAAAGGTGTTTATAATACATTCTTATAAAGAGTAAATGTTCTAAAAATTATAAATTAATTTATTATTTCAAACTTTTAGAACTAATTATCTAATAAGTATTGATAATTTGAAGATAGTATTGGCCAGTACTACAAAACACATCGATTTTAAAATCAGAAATCTATTAAAACTTTTAAGGGAGAGAATAGTACAATGACAACAACTCTTACAGAAATCAAAGCATATAAACATGAGCCTTTTACAGACTTTACACTTGAAGAAAATAAAAAAGAATTTAGTAAAGCTTTAGAAACTGTACAAGCCGAACTAGGAAAAGATTATCCTCTAGTTATTGGTGAAGAGTTAATTACAACAGATGAAAAAATTGTATCGATTAACCCAGCAAATAAAGTAGAGATTATTGGACGAGTGTCTAAAACGAATCAAGAATTAGCTGAAAAAGCTATGCAAACAGCTCTTTCTACATTCAATACATGGAAAAAAGAAGATCCAGAAGTACGCGCAAACATTTTATTCCGTGCAGCTGACATTATCCGTCGTCGTAAACATGAATTCTCAAGCTATTTAGTTAAGGAAGCTGGTAAGCCTTGGAATGAGGCTGATGCAGATACAGCAGAAGCTATTGATTTTCTAGAGTTTTATGCACGCCAAATGTTGAAGTTAAAAGACGGGGTACCTGTACAAAGTCGTGAAGGGGAAGAAAATAAATTTAATTATATCCCACTTGGTGTAGGAATCATTATTTCTCCATTTAATTTTCCGTTAGCTATTATGGCAGGGACTGCAGCTGCAGCAATCGTTACAGGAAACACAATCTTATTAAAACCTGCTGATGCAACTCCTGTCGTAGCAGCGAAATTTGTAGAAGTAATGGAGGAAGCTGGTCTTCCTAAAGGAGTACTAAACTTTATTCCAGGCGTTACACCTGAGATTGGCGACTATTTAGTTCAACATCCTAAAACACGTTTTGTTTCATTCACAGGTTCTCGTGAAGTTGGTTGCCGTATTTATGAAAAAGCATCAAAAGTACAACCAGGGCAAAAATGGTTAAAACGTGTTATTGCTGAAATGGGTGGAAAAGATACAGTGGTTGTTGATAAAGATGCAGATTTAGATTTAGCAGCATCTTCTATCGTTTACTCTGCATTCGGCTTCTCAGGACAAAAATGTTCAGCTGGTTCTCGTGCTGTGGTTCATCAAGATGTGTATGACATTGTACTTGAAAAAGCAGTTGCATTAACAAAAACATTAAAAGTAGGGAATCCAGAAGATGTATCTACTTATATGGGACCTGTTAGTCATGAGGCTTCTTACAACAAAGTATTATCTTATATTGCAATCGGTAAAGAAGAGGGGCGCTTGATGACAGGTGGAGAAGCAGATGACTCTAAGGGTTACTTCATTCAGCCAACAATCTTTGCAGATGTCGATGAAAAAGCACGCCTAATGCAGGAAGAGATTTTTGGTCCAGTAGTGGCTTTCTGTAAAGCACGCGATTTCGATCATATGATGGAGATTGCAAATAACACTGACTATGCTTTGACAGGTGCGTTACTTTCTAATACACCTGCCCATATTGAAAGAGCAAAAGAAGAATTTCATGTAGGTAATCTTTATTTCAACCGTGGTTGTACAGGTGCAATTGTAGGCTATCATCCGTTTGGTGGATTTAACATGTCTGGAACTGATTCAAAAGCAGGAGGACCGGATTACTTAATCCTGCACATGCAAGCAAAAACAACAAGTACATCACTTTAAAAACAATGGGACAGCTTTTCGAGGCTGTCCCGGGTTTAAAGAAAGGTACATATATTTAGGGGGGGATTTTCATGTTAGCAGAGGTTTCAAAAAATGTTTTTCTTCATGCTTCTCAAAATAGAGTACTAAATAAGGCTGCAAAAAAATGGGGTCTTAAATTTGGAGCTTCTCAAGTTGTGGCGGGGGATACAATTGAGAGTGCCATGGTAAAAGTAAATCAATTAAATCAAAAGGGGTTAGTTTGCACTCTTGATCATCTAGGAGAATTTGTATCTAGTAGAGAAGAAGCTATAGAAGCAACACAATATAACGTACGTACATTAGAAGCTATGGGGAAATCAGGGGTAAATTGTAATCTATCCGTTAAAATGACCCAGCTTGGTCTGGATATTGATCCAAATTTCTGTATGGAAAATATGCGTCGAATCCTTGAAACGGCAAAAAAATATAATAATTTTGTACGAATTGATATGGAAGACTATGCACATTGCCAAATTACGTTAGATATCTTAAAAAAATTACGTCAAACTTATAGTTATGATAACGTAGGTACAGTTATTCAAGCATACTTATTTCGAGCTGAGCAAGATGTAAAAGACTTAAAAGGCATTTCTCTTAGATTGGTTAAAGGGGCTTATCAAGAATCTCCTACAGTAGCTTACCAAGAAAAGAAGGAAATAGATAATAATTACATGAGAATTATTGAAGAACATTTATTAAGTGGAAGCTATACAGCTATTGCCTCTCATGATCATAATATTATCGAAAAAGTAAAAGAATTTGCTGAAAAACATCACATCAATCGTAATCAATTTGAGTTTCAAATGCTATACGGATTTAGAACCGATATGCAGTTGAGTCTAGCTAAAGAAGGCTATAAAATGCGTGTTTATGTCCCTTTTGGAAATGACTGGTTTGGATATTTTATGCGTCGTATGGCAGAAAGACCACAAAATGTTGCATTTGCATTAAAAGGCTTTTTTTCTAAATAAATATCTAAATTTTCATAATATTTAGATTTAATTGAGGTTCTGTCAAAAAAATTAAATAGCCTTTGTTATGTGAGCAAAGGCTTTTTCTGACGACTTTCTTCTCTACTCAACTATTAAATTTCCTTACTTTATGGATAGGAATATTAATTTTTACAAAGGAGGTTATAGGATATGCATGATCAACAGCCTGAGCTCAAAAAAGAACTAAAAACACGTCATATCACCATGATTTCTCTTGGTGGTGTCATTGGTGCTGGACTATTTATTGGAAGTGGAACATTAATTAATACTGCAGGACCTGGTTCGATTATCTCGTACGCATTTGCTGGTTTATTAGTCATTTTAGTAATGCGGATGCTAGGTGAAATGTCAACAGCCAATCCATCGAGTGGGTCGTTTGCTACTTACGCCAGAGAGGCACTTGGACCATGGGCTGGATATACTATTGGTTGGTTGTACTGGTTCTTTTGGGTTATTGTTATTGCAGTAGAAGCAATAGCTGGTGCAACAATTATTCAATATTGGTTTCCTTCTTTGCCATCCTGGTCCGTGAGCCTAATTCTTACCTTTCTGTTAACCTTAACTAACATATTTTCTGTTAAATCTTTTGGTGAATTTGAATATTGGTTTTCTTTAATTAAAGTAGTAAGTTTGGGTCTGTTTTTAATCCTTGGAGGAGCTATTATATGTGGTTTTATACCAGGAGTAGAATCACCTGGTACATCAAACCTTCTCGACAGAGGTGGATTCCTTCCCAATGGAATAAGTTCGATCTTCTTAGGAGTAACTGTTGTAATGTTCTCATTTATGGGAACAGAGATTGTAGCCACAGCCGCAGGTGAATCACCTCATCCAGAAAAAGCAATTATATCCGCAACAAATACCGTCATCTACAGAATTTTACTTTTCTATCTTGGCTCTATCCTGATTCTTGTAACAGTTCTTCCTTGGGATTCTTCAAGTTTGATGAAAAGCCCTTTTGTATCGCTCTTAGAAATTGTCAATATTCCAGCAGCAGCTCAAGTAATGAATTTTATCTTGTTAACAGCTGTACTTTCTTGCTTAAATTCAGGTCTTTATACAAGTTCTCGTATGTTATTTTCTATGGCTCAGAAAGGAGATGCTCCTAAACTGTTTTTAAAGGTAAATAGAAAAGGAATTCCTTTTAATGCAATTATAGGCTGTACAATTATTTCTTATATCAGCGTAGGTTTTAATTATCTTTCTCCTGATAAGATTTTTTTGTTTCTAGTCAATGCTTCTGGGGGAGTCGCTCTTCTTGTATATTTGGTAATCGCTTTCTCTCAATTACGTATGCGTAAAAGTTATGAAAAGGAGCAGCCTGAGAAACTCAAAATAAGAATGTGGCTGTTTCCTTACTTAACATACGGCACGATTGCTGGCATTACTAGTATTTTTATCGCAATGCCTTTTATTGATTCTTTACGTACACAGTTCCTTTTAACTTTACTAATAGCTTTATTCATTGTAGGATCTTTCTTTCTTACAAAAAACAGAAGGAATATAACAAAAATAGAAGTAGAGAAAAATATCTCTTAAATTTAAAGTCAATACAAATAAAGGAGCTATTTTTATGTGGATAATCACTACTTATTCAAATTTAAACAATACTACGATGTTTGAATATGAAAACGAAATAGAAGCAAGAAGAGCTTTTAAAGAAATCCAAGGCTGTAAGATCCTTTCGGAGGTTATTTATTTTAACGACTCTAAACTAGCTGTGAATGCATATTAATCTCTTATATTGTACGCTTCGTTATTAACGTTTGTTTTATAATTATTATAGAAGCTCGTCTAAAATAAACTTACCTCTAAGAGGTAAGCAATTTTTAGACGAGTTTTTTCACATATAAATATCTTTTGTTTTATCAACAAACGTTCGTTAAGGTGCATGTATTTAAAAGGACGTTCGTATTTTGTTATTTGAGTTAAACGGACGGTGAGAATGATAGATTTCTTATATAAAAGAAAAGTTCGTAAAAGTATACTTTTATGAACGGTATATTTTGTGTTATTGTTAAATTTATACAAATAATCCTATTTCAAATTTGGGTTTAAATATTATATCTATAATTGCATAAAAAAACCTATTCCCTTGTGCTGTTATGTGGGAATAGGCTCAATGAGTTAAGATGACATTTCGAAAAATCTCCAATTAACATGCCTTTTTTATTTTACAACAATTCAAAGTGGAAAGCGATTACATTTTTGTTTTAAACACAAAAAAATCGTAGCTTAGAAAGGATGGCGGACTTGTTGGAGTTTGGTTTCAAGAATCAATATGCACACGTATATTATTTTTCCTTTATCAATTCCCATATCCCTATTTACATAATGAAAAGAAAAGCTACTGATAAAGGATCAGTAGCTTTTCTTTTCATTATGTATCTTATCAGATTCAGCTCCATCCGTATATAAATCCCATTATTATACATAATAATAAACAAATATACTTTCTCAAAAGGGGCTTCGGATAGTGAATAGAGAACAAGTCATCGATATTTACCAAGATGTTCTAGAAAAGAAAAGAAAACGTTTTCCTAACTATTTCTTTGTAGGTAATGAAGGAAAAAAATATATGCGCTATATGACATGCTATCTACTTGAGCAACGATTATCGATTCCTATTCACGAGATTCCTCTACAGGTAACGGCAGGCACTTTATGGTCTAACCGTCTTAAACCACCTGCTATGCTTTATGAATGGAATTATTACGAAGTCATTGATAACGCTTATCCAGGAAGATTTAAAGCTTGGCAGTTTCAACAAGTTCCTGATAAATATTGGGATGGAGACGAAGGAAGAAAACGAGCTATTGAAGCAGTAAAGTACGTAATAGAGGAAAAACTAAAAATCCCTCTTAAAGAGATTCCTATTCAGGTTAATATTCACTTTTTTAGTCAACATAGCCTGAGAGGTGTCTTTTCCCTGTTCGGCCAATCCCCTTTTCAAGTAGTAGAGGCTGTTTATCCTGGAGTCTTTA
The DNA here is from genome assembly GCF_055810735.1 of Priestia sp. ST2. Classification (NCBI taxonomy): domain Bacteria; kingdom Bacillati; phylum Bacillota; class Bacilli; order Caryophanales; family Bacillaceae; genus Priestia; species Priestia sp. ST2. The sequence continues at coordinate 17,694 of NZ_JBVVNT010000003.1, read as the reverse complement.
AACCTTGGCAATTTGCTCATGTTCCCATGAATTGTTGGAAAAATGAAGAATACGTTCGGGAGGCAATGGTCGATTTTTTATTCAGACAGCTTCATTTCTCTTCTTATGAGGAGGCTTTTCTCAAATTAAAAGGAAGTCATTTCACCGATTTTCAGTTAACTGGTCTCTTTCAAATGGCGTTTGATTCCAGAATGAACAATGTGAAGGAGTGGATAAAAAACCAGTTAATGAATATAGACAATGAATTATCTTATGTGAATCTTGATTAATAAAAGAACCAATTGAAACGAATAGCCTGAACTACATCTCTATTATTTCCATTTCCTTTTTTCAAAAAGCGATTTATAAGTATGCAGTTACTTGCTTTGATTCCTCTTCTTTATAAAAAGATATGCAGATTCAGCAAAAAAAAGAAAAAGAAGAAAAAAGAGCACAAATAATTCGGCAACTTCCATTACTCGAAAAGGACTCAAGGCGTTGTACAACGCCTGAGAAACATCAAATCCTTGAAGAATATCAATGCCTAAAGAAAATCCCATTAAGCATCCCATCATTAAAAGGCTAATACCTATGATTTTCATATCAATCACGCTCCATTTAATAGGTTTTTCTTTTTCTTCTATGATGATACATAAATATTTATTGTTAATTTTTACATAAAAAGTTTCTATATGGTTAAATTAATAAAAATTTAAAGAAGGGTGCTTAAATCTATGCCTTCGTTTTTTAAAGATCGCAAACCAAAAAAGAAACGATCACAGAGTGAAGAAAATCAAACTCCTGATCATCAAATAGAATGGATACAATTTTCATTATCAGACAACCTTAACATGATTAAGCAGAAAACCGGAAATAGTTCAGATGTCGTTATTCGTGAGATAAAAATGGGAGGGGCTTCCGACATAAAAACAGCGATTGTCTATGTAGAAGGAATTGTAGACAATCAGTCGATTCAAGATTATCTACTGCAATCTATGATGAAGGATGATCATAAAGAAGAATTAAATCAGCACAATGCGATAGACCTCCTTTCTAAAGATATAATGACAATTGGAAACATATCCTCCATCACTAGCTTGGATGATTTATTTGCATCTTTAATGGCAGGAGATACTCTTATCCTAGTGGATGGAGTAAAACAAGCACTAAGTGCTAGCACCAAAGGTGGAGAAAAACGTTCCATCGCGGAATCTACTACTCAAATGGTGGTTCGAGGACCAAAAGGGGCCTTTACCGAGTCTCTTGGGACCAATACAGCTATGGTACGCCGCATCATTAAAACCCCTGATTTATGGATGGAGTCTTTAAAAGTAGGACGCGTAACAAAGACAGATGTGACATTTATGTACATACATGGCATTGCCAATGATAAAGTCGTTAAAGAAATTCGTCAGCGATTGAAGCGAATTGATATCGATAGCATTTTGGAATCAGGTTATATTGAACAACTAATAGAGGATCAAACATTCACCCCTTTTCCAACTATGTACAACACGGAGAGACCTGACGTTGTAGCAGGAAACCTACTAGAAGGGCGGATTGCTATATTTGTGGATGGAACCCCCTTTGTACTGATTGCACCTGCTTTGTTCATGCAATTCTTCCAATCGGCTGAAGATTATTATGCGCGTTTTGACATTGCAACCTCAATTCGCCTTTTACGTATTTTTATGTTTATGATTTCGTTAATCGCGCCTGCTACCTATGTCGCGGTAACAACCTTCCATCAGGAAATGGTACCAACCACGCTCATTGTAGCAATTGCGGCACAGAGGGAAGCTGTTCCTTTTCCAGCATTTGTGGAAGCCCTTCTTATGGAGCTAACCTTTGAAATCTTACGAGAAGCAGGGATACGTTTACCTAAAGCTATTGGTTCAGCCGTATCCATTGTCGGGGCCCTTGTAATTGGTCAAGCAGCCGTTCAAGCAAGTATTGTGTCACCAGCAATGGTTATCATTGTATCGATCACAGCCATTGCCAGTTTTGCCACACCTTCTTTTGATATGGCGATTTCAGCTCGCTTAATTCGGTTTTTGTTTATGATTGGCGCAGCAACATTTGGTTTCTATGGCATCATTTTATGCCTTTTAATGATGGTTGTACATTTATGCAGTTTACGTTCGTTTGGGGTACCTTATATGGCTCCATTTGCTCCCTTCATCCCTGTAAACAATGGAGATACCGTTATAAGATTACCGTGGTGGACACTGAGACAAAGACCGCGATTAATTACTGCTAACACGGTTCGAGAAGGATCAAATCAAAACCCGCACCCCCCTGCATCTCGTGGTATGGTGAATCGTGATTTTGAAGAAGGTGACAACAATGAAGCGTAAAGGAGTTTTTCTTTTATTGATGATGACGGTAACCATCTTGCTCACCAGTTGTTGGAGTAAAAAAGAGTTAACTGACCTTGCTATCGTGGCAGCTCTGGGCGTCGATAAAACAAAAGATGGAAGATATCACATAACGCTCCAAATTATTAATCCAGGGAATGTGGCTGGTATACAAGGAGGGGGAGGCGGTACTCAAAGCCCTCCTATTACCATTTATTCAGCTTCAGGAGACAATGTAGTCGAAGCAAGTAGACGGGCTTCGGGCAGAATTTCTCGACGATTGTATTATGCTCATACAAACTTGGTCGTGGTTGGTGAAAAATTGGCTAAAGAAGAAGGGCTTGATACATTAATTGATGCGTTTGATCGAGATCCAGAATTTCGAAATACTTCCACCCTCGTGATTGCCAACCATTCGTCCGCAGCTGATCTAGTGAAAACGTTAACGCCGGTTGATAAGATTCCAGCGAATAAAGTGCTGAAAACCTTAGAATTTACGGAAAGAAAATGGGGAGAGAATGTAAAAACATCGCTTCAAGAGGTGATGAAGAGCCTTGAATCTCCTGGAAGAGGAACTGTCGTATCAGGATTTCGTCTAGATGGAAATCCCCAGCAAGCACAAAAGCTGGATAACCTTCAGGAAAGTGCACCCGAAGCAACGCTTCGTGCTTCTGGAATTGCTGTCTTAAAACAGGGAAAGCTAGTAGATTGGTTGTATGGAAAACCAGCAAGAGGAACGGTATGGATTCTTGATAAAATCCAAGGAACGGATATTAATATTGATTGGGCAGGAAAGAAAGAAGCTATTGCTTATCAAACTGTACGACAAAAAACAAGTGTGTCTACTCAAGTGAAGAATGGCAAACCTCATATTTCTGTTCATACACGTGTTGAAGGAGATATCGGTGACATGGAGGTACCTGTTGATATCACCAATCCAAAGGTCATTACAAAAATCGAACAATCCGTGAGGAAAGAAATTAAAAAAGAGCTAAAGACAGCTATTGAACGTGCCCAAAAAAACAAAACGGATATTTTGGGATTTGGAGAAGTAGTTCACCGTACTAGACCAAATCAATTTAAGAAAATGAAAATGGAATGGAATGATGTGTACTTTCCGAAGTTAGATGTAGATATTACAGTGGAAGCCTATGTACGTCGCGCTGGCTTACGAAACAAGTCATTTCTTTCAGGAGTAAAAGAGAATCAAAAATAAGGAAAAGGAGGTGCCAGTTAAATGGAGAAAGCAAAAATTAGTGCCAATCAGCTCTTTATTCTAATGGTTTTATTTGAGCTGGGGAGTGCTTTACTGGTACCTCTTGCCATCAGAGCCAAACAGGATGCATGGCTTGCGATTCTATTGGGAATGTTAGGCAGTTTCGTTTTATTTTTAGTTTACCATAAACTTTATACCTATTATCCCAACCTCTTACCCACAGAATATATGCAAAAAATCTTAGGTAAAGTACTAGGTACCGTACTGGCTTTTGTTTACATTCTTTATTTTATGTATGATGCCTCAAGAGTTCTACGTGATTTTGGTGAAATGTTGTTGACTTTTGCCTATCCTGATACGCCTTTATTCATCGCCAATGCATTATTAATGCTTGTCATTGTTTATACAGTCAGAAAAGGAATTGAAGTCATAGCTCGATCAGGAGAACTGCTTTTTATTTTTATGTATGTTCTTGCGGTTGCTGGGTTTATTTTAATCATTTCTTCTGGTTTAATTGAGTTTAAAAATTTACAACCTGTTTTGGAAGATGGCTTTTTACCATCTGTAAAGGTTGCAGTGTCTGAAACTTTATATTTTCCGTTTACCGAAGCTATCATATTTACGATGATTTTGCCATATTTAAATAATCCTAAGAAGGCAAAGGTGACCATGCTATGTGCAACGGGATTAAGTGGAATCAATTTGGTTATTACGATGCTCATCAATATTAGTATGCTTGGCGTTAACCTGACTGCACGTTCGCAATTTCCTCTTCTTAGTACAGTAGCAAGCATCCAAGTAGCTGATTTTCTAGAACGACTGGATGTATTTTTTATGCTTGCTATGGTGATTGGGATTTTTTTAAAAATTACCGTATTATTTTATGCGGCCACCATAGGGACAGCTAACTTATTTAAAGTTAAATCACCTTCAAGGCTATCGTATCCTTTAGGTATCGTTATTTTATTTTTATCTATCACAATCGCGAGTAATTTCCAAGAACACCTTCATGAAGGATTACATGTAGCCAAAGTTGTTCTACATATTCCTCTGTTCACAATAATTCCTCCTATCCTTCTTTTTGTAGCTTTCATAAAAAACAAGAAGAAGCATCAGGGTAAACACATTTGATGAACTAATTTTCATATAGAACATTTTCGTTATCGTTATATTCCTTAGTAAGGTACTTACCAGTAGAAAGAATCTTTTTAGTCTAGAGTTAACCTTAAAGCAATCTACTACATAATGTTCAAAAATAGCAAGTGATGAAAACGTTAAAAAAAGATTCAAGAAGACAAAAGGTTGCTTTAAATAAAAACAAAAAGGAGGTTCCAATTGCATGGAGAAAGCTAAAATTAGTTCTAGTCAGCTCTTTATCTTAATGGTTCTATTCGAACTGGGTAGTGCTTTATTGGTACCTCTTGCAATAGATGCAAAACAAGATGCGTGGCTTGCGATTCTGCTTGGAATGGTATTCAGTTTCGTTCTATTGTTAATCTACCACAAGCTTTATACCTATTATCCCGATCTTTTGCCTACAGAGTATCTGCAAAGGATTCTCGGGAAAGTACTTGGAACCGTACTGGCTTTTGTTTACATTCTTTACTTTATGTATGACGCCTCAAGGGTTCTACGCGATTTTGGTGAGATGCTGTTAACCTTTGCCTATCCGGACACACCTTTATTCATCGCGAATGCATTATTAATGCTTGTCATTATTTATACCATTAGAAAAGGAATTGAGGTCATAGCTCGATCAGGAGAACTGCTTTTTATTTTTATGTATGTCCTTGCGGTTGCTGGCTTTATCTTAATTGTTTCTTCTGGTTTAATTGAGATTAAAAATTTGCAACCTATTTTGGAAGAAGGCTTATTCCCTGTCCTAAAAGTGGTATTTACTCAAACGTTGTATTTCCCATTTACGGAAGTCATTGTATTTACGATGATTTTGCCCTATTTAGACAATCCCCAAAAAGCAAAGGTAACTATGTTATGCGCAACAGGATTAAGTGGAATCAATTTAATTATTACCATGCTTATTAATGTGTGTGTACTGGGTGTTGATTTAACTGCACGTTCACAATACCCACTTCTTAGCACAATTGAGAGCATCCAAGTAGCTAATTTTTTAGAACGTCTTGATGTATTTTTTATGCTTGCCTTAATCATCACTATCTTCTTTAAAATCTGTGTATTATTTTACGCAGCTGTCGTAGGAACTGCTAGTTTATTTAAAGTTAAATCACCTTCACGGTTATCATATCCTTTGGGGCTAATCATTCTCTTTTTGTCTATTACCATTGCGAGCAATCTTCAAGAGCATAATCATGAAGGACTAAAGGTGGCCATGTTTGTTATACATATTCCTCTGCTTGGAATTGTTCCTCCTTTTCTTCTTCTTGTAGCTTTCTTTAAAAATAGGAAGAAGCATGGGAAAAACAAATTTAACTAGCTAATTTTCATATGGAATATTGTCATCCTTGTTAAATTGCCTAATGAAAGCTTCATTCATAGAAAGAATGCTTTTAGCCTAGAACTAACTTTAAATTAAATCTACTATCCACTACATAATGTTCAAAGAATCTCAAGTGATAAGAAGGTTAAAGAACAATTTAAAAGAAACAGAAAATCGCTTTAACGTAATCGAAAAGGAGGCCAGTTGAATGGAAAAAGCTAAAATTAGTGCCAGTCAGCTTTTTATCCTAATGGTTTTGTTTGAGCTGGGTACTACTTTATTGTTACCTATTGCTATGGACGCAAAACAGGACTCTTGGCTTGCGATTCTGCTTGGAACCGTATTCAGTTTTGTTCTGTTTCTAGTCTATAATAAACTTTACTCGTACTATCCAGATATTTTACCTACAGAGTACATGCAGAAAATCTTAGGTAAAGCCATAGGAAGCGTACTGGCCTTTCTTTATATCTTTTATTTTATCTATAATGTAGCAAGGGTTCTACGTGATATCGGCGAGATGCTGTTAACCTTTGCCTATCCCGATACCCCTTTGTTTATTGCGAATGCTTTATTGATTCTTGTTATTATTTATACAGTTCGCAAAGGTATCGAAGTAATAGCGCGATCCGGAGAAATCTTTTTTATAATCATGTATATCCTAGCCATCACTGGCTTTATTCTGATTGTATGTTCAGGATTAATCGATATTACGAACTTACAACCAGTACTTGAAGAAGGGATATTCCAACCCTTGAAAGTTGTTTTTACTCAAATCTTGTATTTTCCTTTCAGTGAAGCGATTGTGTTTACAATGATTTTACCGTATTTAAAAAACCCAAAGAAAGCCAAAGTGACCATGTTATGTGCATCAGGATTAGCTGGCATCAACTTGACTATTGCCATGCTGATTAACATTAGTGTACTTGGGGTTGATTTGACTGAACGTTCCCAATTTCCTCTTCTTAGCACCATACAAAGCATCCAAGTAGCTAACTTTTTAGAACGTCTTGATGTGTTTTTTATGATTGCTTTAGTTACCGGTGGCTTCTTTAAGATAAGTGTGTTGCTTTATGCGGCTGTCATAGGAACGGCCAACTTATTTAAGATTAAATCACCTTCACGACTTTCATATCCTATAGGGCTTATGATTCTATTTATGTCAATGACGATTTCTAGCAATTTTCAAGAACACCTCCATGAAGGATTGGGGATAGAGATGTTTGTTTTGTATATTCCCCTCTCTGCGATTATTCCTCTTCTGCTGCTTCTTGTTGCTTTCTTGAAAAATAGAAAGAAGCAGAGAGAGTAACAGGTTCATTTGCTTGATTTTTCTGAGGAGGAAATAACTCTTACAATCCGTGAATCCTTCTAAACTAGTGCTTATCAATGTGAATTTAAACTATGTGAGGTGATTTTTCTGTATAGTTGGTTTTATGATCATTTTGTTAATACTATCCTGTTTCCTCTTACTTGTATAATGATGGTAGCTATCATGTTGAGTGCATATGCGTACTTTAAATTAAAAAAATAGATAATTAACAGTTTCAGGGCTTGTTGATTCATAACGGAGCTTTCTTCTTTAAAACTTGATTATTTATACAAAATACAGTTATCACTTATATTAATGACTTAAGAAAAGCTCGCTATCTAAAAAAGTCAGGCATCATAATGAATTTTATCTGCAACAACATGGTAAAATGGTCTATTTTTATCTATGATGAAGCTCTTATTATTCCTGAACTTATACTTTATTGAACACTCCTTGAGCACCAATGCACACATTTTGTTTTAGTTTTTGCTGAGAAAAAGAGTAACTTTAGGGTTGCTCTTTTTTTTGTTAAATGGTATAATCTCCAAAATATAAAGATTCTACATGGTTTTAGTTTTGTAAGATAAAACTTATCGGAGAACCGCCTTACTTTTGTAGGGCGGTTTTTTCGTGCTATTTTTTTGGAGGGTATCCGAGGTTTGCATTTACTTTTCCAGTTAGTCCATCGTTTTCAGCAGGAATTTTATTTCCGACAGATTGGGGTACATCTACTGGTTGGATACTTCCACCGTTTGTATCATAACTATTGCTATGATTGTTATTATTATGTGTTTTATTGAAACTGTGTTCTGGCATAAAAACACCTCCTAAACGTATTATTTGATTTGTGTTGAAGAAAATAAGAGGTAGTATGAGAAAATTACTAATACAACTACTCACGAAAAGACTTTTAATTTTACGTATGAGTTCGCTAGCAACACGATTTTAGGCAAAAAAAGAGCAACCGTGATTATTTCGGCTGCTTTTAGTAGAGCTCATACATATTTGATGTATGGAATAAGCTATTTTCATCATATTTTTCGCATATAGGCTATTTTTTATAGGGGTTAACATATGTATAAAAGGAGCGCTTTTTATACATTCTCGTTTCTTTCAACTATCCAAAGAATGTAGTCATATCAACAATGTATAAAAAGATGTATACTCCGGAAAAGGGACTCTTAGCTGAACCCAAGTGGCGCACAGGGTTCTCTTTTTCGTGTCTTCCGGAAAGAGTGTTTATGTAAACTAGCAATGCATATCATATACATAGTGATTTTACCCAATATTATTGTTAAAATGGAATTAAAAGGATAAAAGGGGTATTCTATGGATGTTAAGATCATTTTAGGGACGATTATAGCTGCTTTAATATTGGCGTATATATTTCATTCGCTTCAAAGAAAAAGAAACTCTGATAAACACATAGGGGATAAAGTTTTTAACATTGGATTTGTCATTTCTTTAACTATAATTGCAATTAGCATTTTGGTAGTAGGCGGATGGGATGGAATGGCTTTAGGAGCACTAGGAGCTTATTTATTGTTCCCATCATTAAGTGGACTTATTTTTACTAAGCTTTTAATCAGATATAACTAATAAAGTGTTAAGCATATTTTAAGCCTTTAGATTTATAAATCTAAAGGCTTTTTTGTGCCGAAAATTTACATTCCGTCAACTACAGGCGTATATCGTATACAGCTAAAAAAAGTGAAAAACCTACTGGACAGGGGACTCACCCCAGAGATTAGTAGGTTTTTCTGCTCTATTGCAGTAAGGATTTTCGCAGATGCCTCACGGCGTCTTGAGTAGTTTTCTCAATGTACTAAAAACTTATGTATAGAAAGAAAAAATCCTGCTACTTATTGACGTTAAACCAGCCTTTTTGTTTAAACCAAAGAATCATGCCAATTGTCATTAAAGCCATAATTCCTAAAACAATATAATATCCGTAGTGCCAGTGAAGTTCAGGCATATGATCAAAGTTCATCCCATATAACCCTACAACAAAGGTGAGAGGGATAAAAATAGAGGAGATAATGGTTAATGTCATCATAATAGAGTTCATCCGGTTGGCGTTGAGTGAAAGGTAATTATCTCTCATATCTGATGTCATATCTCGATTGGCTTCCACCATGCTTGTTAATTTTATTAAATGATCGTAGATGTCATTGAAATAGGCTTTCTGCTCTGCAGGTATATGTAAACGTTCAGAATTAATAATTCGATATAGCAGATCACGCATAGGAAGAACGGTTTTTCTAAGCTTTAATAAATCACTTCGGATATCAAAAACATCATTCATTAGTAAAGCAATTGACTTTTTGGCATCTTTGCTTTCAATTTCATTTAATTTATCCTCAATTTCATACACAATTGGGAAGTAATCATCCACTAATTGATCCAGAATCGCATAGGCAATATAGGACACTCCTTTATTAAATCCATTAGGATGTTGCAAAAGACGTTGTTGTACTGTTTCAATACTAAGTAATGGTTTAAAGTGAAAGGTCACTAAATAATTGTCTCCGATAAATACGTCTACTTCTTCAACATCTAATGTGTGGCTATTTAAATAATGAAGAACTAAAAAGCTGTAATCCTCATAATAATCAAGTTTAGGGCGTTGTAATAAATGAAGACAATCTTCGATAGCTAAAGGGTGAAAATGGAAAAACGTCTCTAATACTTCTGCTTCCTCCTCAGATGGAGAGGCAAGGTCTACCCAGAACCACTTAATTGAAGGATCAGACAAGTGATCAAGAGGTATATCTTCTTTGACATGTAAGTCTTGTGTAATAGCGATTGTTCGAATCATGCTGCTGCTCCTCCATATGATTAACGATTCTATACATTATAGTATGTTACATAAAATAAACGATTAATCCAACTGCTAACAAGGCAATGAAATCTTTCTGATACTTTCTTCTCTTTTCTTCACTTGTATCTTTATTTTCACCAAAATATTTATCTATAAAAATAATAAAACAAAGCACGAGGAAACTAAGAATGATATCTAGTATTAAGAAATGAAAGAAATTATCTGTAGTAGTCAATGACATAGGAATTCTCCTTATTTCTCACGTTCAAGTGTGAGAATACTAAATAAGTCTCTCTTCATATTTTAATCAGGTAAAAAAAGCTCTAAAATCAATGTAGCTGTATAATAACGAATAGCATAAAAAAGAAAGGATTCGCTTTTTATTATTTTCCTTATCCTAATGTTTATAATTAAAACATACAAAACAACTTATTATATAACAAAATGTTCTATATGTCCTGAGTTCTTGGAAGAAAGAGGATTATTAATCTTAAAACAGGAACGTCTAAGAAGTGTATAAGTTAATAAGGTGAGACGGAGAGGATAAAACGTAACGATATATAATAAAAGAGATAGTAGTGGGAGATTTTTATGAAATATGCACAAATTTTTATTGATAATCGAATTCGAAATGCAACGTTGATTGTATTGCTTATTTGTATGAGTATAGCTTGGCTTTTTGATAGCGATTACTGGTACAATATAGCCGTTCTTATGGTTTCAGTATCTTTTCTCTTACATGGTATAAATGATTATATCGTAGGAAAGAACAAAGCACGAGGAACTGTTATTATACTATTGAGTGTTCTTTTTACTCTATATAATCTACTAAGAATCTTTGTTTTATGATAAAAACAAGATTTTTACACTTGCAAGGAACGAGGAGTTTTTATGTTTAAGAAAATAGTAAAATGTTATGATTACAAATTTATTGTAGCCTTAATTGTTCTAAGCCTCATCGGTTTAGTCATGGTCTACAGTGCTAGTATGGTAACGGCGGTTAGTCGTTACGGTGTTGAAGGGGATTATTTTTATCAAAAGCAAAAACTTGCTCTGATAGCAGGATTCTTCTTTTTCTGTGTTTCTGCCTTTATTCCCTATAAAATTTATCGAGAGAAAAAAGTATTAAAAATCTTATTAATAACAGTGATTACACTTCTTGCCTTGGTCCTTATTTTTGGACATACCGCGGGAAATGCACAAAGTTGGCTTATACTGGGCCCGATTAGAATACAACCACTAGAATTTACGAAACTAACGATCATTGTATATTTATCGGCTGTTTTTGCGAATAAACAAGAGTATATCAATGATCTAAAGCGTGCTATTATTCCACCTATTCTTATCGTATTTTTTATTTGTTTCTTAATTGCTTTACAACCCGATTACGGTGGAATTCTCCTTATTTTAGGTACAGTTGCAGCTATTGTCTTATGTTCAGGTATTTCTAGAAAATCCATGCTAAAGATTGCTCTGTTAGGAGTAGTAGGAATATTTGTTATGCTCATCGTTTTATTAGTAACAGGACAGATGGCTACCGTTTTTTCTCCTGTTCGTTTAGCTCGTTTTACTGGGTTTCTCCATCCATTTGCGAATCAGCAAGGGGATGGGTACCAATTGGTTAACTCCTACCTAGCTATAGGAACTGGGGGGCTATCAGGTGAAGGGTTAGGCCAAGGCATTCAAAAGGCTGGTTATCTACCTGAGTCTCATACAGATTTTATTATGGCAGTTATTGCTGAAGAGTTAGGTTTTTGGGGAGTGTTACTTGTATTAGGGTTACTATTTTTCATTATTTTGCAAGGCTTAAAAATTGCTAAAAAATGCAACGATCCTTTTGGTGCCTTATTAGCTATCGGTATTTCGGTCATGATTGGCATTCAAGCATTTGTTAACTTAGGAGCAGTAACGGGCCTTCTTCCTATCACAGGTGTAACGTTACCTTTTGTAAGTTATGGCGGCTCTTCTCTTACATTGCTTCTGTTTGCTGTAGGAGTACTAGCGAATATATCCATGTTTAATAAATTTGAAAAGAAATACAAAAATAAAGTAACAGATCCAAGGGAACTGAAAAGTGTCTAATAATTTATATAAATGACATTTCTATAAAATTTATTGAGCATAAAATAAAATTATAAACAAAAGACACCGGTTAAGAGCCAGTGTCTTTTGTTTATGGAAGGAGGTTAAGTTTGTAGTATTGCTAAAGAAATTCAAAGGTCTATTAGAACGCCTCTTATGTACCATTTATATACTTTCCTAAAAATCTTTATGTAGAAGATAAAAATTATTCCCTTCGGAAAAACTGCAAGGCGCTATAAACGACCCATAGAAAACAGGCCACCATAACTTGTTTCTCTAGGCAAAGAATAATTGTCCATAGTATCACTAAAGTTAAAATAGGAATAGATAACTTTCTTATCATTCACACCTTCCCTTTCTTTATTATTCTCCTATCTATATTCATGAAAACGTGGTAGATTGCCTTTTTTGTGCAAAAAAAATGACGCCTATTAGGGCGCCTATATCCAACGAAATAGTTTGGAAAAGGGAAAAGTGTTCACTTTAAGAATGAACATGATCTTATTTGGTTCTTACCCTTTTTAAAAAGAACAAAACATACATTATAGGTAACACAAATAAGCTACTTAAATTCTCTATTCCATTTATTGATCCTCTGGATTTACCTCGAGACTTTCAACTTCATCATTCTTCTTTACTTCTAATCGCACAACTTTGTTTTTACTATCTCCAGGCATATTGTCGTCATCTTGCTCAAAGTCTTTAGATTTTTTATAAGTCTTTTTTCCACTAGACACTTCTATTGTTACATCATTATCGGTTTCATTAATTAATTTTCCAATTATACTGTAATCTCCATCAGCATCTTTTTCGTATATACCATTTGAATCTGCTTTTGCCTGAGGAGTTAACTCTAAACTTTCTGCATTTTGATTTTTAGCATTAATCTCTACATTTACTTGTTTTCCATCACTATTCTTAGGTGTACCTTTTTCCTTTTTAAACGCATTACTCTTAGGTACCTTTACCTTTTTATCATCAATAACAAGTGTTAACTCATCGTTTGTTTCTTTTTCTAAAGTTCCCACTAGATCAAAATCTTCATCTTGTTTACTATCAGCGTCTTTGGAATACCGTTGTAAATTTAATTTATTTTCTGCAGAGTTACTTTCTTTTTGTGGTGTGTTTGAGGATGAATCATTTTGATTAGAACAACCTGTAAGAGATCCTGTAGTTAAAGCTCCAGCTAATGAAATACAGAGTATTATCATTTTTTTATTCATATGGATTATTCCTCCTTCTTGTTCCTTGTTTATATTGCCTATTTTTTACAGAATCAAACGAAATAACCATCTTAACGAGGAAGAAGTTTCAATATATGTTTACAGTATAGTAGTTCCTAGAATTTTGATTATGGTAACTAGATTTGTAGATTATAAATATGAGATAATACAGTAGATTTTATAGATAAAGGAGATAAATTTAGATGACAAAAGCGATAAACCTTTGGTCATTCGTTTTCTTATTGCTAAGTGTCTGTCTAACTTTCATAACTTTTGCTCATCCATCATTATTAAGATTAAATTTTTATGTAGCAATTGTTGTATTTTTAGTTGGTATTATAGGCTTCTTTGGAGTTCATAATTTCAAATCAGCTGTGAGAAGTGTTTTAACCACTATACTTAGTGCCGTATTAATTGTACTTACTGGATGGATTATCTTTGTTGAAAATCTTTTCTCATAATTAGTATGTGAATTAGAAATATAAAGAATAGCAAAAAAGCCTTTATTATTAGTATAAAGGCTTTTTTACTACCTAGAAATACGTTTTATGTTAACTAAAGATATATGAAATATACATATATTCTTGTGAAGCTTTTGATATATACTTGAATTAAAAATGTATATAGAACCCCTGGAGGTCTTATGTTAAAGAATTTATTTAAGAAAAAAATCACTGAAAAAGAATTCTGGTCTTGGTTTGAAAAAAATAGCGAAGATTATTTCCAATTAGACGAAAAGAACTATGATCTTTTATTTAACAAATTGGGCTTACAATTATCCAAGTATCATAAAGATTTAACTTTTGAATTCAGTCTAGAAATGAACCAAGGAAAAAGAGAATTTATTATCAGCGCAGAAGGAATGGTTTCAGCGTTTCCTGCTGTCATAAAGCTGGTAGAAGAAGCTCCAAGCTTCGAGAAATTTAACGTTGTGGCGTTTAGACAAAGACAGAATAGTGAACAAGAAATTTATTTTGAAGATATTGTTTTAAATACAGAAGATATCTTCTTTACGTATAGAGAAAATAAACAAATGGATTGTTTAGATATTGTTATTTACATTAAAGGATATAGTGAAGAAAATAATCAGTTTATTGCTGCAACGTTTATTATGCTTGATAGTTTAATTGGTGAATATGATGTAGGTGTAAAACTTGGTGAAATAAATTTTGAGCCATATCAAGAAGAGAAAGAGGCACAACCTATTCTAAACTTAGTTTCTCTAGTTGATAAATTGTGAGTAAAAAGAGCGTAAGTTTTTTGATAAACTTAACGCTTTTTTATTTCCGATAATCCGTTTTATGTAAACTAGCTCTGTATATAATATTCATGTTATTAAATACAAATATATGGTAAAATGTTACATATATAATGAGATCCTTGTTTAGGAAGAAGGTGTGTTCTTAATGCTGAAAGTATTGTTGGTATGTATCTTAAGTTGCTTAATTATTTATGTAGGGCAGCTTGTATGGAGAAGAGGAAAAACTACTTTTATTGCTGGATATGGAAAGATGTTTACACCTAAGAATGAAAAGCAGCTTGCTAAAGGATTTGGGATTATTATTATGTTATTTGGCTTAGAATCTATTATATTTCCTATTCTCTCTCTATTTTTTGATGGACTTGGAGTTTATTATGGATTTCTAGTTGTGCTAAACTTCTTTGCTTTATTTGGAGTCATGATAAAGGATCAGGTACAAGGAGAAGCTTAAACGAAATAAAGGGCATGAGTGATTTTATATTCTCATGCCCTTTATTTGTGCCGATAACTGTGATTATGTTAGCTTTGAGCCTTTGTAATATAAGTTTTCACTGAAGGTGGTTGGTATGTATTAAATTGATCAAGTAACCCCTGTGGTTCTGTATCTACAAGAGCCATCAAACGATATTTTTCCTGTAAAAACTGTTCTTCTGTCATATGATTAAATAATGATACAAGTGGTGTGTAATAGTTATTAATGTTTAAAAGTCCACATGGTTTCTGGTGTAAGCCTAACTGAGCCCATGTGAAAATTTCAAAGAATTCCTCTAATGTACCTGGGCCACCTGGTAATGCAATAAATCCATCCACTAATTCTGCCATTTTAGCTTTTCTTTCATGCATGGATTCGACAACAATAAGTTCTGATAAGTTTTTATGAGAAATTTCTCTTTCTTCAAGGAAGCTCGGCATAACCCCAATTACATGGCCACCTTCTTCTAAAACGGCATCGGCAACAGCACCCATTACACCGACACTTGCGCCTCCGTATACAAGCGTAATATTACGCTTAGCAAGCTCTCTTCCTAGAGCTTTTGCTCCTTCAATATAAAGATCAGATGCCCCGTTACTTGAGCCACAAAATACAGCTAGTCTTTTCAAAAGTATCCCCTCCTAAGTAAATCACCGTTAATGATTATACATAATAATGGATCATTTGTTAAACTTAGGTTGGTATTTAAAAATGGAAGGTGGAACCAATCAATGGATTTAACAGAATTTCAAAGATGGGTAAAGGACTACTATAAGATGAGAGGTTGGTCGGACCTAGATATTTTTGTTCGAATTGGCTTTCTTGCTGAAGAAACAGGTGAAGTAGCACGAGCTATTAGAGCTTTAGAGATTGGGAGAGATAGACCAGATGAAGTAGCTGGTACTTGGGAAGAAAACAAGAAAGAATTGACGGAAGAGCTAGGAGATGTGTTAGGCAACTTAATTGTGATTGCCAATAAGTATGATATTCCTCTAGAAGAGATCTTTCAGTCCCATAAGGATAAACTTGCAGAGCGTTATTCTAGTTAAGGGTTAGGAGCTACATACTAATAAGCGATACGATATATTAAGCAAAATACATATTAACAATGGGGAGACACCATATTTGGTCTCTCTTTTAGCATTTAATTCCTAAAGGTACATTATGTTAACTTTGACATAGGGTATGGAAAGATTCCAGTGTATTATAAAGAATATAAATGGAGGTAATGTATGTTCTTTAAAAGCTTATTTAATAAGGAAAACTGCAAACATAATACATATAAATTAGAAGCTGATTTCTCTGCAGATCCCATCTGGTGTAGTGATTGTGGAGAAAACCTTGATTTTGAAGAATTTCCTTTGTCTGAAAATCTCAAAGGTGAGCTTGAAGAGTGGGTTGATGATTACGGAAACTGGATTGATTTTAGTACCGATTCTTTAAGGGAAAACGGAATAGAAATGGAAAAGGAATATAACAAAAAAGGCCTACAGCTCTTTGAACAAGTAAAAAAACAATTAGGTATAGACTATCCGATTGTTTTTGTTCCTTCTAAATCAGGAGAGCTATATAAAGACCTATAAGAAAAATAAGCAGTCCTTAATAAGAGGACTGCTTATTTTTCACCACCGATAACTGTGATTATGGTAACTAACCTTGTATACGATATACAGGTTGAAAACAGAAAAAAGCTACTGGGACACCTAATCAGTAGCTTTCTTTACACTTTACCAGTATCAAGGACAGATGACTATGTCATGAGTCATTTTAAGTAGTTTGCTTTAGTTAGGATGTTTTAATTCATATAAAAAGCAAATACCCCCTGAATAAATGCATTCAAGGGGTATCGACTAGTTCAATTTATAGGTATGTTGAGTCCTTCTTTAGATTATATGCTTGTCTTTAAAGTTCTATGACTTGTTTTTTTAAAAAAAACAAACTACCCCTAAGCCGTTTAGAAAGGTGGCGAGGTAGTTTGTTAGGTGTAATGAAATAGAAAGTGTAATGAAGGGACGCTACCCATCTTGAGTATTTTGCTCAAAGGTTGCAGCAGCTATGCAACCTTTGCATAGCAAATTTGCAATAGCCTATTGCGTGGATATTTGATGTGTTCCGAAAACATTCATTATGTTAATTAAAAATGTATGAATTATACATGTAATTATCTTTATTTTAAAGCAAAATTATTATAAGTATTTTCAATTTAATTTAGCTAGTTTTTCAAGATATTCTCTGTCTTTAATGATGTAGCCTTGTGACTGCTTTTCAATAATATTTTTTTTACATAGTTGAGCTAGTACATGTAGCAGATGGCGATATGATACACCTAAATACTCACATACTTCAGTATGTTTTTCTTTATAAAAGTTATCATCAGCCGACAGTATTATAAAGGCAGCAAGACGGTTCTCGAGTGGATAGGCCTGATTTTGTGTATACTTTGCTGAAATTTTAGTTGCTTTCTCACTTAAAAAACTGCATAAATATCTGAGAAATGTTACATCTGTTAAGAGCTTATT